>NZ_PNMA01000001.1 GCF_013823385.1 Hyphomonas sp.
CAAACCTGCAGCACTTAGGCGATTTCCAGGAATTTCATCCACCCCCTCCGGGAACGGAGGTATACTCCTTCCCATGTCGCCCCAGATCGCCGCCCGCCTCTATGCCCATGTGCTGCCAGTCTTCTGGCCGTACCTCTGGCTGCAGCTGCGCTGGATCTTCAAACGTCAGGACAAGGAACTCAGGACCCTCCTGATCTCGGTTTCCAAATGGGGCCATGTCCATATCGTCCAGGTCGGCGACTACTGGCGGGCTTACAAGAAACCCAAGGCGGTCAAACCGAGCTGGGACGATCCCGTCTGGGAAAGTCACATCTCTCCAAACCTCGCTAGCATTTTCTCGGAAGACGCCAAAACTCCTCCAACGGACGAAACCTACCCGCCGCACGCTGTTCTCCTCCCCCGCCTGCGGGGGAGGTGCCCCGCAGGGGCGGAGGGGGGAGCCCCACACCCTGACACCTCCTAGCCTCACCGAGCCCCACCCCAACCCTCCCCGCAAGCGGGGAGGGGGCAAGTCGCGCCCAGGGGAAAAGTCGCCCTCCGCCGAAACTCAACCTCTCCCCCCACGCAACAGGTCCCCTCCCCATTCATGGGGAGGGATAGGGTGGGGCCCCTCTCCGCAAAAACGCTACACCGGCCGCGCCCCCGCGCGTTCCGGCCCTCCGCGCTGCCTCTCCCGAAATTTGGCCCGTTCCGCTGCAATTATGGCACAAAAACCCTTGCCTTCGGGCGCCTGATCCGCACAGTTCGCCCTGGGAAACTGGGAGAGTTCGAATGAGTGAGAGCAATACGGCGCCTGCGCAGAAAGGTTTTCTCGGATTTGTCGAGAGAACAGGCAACAAACTGCCAGACCCGGTTTTCCTCTTTTTCTATCTGATCGGCGGCCTGGTTCTTCTTTCGGTTGTTTGCGCCGCCATCGGCGTTTCGGCCCCGCACCCGACCCAGCTCAACCCGGATGGCTCCGAAGTCGTCGTGCGCGCCGACAGCCTCCTGTCGGCGGCGAATATCCAGCGGCTCTGGGTCGATATGCCCAAGACCTTCACCCACTTTCACCCCCTGGGCTATGTGCTGATCGTGATGCTGGGGGCTGGCGTGGCCGAGCGGTCCGGCCTCTTCGCCAGCGGGATGCGGGCGGCTGTCCGCGGCGCGCCGGCCTTCCTGCTGACGCCGGTGGTCGCGCTGATTGCCATGATCTCGAACCACGCTTCGGATGCGGGCTATGTCGTGCTGATCCCGCTCGCCGGCATTCTCTATGCTGCGGCCGGGCGCCATCCGATTGCCGGGATTGCGGCGGCCTTTGCGGGCGTTTCGGGCGGCTTTTCCGCCAATATCACCCCCGGCCAGCTCGACGCGCTCCTCTTCGGCATCACCCAGCAGGCTGTGGATAACTCCGGCCTCGTCGACAGCCTTCACGTCAACATCGCCGGCAACTGGTTCTTCATCGCGGTCCTGATGGTGATCTATCTGCCGCTGATCTGGTTCGTCACCGACAGGATCGTCGAGCCGCGCCTTGGCAAATGGGTGCCAACGGCCCAGCAGGCGAAGGATTTCGGCGATGAGGACAAACCGCTGGAGCCTGGCCAGAAGAAGGGCATCCTCTATGCCGGCCTGGCCAGCCTCGCGGTCATTCTGCTCTGGGTCTTCATGACCTTCGGCCCCGGCACGCCGCTGATCAATGAAGAGGCCTGCGCGCCTGGCACGATCGAAACGGGCGATTGCTCCGTCCACGCCACGCTGGCGCCGCTTTACCAGTCGCTGGTGGCGGCCTTCTTCCTGCTGTTCCTGTTTGCGGGCTGGGCCTATGGCGCGGCGGCCGGAACGGTGAAAAATCACCGCGATCTCGTCGCCATGATGGCCGAAGCGATGAAGGATATGGGCTACTATCTCGTCCTTGCCTTTGCGGCAGCGCATTTCGTCGCCATGTTCGGCTGGTCGAACCTTGGCTTCATCACCGCCGTTCACGGCGCCAACGCGATCGAATCGAGCGGCCTGCCGCTGCCGGTCGTGCTGGGTCTGATGGTGATCTTCACCGGCCTTTTGAACCTCTTCGTCGGCTCGGCCTCGGCCAAATGGGCGCTGATGGCGCCGGTTCTGGTGCCGATGCTGATGCTGCTGGGCGTCTCGCCGGAAGGCGCAACCGCCGCCTACCGCGTCGGGGATGGGGCCACCAACATCATCACCCCGCTGATGGTCTATTTCCCGCTGATCCTGATCTTCGCCCAGCGCTGGCAGAAGGATTTCGGCCTCGGCAGCCTCACGGCACTGATGCTGCCCTATTCGGTCTGGCTGCTCCTCACGGGCGTCATTCTCACGGTCGGCTGGTTCTATCTCGGCATCGACCTTGGCCCCGGCGCCCCGATCAATTTCACCATGCCGCCCGCCCCGGCGCCCTGAGGTCTGACGGTCTGCCCAAACAAGAAACGCCCTGACCGATGGTCAGGGCGTTTTGCGTTGGCCAGCGGCTGAAACGATCAGCTGCGCTTGCGTGTCTTGATGTCGGCGGTCATCGCGTTGATCTTGTTGATCAACACATCGGCCGAACCATTGTTCTGGTCGAGCAGGGCAATGAACTGGGCGCGCTGCTCAATGGCGAGCCAGATCAGGTTGCCGTCAAGGTTGAGGGCAACGTCGACAACCTGGTAATTGCCTTCCTTGCCCTGAACGCGCCAGCGCACGTCCATGTCCTTGCCATCCTGGCGCTTGATCACCGTGTTGACGATCGAATCGGTCGGCGAGCGGTCGACAGAATTGCGCACGGTCACAGCTTCGCCGCGATATGCGTCGAGTTCGTTCTCATACACCGCCATGGCGTAGGCGCGGAACGCCTTGCGATAGCGGGTGAGGTCAGCCTCGCTGAAGCGGCGGCTGTATTTGCCGATCACGAAGTTCGAGATCGCATCAAAATCGGCGAACTGGTCCATATACTCGCTGAACTTCTCCGTCCGTTCCTTGGCGGAAAGGGCGGGGTTGTTGAGCGTGGACAGAACTTCGTTGGCGTTCTTCTTGACGTAAGCCTCCGTCTTCGCGTCCGCGAAGGCGGGAAGGGCGCTTACCGACAGGGTTGCGGCCATAAGGACCGGAAGGATGAAACGCTTCACTGTGTTACTCCTCTTCAGGGGCGGCCCCGACATTTTCATCTCCGAACAGTTCGTCGTCGTAATCGTCGAATGCGTCGAAATCAGGGAGGTCATCATAGGCGGTGGCTTCGTTCACCCTCCCATTAAGAATCTCTGCCTGACGCGAAGATGAATAAATCCGTCTAAGGGCAATATAGGGTTCGGGTTGAGCATTCAGCGTGTTGATCTGGTCTTCCAGCCTCACGCGGGTATTGAGGGCGCCGACGATGCCGAGGCCGGCGCGGATGGCGAGGTCTGTGTCATCGTCATTGTCGAGCTGTACCCAGGTCAACGGGTCGATGGCGCGGTCCACACCAAAGCCGGTCAGGTCGCGCGGTGTGGTGGGGCCCAGCACCGGCAGAACGAGGTAAGGGCCGCTTTCCACCCCCCAGACGGCGAGCGTCTGGCCGAAATCCTCGTTGTGACGGTCGAGCCCCATATGTGTGGCGGCGTCCCACAGGCCGAGGAGGCCGATGGTGGTGTTGATTCCAAAGCGGGCGAAGGTCGTTCCGGCACGGTCTGGCTCGCCCTGAAGCACGTCATTGGCGAAGATGACCGGGCCGCGCAGGTTGCGCAGGAAGTCGGTCACCCGGTCGCGGGCAAATTCGGGGGTTACCGTCTTGTAGGCGGTTGCGGCCGGGTCCAGCGCGTATTTGTCGAGCCCGTTATTGAAGGCGAACATCTTGCGGTTAAAGCCCTCATACGGGTCCGCAATGTCATTGGCGCCGGCAGCGGGTGTCGAAGCGCAGGCGGCAAGTGCAACCGCAAGCAGTGCGGCACCGGGGAGGGCGGGTTTCATGCAGTCAATATTCCTGAAGTGACGACATACGGCGGACGGTGGCAGGCAATTGTGGCTTCTGGGAGGAGTAAGTCATCAGCTGTTGACCTGCCTATGCTGCGAAGTTCGGAATAAGTCAACAGGTGATGACTAAGATAGTGAATGAGCGTGGCAGAGAGATGGCATGTGGTTTTCCTGCTTCAACCTGACGCCCCGAAAAATGGCTGGGAACGTGTCTTTCATGCCATATTCATTACCAACTCTAACGAACCGGTTTAGATCAGGTTCCGAACATGGATTGCAAATCATATAAAAGTTCGTTTATATGATTTGCATGAGCGATGCTTTTGACGGACTTCTTGAGCGGCTGCGGGCTGCGGGCGAGCCAACGCGGCTGCGCCTGCTTGCCTTGCTGCGGTATCAGGATCTCTCGGTGGGGGAGCTTGTCCAGGTGCTGGAACAGAGCCAGCCCCGCCTGTCACACCATCTCAAGGCGCTGTCTGAAGCCGGCCTGGCCGAGCGCCTGCCGGAAGGGGCATTCGTGTTCTATCGCGCCGCGCGCAGTGGCCCTGGCAAGGAATTGCTGGACGCCCTGTTCAATGCTCTCGGCCCGGATGTTCCGGAGATCGAGGCAGACCTTGAGCGGCTGCGCATGGTTATGGCAGGCCGTGCAGCCTCGGCCGAGGCGTATTTCTCCAGCATTGCAGAGACCTGGGACGCGGTGCGCGGACTGCATTATCCCAATGAAGCCATCGAAACTGCCCTCCTGAACCTGGCCGGAGCCGGGCCCTTCAACCGGATGATCGATTTTGGAACCGGCACCGGCCGTATGCTGGCGCTGTTTGCGCCGCGGGCGGCAGAGGCCGAAGGCATCGATTTCAGCCACCGTATGCTGACGGTTGCGCGGGCCAATCTGGAAAGCGCCAATGCGCGCAATGCCCGTGTCCGTTTCGGCAATGTGACGGCTGTTCCGTTTGCCGATTCCAGCGCTGATCTGGTGATCATTCATCAGGTGCTGCATTTCCTCGACACGCCAGCCGATGCGATTGCCGAGGCGGGCAGGGTGCTTGTGCCCGGCGGCCGGCTGCTGGTGATCGATTTTGCCCCGCATGATCTTGAGTTTCTGCGTACTGAACATGGGCATCACCGCCTGGGCGTGCGCCATGATGCGCTGGCCAGCTGGGCCAGCAAAGCCGGCCTCAGCCTTGAGGCACCGCAAAGCTTTGCGCCGCCGGAAAACGGCACGCCGGGCCTTACTGTCAATATCTGGCGGGCAACCAAGCCTGCCTCAGTCCGGGAGAAAGCCGCGTGACCCGTCCGGCCATCCAATCACCAACCGCCGAAAATTCCGTACGCGTATCGTTCGAGTTTTTCCCCCCGAAAACAGAGGCGATGAATGCGCGTCTTTGGGAAACCATCAAGCGGCTGGAACCGATGGCGCCAGCCTTCGTTTCGGTGACCTATGGCGCGGGCGGATCAACCCGCGAACGCACGCATGACACGGTGCGCCGCATTGTTGCAGAGACGGCGCTGCGCCCGGCTGCGCACCTCACCTGCGTTTCGGCGACGAAAGAGGAAGTGCTCGCCGTTGCCGAGGAATACTGGCAGGCGGGCGTGAGGCATATCGTGGCCCTGCGCGGCGACCCCCCTGCAGGTATGGGCGCCAAATTCGAGGCGCATCCGGGCGGCTTTGCAGACTCGGTCGATCTTATCCGTGGGCTGAGGGAGCATCGCCCCGAGCTGGGCAAATGTTTCGAGATTTCGGTGTCCTGCTATCCGGAGCTTCATCCCGAAAGCCGGGGCTGGGACGCGGAAATCGCCTTCCTCAAGGCCAAGCAGGACGCGGGCGCAGACCGGGCGATCACGCAGTTCTTCTTCGAGCCGGAAGTCTATCTCGCTTTCCTGGAGAAGGCGCGGGCGGGCGGGGTGACCATGCCCATCGTGCCTGGCATCATGCTGCAGCCGAACTTCAATGGCCTCAAGCGCATTGCCGGCCTCTGCGGCGCGTCGATCCCCGCCTGGCTGCACACGCTCTATGAAGGGCTGGACGAGGACGAGGAAACCCGCGATCTCGTCACTGCGAATGTGGCCGCCGATCTCTGCCGCAAGCTGCAGGCGCAGGGCGTGGAGGACTTTCACTTCTACACGCTAAACCGCGCGGGGCTTGCCCTGTCGACCTGCCGCCTGCTCGGCCTCAATCCCCAATCTGCAAAGGCAGCCTGAGCCATGAACAGCAAAGACCGTTTCAAGGCGCTCGAGAAACTCGCCAATGAGCGCATCCTCGTGCTCGATGGCGCAATGGGCACGCAGATCCAGAACTTCAAGCTGACGGAAGAAGACTTCCGCGGCAGCCGGTTTATTGATTGGGCCATCCCGCTGAAAGGCAACAACGATCTGCTGAACCTCACGCGCCCGGATGTCATAGGCGAAATCCACCGCCGGTATATTGATGCGGGGGCGGACTTTGTGGAAACCAACACCTTCTCTGCCACCACCATCGCCATGGCGGACTACAAGATGGAGGCACTTGCCCCGGAGATCGCCCGTGAAGGCGCGCGGATTGCCAGGGAAGTTGCCGACAAGGCAGAGGCGGAGCTTGGCCGCCCTGTGGGCGTGATGGGCGCCATCGGGCCGACGAACAAGACCCTGTCGCTCAGCCCGAATGTCAACGATCCCGGCTACCGGGACGTGACGTTTGATGATGTGCGCGCCGCCTATTACGAGCAGGCCGAAGCGATGGCGCCATTCATCGATGTGTTCCTGATCGAGACGGTGTTTGACACCCTCAATGCCAAGGCGGCGATCAAGGCGCTGCTGGACCTGCGCCAGGACAAGGGCATCGACCTGCCGATCATCATTTCCGGCACGATCACGGATGCCTCTGGACGTACCCTCAGTGGGCAGACGGCTGAGGCCTTCTGGAACTCCGTGCGCCATGCCAGGCCCTGGGCCGTGGGCCTCAACTGCGCGCTGGGGGCAGACTTGATGCGCCAGCATATCGCCTCCATCTCCCGCGTCGCCGATACGCGCGTCATTGCCTATCCCAATGCCGGCCTGCCGAACGCCTTTGGGGAGTATGACGAGACGCCGGATCAGACAGCCGCGCATCTCAAGGAATGGGCAAACAGCGGCCTGGTAAACGTTTTGGGCGGGTGCTGCGGCACCTCGCCGGGGCATATCGCAGCGATTGCCAAAGCGGTGAAATCGTCTGCGCCGCGCCATGTGCCGGAATTGCCGCGCGCCATGCGCTTGTCAGGGCTTGAGCCGTTTACGGTGGCGTCGTGACGAAAGCGGATGTCAAGGCCGGAGACCTTTTCATCTTCTACGGCCTCCTGAAACAGGGCGCAGCGGGCGCGCCAAACCAGCTGGGACTGGATGTGGCCGGGGAGTTTCTCGGGCCATGCCGGTTTCGTGGCGCGATGCTCGATCTGGGCGGTTTTCCGGGCGTGGTGGCGGGCGAAACGCTTTGCCATGGCGTGCGCTGGCGCGTGAAGGATGCAGGCATCATTCCGGCCATGGACGAATTTGAAGATGTGACGGATGACCCCGCCACATCGCTTTACCTGCGCCGGCAGGTGCCTGTTCTCGACGAGGCAGGCGCGGAGACGGGCGAGCAGGCCTGGGTATACATCTATAATCAGAAGACGGACGGTTTCGCCACGCTCGCCGATGGCAACTGGCCGCTGGATCGCGGAAGGTCGCGCAAATGACACAGGCAAGAGCCACTTTCATCAACGTCGGGGAACGCACCAACGTGACCGGATCAGCCGTTTTCCGGAAGATGATCACCGAAGGGCGGTATGCCGATGCGGTCGAGGTTGCCCGCCAGCAGGTGGAGAGCGGCGCGCAGGTGATCGATGTGAACATGGACGAAGGCATGCTCGACGGTGTGCAGGCCATGACGACCTATCTGAACCTGATCGCGGCCGAGCCCGACATTGCCCGCGTGCCAGTGATGATCGACTCCTCCAAATGGGAGGTGATCGAGGCAGGCCTGAAATGCGTGCAGGGCAAGCCGATCGTCAACTCCATCTCGATGAAGGAAGGTGAAGAGAAATTCCGCGAGCAGGCGCGCGCCTGTCTTTCCTATGGCGCGGCTGTTGTGGTGATGGCGTTTGACGAGCAGGGGCAGGCCGATACGGCAGCCCGCAAGATAGAGATCTGCCAGCGGGCCTTCCGTATCCTGACCGAAGAAGTGGGGTTCCCGCCGGAAGACATCATCTTCGATCCCAACGTCTTCGCGGTGGCCACCGGTATCGAGGAGCACAACACATACGCGCTGGACTTCATTGAAGCCGCGCGCGTGATCCGCGAGACCTGCCCTGGCTGCCACATCTCCGGCGGCCTCTCCAACGTCTCCTTCTCCTTCCGGGGAAATGAGCCGGTGCGCCGGGCAATGCATTCGGTGTTTCTCTATTATGCCATCCCGGCGGGCATGGACATGGGCATCGTCAATGCCGGCCAGCTTGACATCTATGACGATATCGAGCCGGAGCTGCGCGAGGCTGTGGAGGATGTGATCCTCAACCGCCGCAGCGACGCGACCGACCGGCTGGTGGAACTCGCCGAGCGCTTCAAGGGCCAGAAGGGCAAGGTTCAGGTCAAGGATCTTGCCTGGCGTGAACTGCCGGTTGCCAAGCGTCTGGAGCATGCGCTGGTGCATGGCATCACCGAGTTTATTGATGTGGATACGGAAGAAGCCCGCCTCAGCGTGGCGCGTCCGTTGCATGTCATCGAAGGCCCGCTGATGGCAGGCATGAATGTGGTGGGGGATCTCTTCGGGTCCGGCAAGATGTTCCTGCCGCAGGTGGTGAAATCAGCTCGCGTGATGAAACAGGCGGTGGCCTGGCTTGAGCCCTTCATGGAAGCGGAAAAGCGAGAGCTGGGCCTGGAGCGCAAGTCCAACGGCAAGGTGATCCTGGCGACGGTGAAGGGCGATGTGCACGACATCGGCAAGAACATTGTCGGCGTGGTGCTAGCCTGCAACGGCTATGAGATCGTTGATCTGGGCGTGATGGTCCCCGCCGAGAAGATTCTCGATACCGCTGTGAAGGAAAAAGCCGACATTATCGGTCTCTCCGGCCTGATTACGCCGAGCCTTGACGAGATGGTCTATGTTGCGGCCGAGATGCAGCGCCGGGGCATGGTGCAGCCGCTGCTGATTGGCGGGGCCACCACCAGCGCGGCACATACGGCAGTGAAGATCGAGCCGGCGATCCGGTCTGCACCGGTCGTGCACGTCATTGATGCCAGCCGCGCCGTGGGCGTCGTCAGTACGCTGCTCAGCGACGATGACCGGCCGGTATTCCTGAGCGAAGTGCGTGCCCGGTATGAGCGGATGCGCGAGACCCGCAAGGATGGCCCGCCCAAGCCGCGTTTGCCGATTGCGGAGGCGCGCGCCGCGAGGCTTCAGTTCGACTGGGCAGGCTATACGCCGCCCAAACCCTCCTATGAGGGTGTACGGACTTTCGAAGACATCGATCTGGGCACGCTGGCGCGCTATATCGACTGGACACCGTATTTCTCGGCCTGGGATCTGGCGGGCCGCTATCCCGCAATCCTTGAAGACAAGATCGTTGGCGAGGCCGCGTCAAGCCTGTGGCGGGACACGCAGGCGATGATGCAACAGCTGGTCGGCGAAGGCTGGCTGAAGCCCAAAGCCGTGGTCGGCTTCTGGAAGGCCAATTCTTCCGGGGACGACGTGAAACTCGCCAGCGGCGAAACCTTCCTGACGCTCCGCCAGCAGATGATGAAGGACAATGGCCAGCCAAACTTTGCGCTGGCGGACTTTGTCGCCCCGCAGGGGGATGACTGGATCGGCGGCTTCTGTGTGACAGCAGGCCCGGAGGCTGAAGAGATCGCCAAGAAGTTCGCTGCGAAGGGGGACGACTATTCCTCCATCATGGTGAAGGCGCTGGCTGACCGGTTTGCCGAAGCGATGGCCGAATACATGCATGAGAAGGTCCGCAAGGAGCTTTGGGGCTATGCGCCGGATGAGGCGCTGTCGACCGACGAACTGATCGCCGAAAAATATCAGGGCATCCGCCCGGCGGCCGGCTATCCCTGCCAGCCCGACCATACCGAGAAGGGCACCCTGTTTAGCCTGCTTGAAGCCGGCAAGCGCATCGGCGTGGAGTTGACCTCCAGCTATGCGATGATGCCCGCTTCGAGCGTATCAGGACTTTATCTTTCGCATCCGAAGAGCGTGTATTTCGCCGTCGGACGGATCGACCGGGACCAGGTGGCGGACTACGCCGCCCGCAAGGGATGGGAAATGCGGATGGCCGAACGCTGGCTTGCGCCGATCCTCTCCTATGATCCGTTTGTGGTTGCTGAAGCGGTGGCCTAGCCCGCTGCGCTGAGGGCCTGGCTGCGGATTCCAAACAAGTCCGCCGCCGGCCTGCCGAACAGGAAGCCCTGGGCGAGATCGCAGTTCATGCCCCGGAGGCGTTCGAGTGTGGCGGCGTCTTCAACGCCTTCTGCGCAACACAGGATGTCCAGGGCCTGGCTGAGGCCGATGGCGGCCGATACGATCTTGTCAGAGCTTGACGAGTTCTGGGCCGACTGGATGAAGGATTTGTCGATCTTGAGTTTGGTGAGCGGCAATTCCTTCACCAGTGTCAGGGAGGAATAGCCGGTCCCGAAATCGTCAAGCGCGATGGACATACCCATATCGCTCAGATCACGGAGCACCGACACCGTGTGTGTCATGTCGCGGAACATGGCCGTTTCAGTGATCTCGATTTCCAACTGGCTGCACTGAACACCGATGCGGGACGCCAGCGCCGCCAGCCGGGCCGGGAAAAGGCGGTTGGCAAACTGGATCGGGGAGACATTGAGTGCGATCTTCAGGTGGGAAGGCATGTTCCTGCAGGCAAGCAGGGCCTGTTCGGCGACGCCCCAGAACATGTCGTCGATCAGGCCGAGGCGCTCAAGCAGCGGAATGAATTCACCAGGGCCGGGTATGAAGCCGATATCAGGCCCATGCCAGCGGGCCAGGACTTCAAATCCGGCCAACTGCCCGTTTGCGACCGAATAGAAAGGCTGAAATACCGGACATATCTGGTTTTCCGAAACGGCGGCCTGAAGGGACTCCGTGAGGCGGGCCTGTTTGGCCTCGGCAATATCGATGGTGGGATCAAACAGGCGCACGCCGCCATGATCGGCCTTGGCGCGCTGCATGGCTTTGTCGGCTGCGTGGAGCCATTCGGACCGTGTCGCTGCGTCACCAGGAAATTCGGCCGCGCCGATGGAGGCGCCGACACTGACAGCGCCGGGCTTGGACGGGAAGGGCACGCAGAGCGAGGCGTGCAGCCGGGTCAGAGCCTCTTCGGGGCTGCCTTCGAGGCGTGCCGCATCTATCAGTATGCCGAATTCGTCGCCGCCGAGCCTGGCTGCCAGTGCGCCGGGATGCCATTCCTGTATGCGACGCGCGGTGACCTTCAAAGCGTCGTCGCCGACTGCATGGCCGTATCTGTCGTTGAGATATTTGAACCGGTCGAGATCCACATAGACGAGCCAGCCGGGGGTGCGATCCTCAACGAAACGGTCTGCCCCTTCAATAAACAGTCTGCGGTTGTTCAATCCGGTCAAAGTATCCGTATCAGCGAGGCGCCGGGCTTCCTTTTCGGTTTCACAGCGGACGGCGACTTCGGAATTGAGTTCATCCACCAGCTGCATGTTCAGCTTGAGGAGTGCGCGGAGCACGGACAGTCCGTCCACGATACCTGCATAGCGGCCACGATGATCCACAAGGATGTAGCCGTCAGGCGCATTGGTCAGGTCGGTCGCTGCGAGCTGCTTGGCGATGTCGGCGACTTTCTGGTCTGTGCCGACGACAAAGCGGGGCGGTTCCATGAACTCCGCCAGCGGGCGCGCATCATAGAGCGCTCTGCCAAACTGGCTGGCGGCTTTGGAGACGATTTTCGAGCGCGTGAGCGCCCCGGCCGGGCGTCCGGTAGCATCGACAGCGGCGATCAGCCTGAGTTTCGGGTTGGCAACAAAGAAGTCTATTGCGTCGCGGCATAGTCCATCCGCGCGAAGCGCGGGAACATGCTGAACATCTAGCTCACCAAATTGCATGCCATATCCTCTGTTCTGTAGTGCGCGCTGCAGCGCGCCTTGGGGTGTGCATAGCGGGGAAAGGTAAATTTCCCGGTTTGCTAAGTGGCTGAAATGATGGGATTTTTCGTTCTAAAACCTGTCGTAATCTCTCCAGGAAAATGGCAACAAGTTGTAAGCCCCGCATCCTGTTGCAGGCGGGATGAGGTGCTTCGCCCGAGAAGGGTTTCGCGGATGCCGAGAGTCGTTGTAGCCAAACTGCTTGACGCGCCCGCAAACAAAGGAATTACCCGATGACGAAAACCCAGCTGCAGGGCGAGAACGCCAAGATCATCGCCACGCTGGGGCCGGGCAGCCGCTCGCTCAAGGAAGTGCGCGCGCTGGCGCAGGCAGGCGTCGATGTTTTCCGGCTGAACTTCAGCCACGGCGAACATGCTGCCCATCAGGAAGCGCTGAACGCCGTGCGTGCGGCCGAGGCCGCTGTCGGCTGGCCGCTGGCGACGCTGGCAGATTTGCAGGGGCCTAAAGTGCGCGTTGGCAAATTCGAAGGCGGCGCGCTGAAGCTCGGCTTCCGCAAGGAGTATCGTATCGTTGTGGGCGAAAGTGCAGCGGATGAGGAAACCATCCCCGTGCCCCATGCCGAGATTGTCGCCATCCTGGAGGAGGGCGACACGATCCTCGCCGATGATGGCAAGCTGATCTTCACGGTTGTGCAGGGCGGCAGCGAGCCCCGCGTGCGCGCCGAAGTACCCGGCAAGCTGGGCGACAAGAAGGGCTTCACCGTGCGCGGCAAGGCGCTGCCCGTACGTGCGCTGACGGAGAAGGACCGCGCGGACCTTCTATTCGCGCTGGAAATCGGGGTGGACATTGTTGCGCTCTCCTTCGTCCAGACGGTTGAAGACGTGCAGGAGGTGAAGGACATCATCGCGGGTCGCGCGCCGCTGGTGGCCAAGCTGGAGAAGCCCGCTGCCATCACCAATCTCGACGCCATCGTTGAGGCCGCAGACGCCGTCATGGTTGCGCGCGGTGACCTTGGGGTCGAGTTTGCCCCCGAGGAGGTGCCCGTCATCCAGCGGCGGATAGTGCGTGCCGCCCGTTCCAAGGGGCGCCCGGTCATCGTGGCCACCCAGATGCTCGAATCGATGATCGAGAATTCGGCGCCTACCCGCGCGGAGGCTTCCGATGTGGCCACCGCCATCTATCAGGGCGCAGATGCCGTGATGCTGTCAGCGGAGACCGCTGTCGGCCGGCATCCGGCTACGGCGGTGGCGATCATGTCCCGCATCATCCGCGCGACGGAAGAGGCAGAGGACTACCGCCGCTCGCTGGGCGAGTTCTGCGGAGACGCCCCGGTGCCCAACGCCATCGATGTCGTGGCCCAGACGGCGCTGGCCATGGGCGAGGCCGAAGGGGCCGCCGCCCTGGCCCTGCGCACGGGGGCATTCGAGCGGCTTGCCCGGTTTGCGCGGGTGCGCGGCAGCGTGCCGATCCTCTACGGGTCGCTGGACGATCAGCGCCTGCGGCAGGCCTGCCTGCTCTGGGGCGTCCATCCGCAGCGGCTGAACGCTGGCACTGAGAACTGGTACAGGGATCTGATGAAGGCTGTGGGGCTGGAAGGCCGCGTGGCCTATGCGCGCTGGGCAGGCGACGAGCAGCGCTTTGCCTGGGAGATCGGTATTGGCCGCGGCGCAGACGGCAAGCCGATTACTGGCGTATGATCAGCTGGCCCTTGCGGAACTCGTAGGAGTTGAGCTCGCTGAGGAAGGTCATGCCCAGCAGGGACTGTTCCAGTTCGCTGCGCAGGATCACGGCGTTGACGCGCGCCACTTCCACGCGGCCAATGCGGATACTGTCGAGGGTAACCGGCGCGCCATAGGTGACGCCGCCGGCTGTGCGGATTTCCGAATCATAGGTCAGCGTTTCCGGGTTCAACCCGAGGCGCTGAGCATCGCGGAAGGTGAGAGCAACGATGCTCGCGCCCGTATCCACCATGAATTTCACTTCGGTGCCCTGAACGTCGGCGCGGGTCCAATAATGGCCATCAGCCTCCCGTTCGATGAAGGCGGCGCGGGTGTGGATGGATGAGGTGGGCTCGGAAGCGGCGGCGACGACATTCCGGGCCTCGCGCTGGCGTTCCAGCGCCGCCTGATATTCGGCTTCGCGCAGCTTGGGCGCAAGATACAGACTGATGACCATTGCGATCGCAACCGCAGTGGCTATCAGGGCCAAGATCTTGCCTGCACTCATACCCGTCACCGTTTCCCGAGGGCTTTCAACCGTTCAATCCGTTCCGGCAGCTGGGCGATCACTGTGTCACGCTGTTCATTGCTGAAACGTGTCCAGGCGCCAATCTCCGGCAGGGTCCGTCCGCAGCCGAGGCAAAGCCCGGTCTGGCCATCTACAGCACAAACCTTGATGCACGGGCTCTTTATCGGCTCAATCTGTATCATTATACGAGTAACCCATACTGGCGGCGGGCTGCAGTGCAAGTTCTACAGAAGAGGATGAAATAATTCCTTGCCGGACGGCGTGTAGCTTATCTGCCATAATTAAGATTGCCGGGCATTCCGGTAACAGGAGATCTTTCCCTTGAGCGAGCCCACCCGGAGCAAGTCACCCCTGGACGATGTCCGCGACCTGATCCTGAAACCGGTCGAAACGGATCCTGACGCCGGCCGGAAGGTCCATCAGGCGCTTCTCGGCATGGGCCGCGAAGGGGATTTCGGCCGCCTGGGCGAAGCCGCCGAATGGCTGGCCACCTGGCAGCGCCGCTTTCCGCCGCGTATCGAGAAGCCGACACTGGCGATCTTTGCCGGGTCTCACGGCCTGGTCGACTCTGGCGTCTCGCTCTCGTCCAACGACGACACACGCGCCCATATCGAGGCGCTCAAGTCTGGCCGCGCGCCCCTTTCGGCCATTGCCGCGCAGGTTGGCGCCAATGTCCGCGTGTTTGAACTCGCCTTGGACAAGCCGACCCCCAGCATCGCCGAAACCGCCGCGATGACCGAGCGGGAATGCGCCGCCACGATCGCATTCGGCTTTGAAGCGGTTGAAGATAATCCCGACCTTTTGGCCATCGCCGTCTCCGGCGCCGGGGTTGGCACCGTGGCTGCGGCTGTGGCCTGCGCGCTTTATGGCGGATCGCCTGAATACTGGGTGCGCCCCAGCGCCCAGACCCCGCCGGGCCTGTCAAAGAAGAGAGTGGACCTCGTGAGCACCGCCCTGAAAGTGCATCGCGGCCACCTGTCAGACCCTCTCGAATCCCTGCGCTGCCTTGGTGGGCGGGAGATTGCCGCCTGCGTGGGCGCCATCATCGCAGCGCGCCATCAGGGCATTCCGGTGCTGCTGGACGGTTTTGCCACAACCATAGCCGCCGGCATCGTCCATGCCGTCTCCCCCCAGGCCGTCAGCCATTGTCTGGCCTCTCATATCACCCAGCGCCCCGCGCATGAGGCCGCGCTGGAGCGCATTGGTCTCAAACCGCTTGTGCAGCTCGAATTCCAGACCGGCAGCGGGCTCGGCTCGGCCACGGCCGTTGGGCTTCTCAAAACCGCTTGTGCGCCCTTCATTGCCAAGCCGGCGGAAGGGTGACGCAGGGAAAGCTGCGGCATTCTTTACGTTTACGTGCGCGTCACCTTGTCAGCGAATAGGAATGGCTGACATACAGAAATGAAGTGCCGGGACCAAACAGGCAGATCCAGGAGCGAACGTCCATGAACCTCGAATTTTCCCCCGAAGAGATCGCCTTCCGCGACGAAGTGCGGGCCTTCATCCGTGACAATTACCCCAAGGAGCTCGTCGGGCTCGGCAACCGGGAAGATCTGACGCGCGAACAATTCCTCGCCTGGCACAAGATCCTCGGCAAGAAGGGCTGGTCTGCGCCTGCCTGGCCGAAGAAGTATGGCGGCACCGGCTGGACCTCCACCCAGCGCTATATCTGGTCGGAAGAGAATGCCCGCGTTGATGCGCTGATGCCGCTTCCGTTTGGTATCTCGATGGTCGGCCCGGTGATCTACACCTTCGGCAATGAAGAGCAGAAAGCCAAACACCTTCCGGGCATTCTCGCCGGCGATGTCTGGTGGGCGCAGGGCTATTCCGAGCCGGGCGCAGGCTCTGACCTTGCGAGCCTCAAGACCACCGCCGTTCGTGATGGCGACCATTACGTGATCAACGGCCAGAAAACCTGGACAACGCTTGCTCAGCACGCGGACTGGGGCTTCTTCCTCTGCCGCACCGACCCGTCGGCCAAAGCCCAGGAGGGTATTTCCTTCATCCTCGTCGACATGAAAACGCCGGGCATCGAAGTGCGCCCGATCAAGCTGATCGACGGCACGCATGAAGTGAACGAAACCTGGCTCACGGATGTCCGCGTGCCGGTGGAAAACCTCGTCGGCAAGGAAAACGAAGGCTGGACCTACGCCAAGTTCCTGCTGGCGCATGAGCGGTCCGGTATCGCCGGCGTGGCCCGCTCCAAGCGCGGCGTCGAGCGCCTCCGCTCCATCGCCTCGCAGGAAACGCTCGATGGCACGCCGCTGATCAAGACGGACGAATTCGCCCGCAAGATCAGCCAGCTCGAAATCGACCTGACGGCGCTTGAATTCACCGAACTGCGCACGCTGGCGTCTGAAGCTGCCGGCAAGGGCCCTGGCCCGGAAAGCTCGATCCTCAAGATCAAGGGCACCGAAATCCAGCAGCGCCTGACCGAGCTGACGCTTGAAGCCGTTGGCAATTACGGCGCGCCCTATGCCCGTGGCATGGACCATTTCGGCTCGAACGAAATCGGTGTGGGCCCGGACTATTCCAACTTCAGCGCCGATGCCTACTTCAACATGCGCAAGACCTCGATCTATGGCGGATCGAACGAAATTCAGCGCAACATTATCAGCAAGATGATCCTCGGCCTCTAAGGCACCGGGGCAGGGAGGAGATTACATCAATGGATTTCAATTTCACCGAAGAACAGACCATGATCCGCGACAGCCTCGCCCGGCTGATCAAGGACCAGTATGATTTCGACACCCGCCGCAAGGTCGTCGCCTCGAAAGAGGGCTGGCGTCCGGAAATGTGGGCCCAGTTCGCTGAACTCGGCCTGCTGGCCGCGCCCTTCTCCGAAGAAGATGGCGGCCTCGGCGGCGGCCCGATCGACGCTATGGTCGTGATGGAAGAGTTCGGCAAAGGTCTCGTGGTCGAGCCGTTCCTGCAGACCGTCGTTCTGGCTGGCGGCTTCCTCAAGGCAGGCACTTCTGCTCAGAAGGAAGATCACCTTGCGGCGCTGATTTCCGGCGAGCGCGTGTTCGCTTTCGCCTATGCCGAGCCCAAGGGCCGCTACAACCTCGCAGACCTGGAAACCACCGCCACGAAAGACGGCAGCGGCTGGAAGATTTCGGGCCACAAGGCGGTCGTGATCGGCGCGCCCTGGGCGTCTCACCTGATCGTCACGGCACGGACTTCCGGTGGCCGCCGCGATGCCAAGGGTGTGGGCGTGTTCATCGTTGCGAAAGATGCCAAGGGCGTCACCACGCGCGACTATCCCACCGTTGATGGCCGCCGCGCCTCGGAAGTCTACTTCGAAAACGTCACCGTCGGCGCTGATGCCGTTATCGGCGACCCCTCCGACAGCCTCGGCCTGGTCGAGAAGGTGACCGATGAAGCCATCGCCGCGCTCTGCGCCGAGGCTTGCGGCGCCATGAAGGTCGCCAACGCCCAGACGGTGGAATATTCCAAAACCCGGAAACAGTTCGGCACGCCGATCGGCAAGTTCCAGGTTCTCCAGCACCGCATGGCCGACATGTTCATCGAGCATGAGCAGTCGGTGTCCATGACCTATATGGCCACGCTGAAGCTGGGCGAAGACGATGTGACCCGCAAGAAAGCCGCTTCGGCTGCCAAGGTTCGCATCGGCCAGGGCGGCCGCTTCATCGGCCAGCAGTCGATCCAGATCCATGGCGGCATGGGCATGACCGACGAGCTTGCCATCGGCCACTATTTCAAGCGTCTCACGATGATCGATTCCGAGTTCGGCAATGTCGATCACCATCTGAAACGCTATACGGAGCTGTCGGCAGCGGAAGTTGCTGTAGCGGCCGAATAAGTTTTCCGGGCCTTCGGGCTGGATCAGACACAGGCGGGGTGGTCCATTATGGGCCACCCCGCTTTGCATTCAGCGCGCCGGGCAGACGGCCCGAAAGTTGCATCCTCAGCATTCAACTCTGGCCGTATACCTTCGATCTGGCTGTTTTTGCGTCGATGTCTCTAACGGGATCGTGGTAAACACAGTCACTGCAAGGTCTTGTCCGGCCCAGCCAATGGAGAGCAGAATTGACCCTTCGCAGCCCGTCCGAACGCAGGAAAATCCTGGTCGCGATCCCGACCTACCGGCGGAACGAGATGCTGGAGCGCCTGCTCGACAGCCTTAACAAGCTTGTCCCGCCCGAGAATGCAGATGTCAGCGTGGCCGTCATCGACAATGACAAGTCCGGCGGCGCCCGCCCGGTGGTCGAGAAGTGGAAGGCCCTGTTCTCCATGCCGCTGCTCTACGAGATGGAGACGGCGCCAGGCGTGACCCATGTCCGCAATCACGCGCTCAAGATGGCCGCTGATTTCGATCTGCTGGCCTTCATTGATGACGATGAATTTGCCGCCCCGGAATGGCTGGCGGCCTTGGTTGCGCGGTATGACGAGACGAAGGCCGGCGCTGTCTTCGGGCCTGTCTGGTCGATCTATCCGGAGTCCGCGCCGCAATGGATGCGGGAATGGAATGTCCACGCCATCGAGATCACCGAGACGCGCGACCGGCCAGACCCCGGCGGCAGCGGCAACAGCCTGATGGACATGCATGTCGTGCGCAAGCTTGGGCTCTCCTTTGATGCGCGCCTTTCAAAGATGGGCGGCGAAGATACGCTGTTCTTCTACCAGATGCAGGATGAGGGCTATCGCCTCACCCAGACAAAAGATGCCTCCGTCTACGAACATGTTCCGGAAGACCGGGCGCGTGTCGGCTGGCTGTTCCGGCGCTGGTACCGTTATGGCATCACGGATGCGCTGATCACGTCTCGCCACAGCTCCATGCGGGTGGCGCGCCTCAAGGCGGCCTTGAACGGTGCGGCGCGTATCGCCGTGGGGGCGCTGTTGGTCATGGGCGCGGCGGTGGCAACGCTGGGCCGCAACAAGCGGGCGATCTACAGCCAGTTCTTCACCCTCTGCCGCGGGTTCGGCATGGTCACCTTTGCCTTGGGCGGCAGCTATGAGGAATATGGGAGCGCGCTTACCCGCCCCCAGCTCGACGCTGACATCGGCGCTGTGACAAGCGGCGCCCGCAGCTGAAGGCTCACCCCTGAGCCCAGTAATGCTCGAGGCTTGACGCAATCGCCTCGCATTTGGCGCGCGCTTCGGCGGGGGCCCCATAGGCAACCATGGCGGAGCCTTCGATGGAGCTTTCCGTGCCGGTCGCAACCGGCCAGCGGGCGCCAACGATCATCGCATCGCCCAGCGTCGCCAGATATTCGCCAAACTCCGCTTCGCGGCCATCCCGGAAAAGGGGCAGCCAGAGGATCAGCAGCGCGTCCGGCCACCGCTTCAGCGCCTTGGGCGTCCACAGCGCGAGGGCTTCAATATCGCGATGGGTTTCATAGCTGGGGTCGACCAGAACCACCATCCGCTCGCCCGCGCGCGGCGCCAGCCGCAGTGCGCCGGAATAGCCATCAGCCTTCTGTATACGGATGCGGTCATCGCCCTTCATCGCCTCGTTCAGGGCGGCGTTTTCCTGCGGGTGCAACTCGAACAGCACCATCCGCGCAGATTTCGGCAGCAGCGTCTGCGCCAGCGAGGGGGATCCCGGATAGTCCTTCACCCCGCGTGCATTGACCAGCTCCATCCACCCCGACAGCGGCTTGGGCGCCTTGCCCTTCATCAGCGCGATGACGCCGTCATCGGACTCGCCCCGCTTGCGCGCCTGCGCATTCGTGAGGTCATACCGTCCGCGTCCGGAATGGGTTTCTACATAGAAAATCGGGCGGGGCCCCGCTGCGGCGGCGCGCAGCAGGGTGTCGAGCACGGCGTGCTTGAACACGTCCGCACGATTTCCAGCGTGAAAGCCATGCTGATAGGAAAGCATCTCGCCGCTCTGTTCCTGAGTGTGTGGGGGCAGGGCCCGCCGGCTTATTCGCCGGCGAGACTTGCTTTGCGGACTGCTTCGAACTCATTGCCCGGATACCAGGTCGGCCAGGTGTCAGAGTTCGCGATACGCAGGCCAACTTCGTAAAGCGCCTGAACATCCTCCTGGAAGCCGGAAAGATCCCAGCTGTCGGAATACTCGTCCATCGGCTTGTGATAGCGCTCGGCGGTATAGGCCGCTGCTGCAGCCCGGCCAGCGGCCAGCCCGCCCTCGCGCTTGTCTTCGCCGCCATCGGCATACAGCATCGGCACGCCTTTCTTGGCGAGCGAGATGTGGTCGGAGCGATAGAAATAGCCCGCTTCCGGCCGGCCATCCGGCGTGATGATCCGGTCCTGCGCGACGAGCACATCCTTCAGGATGTCTTCAAGCTCGGATGCGCCAAAACCGATCACGGTCATGTCTTTCGTGCGGCCCATCGGCAGCGCGCCGTCAATGTTCACGCCGGCCACGACCTTGTTGAACGGCACCGTCGGGTTGTTGGCGAAATATTCTGATCCAAGCAGGCCCGACTCTTCCAGCGTCCAGAAGAGGAACATCGTGGAACGTTCCGGCGGCGCAGCCTTCATCGCTTCGGCGATCTCGAGAATGGCGGCGGTGCCCGTCGCATTGTCCACAGCGCCGTTATAGATCTGGTCGGCGTAGAAGTCCTCGCCCGGCGCGCCTTGTTTCATCCCAAGGTGATCCCAGTGCGCTGTATACAGAACATATTCGTCGGGCGTCTTGGTGCCCGGCAGTACGCCGATCACGTTGCGGCTGGTCAGCTTGTCGATCGACTGATGGATCTCGCCGCGCGCCTTCACGCCTTCCAGCGGCACCGGCTGGAAACCGCGTGTCTTGGCCGCCGTTTTCATGGCTTCAAAATCGAGGCCCGCCTTGGCGAACATCTCCACGGCCACATCCCGCTGGATCCAGCCTTCCATCATGGCGCGGTTTGCCCCGCCATCCGGGCGCACCAGATCGGACTGCGCGCCGCTCCAGGAATTGGCGACGACATCCCAGCCATAGGCGGCCGGTTCGGTTTCATGCACGACCAGGGCGGCGGTCGCCCCCTGCCGCGCGGCTTCCTCGAACTTGTAGGTCCAGCGGCCATAATAGGTCATGGCCTTGCCATTGAAGAGGTTCACGTCTCCCGTGGCAAAGCCAGGATCATTGACGAGGATCACAACCGTCTTGCCGGTATAATCCTGACCCGCATAGTCATCCCAGCCATATTCGGGAGCCACGGCGCCATAGCCGACGAACACTACATCGCTCGGCTCGAAGGAAATGTGGTCGGCATTCTGGCGCTTCGTCCAGACAACCGCCTGGTCCTTCAGGGCGAGAGACAGCTCATCCTGATCCGGCCAGGTCAGCACAAGGCTGGAACTGGCTGGGTCAATTGCCTGATTGACCATGTCGACCTGCTGGAACCAGCTGCCATTGTCGCCGCCCGGCTCAAGGCCGATGCGGGCGAGTTCGGCGGCGATCCAGGCGGCAGAGGCTTCGCCGGCCGGCGTGCCCGGCCCGCGGCCTTCGAACACGTCATCGGCCAGCGTCTTGACGCGCACGGCAATGTCTGCGGCGGTAATTTCCGGCACAGTGCCTTCCGGCAGGGGCAGGAGCAGCTCTTCGGCCGGCGGCTGGGGGCCTTCCGGTGCATTCGCCGGGGCAGAGGGCGAGCAGGCAGCCAGCGCCAGGGCCGCTGCCGTGAAGCTGAGATATTTCATTTTCATATGAACGGTTCCCCGTCAGGATTCTTGGATGCTCCGGTCTCGCATGCTGGGCGCCGCCGGGCAAGCAACACGGCGGACGCCCCGGCGCTGTTGTCCTGCCGGTGCTGCGTCCGCAAAAATGCCCTATATCCGTCAGGCGCTGTTCATCCGCCGCTGCGATGATGGCGCCGGTCTTGTTTGGAATAGATAATGACGATTGATGTTATGCCTTCTGTCTTTCGCCCCCTGGCGCGCGGTGTTTTCCGGCTCGCCGCGCTGCTGATCGCCTCGCTGTCTGTGGCCGTCGCGGCCTGCGCGACGCCGGTTACGCAGGGCGCGCTCAGCCCTTCAGGGCAGGTCATGCCTGCCTTCATTCCGGAAAGAAACCAGTTCATCACCCAGGACGGCGCCCGCCTCGGGCTCACCGTCTGGCCCGCCGAAGGCACCGATAATCCCGAATATGTCGTCGTCGGCGTTCACGGCATGAACGATTATGCCAACGCCTTCCACATGGCCGCGCCCTATTGGGCAAAGCATGGCGTCACCACCTATGCCTACGACCAGCGCGGCTTCGGCCGTTCGCCCAACAAGGGCATCTGGCCGGAGGAGGAGTTGCTGCGCGAAGACCTGCGTACGGCGGTCGATGTTGCCCGCGCCCGCCATCCCGGCGCCGTCATCACGGTCGTTGGCATCTCCATGGGCGGCTCCGTCACGCTGACCGCTTTCGGGTCGGACCGCCCGCCGAAAGCTGACCGTCTCATCGTGTCGGGCCCCGGCCTGCGCGGCTGGGGTGCTATCAACCCGCTCTACCGCGTCAGCCTGTGGGCATCGGCCCATGCCAATCCGGACTGGCTCGTCGTGCCGCCGGTGGGGCTCGTAAAGATCGAGCCCTCAGACAACAACGCCATGCTCCGCCGCACCTGGTCTGATCCGCACATGACCTACCGGACGCGTATCGATCAAGTCTACGGCCTCGTTGCCCTGATGGAAAACGCCAACAATGCCGTCGCCCGGCTGAAGCCGAACGTGCCGACGCTGATCTCCTATGGCGCGAAGGATATCGTCATTCCCGAGAACGGCGTGCGCCGCGCGGCGGCGATCCTGCCGTCCTTCGTGCGGACGGTCTATTATCCCAACGGATACCACATGCTGCTGCGCGATCTGCAGGCAGAGCGGGTGCATGCCGATTATCTGGCCTTCATGAAAGACCCTGCGGCTGGGCTGCCAAGCGGGGAGGGAGAGTGGCCTTTCCGCGAAGGCTGCAAGCACTGGGCGTCTGCCGATCGGCCCCCGGTGGCGTGCTGACGGGGATTGATGGCTGCCTTTCTTGACGATGAAGAGGCCATGATCGCGCAGGACGGCGCGCGGCTTGGCCTGTCTGTCTGGAAGGCTGAGGGCGCCGCCGCGCCCGCTCATGTGATCGTCGGCGTCCATGGCATGAACAATTACGCGGGTGAGTTTCGCCTGGCCGCGCCCGCCTGGGCCGCACAGGGCAGGGCGGTCTACGCGTATGACCAGCGCGGTTTTGGCCGGTCCGCAGGCCGGGGCCACTGGGCAGATGAGGAGCTGATGCGGGAAGACCTGCGCACGGCCGCCAGCCTCGCAAGGGCCCGCCATCCGGGTGTGCCGCTCACGGTCATCGGCATCTCCATGGGCGCCGCTGTTGCGATCACCGCCTTTGCATCAGATCGCCCGCCTGAGGCAGACCGGCTGATCCTCTCCGGCCCCGGCCTGCGCGGCTGGGGCGCTCTGGACGCGGCCTCTGCGGGCGCACTGAGGCTGCTGACGGCCCTCAGCCCCGGCCTGATCGTCAGCCCACCGGCCTTCGTGAAGCCGAAAATGTCTGACAATGCCGATTTCATCCGTCTCCAGAACGCCGATCCGCTGCACGCCCGTATCAACAGGGTCGACCAGATCGCCGGCGCCGTCACGGTAATGGAGCATGCCCATGAAGCCGCCAGCCTGTTGCCGGAGAGCTTGCCGGTGCTCGCTTCCTATGGCGCGCATGACCGCGTGGTGCCCCCTGCCGGCCTGCGCCGGACCCTGAAACGTTTCCCCCCGAACGTCCGAACAGTTTACTATCCCGACGGTTACCATGTCCTTCTGAGCGACCATCAGCGGGACAAGGTGATCGCTGACTATGCGTCATTCATGGACAATCCGGGCGCTGATTTGCCCAGTGGTTGCGGTGGCTGGCCGTTCCGTTAGGGATTCGGAGCTATTCCACAGCAGGCGCGGCCTTGCGGTCGCCGGTGAATGGACAAATATACAGGCATCTGCCAATCCTGCAGGTGGCGATTCAGCCCTGACCCACAAGGCCAATTTTATGTCGACATCTTATGAGACCGCTCTCAACCTCGTTCCAATGGTCGTCGAGCAGACGAGCCGGGGTGAGCGTGCGTTCGACATCTTCTCCCGTCTCCTCAAGGAGCGCATCATTTTCGTTACCGGCGGGATTGATGACGGTGTGGCATCCCTGATCACGGCGCAGCTCCTGTTCCTCGAATCCGAGAACCCGAAGCGCGAAATCGCCATGTATATCAACAGCCCCGGCGGTTACGTCTCCTCGGGTCTGGCGATTTACGACACCATGCAGTACGTCCGCTGCCCGATCTCCACCGTCTGCATTGGGCAGGCCGCCTCGATGGGCTCGCTCCTGCTTGCCGCCGGGGAAAAGGGCCTGCGGATCGCCCTGCCGAACGCCCGCGTGATGCTGCATCAGCCCTCGGGCGGCTATTCTGGTGTTGCCACCGATATTGAACGCCACGCTGAAGAAATAATCGAACTCAAGCGCCGCTTGAACGAGATTTACGTCCGCCATACCGGCCAGAACTACGAAACTGTTGAAAGAAAGCTCGATCGCGACACCTTCCTGACAGCTCAGGAAGCCATGGAATTCGGGATCGTTGATAAGGTTTATGAGCGCCGTACCGCTGACGAAGAAAAATAATAGCGTTTCTTTCAAGGTGCGGCCCGGCCCTTGCAGGGCAGGCGAACAGCTCTATTGTCTAAAGAAAGACCATGCTTGGTTGGGCTTTAAAGCCCACGTTAAGCCTTGTGTGGCAGTGAGGACCGCATGACCAAACCAAACGGCTCCGGCGATTCGAAGAACACGCTGTACTGTTCCTTCTGCGGCAAGAGCCAGCATGAGGTTAAGAAACTCATTGCCGGACCGACCGTGTTCATCTGCGATGAGTGCGTCGAACTCTGCATGGACATCATCCGCGAGGAAAATAAGACCTCCGCGATCAAGTCCCGCGATGGCGTGCCGACCCCGCAGGAGATCTGCGATGTTCTCGACGATTACGTGATCGGGCAGCGCTATGCCAAGCGCATCCTGTCCGTGGCCGTGCATAACCATTACAAGCGCCTGTCCCATTCCGGCAAAGCCGATGGGGTGGAGCTGTCGAAATCCAACATCCTGCTGATCGGTCCCACCGGTTGCGGCAAGACGCTGCTCGCGCAGACGCTCGCCCGCATCCTGGACGTGCCCTTCACCATGGCCGACGCCACCACGCTCACAGAGGCAGGCTATGTCGGCGAAGATGTGGAAAACATCGTTCTGAAGCTGCTTCAGGCGGCGGACTATAACGTTGAGCGCGCCCAGCGCGGCATCGTCTATATCGACGAGATCGACAAGATTTCCCGCAAGTCGGACAATCCCTCGATCACCCGCGACGTGTCGGGCGAGGGTGTCCAGCAGGCTCTGCTGAAGATCATGGAAGGCACTGTGGCGGCCGTTCCGCCTCAGGGGGGGCGGAAACATCCGCAACAGGAATTCCTGCAGGTTGATACAACCAACATCCTCTTCATCTGCGGCGGCGCTTTCGCCGGCCTCGAGAAGATCATCGCTGCGCGCGGTGAGAACGCCTCGATCGGCTTCGGCGCTACCATCAAGAGCGGTGAAGAACGCGGCGTCGGCGCAACGCTGCGCGAAGTGGAGCCGGAAGACCTCCAGAAGTTCGGCCTCATCCCGGAATTCATCGGCCGTCTGCCCGTCCTGGCAACGCTGGAAGATCTCGACGAGAAAGCTCTCATCCAGATCCTGACCCAGCCGAAGAACGCCCTGCTCAAGCAGTATCAGCGCCTCTTCGACATGGAGAGCGTCCAGCTCACCTTCACGCCGGAAGCGCTGGTCGCCGTTGCCCGCCGCGCCATCACCCGGAAAACCGGCGCCCGCGGCCTGCGCTCGATCATGGAATCCATCCTGCTGGACACGATGTTCGAACTGCCCAACCTGCGCGGCGTGGAAGAAGTCGTGATCAATGCTGAAGTGGTCGATGGCAATGCCGAGCCGCTCTACGTCCACGCTTCCAAGAGCCAGACCGAAGCAGGCTGACCCTTGGGCTGAACCTAATTACACAAGCGCCCGCCCGGTTTCTCCCGCGGCGGGCGTTTTCTTTGGCTCACCGCTCATGCGCGCCCGTCCGGTGCAGGATGCGCGCAAAGGCGGGCGGCATGAATTTTTCTGATTTTTCCATCCACCGGTCGAGGCGGGGATGACGCCGGCGGCGCTGGTGAAGCCATTTCCGGGCGGTCCCCGAGTTTGCCACGAGCAGGGCGAGGCCCATCAGGATGAGCACTGCCCCAACCGGCACCGGCGTCCAGAAGAGGGGCAAGCCCGCAACAATCAGCAGCACGCCCAGAAGCTTGTAAAAAAGCGTCATGGCTGTCTCCGTATTTCGGACTCTCTGCCAGTTGAACGATCAAGAAGCGGATCGGTTCAATTCTGTGCGGGCGTTTTATCAGTCTCCGGCAGATGCACGGTCAGGATGTCGATTCTGGGCGGCATCAGGAGGCGCATCGGTACGCCAACCATGCCGGTGCCGGTGGTGACGTAGACGAGGCGTTCTCCGGCCGCGCTCTGGAAGTGGTGCAGTTCCCGGTCAAACGGGCCGCGCACAGGAATGAAGCGCTTGTAGAGCCCCGGAATCCGCACCTGTCCGCCATGCGTGTGCCCCGCTAGCATCAGATCATACCCGAACGTCTCCGGCACGGAGAGCGCCGTGTCCGGATTGTGCGTCAGCAGAATGACCGGAACGCCCTCCGGCAGGCTGGCCTGAAAGCTGAAATCCTGCCGCCGTTCCCAGAGGTCTGACGCCCCCGCAACGATTATCCGGTGCCCGCCGATCTCCGTATCGAGCGCGCGGTTGTGCGGAACCTGCGCGCCTGCCGCCTGCAGCGCTTGCATCAGAGGCCCGCTGAGATTGGTTCCCGGAAATCCGACATCATGATTGCCCAGCACGGCAAAAAGCGGCGCCTCCAGCCTGCCCAGCGCGGCGAAGTGCTCGGGAATATCTTCCGTCTTCGGATGATAGGTCAGGTCGCCCGCCAGGAAAACAGTGTCCACGCCTTCCGCATTGATCCGGTCAACAATCCGCCCGATGGGCATGGCATGGGGGAAGAGGCCGATATGCGGATCCCCGAAGAGGGCGATGCGGATGGCCGGGGATGTCTCGCTGGCGCCCGGCAGGAGGATTGTTGCCTCATGTACGGTCAGAAGGCGGGGCTCGACAAAGCGCCCCCAGGCGAGCGGCAGGGACAGGACAAGGACAAGGCCGGCCGCAATCCGCAGCGCGCCGCGCCCGCGGAAAATCCCCCACAGGCAGAGCAGGGCAAGGGGCCAGAACAGGTGAGCGCCGTGCAGCAGCGCAAGTTTCAGGGAGGTCATGGGACAAGGCGTGCCATGCCATTGCGGCAAGGAAAAGGCCGGCACCCGAAGATGCCGGCCTTCTGCCCCATGAACCAGAACCCCGCGTTCTAGTTCTTGTAGTACATGTCGAACTCGACCGGGTGCGGATGGAGTTCGTAACGCATGTTCTCTTCCATCTTCAGTTCGATATAGGCATCGATCTGATCGTCGTCGAACACGCCGCCTTTCTTGAGGAAGGCGCGGTCAGCATCGAGCGCGGCCAGGGCTTCACGCAGCGAGCCACAGACCTGCGGGATCGACTTGGCTTCTGCCGGCGGCAGGTCGTAAAGGTCCTTGTCCATGGCGTCGCCCGGATGGATCTTGTTCTCGATGCCGTCGAGGCCGGCCATCAGCAGCGCTGCGAAGGCGAGGTAGGGGTTCGCCATCGGGTCGGGGAAGCGCGTTTCAATACGCTTTGCCTTCGGGTTGGAGCCGAACGGAATGCGGATCGACGCAGACCGGTTGCGCGACGAATAGGCCAGCATGACCGGTGCTTCATAACCCGGAACCAGACGCTTGTAGGAGTTGGTCGACGGGTTGGTGATCGCGTTCAGCGCCTTGGCGTGCTTGATGATGCCGCCGATATAGTAAAGGCACATGTCGGAGAGATCGGCATACTTGTCGCCGGCGAACAGCGGCTTGCCGCCTTTCCAGATCGACTGGTGAACGTGCATGCCCGAGCCGTTGTCCTTGAACATCGGTTTCGGCATGAAGGTCGCCGTCTTGCCGTAGGATGCCGCCACCTGGTGGATCACGTATTTGTAGAGCTGCATGCGGTCAGCCATGACCGTCAGTGTCGAGAATTTCAGGCCAAGCTCGTGCTGGGCCGGGGCCACTTCATGGTGGTGCTTCTCGGGCTGGAGGCCGATTTCACCCATGATCGACAGCATTTCGCCGCGCATGTCCTGCTCGGAGTCGATCGGCGGAACCGGGAAGTAGCCGCCCTTCGGGCCGGGGCGATGGCCCATATTGCCCATCGGGTATTCACGGCCGGTATTGGCCGGCAGTTCCGTGGAGTCGAAGCTGTAGCCGGTCTTGTGCGGGTCGGTGGACCAGCGCACGTCATCGAAGATGAAGAATTCGGCTTCCGGGCCAAAGAAGGCGGTGTCGCCCACGCCGGAGGCGGCAAGATAGGCTTCCGCCTTCTTGGCCGTGGTGCGCGGATCGCGGTTGTAAGCCTGGCCCGAGACGGGGTCGAGAACGTCGCAGAAAACCACGAGCGTGGTCTGCTGGAAGAACGGGTCGATGAACGCGCCGGTCGCGTCCGGTTTCAGAAGCATGTCGGACTCGTTGATGGCTTTCCAGCCAGCAATCGAGGAGCCGTCAAACATCTGGCCGTCTTCGAAGAAGCTGTCGTCCACCATGTCCTTGTGGAAGGTCACGTGCTGCAGCTTGCCGCGCGGGTCGGTGAAGCGCAGGTCCACATACTGGACGTCTTGGTCCTTCATAATCTTGAGGAGATCATCTGCCATTTTTTTTGCCTTCTAATGAGCGTTTCTTCGGTGCAGGTTTTGCGGGGCCGGAGTGTACCTGCCGGCCCTGCTGGGTCGATAATCAGAGCGCCGAGTCGCCTGTTTCGCCGGTCCGGATGCGCACGGCATCGATCACGTCGGAGACGAAGATCTTGCCATCGCCAATCTTGTCAGTGTGGGCAGCCTTCTTGATGGCTTCCACCGCGCCTTCGACCGCGCTGTCAGGCAGCACGACTTCGATTTTCAGCTTCGGAAGGAAGTCCACGACATATTCGGCGCCGCGATAGAGTTCGGTGTGGCCGCGTTGGCGGCCGAAGCCTTTCGCTTCGATGACGGTCATGCCCTGCAGGCCGATTTCCTGCAGCGCTTCTTTCACATCGTCGAGTTTGAACGGTTTGATGATCGCTTCGATTTTTTTCATTGCGTGGTTTCTCCCCAGCCGTCGGGTTTAGAGTCCATCCGTGCGTATGAGGTGTTCCCGCCTTAAGCGATAGGGGGGTGCCCGCATTTTGGTTACCTTCGATCCTGCGATTAAGTTTTGTGCATCGTTGATTAATGATTGGGCGGCCCAGTTTTCGCGGAAAAGCAGGAAAATGACGCTTGCGTCACTTTCTTGCGGCGTCAGATTGTGCTAACTCACCTCCAGCTTTGACATCATGAGGAATGCTCAACATGGTTGCCCAGGACCTTGAGATCGTTGTCCACCCTGACCGGAAACGCTCGAAGTTCCGTCCGCTCAAGGCATGGCGCCACATGCAGAAGCTGATCCAGAACAAGGAAGATACCGAGCAGGTCTTCCACATCATCGAAGCGCTGAATGGCCGCTCGTTCGAAAAGAACTTTGCCGCTTTTGTTGCCAGTCCGGAAGGCCGCCGCCTGCTGAAGGAGCGCACCTACCTGCCGCCGATTCTTGATGATCATTCCTGGATCAGGAAGCTCCCCGAAGGCACCGTTGGCCGCGCCTATGTCGAATTCATGGAGCGCGAGGGGCTGACGGCTCAGGGCCTCGTCGAGGAAAGCGCGAAACACCGCGCCGGTGTGCCGGACTATGACGACGACTATCTCTGGTTCGGCAATCGCCTGCGCGACACGCACGACCTGTTCCATGTTCTCAGCGGCTACAACCGCGACGCGCTGGGCGAAGCCTCGCTGCTGGCCTTCACCTACAGCCAGAACCCCGGCAATGGCGTTCTGTTCATCGCCTTCATGGGCTGCCGGACGATTGCGAAAAACGCCCCCAAGGCAGCCCGAATCATGGATTGCTTCTGGGAGGGCAAGCGCAATGGCGCGGCTGCTCAGAAGATCATGCGTCAGGATATCGTGGCCCTCATGAAGGAACCGCTCGAGGAAGCCCGTGCCCGCCTGGGCATCAAGCCGCCTGTGGCCTACCGGCATGCGCTCCAAGTGCTGACGGCCCATGGTTATACCGCCACCACCCAGCTTGAAGATGCCGGCAAGATCCGCGAGCAGGCTGCCGCGTGATCTTCCTGATCCGTCACGGTGAAGCCGCGGCCAGTTGGGGCGACCATCCCGATCCGGGCCTTAGCGATCTTGGCAAGGGGCAGGCCGAAGCGGCCGCCGAAATCCTGACGCGGCTTGGCGCCACCAGCGCGATTTCCAGTCCCATGCAGCGCTGCCGGGAAACAGCGCGCCCCTTCGAGGCGCTTGCCGGGCTGACGGCGAAAATCGTTCCGGAAGTCTCCGAAATCTCGACCCCGGCCGGCATTGAAGACCGCGTGGCCTGGCTGCGCGGCCTGATGGCGGGCACATGGACCGAGGCTGGCGCCGATCTGTCCGGCTGGCGGTCGAGAATGTCCGAAACTGTCACCAATCTGCCCGACGGTGTCGCGGTGTTTTCCCACTTTGTCGCCATCAATGCGCTGGTGGGCGCCCTTGAGGGCGATGACCGCGTCACTGTTTTCCGCCCCGGCCATTGTTCGGTCACCCGGCTGGAACGCCGCGGCGGCGTCCTGCGTGTTGCAGAATACGGGAGCGAATCCGCAACCCGCGTGCTATGAGCCCTCCCATGGGAAGGCCAATACTTACACCGCAGGAGATGCTTGCCGCCGAGCAAGCCGTGATCAACGCCGGAACCGGACGGTTCACCCTGATGCAGAGGGCCGGCGAGGCGGTTGCCGAGTTCGTCCATGCCCATTGGCCCGATGGCCATATTCAGGTGCTGTGCGGGCCCGGCGGCAATGGCGGCGACGGGTTCATCGCGGCGGCGAAACTCGCCAAATTCTGGCGCAAGGTGGATGTCTACTGCACCCATCCGGTGGGCGAGCTGACCGGAGATGCCGCCAAGGCTGCCAGCCAGTGGGAAGGCCCCGTCCACACCCTCGAAGACGCCCTCAGCGCAGAGCCCGACCTGATCGTGGACGCGCTCTATGGCGCGGGCCTGAAGCGCCCTCTCGAAGGCCCCGCTGCCATGCTCGCCTTGCGCGGCGGGCGGGTCATCTCGGTCGACGTTCCTTCCGGCGTCGACGGCTATACCGGCAAGCCACTCGGCCCAGCCTTCCAGGCTGAAGCGACCCTCACCTTCGCCGCCCTGCGCCCGGCGCATGTGCTGCTGCCCGGCTCTGCCCTCTCTGGCGTCGTCATGGTCGCGGATATCGGCGTGCCGGTGCAGACCAATCTTGCAGAAAACAGCCCCGTACTCTGGCACAGCCAGATGCCGCAGCCCGGCTTTGGCGTGCACAAATTCCAGCGCGGCCATCTCAAAGTGGTCAGCGGCGGCCCCTGGAACACCGGCGCGGCGCGCCTCACCGCCAGGGCTGGCCTGCGCGCCGGGGCAGGGCTGGTCACAATGCTCTCCCCGCCGGAAGCTGCGGGCGTTCATGCGGCACATCTCACCGCGATCATGCTCGCCCCGTTCCAGACCGCAGATGACCTCGCCGCCTATGCGGCGCGCGCCAGCGCCATGGTCATCGGCCCGGCCGCCGGGATCAACGAGGCTACCCGCGCCAATGTCGAAGCCTTGCTGAAGACCCCGGCGCGTCTCCTGCTGGACGCGGACGCCCTCACCGTGTTCGGTGAAGACCCAGATGCGCTGTTCAGGCAATTGCGGCCCACAGACATCCTCACCCCGCATGAGGGCGAGTTCTCGCGCCTGTTCGGAGATCTGCTCGCCACCAGCGACAACAAGGTGCAGGCCACCCGCGCCGCTGCCGCCAAAGCCGGCTGCGTGATCCTGCTGAAGGGGGCCGATACGGTCATCGCGCAGCCCGACGGGAACGCCCTCGTCAACACCCACGCCACCCGCTGGCTCGCGACGGCAGGCTCAGGCGACGTGCTGGCCGGCATCATCGCCGGGTTCATGGCGCAGGGGGTAGACACCTTCGTTGCCGCCGCCATTGGCAGCTGGCTTCACGGCGAGGCTGGCCGCCGCGTTGGCGCGGGCCTGATTGCAGAAGATATCGAAAAGCAGCTGCCCATCATCCTCAGCGCGCTGCACGGGGAATTCGGCTGAGCGCGGGTCAGATCGGCCGCGCCATCAGGCGTGCCCCCGGCCCGTATATAGCGAGAATGTAAGCCCGCTTGGCCTCGGTGACGCGCGCAAAGGGCACAAATCCAACCCTGTCCCAATAGGTGCCGGACTGGCCGACGGCCACCAGGCTTGCCGCATCAAAGCCCAGCGCGTGCGCCGTTTGATAGGCGTCCTCCAGCAAGGCTCTGGCAATCCCGCCGCCGCGCGCGTCCGGCAGAAGGGCGATATCATGGATGAAGAAACAGTCCGGCTCGGGCAGGTCTTCGGGAAATTTCTGATTGTTTACAGGCGCGTCGCCAAACTTCCATGGGAAAGCGACCACATAGCCCACCATACGCCCGTTCTGATAGGCGACCCGGAAAAACTCCCCAAAACGCGCGATGCGGTTGGCAAACACCTCCGGCGTTTCCCGCAAGTCCGGCGTGAAGGCCTCGGCCTGGATCTGCACGACCTCATCGATATGGGCCGCAGTCATGGGGACGATCTGGAGGGTCATTTGAAACGGGCAGGCTGAAGTCTGGGAGGGAAGAGGTCCATATGGCGTATCGGGCCAAAGGTGCCAGAGGGGCTCAGCAGTCAGCCCGGCTCAACAATGGTGCGGATGAAAGGACTCGAACCTTCACACCTTGCGGCGCTGGAACCTAAATCCAGTGCGTCTACCAATTCCGCCACATCCGCGTCCGAGCGCTTCCTACGCTACAGCGGCAAAGGCTGCAACCGGCCTTCTGAACTGCCGCAGCGGCGGGGAATGCCTGGCTATGGCGCCCGCGCGAGGCTCCGCCTTGCCATACCGTCAGGACAAGGAGGAAGCTTCCCCGCCATCACTCCTGACAGGCACAGATCGCGCCGCCAAACCGGTCCGGGCCATAGCCGGCGATCTCCTGCGGCTCGGCGCAGGTGATTGCTTCGGCGGGCTGATACCGGATGTCCAGACCCGCTTCCCGCATCAGGTAAATCCGCGACTGCACCATGTCCGGATAGACGCAGTAGGCTTCCCCGGCAGCCGTCATGGCAGTTATCTGGGCATTGGCTTCGGCGCCGCGCTTGGCGGTCAGCCAGAAGCCGGCGGCGCCTACGATCATGGCGTTCAGCAGCATGGCCGCTGCGATAGTGCCGCCGAGGATCTGTGCCGCGCGGTGGTTCGCTGCCAGCGCTGCCGCCGCAATACCCGCCGGCACGAACCAGAATTGCGGCACATAACGCGCCCACCAGTTCTGCGGCATCACGATCACCGAGAACATCATCACGGCACTGATCAGCAGTAGCCAGAGCGTTGCACGGCTGCGCCAGCGCGGCCGGATGATCAGTGCAGCAGCGCCGGCAATCGCCAGCAGAAAAATGCCGGAGAAAAAAGGCCCAAATCCGGAAAGACGAACATCCACGCCGCCGGCTGCGCGCAGCTCCTGCGGGGAGATGGAGAAGGGAAATTTCAGCTGCGGTATTGCCGCATAGCCCGAATGTGTTTCCGAGAAGAGAGAGTAGAAGAAACGTTCGGCTGCGGACATTCCTTCCAGAACTTCCGGCGTATTGTTGAGCGCAGGCACATCCCCGCTCATGATATCGACCGCGTTCTGCCCCATGATCGGGTGGAAGATGTGCCCGTGATCAAGGAAGTTCTGCATGTAGGGTGACCAGCCGAGCAGGACGACGGCTACAAAGGCAGGGGCAAACAGCGTTGCCGCAAGGCCAGCGGCGGGACGCAGGCCGCGCTGGAAGAAGATGCCCGCGCAGGCAAAAGCGCAGAAGATCACGAACACCGGAATGGCGGAGAATTTCAGGTTCAGGGCAAGCACCAGTGTGGCGAGCCCTGTGACCAGCGCCAGCTTGTCATCATACCGCGCCCACATCACCATCGACGCGGTGAAGATCAGGATGCAGAGGCCCAGAAGGCCGTCATTCATCGCGGTAAAAAGCTGTGAGAGGACGATGGGGTTGAGCGCGGCCACACCGGTGAGCAGGACGGCGAACAGCCAGGAGAACCCCGCCCGGAAAAGCGCGCCAGCCATCAGCGCGGCGCCCGCAAAGAGGACAAGCAGGTTGAGAACCTTGCCCATCGCCAGCGGCAGGCCCGCCGCCATCAGCAGCGCGGCGAAATCCCATCCCCCGCGCGGATAGTGGACGGCCCACAGGGTAATCGGATCACCGATCACAGGCGGCTCGGCATTGCCATGCACAGGGTTCCAGCCCTCTGCGAGGGCATAGATCGCCTGGAAATGATAATGTTGGCCATCAATCGACGTGTCGTGAACCAGCCCGGTAACGATCAGCGCCGCGATGATGAGGCCCAGCGTGGCAAGCGGCGCAAAGCGCCAGCGGCCGGAAAGGAAAAGCCGGGGCAGGAAGAGCCCTCCGGCAAGCGATGCGCCCAGAATGACCCAGGCTGCCGGCGCAGAGAGTGTGCCGCCTACGGTAAACCACAGGGTCGTCAGGATGAAAGCCAGCACCGGGAAGAACACCAGCGGCGTTCCGATTTCCCACAGAACGACCGATTGCGCCGCTCTTGGGTCGTCACTCGCATGATCAAACGGGCTGTGGAGTAAACGTGCGATCATGGCAGGGGCACACTGAATTGTTGAACCGGTGGGGGCTGCAGGCAGGAATGCAATTTGCGTGCAAGATCAGCGGGGTTTCCGCTGAAAAATTCCCGCCGCCGCGAATGATCAGCGAATGATATGGTTATCAAATCCGGCGTCTCCCCAGCTGGAGACTTGGCACGCGGGAGGAAGCGCCGTCAATCAGCCTGCCCCCTCAGGCGCGGCGCGTATCATCCTGTCCGCAAATGAGGCCTCTGATACGGCGCCGCCGCCGCAGATTTGTGCCGGATTTGCTTGGGATTCCTGCGTATGCGCGCGCAACCGCCGGGGGCCAGAAAATATCGCCGGAAGGGCATGTTCTTCTGGCATTCTGCTTGCTTTGCGATATTGGGATCAGACTGGACGGGGACACAAATGTCGAATTTGCGCTCAAAGGCTGTGGCAGGCCGTCTGTCTGCATTCGTGGCCGGTTCGCCGAGAACCAGCGTCGCGCTGGTGATGTACGCCCTTCTGGCTTGTGTGCTGCTGATCAGTATTGTGCTTGCCCTGACGGGCCAACAGTCTGCCGCATGGATTTTGCGCGGTATGGTGTCAGGTGAAATTCTGGACGCTGCGGACTCCTGGAATGTGATGATCGTGGCGCTCGAATGGCTGGACGCGCATCCGGCTGCGGACGGCAATCTCTATCGCGAAGTATTCTTCGAGCAGCAGAACAAGTTCCAGTATGCGCCCACCAGCCTGGTGCCACTCGATGCGCTGCGGATGATGGGGGTTAAGCTCACTCCGGTGCTGCTGAACGATTTGAACCGCGTGATCCTGATTGCCGGCGCTCTGGGCGTTGGCGTGCTGGGCTGGCTGGTGCCAGCGCGTCTGCTCAATGGCCCGCTTGATGCCGACACGCGCCGCGCGCGGCTGCTTCTCTCGGTTGCTGCGGCGGGCGCGGCGCTGCTCTTTTTCCCGTTCATCTATGGCTATCATATCGGCCAGCTGCAGGTCTGGATAAACGCCCTGTTCGTTGCGGCGTGTATCGCCTGGTTGAGTGGCCACCGCGCCACCACCGGCGTGCTGATCGGGCTCGTCTGCATGCTGAAGCCGCAGTTTGGCCTGTTCCTCATCTGGGGGGCGCTGCGGCGCGAGTGGCGCTTCACCGCAGCGCTGCTGGCCACCGGCACGCTCGGCCTCGCCCTGTCGGTCATGCTCTACGGTTTCGGCAACCATCTCGCTTATCTGGAAGTGCTCTCCTTCCTCTCCAGGCATGGCGAATCCTACTGGGCAAACCAGTCTGCCAACGGCCTGATGCAGCGCATCTTCGAAAATGGCGAAATTCATAATTTCGGCGTCGATGCATTTCCCCCATTCCATCCGGTCATTTACGCTGGCTCCATGCTCGTGACCGTTGCGTTCCTGGCTGGCATTTTCCGGCTGCGGCGTGGGGAAGGGGAGGTTGTAGCCTTCTACGACTTCATGCTCGCGGCGCTGGTGTTCACCGCCGCCTCGCCCATCGCCTGGGAACACCATTACGGTATTCTGGCGCCGATATTCGTCGTCATTGCCTCGGTGTGGGTGCTGGCGGCGCCGCGCAGCGGTCCTGTCTGGCTCGGCGTGGGGCTATGTCTGGCTTTCTTCATTGCGGCTCTTCCCCTCTGGGGCCTGCAATATGCGCCCGGCATACTGCATGTGTTGATGTCGCATCTCTATCTGGCGGCGCTGTTCGTGCTGGCCGCTCTCTGGGGGCTGGTGACAGGCCGCTGGGGCCGCCTGCCGCCGGGCGTCCCTTCGCGCGCAGCTGGGGAAGCGGCGTGATGCTTCTCTCCTTGCGCGCGTCCCGTGCAGCTTTTGGCGCCCAACCGGGCTACTGCCTTGCTGAACTGATGACCTTCCGGGTGGGGCACATATGCAATCGCTGATCGTAAACGGGCTGCATCTTGCCGGGGCGATCGCCGGCTTTCTGGTGATCTACCGGCTTGCCGGCTCGGCCCAGCTGTCGCGCTTTCTCTGGCCATTCACGCTCCTGGCGGGCGGCGCTATGGCAGCCTTCATCTTCCTGGTCACCCAGCCGACCCTGGAGTTCATCTTCTGGGACTTCCGCTACTGCTACTGGCTGGCTGGCAATCTCATCTGGCAGGGCCCGCCAGCGCTGATGAGCTCCTATGACGATGTGCTGTTCGTCAATATTCCCATCGTCGCCTATCTCTTCGCGCCGTTTGGGCTGCTCTCTCCCATGGCGGCGTCCGTTGTCTTCACGGTGCTCGGCCTCGCCGCTGCCTGGGCGATCTGGCGGTTGCTGGTGCAGATGTTCGCGCTCGATCAGCGGGAAAGCGCGCTGCTCTGCTTTGCCCTCTGTGTCTATGGCCCGCTCATCTATGTGCTGAAGGTCGGCAACACATCGCATTTCATGCTGCTGCTGTTGCTGGGCGGCCTGATGATGGCGCGTTCGGGAAAGGATGTTTCCGCTGGCCTCCTATTCGGAATTGCTGCGGTCATCAAGCCATCCCTGCTGCTGATCGGCGTGCTTTACTTCCTGCGGGGGCGTTGGCTGGTCGTCGCGGGCGGGGCGGCCGTTGTCACCGGTTCTGTGGTCTTGTCATTGCTGATCTTCGGCTGGGACATGCACGTCTACTGGTATGAAAAGACCATCCAGCCATTTACCTCCAACCCCGTGCTCGCCAGCGCCAACCAGGCGGTGAGCGGCATGGTCGCGCGGTTTCAGTCCGGCGGCACGGACTGGCAGGATTTCAGCCCCTACCTCCTGTCGCCCGTCAGCAGGCTGATCGTCCAGGCCCTGACCCTGACACTCCTTGCCGGCATGGTCTACGCCGTCTGGCGCTCAGGCCGGATGTTCCGCCTGTCCAATCAGGATGTGGAGCTGGAAGTCCTGATGATCCTTGCGCTTGGCCTGTCGGTATCGGCGCTGTCCTGGGCCCACTATCATATCTGGGCGCTGCCGGCGCTTGTGCTTCTGTGGGTGCGGTCGCGGCCCGGAGAGCCGCTCGCGCGCCTGCGCTGGCCTTTGATCGCAACCTATGCCCTGCTGGCCGGTACAGTCTTCGTCAGCCATTCGATGACGCTGGGCCGGTTCGGCTTTGCTTCCAACTTCATCGTCTCGCACTGGCTATGGGGCGCGCTCGCCACGCTGATCTTGCTCGGGATCGTCAGGGCCCAGCGTACGCTGCCCACCGGCTGATCAGCAGGAAACGCCGCCGTCCACCAGGATTGTCTGCCCGGTGATCATGCGCGCGCCATCCGACAGCAGGAAGCGCACCAGATTGGTCACGTCCTCGTCCTCGGCCAGCATGCCCAGCGGTGTGCGGTTGACGATCTGGTTCAGCTGAACCGGTGTGAGCACGGACGACATTTCCGTCAGCACATAGCCCGGCGCCACCGAGTTCACGGTAATCTTGCGGCGGCCCAGCTCCCGCGCCAGCGCGCGGGTAAGGCCATCCATGCCGGCTTTGGAGGCCGAATAGGCGCTCATGCCGTTATAGCCCCGGCTGCCGATGATGGAGGAGATGTTGATGATGCGCCCGCCCTTGTTGGCGCGCAGCATATATTCCGACGCTGCGCGAGCCGCCTGAATGGCGCCGAACAGGTTCACCTTGAGGATCTTTTCCGTCTCGCGGTTCGGGAAGGAGGCGAGAATACCCGTCTGCGCAACGCCGGCATTGTTCACGAGGCCCCACAGATTGTCCTTGCCCGCCCATTCGACGGCGGCATTGACGAACGCGTCCACCTGATCGGCCTCACCCACTTCGCAGCGGCTCCAGAAGAAGCGTGATCCGTATTCCGGATGCGCTGCCAGCGCTTCGATATTGGCAGACTTTGAACGCGAGCAGGTGGAGATGCGATACCCGTCGGCCAGCAGGCTTTCGATCATCGCCGCGCCGAGGCCCCGGCTGCCGCCGGTCACGATCACATGGCGTGAATTAATGGAGGGCGCGGAGCCAGTCATGTTTTTAGCCTTTCTTGCCGGATTCGCGCACGGCGATGGCATCCACCACCTTGAAGGCGCGCGGCACCTGATATTGAGCGAGGTTCTCGCGGCAGGCTGCCAGGATGGCGCTGCGCGTTGTGGCCGGATCAAGTCCCGGCTCGATCACCACATCGGCCGCCACCAGCTGGCCGCTGATCGGATTGGACACGCCATAGACATGCGCTTCCACCACGCCGGGCTGCTTCAGCAGAAACTGCTCCACCATCAGCGGATAGACCTTGGAGCCTGCCACATTGATCGTGCTGTCGTCCCGGCCCACGATGAAGGCGCGGTCACCGCGTATCTCCACGCGGTCGGCCGTCGCCAGCCAGCCATCGTCGAGGCGGGGCTGGGCCGTGTCGGAAACATAGCCGCCCATGGCGTTGGGCGTGCGGATATGCAGGAAGCCGTCGCGCACGCGCATCGTCACGCCCTGCGTTTCGGTGTCCAGCCATTCGGCAGGGAAACCTTCGCGCCCATCGTGTACGGAGAATACGACACCCGCCTCGGTCGAGGCATAGATATGCGTTACCCGCGCGTCAGGGAACGCCTTGCGGATCCGGTCGAGCGTCGACTGGTCCGCCGCCTCGCCGCCCAGGGTAATCTGGCGCAGGCTCAGATCGCCGGGGCGCACCACCATGAGGAAGGCGCGCCAGAAGGTCGGCGTGGCTGAAATCTGGGTAACGCCATTGGCCTTCGCCGCTTCAAGAAAGCCCGCGGGCGTGCGCTCGTCGGGCGCCACAACCACGCCGCGCCCAACCACGGCGGTCAGCTGCACCTGAACGCCGGCAAAGCCGGTTGGCTGATAGGTGAGAAGCCATTTGGCGCCGCGATTGCCCGGGTGCATGGCCGCTTTGGCGCGGCTCATCAGGGCGCTGAGGCTGTGGGAAGCGATCTTCGGCGCGCCGGTCGTGCCCGAGGTCATCATGAAGATGCGCGCCGTGGCGGCCTCGGCCGGCGTCTCACCGGTCAGTCTGTCTTCGGCCGACACGATCATCTGCACACCGAATTTCTTCACCACGGCATCGATATGTGCCTCGGGAAGGTTGGTGTGGGCGATGAAAAGGTCCGCGCCCGTGCGGCTGGCCGCATCGATGGCGCGGAGAATGTGGAACGGGTCGTCAGACCGCACCATCAAACGCGAAACGTCCGCTTCGCTCATCGCGGCCACCAGGGTCTCCGCCGCGCGGGCGAGATCCCCGCGGCTCAGCATGCCGCGAGCATTTGCGATCAGCGGGGCGGTGTCACTCGTGTCGAGTCCGAAGGCGCCGGCAGCAATCATTTTGCGTAGAGCTTTGCAAGTTCGCCGACGGTGCGGAATTCGATGAAGCCTTCTGCGAAGGGATCATGGCCGACCACATCTTCCAGCTCGCGCACCAGCATGGCGAGGTCGAGCGAGTCGATGCTGATCGCGCCGCCCAGCAGTTCTGTCTCGGGCTCGATGGTTGCGGCCTTCACGCCTTTGTCTTCCAGCATGCGCTGAACGATCGAGGTGATGTGTTCGAGAACCTGTGCTTCGGTCATGGGTGTGTCTCCTTGGAAGATTGTGAGGGTTGGCTGTCGCACATCGCGTCTTCGCCAAATTGGGTGAGAATGTCATCCGCCAGCATCTTGGAACGGATCGGGCGGCCGTTTTCGTTGAGGTGATAAACGGTGTCAAAGTGCAGCTTCTTGTCGAACCGGAAGCCGCTGGCCGGGCGCGGGATCAGAAATTCCGGCACGGCAGCCATCTCCGCATTCAGCCGGTCGATCTCCTTGCTGTGGCGGTCATAGAAATCGTCCAGCAGGGGTGTCCAGGAAATCATCACGCGCACGCCGCGTGCATTCATGTCGCGAACGAATTGCTGCATCATCGGAATGACTTCCTGATCCATCGGGATGTTGGAAATGTCCATCGCATCAATCGGCTCATGCGGCCAGTTAACGCCCAGATGGCCGGCGAGGTCGCCATTGCGTGTGAAGTTGCGCGCGCTCTCGATATCGAGAATATCAACCTCAGTCCACGGCGTATCTGGTTCAGCGCCCAGCATGTAGGTAAAGTTGTCATACGTCTCACCCATTATGCGCAGCACCTTTTGCTGGGCAATGAAGGGAAACCGGCTGACCGCCGAGAGCTTCTGATAGGGCGTCAGGAATTTGAATACGCGCGGATTTGCCTTGGAAACCGTCAGCAGGTCGGTATTCGTTCCGTTCACAGACTTGTAGTAGCTGTCATACTCCCAGGCGATGACAACGAGATCGCCCGGCTTGAGATAGGGTTTCACCTCCTCCAGCATGAAGCGCACGCCGAAATAGCCGTTCATGCCCATATTGATCACCGGGCAGTGGGTGGCCTCTTCGATGATCGTGCTGTCGGTGCCGTAGGAAACGTTGGAGCCGCCCACCAGCACGATCTTCTTGGGAACATCCACCTCCAGCAGATCGTGCTTCAGATTGGATGCCTGGGCATAGTCGCCATCATCGGGCACCAGAACCGCAATCGCCACAGTCGTTGCGAACGCGGCCGCGAGCAGGAGAACGACCGGCAGGAAAAATCCGATCACGCCGAAGCGGCTTGGCTTTGCCTCGCCGGCTTCCGTCTGCTGAGGGGAGGGGGGGGCGGTATCCATATCAGAACCTGAAGTAGATGAAGGCAATTTGGGAACCATAGAAGGCGCCGAGCAGAACCACGGCAAGCGTGCCCACATAGTAGAGGCTCCAGCGCATCCAGACCGGGCGGCTGTCTATGGCCTCGCGCATGTTGATCCGCCCCTGCAGCACTTCGGCGCCCATCACCACGGCAATGCCGATCAGCACCAGGAAGAACTCGTTGCGGTTTGCGCCGACAACCGACAGCATATTGTCCTTGAACTGGCCCCAGCCGGTGCCGAGGCTGCCCACCATGTGCAGGGCGTCCTCCATCGTGGCGGCCCGGAAGAAGATGTAGGCAAAGCACACCAGCGAGAAGGTCACGGTAATCTTCAGTGCCCGGTAGAGGTTTGGCCGGTCATTCAGCTTCACGGCGCGGGCAAAATTGTTCCAGCGCTTCTGAAGCAGCAGGGACACCACAATATATCCGCCATGCAGCGCGCCCCAGACCACATAGGTCCATGCCGCGCCATGCCACAGCCCGCTCACCACGAAGGTGATGAACATGCCGTAGAGCATCAAGGTGAAGAACTTGATCTTGAACGTCTTCTGGCGGGTGATTGGCGTAAAGATATAGTCCGTCAGCCATGAGGTCAGCGAGATGTGCCAGCGCTTCCAGAAGTCCTGGATGGAAGTGGCAAAATAGGGCCGGTTGAAGTTCTGCGTCAGCTTGTAGCCAAAGATCAGGGCAATGCCGAGGGCGATGTCGGTATAGCCGGAGAAGTCGCAGTAAAGCTGGAAGGCATAAAGCCAGGTCGCAAAGGCGATCTGCACGCCATTGGCCGCGTCGGGATTGTCATAGATGGCGTTGACGAAGGGCGCGATCCGGTCGGCCACGAACACCTTCTTGAATACGCCCCACAGGATCAGCTGCAGGCCCAGCATGGCCTGCGTCCGGTCAAAGGCCGGATGCGCATGGATCTGTGGCAGCAGGTTCTTTGCCCGCTCGATCGGGCCGGCCACCAGCTTGGGGAAGAAGGTCACATACAGCGCAAAGGCGCCGAACTCGCGCTCGGCCTTCTGCTGGCCGCGGAAGATGTCGACCAGGTAGGAGATGAGCTGGAAGGTATAGAAGGAGATACCGATCGGCAGCAGCCATTGCAGCTCGGGAACGGGATACTCGACATTCGCCAGGCCGAGGATCGAGCGCAGCGTCTCGTTCAGGAAGGGCGTATATTTGAAAACAACCAGGTTCGCCGTCAGCAGCACGACGCCCAGCGCCATGATCTTCTGCTTGGCTTTCTTGTCGGGCGCCGCCTCAATCCGTTGGCCAAGCCAGAAGGAAAGGCCCGTCGCCGCCAGGATCTGCACCAGGAAAATGGGCTCGGCGAGGCCGTAGAAGAAAAGGCTGGCCGCCAGCAGCCAGATCCATCGCGCCCGCACGGGCAGCAGGAAGTGAACAACCGTCACCGCCACCAGGAAAATCACAAACTGCGTCGAAATGAACGCCACAGCGGCCCACCCTTATTCTACAATCTTACGAGGGTAGCGCCGATGAGACGCCCCCAAGGTCCCTTGCAAGTCCAGTGCCGCAAAAGCGGGGTACTGACAATCATAATCCCGAGCCGGCCGCCGATGCGTTCGCGTCTGCCCAATTCCGTCTCAGCGGAAGGTGAACAGCTTGTGGCCGAAGAAGTTGACCACGGCGCCGATGCCGATGCCTGCCAGGTGCGACGCGCCGGGCGCATAATGCCGGTAGGCTTCCGGCCACCATGGCCCGCTGCTCAGGAAGAGCGCCGCCAGCACGGTCACCACGCCGGCAACAATGTTGACGCCGATAAAGTCGCGGATCTGCAGCCAGAGCGGCCGGGTCGATCCTTGAAACACCAGGCTGCGGTAAAGAATGAAGCCTGCCACCATGCCGATCACGGTCGCTGCCGTAACGGCGGCTGCGTAGCTCATGAACATCGACAGTGGAAACCGGACGATCCAGTTCAGCAGCGCGGCTGAGCCACCCGCCAGCAGAAACCGCACCCGTTCATCCCGCAGCAGTCCGATCAAAGCGGCACCCCGAACCAGGCCAGGAGGAAGCAGATGCCGGCCAGCGCCGCATAGGCAAGGCACACCCTGTCCTTGACCACGAACACCACCGGATCGTCATCGAGGTCGCCGCGCTGGCACACCACCCAGATACGGCTGGAGATGAGGAAGATCAGCGGCGGCAACGCCCACAGCCATTCGCCCACCTTGATGAAGCTTTGCTGGTGCGCGTCCTCGATGATGTAGAGGACCATGATGACCACGGCCGCCACAGAATTGGCAATGCCGGCCGCCAGCACCAGCGGCAGGTCGGACGCGCGATAGCCCCGCCCGTTTACCCAGTCGCCGCCCTTTTCGATAACGCGGGCAATCTCGGTGTGGCGCTTTGCAAAGGCCAGCGAGGTAAAGAAGAACATCGCGAAGACAAACAGCCAGGGCGAGGGCTCTGCGCCCACCGCAACCATGCCGACCACAAGCCGCAGGGTGAAGAGGCTGGCGAGGGTGAAGGCGTCATGGATCACCTTGCGCTTCAGCCACAAAGAATAGGTGAGGGTGACGACCACATAGATCAGCACCCATTGCAGCACCGCCAGCCCCGCCAACAGCGCGAGCCCAAGCCCGGCCACAAAGCAGATCAGCGCGCCGAAGATGCCGGCGGGCAGCGACAGGGCGCCGCTGGCAAACGGCCGGCGCCGTTTGGACCAGTGCTGCCGGTCGTCCTGCAGATCCCAGATGTCATTGAACACATAGGTCGCCGATGCGGTGAACGAGAGCGCGAAGAAGGCCAGAATCAGGGGAAGGATGGACGACGGCTCGATGATCTTGCCCGAAAGCACGGCTGGCACGATCACCAGGACGTTCTTTGCCCACTGGTGCGGGCGCAGGCATTTTATGAAAGCCTTCAGCACGGTGGGGCGCGGAAGCACCTGAACCACATTGGCGCTCTTGCGCGCCTTGCTGACGGTGCTGCGGGAGGCGCCCACCAGAATGGCGTTGCGCGCGCGTTTCCAGACTTCCAGATCCGCCCGGCTGTCGCCGGCATAATCGAAGCCTTCCGGAAAACGCTTCACCAGCGCTTCGGCCTTTGTCTTGCCCTTGAGGTTCACATTGGCTTCGGTTGCCAGAACTTCAGAGATGAACGGAAACCTTTCCAGGAAGAGTTTTGCCGTCTCGGCATGGGCGGCGGTTGCCAGAACAACCTTCCGGCCCTTGTCCGCCTCCTGCTGCGCCAGCGCTACCACCTCTTCATTGATGGGCAGGAGTTCCGGATTCAGCGGCACAGCAGCGGCAAGCCGCTCTTTCAGCGTCACCCGGCCTGCCATCACCCAGCCAACCAGCCTGAAGATCGCAAAGGGATTGCGGCGCACGAAGGCCAGTGCCTGCTCGATCAGGGAATCGGTGCGGATCAGCGTGCCATCCAGATCGAGAACCAGCGGAACGGGATCTGCCCTGTCCAGGGCGGCGGTGGTCACGGAGGTGCCGTTATCGATCATGGCTCTGCTATCTTCCTGAGCGTGTAGGTACTGGCGCCGCAACGGGGTGTGCCAGTGCCGGACGGCTGACCCCCAAGGTTGCATCAAACGCATAAAACAAGGTGAAGGCGGTCAGTTGCTTCAGGCAGCCGGCCGCGGCGGCCCAAGTGCCGGCCAATCTCCCGGCCGGGCGCGCAAGGCTGAATGGCCCATCTGAATGCATCGTCCACCCTCTCGGTATTCGCCCGCTGCCTCTTGGTCCCCGAAGGCAACGGTAATCCGCGACTGTTACAGCAATTAATGTGCCAGCCGGAGCAGGGGATTAAGCATTCGCCGCAGAAATCCGGTTCACCTGCTCCCGAATGCGGCAGCATCGGCCTTCGGGGCGCCTTCCCCGGCGTCATAATCAGGCACTGCATATCCGGTGAAGCTGGCGTGGACAGGGCCTTGTGCCTGTGACATAAGCCGCCGCTTCAGGCAGGATCAGCAGGCTCCGGGCGCGCATTCTGGCGTGCGCCGCGCCGCCCAATAGACGGAAGAATGTCCCATGGAAGTGACACAGACCAAGGCAGAAGGTCTTAGCCGCACCTTTGCGGTCAAGGTGCCGGTCAGCGAGCTGCAGGCGAAACTCGATGCCCGCATCGAGGAAGTGCGCCCGCAAATGCGCCTCAAGGGCTTCCGCCCTGGCAAGGTGCCCGCATCCCATGTGCGCCAGATGTATGGCCGCGACCTCATGGGCGAAGTGATCGACAAGCTGGTCAACGAAACCAACCAGAAGGCCCTCGAGGAAAATTCGCTGCGCCCCGCTGGCCAGCCGAATGTCGAGATGGAAGCTGACATCGAGAAAGTTGTCACCGGCCAGGCCGACCTGTCCTACAACATGCACGTTGACGTGATGCCGGAATTCACCCCGGTGGACGTCTCCACCCTCACCATCGAGCGGCCGGTTGCCGAGATCGCTGACGAGCAGATTGACGAAGCGCTCAAGCGCATCGCCGAGCAGAACACCAAGTTCGAAGCCCGCCCGGAAGGTGAAGTCTCCCAGGACGGCGACGCCGTGATCGTGGATTTCGTCGGCAAGATCGACGGCGTGGCCTTTGATGGCGGCACCGCTGAGCAGCAGGCCGTTGTTCTCGGCTCCAACCGCTTCATCCCCGGCTTCGAAGAGCAACTCTTCGGCGTCAAGGCCGGCGACGAGAAGGAGCTGAACGTCTCCTTCCCGGAAGACTACCCGTCCGCAGACCTCGCCGGCAAAGCGGCCGTGTTTGAAACCAAGGTCCACGAAGTCCGCGCCCCGCAGACTCCGGAAATCGACGACGAGTTCGCTAAAGGCCTCGGCCTTGAAAGCCTCGAACAGCTGCGCGGCCTGGTCAAAGACCAGCTGCAGAACGAGCACAACGCCGCCTCGCGCTCGAAGGCCAAGCGCAACCTGCTCGACAAGCTCGACGCCGCCCATGATTTCGACCTGCCGCCCGGCATGGTGAACATGGAATTCGACCAGATCTGGCAACAGCTGCAGCGTGAAATGGATGCTGGCCGCGTCTCCGACGAGGAGAAGGCGAAGCCGGAAGACGAGCTCAAGGCCGAATACCGCAAGATCGCCGAGCGCCGCGTGCGCCTTGGCCTCGTGCTGGCAGAAGTCGGCCGTCTGGCAGACGTGCGCATCTCCGAGGCGGAAGTGAACCAGGCCCTCATCCGCGAAGCCCGCCAGTATCCTGGCCAGGAGCGGGAAGTGGTCCAGTTCTTCCAGAAGAATCCCGGCGCCATGGCCCAGCTGCGCGCCCCGATCTATGAGGATAAGGTCGTCGACCACATTCTCGAGACGGCAAAAGTTGAGGATAAGACAGTCACCCGCGAGGAACTGTTCAAGGAAGACGAAGAGTAATCCTTTTCCTTACAAGGCATTCCAAGCCGGCCGGTCGAAAGACCGGCCGGTTTTGTTTTACGCGGGGTTCTTTCAGTCCGGTCATTTTGGTAAACGGCTGTTAACCGGCTTCGGAGAGGTTGCCGGTATATTTTGACCGGGATTCCATTAACCTATGAGCGTCCAGAGCCTCCGCCCTCAACTCACCCAGCAGGACATCCACCGGCTGATGAAAGGCGAGTCGCCCGAGCAGCGTGCCTCGGTCGCCCATCGGCTGTGCCGCCGCATTGGCCTGGACGTGCTCAGCGATACCGAGAAGCAGTACGCTCAGGAAATCATCAAGATCCTGGCCGCCGATGCCGCAGACCTTGTCCGCCGCACGCTGGCCATCACCCTGCGGTCCTCGCCGATCCTGCCGCGTGAGATCGCGCTGAAACTGGCGCGGGACATCGAAGCGGTCGCCATCCCGATCCTCGAAGAGTCGCCCGTCTTCACCGAGGAAGACCTCGTCGAACTCGTCCTGTCGGTCACCGCGGCCAAGCAGGCTGCCATTGCCGGGCGTGACGGGCTGTCGATCACGGTCTCCGAAGTCATCTCCGAACACGGCGCGGTCGAAGCGGTGCGTGCCCTCGCCGAAAACCAGACCGCCGAATGGAGCGACAAGGCCTATACCGACGCGCTGGCGCGCTTCGGGTCTGACGAAATCATTCAGGCGGGCCTGATCCGCCGCGACTTCATCCCCGTCCACATCGCCGAGAAGATGGTCTCGCTGGTCTCCGGCAGCCTGTTCGACATGCTGGTCAACCGCCACGAACTTCCCGCCCAGCTGGCCATCGATCTGGCTGCCAGCGCCCGCGAGCGTGCGACGATCGATCTGGTAGAGCAGGCGGGCCGCTCGCATGACCTGCCACGCTTCGTCTCGCAGCTGAACCTCAACGGCCGGCTCACCCATTCGCTGATCATGCGCGCCCTCTGCTGCGGCCAGATGCCGTTTGTGGAACATGCCCTGTCAGAGCTGTCGGGCGTCGCCCACCAGCGCGTCTGGCTGATGATCCATGATGCCGGCCCGCTTGGCCTTCAGGCCGTGTTCGATCATGCGGGGCTCCCGCGCAAGATGCTCGCGGCGTTCAAGGCGGCGGTCAATGTCTATCACGAAACGGAACATGACGGCGGCCCGAACGACCGCGCAAGGTTCCGTGCCCGGATGATCGAGCGCGTGCTCACTCAGTTCCAGGCAATCCCGAAGGATGACCTCGACTATCTGCTCGACAAGCTCGATTTCTATTCGGAAATGGCCGCGCGCGAAGAGGCTGGCGGCACAGGCACAGGCACAGACGGGGCTTAAGCGTCCGTCCTCGGAGCAATCGCCCCGGCAACCCCGGTCTCTTCCAGGAAGTCGCCATCCCGCCAGCTCGCATTGTCGGCCACCACCAGGATGCCGCATTCGCGCGCGATCATCACGATCTCCTGCAGGTCTTCGGAGGTTTCCAGCGCATCTGCGTCTACACGGATCGTATCGATCAGCAGGCGCAAGCCCTCGCTGAGCGCGCAATGCCAGGAGCGGCGCATGTCGATGCCGACGCGGAAGCCCGCCTTGCGCAGGCGCGCCACGCGGCTCGTGCTGTCGGCAGCGTCCGCCGCAAAGGTCGCATCTGAAAACATCAGGCAGAATTCCTGCTGGCACATCGTCGTGCGCCGCACCGCCGCGTCACAGGCGACCGCCGTATTTACATTCGCCAGCGCCGCCATCGGGGCAGGCACCAGGATCGGCCGCGCCATCGCGCCATCGGCGCAGGCGGCAGACGCCACACGCACCAGCCGGTCGGCCAGCCATTTGGCCGGGTCGGTTTCGGCCGCCACGGTGGCCGGTCCAAAGCTGACGCGTTCCTCAAACTCCACGGTCTCTTCGGCCGCCATGCCCAGGCTGTCGCCCGCCAGCAGATGCACGACCGGCAGGAAGCGGACGCGGTTCTGCTCAAGGCGGGGTGAGGCGGCATGGATATTGAGGGAAGTCACGCGGGCGTCTCCGAAACAGTTTATGGCTATTGCCTTCCCTAACGGAGCAAGCTGAACATCACGCGGAAGAGACCCGGCAAATTTGCCGGAAATTGGACACAAAGAGACACCAGATGACCGCCCAGACCCCGCCGGACGCCCGCCTGTCAGCGACAATTCTTCTTTTGCGAGAAGGTATTAGCACGCCAGAAGTGCTGATGGTGAAGCGCCATTACGAGATCGACTTTGCCGCCGGCGCGCTGGTCTTTCCGGGCGGAAAAGCTGCCGCCAGCGACACCGATCCAGGCTGGGACGCGTATACGGACGGCGATTACGGCCCGGTCCAGCAGGACGCCCGCATCGCCGCCATCCGCGAGGCCTATGAGGAATCCGGCATCCTTCTGGCGCGCCACCGCAAGGCGCGCGGGCCAGGGGCGCCGCTGGTGGGCGCTGACATCGCCGACACCCTCGCGCCCCACCGCGCCGCCGTAGACCGCGGCGAAATCCCGTTCCTCGATCTCGTGCGCGAACACGATCTCACCCTGGCGCTCGACCGGCTCATCCATTTCGGCCACTGGATCACGCCGGTGATGATGCCCAAACGCTTCGACACACATTTCTATGTCGCCCCGGCGCCCAGCGGCCAGATCGCCGCCCATGATGGCCGCGAGACAACCGATGCCGTCTGGCTGTCGGCGAGCGAGGCGCTGGAGCAGGAAAAGGCCGGGCAGGCGACCATCATCTTCCCCACACGGATGAACCTGGTGAAGCTCTCGCGCGCCGCGTCGCTGGAAGATGCCCGTCAGCGGTTTGCAGCAGAGCCCGTGATCACGGTGCTGCCGCGCCCCGGCAAGACGGAAACGGGCGCTCCCTGCCTCTTCATTCCCGAGGAGGCCGGCTACGGCCAGACCGTCGAGCTGCTCTCGAATGTGAAGGTTTAGGCTCTAGCCTGCATTGCCGGTCTTGAGGGCCACGCGGCGCTCAAGGGCTTCGCACACGGCATCGGCCACCGATTCTGAGCCCTCGCCCTGCGGGCCGGCGGCCACGGCGGCGCGGCACGCCTCGATGTGCAGGTTGATCAGCGCGCTGTTCTCGCCGGGGCGCGTGCCGCTCAGCAGTTCACACAGCGATCCGCACAGGCGCGAGACGGCGGGGTAGCCATAAGAGGTCGCCGCGCCGCGAATATTGTGGGCGCAGGTATACAGCGTGCGGTAGTCGTCGGCATCGGCTTCGGGCTTCTGGGCCACGCGCCAGGCATCGCGCATCTTTTCCAGATCGTTGCGCATCCAGCCTTCAAATTCTTCGGTCAGGGCGTCGAGGGCCTCTTCCGCCTGGCTCACCATCTCCTGCGGATCGGCCACGAATACCGGCTCCGGCGGGGCGATGTCTGCGGCGTGGGGCGCTTCGGGGGCCGGCGCCGGGGCAGAGGCCGGGCGGATCACGCGGGAAATGTCGGGCGCGGCAACGGCCTGCGCCGGTTTGCGGTTAAACTTGGCGGTATCCAGTTTCTTGAGGAACTTGCCCAGCATCACTCAACCCTCGTTTCTGAAGGACCGTGATTAACCAACAAAATTTAACATTAGCCTGACGCAAGGCGTTGAAATTGCCTCAGAAAGCAAACTGTTCCCGCAAAATGCGCTCGTCCAGCGCATGGCCGGGGTCAAACAGCACTTTCAGCGTCCTTGCCGGATCGGTTTCCACCGTCACCCTGGCAATATTGCGCACCTCCTCATTGTCGGCGGAGGCAGAGACCGGGCGGCGGTCCGGATGGATCACTTCGATGTCCACCTTGGCTTCGGCCTTCAGGAGTGCCCCGCGCCAGCGCCGGGGCCGGAAGGCGCTCACCGGCGTCAGCGCCAGCAGCTTTGCCCCGATCGGCAGGATCGGCCCATGCGCGGAAAGGTTATAGGCGGTCGATCCGGCCGGCGTCGCCACCATCAGCCCGTCACAGACGAGTTCTTCCATCCGCACCCGCCCGTCGACGACGATCTTCAACCGCGCCGATTGCGCCGTCTGGCGCAGCAGCGACACTTCATTGATCGCCATCGCCCGGTGGATCTTTCCGTCAAGATCAGTGGCCGCCATCCGCAGCGGGGAGAGCGTCGCCCGCTCGGCCGCCTCGATCCGCTCGATCAGGCCGTCCGCGCGGTAGTCATTCATCAGGAAGCCAACCGTGCCCAGATGCATCCCATAGACGGCCTTGCCATCATTGAAGCGCCGCCGCAGCGTATCCAGCATTGCGCCATCCCCGCCGAGGGCGACGATCACTTCGGCCTCTTCCTCGGAATAATGGCCGTATTTCTCGCGCAGAAGCGGCAGCACCTGCTGCGCCTCCGGCCGTTTTGAAGCATAAAAAGCGATACGCAGCGATGTCATGCGGCGGCATGTGGGAATGTTTTGCCCCACCCGTCAAGGCGGGCTGGCTATGTCCTGCGCAGGGCTTCCCTTGCGGCAAAACGTGACGCCGGCGTCATCTGAATCTGGCGCTGATGCCCAAACTCGTTTACTTTCGGCTCCGGAAACGCACACAATCGTCTATAAGCACGCAAAGACACGCATCCAGGGAGAAGACCACGATGGCCGATGGCGCAGGCAAGATTGATATCCGCAACTCCGTCAGTGAAGCCGAATGGAAGGCGCGCGTAGACCTCGCCGCGCTTTACCGTCTCACCGCGCTTTACGGCTGGGACGACATGATCTTCACCCACATTTCCCATCGCGTCCCCGGCCCGGAACACCATTTCCTGATCAATCCCTACGGCTATTTCTTCGAGGAAATCACGGCTTCCTCGCTGGTGAAGGTCGATCTGGACGGCAACATCGTTCAGGAAACCGACGCGATGATCAATCCGGCCGGCTTCACCATCCACTCGGCCATCCATGCCGCCCGTGAAGACGCGCATGTCGTCATGCACGTCCACACCGATCAGGGCGTCGCCGTGTCGGCTCAGAAGGAAGGTCTCCTCCCGCTCAGCCAGACCGCCATGGTGGTGCGCGAAGATGTCGCTTATCATGACTATGAAGGCATCGCCCTCGACCTGGACGAGCGCGAGCGCCTGGTGCGCGACCTTGGGCCGAAGAAGCATTCGATGATCCTGCGCAATCACGGCACGCTGACCTGCGGCGCCACCGCGGCCATCACCTTCACCCGCATGTTCTTCCTGGAACGCGCCTGCAACATGCAGATCATGGCGCTTTCGGCTGGCCGCAACGGCGTTCTGGAATGCGATGGCGGCCTCCAGCAGAAGGTCGCCGGGCAGGGCGGCATGACCGAGCACAGCACCGGCATGTCCACCCTTACGGAGAAACTCGTCTGGCCAGCCCTGCTGCGCAAGCTGGACCGGGATCTGCCCGGTTATGCCGCATAGGTATTTTCCCTGATTAGACTACATGGGTTGCCGGATTAAGCGTCCGGTTACGCAAGTTAAGCATGGTAAGTCGTAGAGAGTTCAGAGCGCCATGAAGCACCTCAAAGCCTTTGAAGACGCCCTTGGCGCCATCCACAGTGAAGGACGCTACCGGGTCTTCATCGACCTGCACCGTCACAAGGGCCGGTTCCCCAAGGCCACCGCGCGGTTCGAGGCGGGCGAGCGTGAGGTCACCATCTGGTGCTCGAACGACTATCTCGGCATGGGCCAGGATGACGATGTCATCAATTCGATGCACGAAGCCATCGACAGCTTCGGCGCCGGCTCGGGCGGCACGCGCAACATCTCCGGCACCACCCGCTTCCACGTCGATCTGGAGCGTGAGCTGGCAGACCTGCACGGCAAGGAAGCCGCGTTGCTGTTCACTTCGGGCTATGTCTCGAATGACGCGACCCTGTCGACGCTCGGCAAGATCCTGCCCAACCTGATCATCTATTCCGATCAGCTGAACCACGCCTCGATGATCGAGGGCATCCGCCGCTCGGGCGCCGAATACCGCGTGTTCCGCCACAATGATGTGGACCATCTGCGCGCCCTGCTCGAGAATGACGACGCCGGCCGTCCCAAGCTCATCGCCTTCGAGAGCGTCTATTCGATGGATGGGGATTTCGGCCGGATGCAGGAGATCTGCGACCTCGCCGAGGAATTCAACGCCCTGACCTATCTGGACGAAGTCCACGCCGTTGGCCTCTATGGCCAGCAGGGCGCCGGTGTCGCCGAAATGCTCGGCCTTGGCGACCGGATCGACATCATCGAAGGCACGCTGGCCAAGGGCTATGGCGTGATGGGCGGCTATATCGCCAGCCACGCCACCGTGATCGATGCCATTCGCTCGATGGCCTCCGGCTTCATCTTCAGCACCTCTACCTGCCCGGTGATGGCGGCCGGCGCCCTGGCCAGCATCCGCAAGCTGCGCACCGATGAGGGCCGCCGCCTGCGCGCCGTGCACCAGGCCAAGGCACTCGAACTGAAGCAGAAGTTCCGCGATGCGGGGCTGCCGGTCATGGACTCGCCCTCCCACATCGTCCCGCTGCTGGTCGGTGACCCGGAGCGCTGCAAGGCCCTCTCCGACACGCTGCTGTTCGACTTCGGCATCTACGTGCAGCCGATCAACTACCCCACCGTGCCGCGCGGCACCGAGCGCCTGCGCTTCACGCCGAGCCCGGTGCATGACGAAGTGATGATGGACGAGCTGGTCGCGGCTATCCTCGCCGTGTGGAAACAGCTGGGGCTCGACAAGGCCGCTTGAGTCCGCCGGCTGTCCGGATGTGTCCGAAACTGTCCGGATTTGTCCACGCACTGACCGGCAAATGTATCAGGATGGCCCGGTTCTGCCGGGCCATTTGCTTGTCAGGTCAGCGTTTTTTGCCGAGCCCAATCTGCTTGGCATGCTTCGACCGAAGCTTGGCATAATTGGGCGCCACCATCGGATAATCGACCGGCAGGCCCCATTTGGCGCGGTATTCTTCCGGGGTCATGTCATAGCGCGTGCGCAGATAGCGCTTCAGCATCTTCAGCTTCGCGCCGTCTTCCAGGCACACCAGATACTCGGCCGTCACCGACTTGTTGACCGGCACCGCCGGCTCCAGCTGTTCGGCCGGGGCAGGGGCGGGAGACGAAAGACTGGTAATCGTGGCGTGAATACTTCTGATCAGCTCGGGAAGCTGTGACGACTGCAGAGAATTATTCGCCACATACGATGAGACAATCTCAACCGTCATTTCCAAAGCGTCTATCTCTTCCGGATCCGTCATTCGCCCACCCCATCCATCCTGTAATCGTTGCAGCGATTCTCGCAATTCTTAGCTTGTCTAAGTATAATCGCGATAGTCCGTAAAGTATCGGGCTAAATTTTTCATCGCAGCGATGAGAATTCTTCTATTCCAGTGGAAACTCTTGAGAACTTCGAGTCGCAGTTGCCCCGGTCGGCTGCACGGCGTAAACAGCGCCCAGACCGTCATATAGGAGGCTCCCCATGGCAGATTCGGCGCATGTTCCTGAAACGCTGACCGGCGGGTTCTTCTCGGCCGGTCTGGCCGAGCGCGACCCCGAGCTGGCCGCCGCCATCAGCAAGGAAGCCACCCGCCAGCAGCACCAGATCGAGCTGATCGCCTCGGAGAACATCGTCTCCCGCGCCGTCCTCGAAGCCCAGGGCTCGATCCTCACCAACAAATATGCCGAGGGCTATCCCGGCAAGCGCTACTATGGCGGCTGCGAATTCGTCGACATCGCCGAGGAACTGGCGATCGAGCGCGCCAAGAAGCTGTTCAATTGCGGCTTTGCCAACGTCCAGCCCAATTCCGGCAGCCAGGCCAATCAGGGCGTCTTCCAGGCGGTCCTGAAGCCCGGCGACACCATCCTCGGCATGAGCCTCGCCGCTGGCGGCCACCTCACCCACGGCGCCAAGCCCAACCAGTCGGGCAAATGGTTCAACGCGGTCCAGTATGGCGTGCGCCCGGATGACCACCTGATCGACTTTGAAGAGGTCGAGCGCCTCGCCCGCGCGCACCGCCCGCAGATGATCATCGCCGGCGGCTCTGCCTATCCCCGCCAGATCGATTTCCAGCGCTTCCGTGAGATCGCCGATGATGTCGGCGCCATCTTCCTGGTCGACATGGCCCACTTCGCGGGCCTCGTCGCTGGCGGGGCCCACCCCAATCCGCTCGACCATTGCCACATTGCCACCACCACCACGCACAAGACCCTGCGTGGCCCGCGCGGCGGCATGATCCTGACGAATGACGAGGCGTTGGCGAAGAAGATCAACTCGGCCATCTTCCCCGGCATCCAGGGCGGCCCGCTGATGCACGTCATCGCTGGCAAGGCGGTCGCCTTCGGCGAGGCGCTGATGCCGGAATTCCAGGCCTATGCTGAACAGGTCGTCTCCAATGCCCGCGCCATGGCGGCTGCCTGCCGCACCGCTGGCCTCGATGTCGTCTCCGGCGGCACCGACACCCACCTCGCCCTGATCGACCTGCGCCCGAAAGGCGTCACCGGCAAGGATGCCGAAGCCGCCCTCGAGCGCGCCTTCATCACCTGCAACAAGAACGGCATCCCGTTCGATCCCGCCCCGCCGACCGTTACCTCCGGCATCCGGGTCGGCTCTCCGGCCGGCACCACGCGCGGCTTCCGCGAGGCCGAGTTCATCCAGATCGGCACCTGGATCGGCGAGATCGTCGAAGCCCTCGGAAATGGCAACAGCGAAGCTGTCGAAGCCCGGGTCCGTGAAGAGGTGAAGGCGCTGACCGCGCGCTTCCCCATCTATGAAGGTCTGGGGGGCTGAGCGGCTTTGCGGTGTCCATTCTGCGGTTCTGACAATACGTCCGTAAAAGACAGCCGCGCTGCTGAAGACGATACCGCTGTGCGCCGCCGCCGTGTCTGCGAAAGCTGCGGCGCCCGCTTCACCACCTTCGAACGCGTGCAGCTGCGCGAGATCATGGTGGTCAAGCGGGATGGCAAGCGCGTGCCGTTTGACCGGGAGCGGCTGGCCCGCTCCATCACCATCGCCCTGCGCAAACGCCCGGTGGACCGGGAGCAGATCGACCAGATGGTTTCCGGCATCCTGCGCAAGCTGGAGAGCACCGGCGAGCAGGAAGTCACCTCCAACGATGTCGGCGAACTGGCCATGGAAGCGCTCAAGCGCGTTGATCCGGTCGGCTATGTCCGCTTCGCCTCGGTTTACCGCGACTTCAAAGACCCCAGCGACTTCGCCCAGTTCATCGACAAGGCCGCCCTCGACGATGAAGACGAAGACGGCGCGCCCGGAAAATGAAATCCCTCCGCATCACCCTGAAGATTGCGTCCTCGCTGGATGGGCGCATCGCGCTGGCTGATGGCACCAGCCAGTGGATCACCTCCAGCGCCTCCCGCGCGCGCGGCCACCAGATGCGCGCCGAAAATGATGCCATCATGGTCGGCATCGGCACCGTCCTGGCCGACGATCCGCTGCTGACAGCGCGCACTGTGCCTCTGCCGGCGCGCCAGCCGGTGCGTATCGTGGCGGATTCCCGCGGCCGCCTGCCGGCCGCCTCGCGCCTCGCCCAATCGCTCGATCTTGGCCGCGTCGTCGCCGTCACCTCCGGTCAGGCCGCAGATGCCGTCCTTCCCCCCGGCATCGACATCTGGCGCTGCGGCAAGGGCGTGCGGATGGACGCGGTGGAATTTGTCCGCCGTGCCGAGGCTGAAGGCCTGCGCACCCTCCTCATCGAAGGGGGCAGCACGCTGGCGGCCACCTTCATCCGCGCCGGGCTGGTCGATGAGATCGCCTGGTTCCGCGCCCCCATCCTCATCGGCGGGGAAGGCCTTCCCGCCCTTGGCGCTCTCGGGCTCACCGATCTCAAATCTGCGACCCGCTGGCGCCCTGTCGCAACGGAACGGATTGGGGATGACGTTCTCGACACTTATGTTCGCTCTGAGCAATAGGCCCCAGGATAAGAAATCATGTTTACTGGCCTCGTCACCGATGTCGGCACTGTCCGCAAGGCAGAGCACCGTAACGGCCTCACCCGGTTTGAAGTCGAAAGCGGCTATCCGCTGGCTGAGATCGCCATGGGCGCCTCCATCCTGCATTCCGGCGTCTGCCTGACGGTGGTGGACAAGGGGCAGGGCGCGCGCGGCGCCTGGTTTGCGGTTGAGGCGGTGCCCGAAACCCTGTCGAAAACCATCCTCGGCGGCTGGCAGGAAGGCACCCGCGTCAATCTCGAACAGAGCCTCAAGCTCGGCGAGGAACTCGGCGGCCATTTCGTGTTCGGCCATGTGGACGGCGTCGGCGAGATCGTCTCGGTCGAGCCGGAAGGTCAGTCTTTCCGTGTCACCATCCGCCCGCCGGCCAGCATTGCGCGCTATTTCGCCACCAAGGGTTCTGCCGCCATCGATGGCGTGTCGCTCACCGTGGCCGCCGCCCTTCCGAATGGAGACTTTCAGGTCGCCATCATCCCGCACACCTGGGACGTCACCACCCTCAGCGCCCTCAAGCCCGGCACGAAGGTAAATCTCGAAATTGATATGCTTGCGCGCTATGTGGCCCGCATGATCGGCGCAGATGCGCCCCAAGGGAGCTGAATAATGAGCAGCGAGTTCACCGCCGCCATCTCCTCGATTGAGGAAATCATCGAAGACGCCCGCAATGGGCGCATGTTCATCCTGGTGGATGCCGAAGACCGCGAGAATGAGGGCGACCTCATCATTCCGGCCACCTTCGCCACGCCGGAGGCGGTCAACTTCATGGCCAAGCATGGCCGGGGCCTCATCTGTCTCGCCATGACGCAGGAGCGCGCCCACACGCTCAGCCTCGACATGATGACCCGCAACAACCGCGAAAGCATGGGCACGGCCTTCACCGTCTCCATCGAGGCGAAAGAGGGCGTCACCACCGGCATCTCCGCACATGACCGTGCCCGGACGATTGCCGTTGCCATTGATCCGACCAAGGATCATGACGACATCGTCACCCCCGGCCACATCTTCCCGCTGATCGCCAAGGAAGGCGGCACGCTCGTCCGCGCCGGCCACACGGAAGCCGCTGTCGACATCTCCCGCATGGCCGGCCTCTTTCCCGCCGGCGTCATCTGCGAGATCATGAATGATGACGGCACCATGGCCCGCCTGCCGGAGCTGATCGCCTTCGCCCAGCTGCACAATCTCAAGATCGGCACCATCGCCGACCTGATCGCCTGGCGCCGCCAGAACGACCGTTTCCTGGAGCGCCGCATCGAGGCCCCGCTGGAATCCGATTATGGCAGCGGCTTCCGCACGGTCTGTTTCCGCAACACGCTGGACAATTCCGAGCATATCGCCATCGTCCATGGCGACATCAAGCCGGATGCCACCACCCTCGTCCGCGTCCACCGCACGGACATCCTGGCCGACATTCTCGGCGAGAAGGGCCCCCGTTCGGGCCTTGTCTCCCGCGCCATGCGCCTGATCGCGAGCGATCCCAATCCGGGCGTCGTCGTCTTCGTCAACACAATGCAGCCGGGCTCGCTTGCAGAGCGTCTCGGCCTGAAATCCGCCGCCCCGCGTGATCCGTCCGCACCTCTCAGAGAGTACGGCATCGGGGCCCAGATCCTGCGCGAACTCGGCGTCCGGCGCATGGTTTACCTGTCCGATACGCAGCCCACCCGCCTAGCAGGGCTTGACGGATACGGTCTGACAATAGAGGGCTGGCGCCGCCTGAACGAGGAGAACACCTGATGGCCGACCGCGTCCTCATCGCGATTTCGCGCTATTACAAGCATATCAGTGACGAGCTGGAAGCCGGCGCGATGGAAGTGCTGGAAGCTGCCGGCGCGAAAGTCACCGTCATGGAAGTGCCTGGCGCTTTTGAAATCCCCGGCCTGATCGCCATGTCGGCCGATTCCGGCCGGTTTGACGGCGCCGTGGCGCTCGGCTGCGTCATTCGCGGCGAAACCAGCCATTATGACTATGTCTGCGGCGAGAGCGCGCGCGGCCTGATGGACCTCATCGTCCAGCGCCGCCAGGCCATCGGCTATGGCATCCTCACGGTCGAAAACGAAGCCCAGGCGCTCGCCCGGGCAGATCGCAAGCGCAAGAACAAGGGCGCGGAAGCGGCCAATGCCTGCCTTGCCATGATCAAGTTCCGCAAAGAGCTGATCGGCTGATGACCCAGAAATTGCCCTTCGATGTCACTCGCGCGCGCCGGGCCGGCGCGCGTCTTGCGGCGGTTCAGGCACTTTACGAAATGGAGCAGACGGAGAAATCCGCCCGCGCCACGATCCGCGACTTCATGGAAGACCGTCTGGGCATCGGCCCGGACGGCCTGCCCGTCGAAGAGGCAGACCCCGACCTTTTCAAATCCATCGTCAACGCCGTGGTCGAACATCAGGCGAAGATCGACACCGCCATTCTCGCGCGCCTTGCCGAGGGCTGGAAACTCACCCGCCTCGACGCCACCATGCGCGCACTGCTGCGCGCCGGCGCGGCCGAATTCATCGCCCACCCGGAACTCTCCGACGCAGTGATCCTCGACGAATACGTCTCCCTCGCCCACGACTTCTTCGAGGAGGGCGACGCGAAATTCGCCAACGCCGTCCTCCAGAACATGGGCCGGGATCTGCGCGCCTAAACCCCTCTCCCACTTGCGGGAGAGGAGGGGCCCATTGCAAAGCAATGGGAGGTGAGGGCCTCTACACCCCTCAGATAATCACCCAAAACCCTCCGCACACGTCACCCTCGACGGGCGCAGCCCGTCTGAGGGCCCATCGCCAGCCCCCTCCGCAGGTCCAATCGGTAAAGTCAGAAGCTGGGCGCTCAGATGGCCTTCGGCCATCGAGCGTGACGAAGGAAAGGTATGCGAGAGCACAAGTTCACCCCACATCCCGCGCCCACGCCCGCACATCCTCCACATACACCTCCGGCGCTTCCATCGCCGCGAAATGCCCGCCGTGCGGCATGTCCGTCCACCGAACAATATTATACGCCCGCTCGGCCCAGCTTCTCGGCGGGGCCACGATATAGCGCTCCCCCGGATAGCTCGCAAAGGCCGTCGGCGTTTCGCAGCGCTCGCCCTCGGGCAGGCCATTGCCGCCTTCCTGGAAGAGGGCATTGTAATACCATACGCTCGTCGCAATCGCGTCGTTCACAAGGTAAATCATCACATTCGTCAGCAGCTGGTCGCGCGTGTAAACCTCAAAGAGGCCGCGCTGGCTGAGGTCGCTCCAGCCGTGAAACTTCTCCAGAATCCACGCCGCCGTGCCCATCGGCGAATCCATCAGCGCCATCGCCAGCGTCTGCGGCTTGGTCGCCTGCTGCATCAGGTAGGCGCCCTCCATCTGCATCATCATCTGTGAATGCTGTAGCCACTGGGTTTCCTCCGCCGTCTGAGGAACCGCCGGGGTCGGCCGGAAGCCCATCATGTTGAGATGGATCGCCTTCGCGCCGCCCTTGCCATCCTGCGCGCCATGGTTCTTGCCAATCCAGGACGTGACCATCGAACCCCAATCCCCGCCCTGCGCGAGGTAGGTGGGATAGCCCAGCACCTCCCGCATCAGCTTGTCCCACATCGCCGCCGTCGCCCGCTGGCCGATTGGCGAGGCAGGCTTGCCGGAAAAGCCATAGCCGGGCAGGGACGGGATGATCAGGTCAAACGCGTCCTCCGCCTTCCCTCCGTGCTCGGAAGGGTAGGCGAGCGGCCCGATCGCCTGCCAGAACTCATAGATGCTGCCCGGCCAGCCATGGGTAATCAGCAGCGGGCGCTTGCCCTTCGCCTCGCCCACCACATGCACGAAATGGATCGGCAGCCCGTCCACCTCGGCGATGAATTGCGGCCACCGGTTCAGCTCCGCTTCGGCCGCCCGCCAGTCATACTGGTCCAGCCAGTAGCGCTGGATGTCCTGCATCACCGGCGTCGACATGCCATAGGCAAAGCCCTGCTCATTGGCCGGGGCAGGGAACCATTTATACCGCGCCACCCCCGCCCGTATCTCGGCGAGCTTTGCATCTGGAATATGGACTTTGAATGGTGTCGGCGCGGACATGGTGTTTCCCCTCATTTGGTTGGGGCGAGCCTAGCGCAGTCACTCACCGGGACTAAGCCATCCCCCAGCGGCAAGACCCTCACCTCCCACGCTCTTTGAGCGCGGGCCCCTCCTCTCCCACTTCGCGGGAGAGGGGGGGGGGCCCATTGCGAAGCAATGGGAGGTGAGGGCCGGGCCACGTCCAGGTTTGTCCGCAAGCTGACCCGATATGTCCGAAACTGTCCGGATTTGTCCAAAAACTGTCCAGCTTCTGACCGCGCCTGACACAGAAAAAACTCCAACCGCGTTGGAGTTTTTGCCCCCGCCGTTGGAGGTTCCGTTGGAGTTTTTTAGAGCTTTTTCAGACCGAAAAACTGGTCCCGCAGCCACAGGCGGCGGTCGCGTTCGGGTTCCTGATCTTGAACGCTGCGCCGATCAGCTCTGTGGAAAAGTCGATCTCCGAGCCCCGCAGGAATTCCAGGCTCATCTCGTCGATCAGCACCCTTGCCCCGTCGCGTTCGATCACCAGATCGTCAGTATTTGCAGCAGGCGCGAAGTCAAACTTGTAGGAGAAGCCGGAACATCCGCCCCCTTCCACAGACACGCGCAGGAAGGCCGCGCCGTCCTGTTTGGCGAGAATCGCGTTAATCCGCTTCGCAGCAGACGCAGTCAGTGTCACATCCGGGGCAACGGTCTCGGTCATGAGCCTAACATAAGGACGAATTCCTTGATGGAAAAGAGAGCCCCTTACGCAACACGTCACGAAGACAGCCGGGGCCGCTTCTTCGAGGAGGCGCCTTCCGCCACCCGCACCCCGTTCCAGCGGGACAGGGACCGGATTATCCACTCCACGGCCTTCCGCCGGCTGAAGCAGAAGACCCAGGTTTTCGTCGCCCATGAGGGCGATCATTTCCGCACGCGCCTGACCCACTCCCTTGAAGTGGCTCAGATTTCCCGGACAATCGCGCGTACGCTGGGGCTCGATGAAGACCTCGCCGAAACCCTCGCTCTCAGCCATGATCTCGGCCATCCGCCCTTCGGCCATGCGGGAGAAGACCAGCTCGACGCCTGCATGGAGCCCTATGAAGGCTTCGATCACAATGCCCAGTCCCTGCGCATCGTGACGCGTCTGGAGCGCCGCTATCCCCTGTTTAGTGGGCTCAATTTGACCTGGGAAACCCTCGAAGGCCTCGTCAAGCATAACGGTCCGCTGACAGGCCCGGACACCCCGGTCACGGCGCTTCCCATCGCCTTCCGCGACTTCGCCCCCCTCGAAGAGCTTGAACTCGACCAGTTTGCCGGCCCCGAAGCCCAGGTCGCCGCCCTGTCAGACGACATCGCCTACAATAACCACGACATCGACGACGGCATCGCTGCGGGTCTCTTCACTGTCGATGATCTCCTGCAACTCCCTGTAGTTGGAGACGTTTTTCGCGGTGTCCGCATGGAATACCGCGATCTGGACGACCGGATGGTGACCTATGAAGCCGTCCGCCGGCTCATCGGCCTGTGGATCAACGATCTTGTGGGCGAGACCCGCGCCCGCGTGAAACGGCTGAAGCCCCAGTCTGCTGCCGAAGTGCGGGCCCTGGGCGAGCCGCTGATCGGCTTCTCCGAGGCGCTCGAAGGCCCCCAGCGGGCCCTGCGGACGTTCCTCTATTCCCGCATGTACAAGCATTACCGTGTCAACCGGATGCGCTCGAAGGCCAAACGCGTGCTGGCGGACCTGTTCGAGGTGTTCCGGAACGAGCCGCAAACCCTGCCGCCGCCCTGGAATGGCCTTGCCATCAAGGAAGAAGGCGCCCGCCGCGCGCGCATCGTGTGTGACTACATGGCCGGAATGACCGACACCTACGCCCTGGAGGAGTATCGCCGCCTGTTTGATACGAGCGCGCTTACCTAGCGGGTTTGGGCAGCCGGAAAGGGCATTTCCACCGGGTTAGGGGGCTCTCTTCAACGCTCGTTAAGGAAGCTCCCTTAAAAATTAACCTACGCGAATGATTCCAAGGAGTTCTCCCATGAGCCGATCGGACATGGCAGGCCGTGAAAACCCGTTTGAAGACGACTATCGCGGCTTTGACGTGCGCGAGGACGAAGCCGCGCGTGGGCCCCTGATTCTGACGCTCGCAATCGGCGTGCTGCTGATCTTCGGCGGCGTGGTCTGGAACACCTACCGTCAGGGCGTGCGCCCCGCCACCGATGGCCTGCCCAGCGTGATTGCCGAGGCCCAGCCCTTCAAGCAGCTGCCCGCAGACCCCGGCGGCAAGCCTGTGAAGTACACCGACAAGCAGTTCTACGACGCCATGGACGCATCCCAGCGCTCCGAAGCCGATATGAAACTCGCCTCTGCCACCACGCCTGCGGCTGGCGCCCTTGCGGGCGGCCCACCGGCAGATCTGCGTCCGGTGCCTGCAGACACCCTGACAGAAGAGACTGTCACCACCGCGCCCGCCCCCCAGCCTCTGCCGGTCACGGATCTGCCTTTGCCCGGATCTGAGGCCAAGCAACCGATTTCCGCCGTTTCGATCAAGCCGCCAGAGCCCATCGCGCCGCTCTCCTCGCAGGCGCGCTTCACCTTCACCGAATCGGGCGCTTTCCTGGTTCAGATCGCCGCCCTGCGCTCGGAAGAAGCAGCCGAAACTGCATGGCGGCGCGTGACCTCCTCGGCGCCTGAGCTGTATCATGGTGCTTCAAAGCGCATTCAGCGGGCAGACCTCGGCTCTGAAGGCGTTTTCTACCGCCTCCGCGTTGGCGCCTTCGCCGAACGCTCGGAAGCGGTCGCCTTCTGCGAGGCGATCAAGGAAACCGGGGCGAACTGCATCGTGGTGACGGGATAAATCGGTGAAAGCCTGCATTCTCAGCGTATCGGGTCCGGAGCTGACCCCCGGCGAAGCTGCGCTCTTTGCGGCTGAGAACCCCTGGGGCGTGATCCTGATGGGCCGCTCCTGCGTGTCGCGAATGCAGGTGCGCAGGCTGGTGGCCGATATCTGGAATTCCACAGGCCGCGAAACGCTGATCTTCATCGACCAGGAAGGCGGCCGCGTTGCCCGCCTGAAGGCGCCCGAATGGCCGTTCTTTCCGCGCGGGGCCGATTATGCGGCGCTGTATCAGCAGGACCAGGCCCTCGGCCGCGAAGCCACCTGGCTCGGCCACCGGCTGATCGCTTCGGAACTGGCGGCCCTGTCGATCCATGCCGATTGCTCCCCGGTCGTCGACCTGCCGGTTCCCGGCGCGCATGATGTGATCGGCGACCGCGCCTTCGGCACTGAGCCTGAACAGGCCGCAGATCTCGCCCGCGCCGCCCTTGATGGCCTCACGGCTGGCGGCGTTGCCGGCGTCATCAAGCACATTCCCGGCCATGGCCGGTCCGTCGCCGACAGCCATCTGGAACTCCCCCGCGTCGCCGCCGGCCAGAACGAACTCGCCAAGGATTTCGACGCTTTCGCCCGCGTCGCCGATGCGCCAATGGCGATGACGGCGCATATCGCCTATGAAGCCTACGATCCCGGCAAGGCCGCTACCGTCTCGAAGATCATGATTCAGGACATCATCCGCGGCCGAATCGGCTTTGATGGCCTCCTGATGACGGATGATCTGGGGATGAAGGCATTGGGCGGGACCCTGACCGAGCGCGCAGACGCCTCCATCGCAGCGGGCTGCGATGTGCTGCTGCATTGTTCCGGCTTCCTGAAGGAGGCTGACGCCATACTCGCCGAGATGACCGAAGTGGCCAAAGCGGCGCCGCATCTTTCCGGTAAGGCCGCTATCCGCGCCGCAGCTGCGGACGCCATCGCCAGCAAGGCCCAGCCTTTCGAGCCCGCGCCTGCCTGGAAGCGGTTCCATGAGCTGATCCCCCCGCCGGGAGCCATGGCATGAGCAGCGACACGATCTCCATTGATGCCCTGTCTGCCGGGGCCGAAGACGCCGAAGGCGTCAACATCTTCAATGTCGAGATCGGCGGCTATGAAGGCCCGCTCCACCTGCTGCTGGAACTCGCCCGCCGCCAGAAGGTGAACCTGCTGCAGATTTCCATGCTGCGCCTCGCCGAGCAGTATCTCGCTTTTGTCGAGGATGCGCGCACCAAGCGGATCGACATTGCGGCAGACTATCTGCTGATGGCCTCCTGGCTTGCCTTCATGAAGTCGCGCCTGCTGCTGCCAAAGCCTGAAGCGCTCGAAGAAGACGAACCCACCGGCGAGGAAATGGCCGCGCGCCTTGCCTTCCGTCTGAAACGCCTCGACGCGATGCGTCAGGCTGTGCGCGAGCTTGAGGCTGGCCCGGTGCTCGACCGCGTCGTGTTCCTGCGTGGCGAAACCGAGCAGCCCAAGGTTGTGAAGCACACCGAATACACCGCCTCGCTCTATGATCTCTCCACGGCGCTCGGCACCATCCGGGACCGCCGCGAGAAGGAACGCCCCCACCGGATCGAGCAACAGCTGGTTCTGCCCCTGGAACAGGCGCGCACCACGCTGCGCGGCCTGCGCGAACAGCTCGACCAGTGGGCAAGCCTCGCCGACATCCGCACCGCGATGACCGACATCAACCCCGAAGTGCCCGAACGCTCCGTGACTGCCAGCGTCTTCTCTGCTGCGCTGGAGCTGACGCGCGACGGGGAAGTGGACCTGCGCCAGGACACCCATTTCGCGCCGATCTATATGCGCCGCGTCGCTGCCCGCCCGCCGGAGCTGGCCAAGGCGACAGCGTGAGGTGGCCGCGATGACCGATGACATCGTGCATAATCAAGGTATGGATGATCCGCAGGCAGAGTTTCCTGGCCTGACGACGCCTGCCTTTGAAGGCACCCGCGAAGAACGCCTCGCCGAAGGCGTGCGCCGGGCGGAAGCCGTGCTGTTTGCCGCTGGCCAGCCGCTCTCGGCAGAGCAGGTGGCGCAGGTGCTGCCGCAGGGCATTGAGGCCGGCGAGGTGCTGATGACGCTGCGCGGCATGTATGCCAAGCGCGGCGTGAACCTGGTCGAGGTGGCTGGCAAATGGCGCTTCCAGACGGCGCAGGATCTTTCCTGGCTGTTCGTGGAGGAACGCCAGGTTCAGAAAAAGCTCGGCCAGGCGGCGATGGAAACCCTTGCCATCATCGCCTATGGCCAGCCGGTCACCCGTGCTGAAATTGAAGCGGTCCGCGGTGTGGCCGTTGCCAAGACCGTGATCGACACGCTGCTGGAAACCGGCTGGGTACGCACGCGCGGGCGCCGCAAAACGCCTGGCCTGCCGATCTGCTATGGCACGACCGACAAGTTCCTTGAGCATTTCGGCCTTGAAAGCCTCGACACGCTGCCCGGCAAGGCAGACCTTGAAGCCGAAGGCCTGCTCTCGGACGTCATCCCCTCCGGCTTCCAGATGCCGGACGAAGAAGCGCTGACCGAAGATGATGTGCTCATCAATGATCTGGGTGAACTGGCAGACACCGAATCCTTCGTCACGGACTATGTGACGGAAGAGGATGAAGCGGACAGCAATGCTCCGCCAGCGGAGGGTGTTTCTTCCTCTGTGCCTGAGGCTTCCGAAGAAGACGAGTTTGAAGAAGATGGCGCCGTCAGCGTGTTCGCCTATACGCGCGCGCCAGAGCGCACGCAGGCAGAGGTCGATGAGTTCGACGGCGCAGACATCAAGGCGGCCGTGATGCGCCTGCGCAAGGAAACGCGCGTGCCGCAGCAGCCCATGGATACCTGGCGCGACGACGAGTAGCGCAGGCCTGAAAGGAACCTTTCTGTGACGGCCTGCGGTGACCTGCCTGTCGATGTGTGGACCTGGAATCTCGATATTGATGAGGCTTTGGCGGTCAGGCTTTCTGCCTGGCTGACCGAAGAGGAGCGCAAGCGCGCCAGCGCCTTTATTACGCCGCAGCTCCAGCGCCGCTGGATTGCCGCGCGGGCAGGCATGCGGGGCATTCTTGCGTCGGTGCTGGGCGTCTCGCCGCAGGCACCCGTCTTTGTGCTTGGTCCTCATGGCCGGCCTGAACTGGCGGGCGCAGATAGTCCGTTCTCGTTCAATCTCAGCCATAGCGACTCTCTCGCGGCCTTTGCTGTCAGCGAAGCCGTTGTCGGTGTCGATGTTGAGGAGATCAAGGCGCTGCCCGAGGGGGTCGCCGGCATGGTGTTCTCAAAGCCTGAAATCGCGGCGCTGGAGGCAGAGACAGGAGGCGCTCGCGCGCGGGCTTTCTATCGCTACTGGACGGCTAAGGAGGCGGTCCTCAAGGCGCTCGGCACCGGGCTTTCCGTCTCCGGACGAAGCTTCACCATCGACATCTCCCGGCCAGAAGTGCCGCGCCTGGTTTCGGCTGACTGGAAAGATGAGGACACCCAGGCCTGGCAACTTTCCGCCTTTCATCCGGCAGACGGGTTTGCAGGCGCGGTTGCCGTCAGAACGCAAAGGTCCCTGCGCCTTAACTTTAAGACCTGGACTTTCGGGGAATAGCGCTCCGGTTCAGGCGTCAGGGGGCGGAAACCGAAACCGCATCGGGCTGTCATAATCCGTGCGGATTTCTTCCTCGCGTGTGCCGCCGCCAATATTGTGAATATAGAGGGCGCGCTCCGTCAGCGGATCATACCCTGAGAAGATCGCGATATGGGGCAGGCGCCCGCCAAGGCGCATCGTCACCAGATCACCGGCCTGCCAGTCTTCCCGCCGCCCCGGCGCCTCGCGTTTCAGGCCCTGCCGCGTAAAATAGCGCTCAAGATTGGGCACGCGGCGATGGTCGATGTTCCGGTCGGCGCGGGAAAGGCCCCATGTCTTGGGATAGCTGGAAAAGTTCGCTTTCATGTCCAGATGGACCAGCTGCTGCAGGTCCATATCGAACGCGTCGCGATAGGCGCGGATGACAACATCCGTACACACGCCGGTCTCGCGGGACACGTCTCCGCCGGGATAATCCAGCGTCACATAGGCAGGGTCATATCCGGTCGTCACGCCGATCTGGGTGCGGGCGGCGCGCAGCAGTCTCGCCGTCCATTCGGGCGCCGTCCGGGGCGGCGCCGGTGTGGCAAAGCCCATCGAAGGCAGGAAGGGTAGGGCAAGGCCCGTGGCCAGAAGGGCGCGGCGCGTGATCATGATACGGATCAAACCGCGCCCTTGCGGCAGGATTTGGGCAGCCTTGAGGCTAGAAGCCGCGGAACTCGGCGATTTCCTCCAGCGGCGCGCGCTCGGCGCGCAGCGTGTTGGCCTTTTCGTTCGGGTCCGGCTTGCCGACGGCAACCCCGCACCAGACCATCTCCGTCGGGCCAAGACCGAAATGTTCCTTCAGCGTGGGCCGCAGGATGCCCCAGCATTCCTGGAAACAGGTGCCCCAGCCGCGTTCCTCGGCCAGCAGGGCGAGGGTCTGCAGATACATCCCCGCATGTCCCCACTGGCCATGGCCCATCCGCTCGTCGATGACGAGAAACACAGCCACCGGCGCGCCGAAGAAGCGGAAATTATTGGCAAACCAGCGCAGGCGCCCGGCCTTGTCCTCGCGCGGGATTTCAAGCGCTTCATACAGCATCTCGCCCACGCGGCGGCGGCGGGCTTCATGCGGCTCCCACAGGCCCTTGGGATAGATCGGCCGGTCGGTCGGCTCGCCCGCCGGATTGGCGGCGAGCTTCGCCTGCGCAATCTCGATCACCTTGTCCTTCTCCGCGCCGGTCACCACGATAACGCGCCAGGGCTGGGTATTGCCGCCCGAAGGCGCGCGCTGGCCGGTCGTCAGCCAGGCTTTGACTTCTTCCAGCGGCAGGGGATCGGGCAGAAACCCGCGCGTTGAAATCCGCTGCTCGACGGCTTGGGTAACGTCCATGAAAAAAACCTCCTGTCAGATCTGACAGGAGGTCTAATCAGGTGCCGTGGCGGTCGCCAAGCCTTACTTCGGGTGAAGCACGACCGGCATCCAGGTATAGCCCTTCACAAAGGCGTTCTGGTTGAGCGAGGGTTCGGCCAGCACTTCAACATGCTCGAACCGCTCCATGATCTCTTCCCAGAGGATGCGCAGCTGGAGTTCGGCCAGGCGGTTGCCGACGCAGCGATGGATGCCGAAGCCGAAGGAGATGTGGCGGCGGGCTTCGGGGCGATCCGCGATAAACTCGTTCGGCTTGTCCCAGAAACGCTCATCCCGGTTGGCCGAGGCATACCACATGGCAACCTGGTCGCCCTTCTTGATGGTCTTGCCGTGCATCTCGACGTCTTCCAGCGCGGTGCGGCGCATGTAGGCGAGCGGCGTCTGCCAGCGGATCGTCTCCGAAACCATGTTCGGAATGATCGACGGATCGGCCTTCAGCTTCTCATACTCTTTCGGGAACTTGTTGAGCGCATAGACCGACGCCGTCATCGAGTTGCGGGTCGTGTCGTTGCCGCCCACGATCAGCAGGATGACGTTGCCGAGCAGTTCCATCGGCGTCATGTCCTTGGTCTTCTCGCCATGGGCGAGCAGGCTCATCAGGTCGGCTTTCTGCGGCTGTTGCTGGCGCTCCTGGAAAATGCCCATGAACGTCATCAGACAGTTCATCATGGTCGCCTTCCACTCCTCCTCACCGCCGGGGCAGATGTCGGGATTGTGCATGCCGGTGGCCACATCCGACCAATGGGTCAGGTCACGGCGGCGCTCGAACGGATAGTCGAACAGCGTGGCCAGCATCATCGTCGTCAGCTCGACCGAAACCTTGTCCACCCAGTCGAAGGGCTCGTTGACGGGCAGGCTGTCGAGCAGGCCCTGCGTGCGCGAGCGGATCAGGGGTTCGTAGACTTTCAGCATGTCCGGCGCGACAGCCGGCTGCACGGTCTTGCGCTGTTCGGAATGGCGCGGCTCGTCCATGGCGATGAACATCGGCATTTCGAAATCGCTGATCGGCTCGCCCAGCGTGATGCCGCCATATTCCCAGCTGGAGGAGAAGCGTTTGTGATCGGTGTCGATCGCCATCACGTCTTCATAGCGGGTGATCGACCAGAACGGGCCGGGGAAGCTGTCCGGGCAGTAATGCACCGGGTCTTCATTGCGCAGGCGCTCAAACCGGTCCCAGTATTTGCCCTGGCGCCACAGCTCGCCATCGATCAGATCGAGGGTCGCCAGATCAATCTCCGAAGCAGGCGGGATCTCGGCGCCAAAGCGGTAATTGTGCGGGTGGAGCGGTTCGCGCTCCGTCACCTTCGGGCGCTGAAGCGCCGGGTGATTGACGAAAGAAACGGTGTCGGCGGCCATATTCAATCCTCCAGGAAACCCACCCTCTTGGCGGGGCGTATCGCGTCGCTGGGGAAGTTTTAACACAGGCTTTTTGAAAAAACCATGACGCTTGCGTCATTTTTTTGAGTTTCACGCAGTATGGCGCTCGGCGCGGGCGGCCAGCAGGGCCTGGCGGAGGGCTTTTGCGAAGGAACTCCGCTCTGGCGGGGTCAGGAAGCGGCCGATGATCCAGGCGGTTTTGCCATGCTCGATTCGCAGCCAGCTCGTTGGCCCGGCGGGTTCGTCCAGCTCCACCCTGGCAAAGGCGGAGGGCAGTTCGGCGTGCTTTTCCCGGCCTTTGGCGTCCTTGTGGTGCAGGTGGATGGCGCGCGCGGTGACCGTTACGCGGGTTTCTTCCCGCTGGCGCTTGTAGGAAATGTGGAAGGCCAGCCAGATCGCGGCAATGTCCAGCCCCATGAAGCCCAGGATTGGCCCGGCCCCTATCGACCAGAACATCAACCCGGTCATGAAAAAGGTGAAGGCGATGGCGGACATGGCAATGATAAAGCCCTGCCGGCTGAGCGACCGGTTGGGCGTCAGCACCGCGTCCATGTAAACCGTTTCTTCTGCGGGAAGCATAGGCGGAAGAGATAACACGCCCTTGCGCCGGGAAAAGGGCGCTCTATGCCTCACATCATGCCAGACGCTGCCAAACCCGCCAAAAAGACCGCCCGCGCGCGCCCGCGCTCGAAATTCACGCGTGCCCGGGCGGCCGAACTCTTCGCCGCCCTCGCCGCAAACCGGCCCGACCCGCGCACCGAGCTGGAATTCGTCAACCCGTTCACCCTGCTGGTCGCCGTCGCCCTCTCGGCGCAGGCGACCGATGTTGGCGTCAACAAGGCGACGCGCAAGCTGTTTGCCGTCGCCGATACCCCGGAGAAGATGCTCGCCCTGGGGGAGGAGGGCGTCGCCGGATACATCAAGACCATCGGCCTCTGGCGCAACAAGGCGAAAAACGTCATCGCGCTCAGCCGGAAAATCCTGGGCGAGTTCGGCGGCGAAGTGCCCCGCACACGCGAAGAACTGACGACGCTGCCCGGCGTTGGCCGCAAGACGGCGAATGTCGTGATGAATGAAGCCTTCGGCGAGCCCACCATCGCCGTCGACACGCACATATTCCGCGTTTCCAACAGGACTGGCCTCGCGCCGGGCAAGACCCCCGATCATGTCGAAGCGGGGCTGGAGCGGATCACGCCGCCCGAATTCAAGAAGGGCGCCCATCACTGGCTGATCCTGCACGGGCGCTATGTGTGCAAGGCGCGCACGCCTGAATGCTGGCAGTGCGTGATCGCCGATCTCTGTGCCTTCCAGCCCAAGACGCCCGACCCTGCCGCCCGCGCCGCCCTTGGGCCGAAAAAACCCCGAAAACCACCTTCGGGCGCAAATTGAATTGACCTTGGCGCCTGCCTCGGCAAACCTTTTCCTGAGGGAAACGAGAGGGAAGAATATCATGCGCAACACGCTCACCAGGGCCGGTTCCGTCAGGACCATTGCATTCGCCTTGCTGACGCTTGCCATGCCCGTCTGGCTGTCGGCTTGCGGCGGGGGCGGTGGCGGCACGGCCGGCGCGGTTTCTCCACCCCCACCGCCCCCTCCGGCATCCGGGCCCACCTGGACACAGGGCGTCTACCCGGCAGCCAGCACCTTCAAGAACCGCTGCGAGGTCCGCCGCATCGGCCAGGACATCGAAGGCAGAACCTTCCCGGATGTGCAGGGCACTGCGCTGGAGGAGCGTTTCTGGCTACGCTCCTGGACCAACGAGACCTATCTCTGGAACACGGAAGTCATCGACCGTAACCCGGCAAACTATTCCAACCGCCGGGATTATTTCGCCGTCCTGCGCACCTTCGCCACCACGCCGTCAGGCAAGGAGAAGGACGACTTCCACTTCAGTGAGCCTACGGAGGAATATCTCGCAGCCCGCAATGCCGCGCCAACGGCGACCTATGGCGCCAGCTATATTGCGTTCTCGACAACGCCTCCGCGCGATTTCCGCATCCGCTATACGGAACCCAACTCGCCTGCTTCCGCAGAGGTGGGCGGCCAGCCGAATTTCGAGCGCGGCTCGCGCATCCTGCAGATCAATGGCATTGATCTGGTAAACACGAATTCGCAGTCTGACATCAACCAGCTCAACGCCGCCCTGTTTCCCTCCACGCCGGGGCTCACAAACAGCTTCACGGTACAGGACCCGGACGGCGCAACACGCACCGTGTCGCTGACATCAGTGAACCTCTCGTCCAAACCCGTAAACCGTACCCGGATCATCAACACGCCCACCGGCGATGTTGGATACATCCTGTTCAATACGTTCAGCCCCTGGGCCAGTGAGCGCGAAATCTACGATGCCATGACGGCCATGGAGGCGGCCGGCGTCAGCGATCTGGTGCTGGACCTGCGCTATAATGGAGGCGGCCTCCTCGCCGTGGCGTCCCAGCTCAGCTACATGATCGCCGGCGATACGCGCACGCGCAATCAGGTGTTCGAGCAGCTCCGCTTCAACGCCGCTGCCGGAAACCGCAATCCCGTAACCGGAGCGGTCAACAATCCGATCCCGTTCTATTCCACAGGTGTCGGTTTCACCGTGCCCGAAGGCACCCCGCTGCCATCGCTCAACCTGCCGCGGGTTTTTGTCCTCTCCACAAGGTCCACCTGCAGCGCCAGCGAAGCCGTCGTGAACGGCCTGCGCGGCATTGGCGTCGAGGTCATTCTCATCGGCAACACCACCTGCGGAAAGCCTTTCGGCTTCTATCCCACCGACAATTGCGGCGAGACCTATTACACGATCCAGTTCCAAGGTGTGAACGGGCAGGGCTTCGGAGATTATGCCGACGGCTTCATCCCGAACAATTCGACCGCTTCCTTTGGCGTGCGCCTTCCGGGCTGCCAGGTCAGCGATGATTTCACGCGCGAACTGGGGGACGAAAACGAGCGCCTGCTGGCAGCCGCGCTGAGCTATCGCGGATCGCTGGCCTGCCCGACAGTTTCAGCTCAGGCGACCACGGCTGTGGCCAGCGCGAATGGCAGCCTCGGCTCCGGCGGCATCCCTCTGCGCCCGCCCGGCCCTTCAACGCTTGAGACCAATCGCGACATGACCATGCCCCCCGGCCGATAGGAGATCCGTGTCATGAAATACCGTATCCTGAGTGTTTCTTTCCTGGCCGGGATCGCGGCTTGCCAATCCTCGCCCGAGCCCGCGACGCTGACCGATGCATCCCCGGAAACCATGGCTGCGCTGACCGGCGTTCTCGCCGCCGCTGTCGACCGCGCCCAGATCCAGATCGGCCCCGGAGACCTGACCAGGGAGTCGGTGATTTCCGTCCTGCCGCCAAAACCGGGCCCTCTTGAAGGCAACAGCCCCGCCATGCCGACGATCTTCGACATCGTACTGATGGACGGGGATTGCTATGTCAGGGAACGCCAGAGCGGGGAAATGTTCCCGCTGACGGGCATTGCCTGCACGCCGGTAGAAGCGAACTAGGCCGCGCCAATCCGTCGGGCCACGGCCGCTGCCATCCGCTCGCCCAGTTCCGGCCCTTCCTTGGGATAGAGGTAGGGCTCGATCACTTCGAGTTCCATCAGCAGCAGTCCGCCATCCTCGCCGCGCAGCATGTCCACCCGGCCATAGAGCGGCGCCTCGTCCAGCGCGCCCAGAATGGCGCGCGCGGCGGCAAGGTCTTCTGCTGACGGATGGAGCACTTCCTCCCGCCCGCCATAGCTCGACTGGATGCGATAATCGCCCGGCTGCGCCCGTTTGATCAGGGCATGGCAGAATTCCCCGTCAATGAAGATGAAGGAGAGTTCGCCCTCTTTCTGGATCATCGGCAGGAAAGGCTGCGCCATCATCGGATGGGGCATGTCGGGAATGGCCTCGCCCCGGCTCAGCTTGTGCTGATCCTTGGCGCCCGCGCCCACCTGCCGCTTGAACACAACCGTATCGGCGCCCAGCGTCTCGAATGCCGCCTCCGCCTCGGCCGCGCCGCAGGTGCCGAGCCACAGGGTCGGGATCAGCCTGGCGCCCTTGGCTTCCAGATCGCGCAGATAGGTCTTGCGGGCGTTCCAGCGCACGACGTCTGCCGGATTATAGAGCCGCGTCTGCTTGCCGATAGCATCCAGCGTGGCAAGGAATTCCTCCAGCCGGTCCCAATAGTCCCAGGTCGTGCCAATCAGGGCAGCTTCGAACTGGCGCCAGTCCACCTTCGGATCGTCCCAGCACACATCCACCACTTCCAGGCCCCGCGCCCGGAAAGGAGGCCTCAGAGCGTCCATCATGAAATCATGCTCGAAAGCATCCGTGCGGCGGATCATTGAGCCCGGAATGGTGACGCGGCTGGCGAGATAGGCGACTTTTTTCATGGGGAGAGACAGTTCGTTGCGCTGGAGAAAGGGGCAGGCCCCGGCCTGCGCTGCGCTCTAGCGGCCTGCGGGTCTTGTGTCCACGCGCGGTGTCTGGCAAGGCGCGGAACGCCTGAGTTTTAATGAATTTCGAGGAGCCGCCCCCAGTGACCGCAGCAAAATTCGATGTCGTCGGCCTCGGTAATGCCATCGTGGATGTTCTCGCCCGCGCAGACGACGCCTTCCTCGCCCGCCATGGCATCCACAAGGATGTGATGCAGCTGATCGAGGAGCCGCGCGCCGAAGAGCTGACGGCGCTGGCGAAAGACGCGGTCATCACCTCTGGCGGCTCGGGCGCCAACACGATCGCCGGCCTCTCCAGCTTTGGTGGCAAGGCGGCCTATATCGGCAAGATCTCGAATGATGAACTCGGCCACCAGTTCATGCGCGAGATGATGAAGGCCGGCGTGCCCTTCCACACGCGCCCGCTGGAAGAAGGCCCCGCCACCGCCCGCTCGATCATCTTCGTCACCGAGGATGGCCACCGCTCGATGAACACCTTCCTCGGCGCTTCGGTCCTCTTCTCGAAGGAAGATGTCGATGCAGACCTCGTGCGCAGCGGGCAGATCCTTTACCTCGAAGGCTATCTGTTCGACCGCGACGAAGCCAAGGAAGCCTTCGTCTATGCCGCCGAGATCGCCAAGGCGGCCGGCCGCAAGGTTGCCGTCACCATGTCCGACCAGTTTTGCGTGGACCGTCACCGCGCCAGCTTCCGCCATCTGGTGAAGGGCTTCGCCGACATCGTCTTCGCCAACGAAGCTGAGCTTCTCTCACTTTACGAAACCGATGATTTCGATGCCGCCCTGAAGGCGCTGCACGCCGATTGCGCGGTTGCTGCCGTTACGCGCAGCGAGAAAGGCTCCATCGTGTTCGGCGATGGCGACCCGATCGTGATACCGGCCGAGCCGGTGGACGCTGTGGTCGACACGACCGGCGCGGGCGATCAGTACGCCGCCGGTTTCCTCTTCGGTCTGGCCCGCGGCCTGCCGCTCGCCACCTGCGCCCGCCTTGGCCATATCGCTGCGGCCGAAGTGATCGGCCATATCGGCCCGCGTCCGGCCGTCTCCTACAGCGATCTGGCCGAGGCCGCCGGAATTCGGGTTTAGGGTAGGGATTATTCCTGAACCCTCGCGTTTCTTTCTGGAACTTTCGTTTATGTGCGGTACAGTTACCGCATGAAATGGTCAGAACTGAACGATAACTGGTGCCCGGTCGCGCGGACCCTGTCCGTCGTCGGAGACCGTTGGACGCTGCTGATCCTGCGGGATTGCTTCCTTGGCAAGACGAAGTTCGAGGAGTTTGCCGCCTCCGGCGGCATGACCCGCCACATTCTGGCAGACCGGCTCAAACGCCTCGTTGAAGTCGGCATCCTGGAACGCCGGGCCTATTCTGTCTCGCCAAAGCGGTATGACTATGTGCTGACCGCCAAGGGCGAGGAGCTGCGCCCCGCCCTGACGATCATGAAGGAATGGGGCAAGAAACACCTGCCCATCCGCCGCGCCGCCCTGGAAGGCTGACGCGGCTTCAGCCCGTGCTCAAACCGGATAGCGCAGGATGGCGCCCACTGAGCGCCCGCCGGGCACTTCTCCGGCGCGCACCGCAAACACCTTCCCGCCATTGACGATCACCCGGCGCGCCACCTCGTCCACCAGCCGGTAATTGTCGGCCGTGTCTGCCTCGGCAAAGCTCACCTGGCCCTTGTCGTCGATCAGGCCGGGGCGGGTGTCGTTCATGTCCGCAAACAGCGTATCGACGGCACCATAGGTCGCCGCGCGAGCCACATCGGTCAGGTCGGTGGCCGTCCGCCCGCTTGAGGAATGCTGCTCGAACACCTGCGCCGCCCTGGAGAGGTCTTCAGCATACACACTATCCAGAACCGGAATGGAGAGCCTTGCCAGCTCGTTGTCCTTCACCGCGTCAGGGCTGACGCGGATCTGCTCGCTGGCCATCCGGTGATAGGTGTTCACATGCGGGTAGAGATGCGCAAGCGGGTCGACTGCGGCGACGATCAGCGGTGTCTCCCGCCCGGCCAGAATGGGCCGCAGCGCCGCATCGATCGCCCGCAGGTATGAGAGGTGACGGATACGCTGGCCTTCCTCGCCATGAATGCGGGTGAAGGCAGACTTGTCGTTGATCGTCGTCTTGCCCGCATGGCTCGCCGCATCCTTCGGCAAACCCGGCACCTTCACCTTCTTCGCCGGCATGTCGGAGAACACCTGCACCAGCCGCACGCCATTCTCCGAAAGCGCCAGAACAAAGGCTTCATGCGGAAACGTCACCGCGCGCATCAGCGGCAGCAGGTGAAACCGGTCGGCCACCTCCGTCGAGGCTTCCAGCTTGTTGGCCAGCCGGAAGCTGGTCACGCCGGACGGCGTCGCGAACACGGCCAGGCTGTTGGCCTGCACGCGCCAGAAATTATCGTCGTCGGCAAGGTCCAGCAGGCCGATCTCGGCGAGGCCTACTTCCCGCTTGTCGTGCCCGGCCGCCTTGGCCTGACCGGCCGCTTCACTGATCAGATGGCGGAATTTCAGCCGCGCCTCGCCGATCTTCTGCGTCAACGGTGTCGTCGGCACATAGATCGAGATGCAGATACCTTCGCGCGCGGCATTCAGCCGGGCAATATCCTGAGGGGTAGGGGTATCCACATACAGCATGACAGAGTCTCCAGTTGACCAAATTCAACATGATAGCAGTTCATGATCAAACTGGCGCCCCTCAATAAGGGAAAGTACGGAGCCCCTAGAGGATGAACTTGGAAAGGTCCGCATTACCGGCCAGGCCGCTGACCTTTTCGTCCACATAGCTTGCCGTGATCACAAAGGTCTCGCCGGATTTGTCCGGGGCCTCGAAGCTGATCTCGTCCAAGAGGCGCTCCAGGATCGTCTGGAGGCGGCGGGCACCGATATTCTCGATGGTCTTGTTCACCACTTCGGCAAGGTCGGCGATCCGGTCGATGGCGGCGTCCTCGAAGGTCAGCGTCACGTTTTCGGCGGCCATCAGCGCCTCATACTGGCGGATCAGGCTCGCCTGCGGCTCCACCAGGATGCGGCGCAGATCGTCCCGCGTCAGCGGCTCCAGTTCCACGCGGATCGGCAGGCGCCCCTGCAGTTCCGGCAGCAGGTCTGACGGTTTGGAAACATGAAACGCGCCCGAGGCGATGAATAGGATATGATCGGTCTTCACCGCGCCGCGCTTGGTCGAAACCGTCGTGCCCTCGATCAGGGGCAAGAGGTCGCGCTGCACGCCTTCGCGGCTGACATCGGCGCCGCCCCGGTCCTTGCGCGCGGCAATCTTGTCGATCTCGTCCAGGAACACGATCCCGTCTTCCTCGACGGCTGAAATCGCCTCGCGCACGATCTGGTCCTCGTCCACCAGCTTGTCGGCTTCCTCGGTCACCAGCGGCTTTGCCGCCTCGCGCACGGTTGTCCGTACACGTTTGGTGCGCCCGCCCATGGCCTTGCCCAGCATGTCGCCGAGATTGATCATGCTCATCGATCCGCCCTGGCCGGGCAGGTCCAGCATTTGCATCGGATTGTGGGTGTCGGCAAAGTCGATGTCGACTTCCTTGTCATCCAGTTCGCCCCCGCGCAGCTTGCGGCGGAACACTTCGCGGGTGGAGGCCTGCGCCTCGGCGCCGACGAGGGCGTCCAGCAGGCGCTCCTCGGCCTTGTCGCGCGCGGCCTGTTCCACACCGGCCCGTTTCTGCTCGCGGATCATCGAGACAGCCGCCTCGACCAGATCCCGCACGATCTGCTCCACATCCCGGCCAACATAGCCCACCTCGGTGAACTTGGTCGCCTCCACCTTCAGGAAGGGCGCATTGGCGAGGCGCGCCAGGCGACGGGAAACTTCCGTTTTCCCCACGCCCGTCGGCCCGATCATCAGGATGTTCTTCGGCGTTATCTCGCCGCGCAGGTTTTCCGGGGCCTGCTTGCGCCGCCACCGGTTGCGCAGGGCGATCGCCACGGCGCGCTTGGCGGCATTCTGGCCAACGATGTGGCGGTCAAGTTCGGCAACGATTTCGCGGGGCGTCAGGTGTTTCATGAAGTCCGTTTCGTCTGTCTCTGCCCGGCGCCTCCTGGGGGCGGCGCTGAGGAAGTTTCATTGGAGGAAAAACCGGTCTCGTTGGAGGAACCGTTGGAGTTTTCTGGCCGCCTAGACGTCCAGGGTCTCCACGCTGAAATGGCTGTTGGTGTAGACGCAGATGTCGGCGGCGATCTGCATGGCCTTGCGGCCGATCACTTCGGCCTCGTCTTCATAGTCATAGAGGCCGCGCGCCGCTGCCAGCGCATAGTTGCCGCCTGAGCCAATGGCCACGACATTGTGTTCCGGCTCCAGCACATCGCCCGCCCCGGTAATCACCAGCGTGCTGTGCCTGTCGGCCACGATCAGCAAGGCTTCCAGTTTCTGGAGGTACTTCTCCGTCCGCCAGTCCTTGGCCAGCTCCACAGCGGCCCGCTGCAACTGGTCGGGGAAGCGTTCCAGCTTCGCCTCCAGCCGCTCGAACAGGGTAAAAGCGTCGGCGGTTGCCCCGGCAAAACCGGCAAGAATCGCTCCGCCGGCAATCCGGCGCACCTTGCGCGCATTGCCCTTCATTATGGTCTGGCCCATCGACACCTGGCCGTCGCTGAGCATCACGAGTTTGCCATTCTTGCGCACGGCCAGCACTGTGGTGCCGTGCCAGATGGCCTTTGAATCCTGAGGGTTAGTCATCCAGAACACATGGCGTCTTTGAGGGGCGGGCGCAATAGAGGCTGACTGCGGCAGGAAATACAGAAGATTGTCACATAACTGTCGCGGCCTTCTTCTATTTGGGGCACCGGATCACCCCCCGGAAGGAAGTTCATGCTTCAGCAGCTCGGTCACTTGCCCATGGGCTGGCTACTGATCGCTCTGATTGCGGTCTTTGCGTCCGTAGCGTTTTTTGTTGGCCGTATCGGCGCCGAGCGCATTCTGCTGTCCGGCGCCCCGGCGCTGCATTCGCGGCCCAACTATCATGGTTATTTCGTGGCCATGTGGGCCATCATTCCGGCGGTGCTGGTGGCGCTGGTCTATGCCATCGGCGCAGAGCCCTTCGCCCGCGGCCAGCTGACGAGCGAGTTGCCGCCCGCCTTTGACCTGCTCTCCGCGCCGGAACTGCAAACCTATCTCGACTCGGTCTCCCTGGCCGCCCGGTCTTCCGACTATGCCGGAACCGATCTTGTCTTCACGGCGGTCACCAACCGGTATCTGGAGATCATCGGCGGCCTCAACATTGGCGCGCTGGCGCTGATGGGCGTGGGCGCCGTGCTGGGGCTTCTCTTCGCCCGCCGCCGCCTTGCCGCCAGTTTCCGGGCGCGTTCCCTGGTCGAGCGGGGCATGGAAGGCGTGCTGTTCCTCTGCGCCGTCGTCGCCATCGCCACCACGGCCGGCATTGTCATCTCGCTCCTTTATGAGAGCATCCAGTTCTTCAGCGTCATCCCGATCTGGGAGTTCCTCTTCGGTACACGCTGGAACGCGCAGACCGAAGCGGAGTTCGGCGCCCTGCCGCTGTTCTTCGGCACCTTCATGATCGCCCTGATCGCGATGTTCGTGGCCGCGCCCATCGGCCTCTTCTCCGCGATCTATCTCTCCGAATATGCCGGCCCCAAAGCCCGCGCCTGGATCAAGCCGATCCTCGAAATCCTCGCCGGCATCCCGACTGTGGTGTACGGCTTCTTCGCGCTGCTGGTTGTCGCCCCGGCCGTGCGATCCCTCGCGCTCTGGATCAACGAGACGCTGATCAATATCGGCCTCGCCAGCGAGCCGCTGCTGGCCGCCCAGCCCACCAGCGCGCTCGCCGCAGGCCTCGTCATGGGCATCATGGTCATCCCGTTCGTGTCCTCGCTGTCGGATGACGTGATCAACGCCGTGCCGCAAACCCTGCGCGACGGCGCCTATGCCCTGGGCGCCACCAAGTCCGAAACGGTCCGCAATGTGGTCGTCCCCGCCGCACTTCCGGGTATCATCGCCGCGCTGCTGCTGGCGGTCTCCCGCGCCATTGGCGAAACGATGATCGTCGTGATGGCTGCCGGCAAGAGCGCCCGCATCTCAATGGACCCGACCTCTGACCTCACCACCATCACCGTCCAGATCGTCTCCCTGATGACCGGCGAGACCGGCTTTGATGATCCCAAGACGCTGTCCGCCTTTGCGCTCGGCCTCGTCCTGTTCGCCGTCACGCTGCTCTTCAACGTGATCGCCCTGCGCGTCGTCCAGAAATACCGGGAAAAGTATGACTGATCCGGCCGCCTCCTCTTTCTCCACCCCTGAAGCGCTCAAGCGCCTCAAGCGCCGCCGGGCCGCCGATGTGCGCTTCCGCTATTACGGGCTCGGCGCCATCTTCCTGGCCCTGAGCGCGCTGGTGCTGCTGGTCCTGTCCATCGGCTCGCAGGCCGTCTCTGCGGCGACTTACCATGTCGTGCGCTATGACATCACGCTGGACCCGGCCGTCATCACGCCGCCGGGCGAAACCACACCGGAAGACATCGCCCGCAATGTGGACGGCTTCTGGGAGCTGGCCCGCGACAACCTCCTGGAAACCTTCCCCGAAGCAAACCGCGACCGCGCGAGCCGCATCGAAGTCTCCGAATTCATCACGCGCCTGGCTGTCCTGCCGACGGCCCGGAAGGTCGCGGCCCGGCCCGAGATGGTGGGCAACCCCATCACGCTGACCGCCCCGCTGAATGATGACCTCGACCTTTACCTGAAAGGCCAGGCCCTCCCGGAACGCCGCCTTCGCACGGGAACCATCACGGCTGTAACCGCACAGGAAGACGGCTTCGCCCTGCTCGAAGGGCAGGGGGCCTTCACCCCGATCCTCACGGCGCTGACAACGCTTCAGGCCGAGGGCGTCAGCATGGACGAGGGCTCGATCCTCATCACGGCTGGCGGCGCCACCGGCCGCCTGCACGGCATTCAGGCCGGCACCGCGCGCCTTGAACTCCTCACCGGCACGCTCGACGCTTTCCGCAACAGCACGGCCGCCGCCCGCCTCATCGCTCTGCCCGAAGCCCAGCGCGTCGTGTCTGACCAGCAGATCGCCTGGACGTTCGCCCTGAAAGAGATGGGCCGCATCTCCCGCGTGCCGCGCTGGACCCTGCTGACGAATTCGGACTCCACCTATCCAGAACTCGCCGGCGGCCTTGCCGCCCTGGTCGGGTCGCTGTTCACGATGCTGGTCACCGCCCTCGTCGCCATCCCGATCGGCATCCTGGCGGCTGTCTATCTGGAAGAGTTCGCCCCGAAAAACCGGCTGACCGATTTCATCGAGGTCAACATCAACAATCTGGCCGCCGTGCCGTCCATCGTGTTCGGCCTGCTCGGGGCGGCGGTGTATATCAACTTCCTCGGCATGCCGCGATCGGCCCCGCTGGTCGGCGGTCTTGTGCTGGCACTGATGACGTTTCCGGTGGTGATCATTGCTTCGCGCGCGGCGCTGAAGGCGGTGCCGCCTTCGGTGCGCTCGGGCGCCCTGGCGATTGGCGCCTCGCAGATGCAGACAGTGTTCCACCATGTCGTGCCGCTGGCCGCGCCCGGCATCCTCACTGGCGCCATCCTCGGGATGGCCCGCGCGCTGGGCGAAACCGCCCCGCTGCTGCTGATCGGCATGGTTGCCTTCGTCGGGGATGTGCCCACCAGCCCCACCGACGAATCCACCGTCATGCCGGTGCTGATCTTCACCTGGGCGAACAATGCCGAACGCGCCTGGGAGCCGATGACCTCGGCAATGATTGTTGTCCTCCTGGCCGTTCTTTTGCTCATGAACGGGTTGGTGGTATTCTTGAGACGAAAGTACGAGCGGAGATGGTAATGGATTCCGATCACACACCGCAGGCCGCCGGTTCCGTGCTGGCCCCCGCTGCCGATGCGCCTCCGGCCGCCGCGCCGCGCATCGATTGCCGCGACATCAAGGTATTCTACGGCGCCACCCAGGCCATCCATGGCGTGTCCATGTCCTTTCCGGACCGGGCCGTCACCGCGCTCATCGGCCCCTCGGGCTGCGGCAAGTCCACCTTCCTGCGCTGCCTCAACCGCATGAACGACACCATCGAGAACTGCCGCGTCGAAGGGCAGATCCTGATGGACGGGCAGGATATCAACGATCACTCCATCGATCCCGTGCTGCTGCGCTCGCGCGTCGGCATGGTGTTCCAGAAGCCCAACCCCTTCCCGAAGTCGATCTACGACAACATCGCCTACGGCCCCCGCATCCACGGCATCGCCACCAGCCGGGAAGACCTCGACGCCATCGTCGAGAAATCCCTCCGCCGCGCCGGCCTCTGGGAAGAGGTGAAGGACCGCCTCCAGGCGCCCGGCACCAGCCTGTCAGGCGGCCAGCAGCAGCGTCTCTGCATCGCGCGCGCAATTGCCGTGCGCCCCGAAGTCATCCTGATGGACGAGCCCTGCTCGGCGCTGGATCCTGTGGCCACCGCCCGCATCGAGGAACTGATCGACGAGCTGCGCAAGCGCTACTGCATCGTCATCGTCACCCACTCCATGCAGCAGGCCGCCCGCGTCAGCCAGCGCACCGCCTTCTTCCATCTCGGCAATCTGGTGGAAATGGGCGAGACAGAACAGATCTTCACAAATCCGCGCGAAAAGCGCACCGAAGACTACATCACCGGCCGCTTCGGCTGAGGGAGGAACATATGTCGGATCATATCGTCTCTGCCTATTCTGATGAGCTGGACAAGCTTTCGTCCGACATCATGCGGATGGGCGGCATCGTGGAAACGATGATCACCGACTCCTGCCGCGCGCTCAGCGCCAATGATTCCGTACTCGCCAAGGAAGTGATCGCCCGCGATCCCCAGGTCGATGCCATCGAGTCGGACGTGGAAAAGCAGATCGTCAGCCTCATCGCCCGGCGCCAGCCGATGGGCCATGACCTGCGGATGATCCTCTCTGCCCTGAAGATTTCCAACGAGCTGGAGCGGATCGGCGATCTCTCCAAGAACATCGCCAAGCGCGCCCTGCGCCTCGACGATCATGTCAGCATGGAGATGCGCAACGCCATCCTGCGCATGTCGCGCCCGGTCGCCCGCCAGCTCAACGAAGTGCTCGATGCCTATGCCTCCGGCAACGCCGTCCTGGCCAAGAATGTCTGGTCCAGCGATGACGATATCGACCAGCACTATAATGCGGTGTTCCGTGAAATGATCACCTACCTCATCGAAGACCCGCGCCGGATCACCGCCGGGGCACACATGCTCTTTATAGCGAAGAACCTGGAACGGATCGGCGATCACTGCACCAACGTGGCCGAATTCGTATACTACCAGGCCGTGGGGGAATACCTGTCAGTCATGGACCGGCCGAAGCTGGACCAGGTTTGACGAATTTCGCTCAAACAGAATACGGAGCCCAAAGATGAAACCCTACGTGCTTGTCGCAGAAGACGAAAGCGCAGTCTCTGAGCTTCTGCTCTACAATCTCCGGCGTGAAGATTATGAGGTCGCCATCGCGGCCGATGGCGAAGAAGCGCTGATGATGATCGATGAGCGGGCGCCAGACCTGCTCTTGCTGGACTGGATGCTGCCCAAGGTCAGCGGTATCGAAATCTGCCGCCGCGTCCGTGCCACCGGCGTCAATCCGAACCTGCCGATCATCATGCTCACCGCGCGCGGCGAGGAGAGCGACCGCATCCGCGGGCTTGATACGGGGGCAGATGATTACGTCACCAAGCCCTTCTCGACCACCGAGCTGATGGCCCGCGTCCGCGCCGTGCTGCGCCGCATCCGTCCCGGCCTCAAGGAAGACCGCATCACCGTCGGCGATATCGAGATCGACCGCGTCGCCCACCGCGTCTCCCGCAATGGCGAAGACATCCATCTCGGCCCCACGGAATTCCGCCTGCTGGACTATTTCATGCAGCATCCAGGCCGCGTCTTCTCGCGCGAGCAGCTGCTCGATACCGTCTGGGGCTCGGATGTCTATGTCGAGGCGCGCACGGTTGACGTGCATGTCGGCCGCCTGCGCAAGGCGCTGCGCCAGGGCGGGGGAGACGACCCCATCCGCACCGTCCGCTCCGCCGGCTACGCCCTGCGCGCAGACTGACGCCGCAAATCCGGCGCCAAAAAAACAAGCGGGGCGTTTCCGCCCCGCTTTTTCATTTTTGCCCGTGTGATCTGAAGCCTCAGAAGTTCAGGCGGATGCCCACAGCCATATAGCGGCCCGGATTGCCACGGGCGCCGTCTGCGCCCCGGTGCATGATGGCGCGCTCGTCGAACACATTCTCCACCTTGGTGTAGACCTCGACCACATCGCTGATGTCGTAGGAGGCCGACAGGTCCACCGTGAACAGACTTTCCGTGCGCAGATAGGTATCGTCGATGCCGATCCGGTTGCAGGTCGTCGTTGTGCAGGTCTCGTCGGTATAGTTCAGCGCCGCATAGATATCCCAGCCGCCCTGATGTTCCAGGCCGAATTGCAGCACGCCGGTATGCGGGGGCGTATAGTCCAGCGTATCGCCTGCCAGAACCCCGCCCGCCGCGTCGGCGGCGCGCGTGTATTCGCCATCGGTGTAGGTATAGGAAAGCCGCGCCGGAACCGAGAAGGTTTCCCCCTCGAACAGCGTGGCAAACGCGCCCAGCTCAAGGCCGTAGACTTCCTTCGCCCCGCTCTGCAGCGTCGAGCCGTCCACGATCCCGCCGGGGCAGGGGTTGGCCACCAGGCAGAGGCGCAGGGCGTTGTCATAGTCGCTGAGGAAGGCAATCGCATCGACGCCAACCGTGCCATTGCGATAGCGAACGCCCGCTTCCCAGTTGACGCTCTCTTCCCCTTTGGAGCCTTCCGTCGCGCTCGATCCGGGCGGGGCAAAGCCCTCATAGACGCCCGCCAGAACGGTCCAGTTCGCATCCACCGCATAGTTCACGCCGAGGCCAACGGAGGTCTTCGTCAGGCTGTTGCGCGGGGTAGGGTTGAGCACATTGCCCACCGTCTTGATGTCTTCATGCCGGACCACCGGCAGGAAGCTCCAATTGCCATACGAGATCCGGTCGCCCAGCCACACAGACCAGGCTTCCGCCTCGCCCTTGTTCCGGTTGGGCCCGGTCACGCCCTGAAACACCAGCGCGCCATTCACCTGCTGGTAAATCTCGTTGCCGGCATCGGCCACGTTGCGGGTCTCGTCCTCATGGCGGCGCACGCCAAAGATCAGGTTGTGGCTGAAGGCGCCGGTCTGGAACTCGCCCTCAAGCTGGGTCTGGATGCCCTGCGAGGTGAACTCCTGGAAGTTGTTGCCATAGCGCACGCCATTGGGATGGGTCGTGTTGGCGGTGCCATCGAGGATACCCTGCAGCAGCGCGGCATTCGCCCCGCCATTGTTGATCGTTTCGGTCACGCTGCCGATGTTCACGCCGTTGATCTGGTTGAGGCGGCGATAGTGGCGCTCGGTGTCGGTCCAGTAGGCGGTGGATTTCAGCGCCCATGCGTCGGTAAGGTCAAACTCGTGATGCAGGCTGAAGCCGGTGCGGCCCCGGTTCATCTGCTCCAGCTCGGAGAGACCGTAGCGGCGGTCGGGATTGGCTTTGAAGTCGGCGTCCGTCAGGCCCAGATACGACACGTCATGCGTCTCGTCGGCATACTGGCCCTTGAATTCCAGCCGCTGGCGCTCGCCTTCCCATTGCAGGCGCAGGATATATTCCTCGATCTCGTTCCCGGCCGAGCGGGCAGAGCGGTCGATCTTCTGGAAGCCGTCTGTCGTGCTCTGGAAGGTCTCCACCAGAAAGCCGACCTGGCCCACCTGATCGCCATACCAGGCATGGACGCGCCCGGTATTGTTCTCGCCAAACTCTGCGCGCACATAGCCCGACCGTTCCTCGGGAATGGCCGTCGCCAGCAGGTTCACCACGCCGGTCACCGTCTGCGGCCCATAGAGCAGCGTTTCGGGCCCCTTCAGCACTTCCACGCTGCGCATGCGCGAGATGTTGGGGAAGAAATAGGCAGAGGTGTTGGCATAAGGCGCCATCGCGGCAGGCACGCCATCTTCCAGCACCAGGATCCGGTCGCTGCGGCCCGAAGCGGACGCGCGGATGCCAATGCGCGGGAACGCGCCCAGCCCATCCTCATCGCGCACATACACGCCCGGAACCGCGCGCAGCACGGAGTTGACGTTGCTTGATTCGAACTTCTGCAGCTCCCGCTCGGTCAGCGTGTAGGCAGAACCATAGGTCGATTGCGGGTCTTCGATATTGCCGATCACGGTCACGGTATCGAGCACCTTCACCGCGCGGTCGGCCTCGCTGTCTTCCAGGGCTTCAGCCGCGGCCGGCAGGGCCAGCGCCATCAGCGCAGCGCCTGTCAGCAGGCCCGCGCGGCGGAGCTTGTGGGTCGTCGTCAGTCGGTTCTCGTCGGCAATGTGCACAGGCGGTGTCCCTTTGATTATAATCTTGCCCGCTCCTAAACGCGAATGATTGTGCAAATCAATCGCAATTGTGTCGCGGTGTCACACTTTGCCGCCGCACTGATGCAAGGACGCATCGCTCCCGCATACGGGCTCAGCCTCGGCGCGCACGGGCCTCCCTGCTGCATGCAGGCACCTTTCGCCGTCTTGCCAGCGGGAACCGCACGGTCCATGTAGCGGGGCTGTAAAAAACGCCGTGGAACCCCCGATATGGCCCGCCGACTGAACGCATCTGACCCCGGTTTCGAGGAGGCCCTGCGCCGTTTCCTCGACGAAGACCGTGGGCAGGGCGAAGACGTCGCCAGCGTCGTTGCCGCCATCATCAAGGATGTGCGCCAGCGGGGCGGGGCGGCTGTGGCTGACTACACCGCCAGGTTCGACCGGCTGCAGCTTGATCCCTCGACGCTCCAGTCAGACAACGTCAATCTCGACCTGATCGCCGCCGGATGCCCGGCAGACCTGCGCGAAGCCATCGATTTCGCGCATGACCGCATCGCCGCCTACCACACCGCCCAGCGTCCTGCAGACCATCGCTTCACCGACAGCGCCGGCGTCGAGCTCGGCTGGCGCTGGACTGCGCTGGAATCGGTCGGCGTCTACGTTCCCGGCGGCCGGGCGAGCTATCCCTCATCCGTGCTGATGAACATCGTGCCCGCGCGCATTGCGGGCGTGGAGCGCATCGTCATGGTCGCCCCTGCGCCGGATGGCGAACTTGCCCCGGCCGTCGCCTATGCCGCCCGCAAGGCCGGCGCGACCGAATTCTACCCCATCGGCGGGGCCCAGGCGGTTGCCGCGCTCGCCTATGGCGCCGGGCCCATCGCGCCTGTGGACAAGATCGTCGGCCCCGGCAATGCCTTCGTCGCCGAGGCCAAGCGCCAGGTGTTCGGCAAGGTCGGCATCGACACCATCGCCGGCCCCTCCGAAATCCTCGTGATCGCAGACGCCACCGCCAATCCGGACTGGGTCGCTGCGGATCTGCTCAGCCAGGCCGAGCATGATCCCTCCAGCCAGTCGATCCTCATCACGCTGGACGCCGCCCTCGGCGCGGCTGTTGAGAAGGCTGTGGAAAACCAGTTGAATTCCCTCTCCACGGGCGAGCGGGCCCGCGAGTCCTGGCTCGCCCATGGCGCCATCATCAACGCGCCGGACGCGGCCACTGCCGCCTTTGCGGCCAACATCATCGCCGCCGAACATGTCGAGCTCTGCATCGAAGACCCTGACGCCATGCTGCCGATGATCCGCCATGCGGGCGCGGTCTTCCTCGGCCACCACACGCCCGAGGCGCTGGGCGATTATGTGACCGGCTCCAACCATGTCCTGCCGACCAGCCGCGCCGCGCGCTTTTCTTCCGGCCTCGGCCTCTATGACTTTGTGAAGCGGATGAGCATCCAGCGCGCCGGCCCCAAGGGGCTAGCCGCGCTCGCCCCCGCCGCCCTGCGTCTGGCCGAGGCAGAGCGTCTGCCAGCGCATGGCCGGTCGGTCTCCATACGAACAAATCAGGGCGGCTGATCTCATGGGCGCCAACCGGCTCGTCGCCGTCCATATTGACGAAGACACCCTCGGCGCTTCGGGGCCGGACGCCGAGCATGAGCGCCGCGTCGCCATCTTCGACCTGATCGAGGAAAACACCTTCGGCGTGATCGGCGAGGATCGCGGCCCCTACGTCCTTGCCCTCAGCCAGCATGAGCGCCGCCTCGTCTTCGCCATCAAGACCGAGCCCGGCGAAGAGGTCCACACCTTCATCCTCTCCCTCTCGCCGTTTCGCGGCGTGATCCGGGACTATTTCACCATCTGCGACAGCTATTACGAAGCCATCCGCACCTCCACGCCCCACCAGATCGAAGCCATCGACATGGCCCGCCGCGGCATCCACAATGAAGGCTCCGAGCTTCTGAAGGAGCGCCTGGAAGGCAAGATCGACATCGACTTCCAGACCGCCCGCCGCCTCTTCACCCTCATCTGCGCCCTTCACGCCGGCCAGGGCCGCGCGCCTGGGGCCTGATCAAGGTTTCCAGGTAAAGAGCCTGAAGTCATTGGCTTCTTTTTTCAGGCTATTTACGTCACCAACAAAGGAGGGGTCCGCACTGAACAAGCACCTCTCCTGTTGAGGGCGGCAGTCAACTGTGCGCTGAAGCATTTCAGCATGTGTGGTCTTCAAGATTTGCACCGAGACTTCCCATTGCCTTCTGAGTGTCGAAAATATCGTAATCATCAGTGCGCAATATAAGGCGCAAATAAAGATCATTACACAGAACATAGACACATCACGATCCATCTTCAAAGTGAATGCCACTTTATTTGCCATTGGCAAAACAAATGAACCGAAGAATGAAATCGCGGTCAAAATGAAAAGCCATCGCCTGAGTGTGGTGTTTGACTTTTCCTTGACCAATAGACCTATGGCGTTCAGCCGCTTTCTGGCGGAACAGCTTGCCGCATTACAATAAGCGTAAAAAGCCGCCGTCCCACTTTTCGTCATCTCCGATCCCCACCCGTAGCGCACCCTTCTTCTTAAAATCCGTCACTGGGTAAATTCCGTCAAGCATAAGTGGATTCTTCTTCCTGGATGATAACTTCCTCCGGTGGGGAGTCTGTCCATCCGGTCCCCATTTAAGCTCATCTGCGCCCTTCACGCCGGCCAGGGCCGCGCGCCGGGGGCGTGATCTGCCGCTTCCGGAAAACACCCCATCGCGGCCAGCGTCCAGGTCAGTGCATCTTTGATGTCCGTATGCGGCTCATGTCCGAGAAAGGAAACCAGCCGCGTATTGTCCAGTTCCGCCGTCTCGTCCCACAGATACCGCATCTCCGCGAGTTCCCGGAAGATGCGCACAAAAGGCGACAGCAGGATGAGGGCAGGCCAGGGCATGCTGACGATCTTCCCATTCCCGCCATTGGCTGCGCGCACAGCTTCGGCAAAGGCTGCCCCGCGCGAGAAATAGTGCCCCCGGAAATGAAACCGGGCGAAAGGGGCGAGCTCTGCTTCCCGGTCCAGCAGCGCGGCGGCGGTCTCGCCATAGTCGGGCAGGTAGGCCCAGGCATGGCCCGCCTCACGGCGTCCCGGATAGGTGATCTTCGTCACCGGCCTGCCCGGCGTCACCATACCTTGCGAAAACCAGGAATTGCCGGCCGATGGCCCGAAGAAATCTCCCGCCCTCAGGATCAGGGACCGCGCGCCTTCCTGGGCGGCTGCCTCCAGACGCCGTTCCATCTGCACACGGATACGCCCCTTGCGGGTGTGGGGCTGCTGGGGCGCGTCCTCCGTCAGAAAGGGAAGGGCGCTGAGCCCGTAATTATAGATCGTGCCCGGAAGAAAGATGCGCGCGCCGGAAATCACCGCGGCAGCAATCGTGCTCTCCAGCATGGGTAGCACCAGTTTTGCCCAATCCTTGTAGCCTGGCGGGTTTACGCCATGCACGATCACACTGGCGCCCTGCGCAGCAGCGGCCACATCCCCGGCATTCATGGCGTCGCCAGCTATCCATTCTGCCTGCGGCAGGCGGGCCGGGTCGGGTTGCCGCGCCAGCGCCCGCACTTGCCAACCCCGGCGGATCAGCGCCCGCGCGATCTCGTATCCCGCCCCGCCCGTGACGCCCAGTACCAGCGCCTGCTTTGTGTCGATCATGGTCCCATCTCCTTCGCTCTTGGGTGAGGGAAGGATGGCGCGCGGCAGCGATAAACAAAATTGCGATAATCTGTGGATCAGATATAGAAAAACATATGAACATGCAGGCTGCCTCCTGGGATCATATCCGCTCTTTCCTGGCCGTGCTGGACCAGGGCAGCCTGTCGCGTGCCGCGCGCAGCCTCTCGCTCACCCAGCCTACGCTCTCCCGTCATATTGACCTGCTTGAGGAAGCGCTGGGCGGCCTGTTATTCACCCGCTCGCCGCGCGGTCTCCTCCCCACGGACAAGGCGCGGATGATTGAGCCCTATGCGCGAACGATTGGCGCTTCCGCCGCCGCCATGGTCCGGGCGGCGTCCGGGCCCACCGGGGATATGAGCGGCGCGGTGCGTATCTCCGCCAGCGAGGTGGTCGGCATAGAGTTGCTGCCGGGCATGCTGATGCCCCTGCGCGAAGCCCATCCCGGTCTCAGCTTTGAAATTCTGCCCACCAACCAGTCGAGCGATCTGCTGCGGCGGGATGCAGACATTGCCATCCGGATGGTCCGGCCCCAGCAGGGCGCGCTGCTGGCAAGAAAGCTCGGCGATGTCCAACTCGGCTTCTACGCGCGTCAGGACTACCTTGCCCGCCATGGCACCCCCAAGAGCCTCCGCGATCTGGCGGGGCAGGCCCTCATCGGCTTCGATCATGAAACGATCAGCGTGCAGGCCCTGCGCGGTATGGGGCTGACGCTGGATCGCACAGACTTCGCCTGGCGGACAGACAGTGATCTGGCGCAGACGAAGCTGGTGCTGGCAGGCGCGGGCATTGGCGTCTGTCAGGTGGGGCTCGCGCGGCGCGCCGGCAGTTTGGTGCGGCTCCTGCCCGATGAGTTCTCGTTTGCCCTGGAAACCTGGGTCACGATGCATGAGGAACTCAAAGGCGTAGCCCGCATGAAGGCCGCCTTCGACCATCTCGCCGAGGCAATGGGCGCGTATATCCAGGATCAGGAAAGCCCGGCCTGAAACTCAGCCCAGCCCGCTTCGGAATCTCCGGCTGCCGGTCAGCACGGCGCCGTTGGAGAGGGTCAGCTCGAAGTCTCCCGAACTGGTCGTGCGGGTTTCGCGGATGTGCTGCCGGTTGACGATGCGGGACCGGTGGATGCGCACGAAGTCCGGTTTTGTGTCCGGGCCTGTCCAGATCTGTCCGGAAGTGTCCGGATTTGTCCATGGGCTGTCACCGGCTGACAGGCGGCGTTCCCACTCTGCCAGCGTCGCGCGCAGCATGTGGCTCGCCCCCGCCGTGTGCAGCGTCACATAGTTTCCCGCCGCTTCCAGCCACAGGATCTCCCCCGGCAGCAGGAACAGCGTCCGCCCGCCCGCCTTCACCTCGATCCGCTCCGGGCCGCGGAAGGGCTCGGGCGAGGGGGCGGCCTCGCGCGCTGCCCACCAGGCATAGCCGCTATAGACGGCCGCAAAAATTCCATAAGTTATAAGGTCTTTGCGCCACTCATAGAGCAGCGTCAGCCACAGCCCGCTGCCGAAAAACTCATACGGCCAGCCCAGCAGGGCATACGCGCCCTCCCGCACCGGCACCATCATGCCGACATGCGCCAGCGAGAAAGGCACGCTCAGCCCCGCATGGATCAGCAGCGCCAGCGGCAGGCCCGGCCCGATCAGCGGCCAGCGCCGCACCGCCCACCCCACCAGCGGCGCCAGCAGCACCAGAATCCCGGCGCTGGAAACCTCCCAGATGAACGGCTCCACCGTGCGAACCGGCAGGCCAGAGCGCTGCATCTCGATCAGGTCGGAGGTGGCGTTCACCAGCACCACGGGTAGCGTCAGCAGGGCGATCGCCGCCCACGGCCCCAGCCGGAATCCGGCTTTGCCACTCGTCCCGGATTGCCCGCCAGTTGTCACAGATGCCTCTCCGCTCGTCCCACCGGGGCGCCTTTCACGGCATTTGCGTAGCGCTAGGGCAGGGCTGGCGCAAGAAGGCGCTCAGTTCACATCCCTCACGGAGCCTCCGGCATGATCCAGCGCCGATACGACCTCGACTGGCTGCGCATCGCGGCTTTCGCCATCCTGATCCTCTACCATTGCGGCATGTTCTATGTGAGCTGGGACTGGCATGTGAAATCCAGCCATGCCGGGCCCCTGATCGAGCCGCTGATGCAGCTGGCCAATCCCTGGCGGCTGACACTCCTCTTCCTCATCTCCGGCGCCGCCACCCGCTTCATGGCTGACAAGATGGCCGCCGGCAGCTTCCTGAGGGCGCGGATGGGCCGCCTCTGGCCACCGCTGATCCTGGCCGTGCTCGTCATCGTGCCCCCGCAAACTTACTATGAAGTGCTTGAACATGTTCAGGAAAACGGCCTGCCGAAGGATGTCTGGCTCAGCGATTTCTATCGCCGCTACATCACCGCCTCAGGCAACTGGTGCGACGCAGAAGGCTGCCTCTTCACGCCCACCTATAATCACATGTGGTTTGTGGCCTATCTCATCCTCTACACGCTGGCGCTGATCCCCCTCCTGCCGCTGCTGCGCCGCATTCCGGCAGGCGCCGTACGCTGGCTGATCACCGGGCCGGGTATCTTCCTCGCGCCCTGGGCCTTCCTCTTCGCCACCCGCGTCTTCCTCTTTCCGCTGTTCGGCGAAAGCCATGATTTCCGGGAGGACTGGTATCTCCACACCGTCTATTTCGGCGTCTTCCTGCTCGGCTTCGGCATTGCCAAGCATCAGCCCTTCTTTGACGCCGCCGCGGGTCTGCGCTGGCCGATGCTGGCCCTCGCCCTGGCGGCCTGGGCGGCCCTGCAGATCTATTACCGCCACTACGCCGCCAGTGACGCCCCGCCGCCCGAAGCGGTACGCGTCCTCGCCCGCGGCATGAGGGAGGCGCAGGCCTGGGCTGCCATTCTCAGCGTCACCGGCTTCTTCCACCACTACTTCCGCACGCTCGACACGCCCCTGCGCCGCACCCTCTCCCAGGCGATCTTCCCGTTTTACCTTATCCACCAGACGGTCACCGTTGTGACCGGCCATTATCTCGATCAGCTCGGCCTGCCGGTCTTTGTTGAGGCCCCCCTGCTGATCGGCGCCACCGCCCTTGGCTGCTGGCTGTTTTACGACCTTGGCCGGCGCATTCCGCCGCTGCGCATCTGGATCGGCCTGCCCAGCGGAAAAGGTACGTCCGGAGCGGCCTGAGACCCCCATGCCCTCTGGCGCTTGCTGGAATCTGCTGAAAGCTGTATGGCGCGCGGCTAGTGATGCGTGGAAAAAGCGGCGCCATCGCCGCAGCCTCAGATCTGGATAGAGAATGTCAAAAGAAGAACTGATTGAATTTGAAGGCACGGTCGTCGAACTGCTGCCCAACGCCACGTTCCGGGTGAAGCTCGAGAACGACCACGAAATCATCGCCCACACCGCCGGCAAGATGCGCAAGAACCGCATCCGCGTGCTCACCGGGGACAAGGTGATGGTGGAAATGACCCCCTACGACCTGACCAAGGGCCGTATCACCTACCGCTTCAAGTAAACCGCCATGCCGGGCCGTGCGCCGCTCATTCTCGCCAGCGCGAGCCCCCGGCGTCTCCAGCTCCTGGCCCAGATCGGCATTGTGCCGGATCGGGTCGCGCCAACCGACATCGACGAGACGCGCCGCAAGGACGAATCGCCCCGCGAGCTGGCCCTGCGGCTGGCGCGGGAGAAAGCGGCTGCGTGTGAGGCAGACGGGGCGTATGTCCTCGCCGCCGATACGGTCGTCGCCCTCGGCCAGCGCAACCTTGAGAAAGCCGCCGACGAGGCAGAGGCCGCCGCCTTCCTGCGCCTCCTCTCCGGCCGTGCGCATCAGTGCATCACTGGTGTCGCGGTGCGCGCGCCCGATGGCCAGGTCGCTTCGCGCGCCGTGCTGGCCCGGGTAAAGATGAAACGCCTCACCGAAGCAGAGATCGCCGCTTACGTGGCCGGCGGCGACTGGAAGGGCAAGGCGGGCGGTTATGGCATCCAGGGCCCCGCCGGCGCCTTCGTCACAGCCATCAATGGCAGCTACACCGCCATCGTCGGCCTGCCGCTTTATGAAACAAAATCCCTGCTCCAAGGCCTCGGCTACCGCGCCTGATCCTGCAGCCGCCGCGCCGCAGGCCGCCCTTTGCCCTGTTTTCGCCACAAGCCTGACAGCGGATTAATCCGCTTCTCCGGGAACCATTTCCGCCAAACGGGCTTTCTTTTTCATCTGATGAGCAATCCCGCTCTTGTCGATGGAGCCCGTGATGAAAACACTTCTCGCCAGCTGCGCCGCCGTTGCCCTGATGGCTTCGCCGGCTTTCGCCCAGTCCACCATTGATCCGCAGGTTCCGGATTCCATTCCGGCTGACCCCACGATGCCGGAAGCCTCCGACCCGATGTCCGAGTTCCAGCCGCAGACGGAAGCTCTGCCGCAGGAATTGCCCGCTGAGCCGGACATGGCTGAGCAGGAGCCGCCCATGATGCCGGACGCTGAGCCGACGATGCAGGCGGATGTTCCGCAGGAAGACGAAACCTATGCCGAGTTTGACAGCGAGCCGGTGGTTACCGCTCAGATGGGCGACGCTGATGTTTCGCTCGAGGCTTCGGTGAACGAGGCTGAGCTGCCGGAAGAATATTCGACCGACGATCTCAACGCCGTGATGCTCGCCAAGGTCAATGAAGTGGGCACGGAAATCGAGGCGCTCGACGCTGAAGCCGATGTCTGGGTGACCGCCGATGGCTCGGCTGTCGATCCCACCTACGCCCAGGAAGGCCAGGGCGACATGGATTTCACCGCTGAAGAAGACAGCTTTGTCACTCCGGAAGCCGATGTGTCGATGGAAACGGAAACCTACGAGTCCGAAACCTTCATGACCCCGGAAAACGATGTGACGATGGACGACGAAACTTCCATGGAAGATCCGGCCTCTACCGACTACTGATCGTCCCTGATGTTGGATTGAAGAAGGCCGGCTCGTCAGAGCCGGCCTTTTTTGTTCGCGGCCTCTTGAAGGCTCAGGTCCGCTCGGTCATCGACACCGCCGCCATCGACAGCGCCGCGCCCAGGATGATCGCCAGCCACATCGGGTTGCTGGCGGCGGCCTGGCTGATCTCCGTCCGCGCAAGGGCCAGGGCAGAGGTCACCGTATGGTCCACCCCCACAAAGGCAGAGAGCAACTCGGGCAGTTGCAGCAGGGCAATCACGGCGCCCGCAAATCCGAAGGCGCCAACGGTCAGCCGGCGGATCATTGCCTGGCGGCGGATGCCCTTCATGACGCCGGCAGTAAACGGCGCGGCTTCCAGCGCTGCGTCCTCGGCGGCAAACAGGCGGGTCAGATCGCCATAGTTTTCTTCGTCACGCATCGTCATCACTCCATTATGCCACATCGGCACTGGCAAGGCACGTCCGCAATTGGGCAACGCCTCGCAATACATGGGACTTAACTGTGCCAAGCGGCCAACCGGTGGCTTCGGCCGCTTCGCGGTGAGACAGCCCAGCGGCCACGCACAGAACCACGCACACCCTCTGGGCTTCGGTCAGACTGTCGAGGGCCCTGGCAAGATCCATCCGGTTTTCCGCTTCATTGGCCGACCGGTCGAACGGCCGGTCAAACGGAATGATCTCGGCGGTCTCGTCAAACTCGATCTCGATCTTCTGGCGGCGGCGCCATTGCAGGAACTCCCGCCAGCAGATGGTGCAGATCCAGGCGCTGAACGTGCCGCCGGCATAGCTGCCGATTTTCTGCCAGGCCGCCAGGAAGGTCATCTGGGCAATGTCGTCGCCCTGCGCCTCCGATCCTGTCAGGCGGCGGGCCATGCCGCGCACCCTTGCCTGATGGCGGCGGACAAGTTCGGCGAAAGCCGCTTCGCTGCCCTTGGCCGCCGCATGGGCGAGATCGGGGTCTGATCGCATATCCCGTCCTCCGGACGCCACCAGCCTGAGATTACTCAGCTGGTGTCTTGTCACGGCCAAATGCCCAGAGACCAATGTAAGCGATACCGATGAAGATGGGGAAGCAGGCAACACCCAGCATCGGGGTAAGGGCATCGGCTTCTTCAGAGCCAATCAGGCCGGCGAGCACCGCAAAAGCGGCTCCAAAGGCCAGGAACAGAACGCCCCGGCGAAGGTCAGCGCGCACCGGGTCGGTGAGGAGGGACATCTTCTCCATCATTTCCGGCGAGAGGACTTGGCCCTTGTCGATGGCCAGGCGCAGCGTCTCGTGAACGGTGTTGCGCTTGCGGGCGTTGAAATAGCTCACGATCCACACGATCAACGCGGGCGAGAGAAAGATGACTGAGGGGACGACAATGCTTTCCAGATCCATGGGAGGCTCCTGAGGGGCTTGGGTGCTATGGCGCCAGCGTGCTTGCCAGCGTTTCTGCCCGTAAGATGCCGTGCCTGCAGGGTTTGGATGCGGGCCGGTGAAAAAAAACTTCAGGCAGGGAAGAATGCCCCCCTCTCTTGCCCCACTGAGCGGCGCCCTTTAGATCGCGCGACAGGCGGACGGCTCATCCTGAGTGAAGTCGAAGGACGAGCCGGGGCTGGCGGCAGTGCGGCTTGGCCCCTCCTTCGACTTCGCTCAGGATGAGCGGCGGTTTTTTTTGGCAGGCGAACTGCCGGATGCCCTAAGCGCGGAACAGAGATGGTCAAGATTACCCCCAAAAGCCTGCGCAAGCCGCATGTCGCGCCAGACCTCGCCACCCGCGAGGGCCGTGCCCGTGCGGGGCGGGAGCTGTATCTGGGCGATCACGGCTTCCTGAGGCTCTGGTTCTCAAACCTTCACCAGATCTCGCCGGAGATGTGGCGGGCCAACCAGCCTTCGCCCAAACAGGTGCTCGCCCATGCGAAGGAGCGGGGCATCAAGACGATCCTCAACCTGCGCGGCCCCACCACCAAGGGCTTCTACCTCCTCGAAAGGGAAGCCTGCGAGGCGGCGGGGATCGACCTCATCGACTTCCAGATGTTCTCGCGCGAGCCGCCCACGGTGGAGAAGGTCTTCGCCGCGCGCGACCTCTTCGAGCGTATCCGCTATCCGGCCCTGATGCATTGCAAGTCCGGGGCAGACCGGGCCGGCATCATGGCGGTGCTGTACAAACTGCTGCGCGAGAAGGTGGCGTTCGAGGAGGCGATGGAACAGCTTTCCGGGCGCTATCTGCACATCCGCCACGGCAAGACCGGCGTGCTGGACGCCTTCTTCGAGGCGTATGCCGCCTTCAATGCCGGCCGGCCGCGCGAAGACTGGAAACCCTTCCTCGACTGGGTGGCAGAGGACTATGACCGGGCCGCGGTCAAGGCAGAATTCCTTCAGAAACTGGGCAAGGGCCCCAAGCTCGACGAGATCCTCCGCCGGGAATAGCGCTTTCCAGCGCCCCGGATTCATGCCAGCACATCGCATCAAGGGATCGAGGGAGACTTCCGACATGAAAGCGGGAATCGTTGCCGCCATTGCAGCGCTGGCGCTTACCGGCTGCGGCCTTGCCGGGCCAAGCGATCACAAGGTTCTGGTGGATGCCTGTGTGGCCGACGGGGAGTCCGAGGAGACCTGCGGCTGCATTACCACCGCGATGGAAAAGAATCTGTCGCCAGAACTGTTTAAGAAGACGGCTCAGGCCGTTGGCCGGGACAAGAAGGACATGATGACCTTCGTGGGCGAGCTGACCGTTCAGGAACAGCTGTCCTTCTCGGCGGTACTCGGCGACATGTTTGCCTGTTCCCTGACCGGGGAGCCGGCTCAATAAGGGCATTGCTGCGTGTCCGGCTTGCGTCCCTTGGCGGAGCAGCGGAGTGTGGCAGGCGCTGGTTAAGGTGACGCGACGGCGCGTTCAGCCTAGAATGGGACTGATACAGGAAGGGGATGTCCATGAAGTTCATCATTATCAACAGCTTCCGAACGATGGTGTATGTCGCATACATCTCCATCATCGTCGGCGGTATTGCCCTGGGCATTTACCAGAAGGGCGAATTTACCAACGAATTGCTGGGCCTGACGGGCGGTCTCGCCCAGCTGGCAGACTTTGCCGTCTTCGCCTTCGGCGGCTGGGTTGCCGCCAGCCTCATCTGCGGCCTGATCGTCACGCTGCTGGACATTCGCGACGACATCAACGACCGCCTGCCGGACGCCCGCCGCGATATGTAACGGCAGGGCTGGTCACACCCGGCCAGACTCGGATCATATGCCGTCAGGTGTCGCCACCTGGCGGCATTTTCGTAGAAGATACACCACAACCGGGAGGAATACGGGTCATGACCCCCATTGCTGCGGCTGCCGTCTATGCCGGCGTCAACATTCTCATTCTCTTGTTCCTGTCCTTCCGAGTGGTGGGCCGCCGCCGGGCGGCCCAGGTCTCCCTCGGCACGGGCGGGGACGCGGATCTGGAAGTCCGCGTGCGGGCCCATGGCAATGCGTCCGAATACATCCCGGCCACCATGCTGGGCCTGTTCATCGCCGCCAGCCTCGGCGCGCCGCTCTGGGCTGTTCATGCCATTGGCGGGGTGTTTACCGCCGGGCGGGTGCTTCACGGCATTGGCCTGTCGGGCAACATCATGGCGCCGCGGGCGCTCGGCATGGTGCTCACCTGGCTCGGCATGCTGGCGTCTGGCGTGGCCGCTATCTGGCTCGCCCTGTCCTGATTTTGTCCGGAAGTGTCCGGAACTGTCCGGATTTGTCCAGGAAGTGTCCGGCGCTGACCGCGTCCTGGCAGCATCGGGCCTGTTGCGCGCAGGCCCGGTGCGGTCCATTTACCGGAGATGGCTGATTCCGAAATTTCCCCCGAAAAAACCCTCTCCGACCTGCTCGACCAGTGCCGCAAGGCCGGGGCTGACGCGGCCGATGCCCGCCTCGGAATCGCCGATGGCGTCAGCGTTTCCGTCCGCGATGGCAAGCTCGAAAGCATCGAACGGGAAGAGAGCGCCAGCATCGCCCTGCGCTGCTTCTTCGGCAAGCGCCAGGCCAGCGTTTCCAGCGCCGATCTCAGCCGTGACGGCCTCAAAGCCCTCGCCGAACGCTGCGTCGCCATGGCCAGAGCTGTCCCCGAAGATAAATTCTGCGGCCTTGCCACCCCCGAAGAATTGATCCGCAGCGCCCCGGATCTTGACCTTTCGGGCGAGCCTGAAATCTCCGCCGAAACCCTTGAACGTGAAGCAATTACTGCAGAAGCCGCCGCCCTCGCCGTTCCCGGTGTGAAGACGGTGGCCGGTTGCGGCGCGTCCTGGAACCGGTCCTCCCGCTGGGTGGCGGCCACCAACGGCTTCCGCGCCTGGAAGACCGGCACCTCCACCAGCCTCGGCCTTTCCGCCGTCGCCGAAAAGAACGGCCAGATGGAGCGGGACTATGACAGCTGGTCCGTCCGCTTCGCCAAGGATCGCCCCTCCGCCGAGGAAGTCGGCCGCACCGCCGGCGAGCGCACCATCGCCCGCCTCGGCGCCCGCAAGATCGAAACCCAGAAAGCTGCCGTCATCTTCGATCGGCGCGTCTCCGACAGCCTGATCGGCGCCCTGCTGGGCGCCATTTCCGGCCCCTCCATCGCCCGCGGAGTGAGTTTCCTGAAAAACCGCCTCGGTGATCAGGTATTTGCCAAGGGCATCTACATCACCGACGATCCCTTCCGTCCCCTCGGCATGGGCAGCCGGGTGCATGACGGCGAGGGGCTTCCCGTGGCCGAAACCCATCTCATCGAGGATGGCAAGCTGACCACCTGGCTGCTGAACCTGCCGTCCGCGCGCCAGCTGGGCCTGAAATCCAACGGTTTTGCCTCGCTCGGCTTCGGTGATCCGCCCGGCGTGGCCACCTCCAACGTGTACCTGCGCCCCGGCAAGGACAGCCCCGGCGCCCTGGCCAAGCAGATCGGCAAGGGCCTCTTGGTGACCGATATGTTCGGCCCTTCGATCAACCCGAATACCGGTGACTATTCGGTCGGCGTGGCCGGTTTCTGGATCGAGGGCGGCGAGATCGCCTGGCCGGTCTCCGAGGTGACGGTGGCAGGCGACCTGCCGTCGATGTTTGCCCGGATGATCCCGGCGAATGACCTTGAGCTGCGCTCGACGCGTGACGCCCCGTCGATCCTCATTGAGGACATGAACCTTGCAGGCAGCTGAGCGGACCCTCACGCAGGATCTCGAACTGATGCTGGCGCTGGCCAAGGAGGCGGGCGACCTGGCGCTTTCCTACACGCTGAAAGGCGGCGCCGAGGCCTGGAACAAGACCGGCGGCAAGGGGCCGGTGACCGAGGCAGACCTCGCCGTGAACCGGCTCTGCCTGAAGCAATTGCAGACGGCCCGGCCCGAATATGGCTGGCTTTCGGAAGAAACCCTGGACGATCCGGCGGCGCGCGCAAAGTCCCGCGTCTGGGTGGTCGACCCCATTGACGGCACACGCGCCTATATCAGCGGCGACCCGCACTGGTGCATAGCGCTGGCCATTGTGGAGGAGGGCGAAGCGGTGGCGAGCGTTCTCTACGCGCCGGCGCTGGGCCAGATGTATTCGGCCCGCAAGGGCGCCGGGGCGTTTCGCAACGGCCGCGCCCTGCATACCTCGCAGCGCAGGCAGGAAGAGGGCCTGCGCCTGATCGCCAATGACGGCGTGGTGACCCATCCCTCATGGCCTGAGCCCTGGCCCACTGTGGAACTGGCCCGGCCCAAGCCGAACGCCACCCTGCTGCGCATGGCCTTTGTGGCCGCCGGGGACTGGGACGCAACCCTCGTCCTGGGGGAGAAGGCAGACTGGGACGTGGCCGCCGGCGCCGTGCTCGTCACTGAGGCAGGCGGGCGGGCAACCACCCATCTGGGTGAACCTCTGGTGTTCAATCAGGCCGTACCGGCGCAGCGCAGTGTCGTGGCCTCTGGAAACGCGCTGCATCCTTTGTTAGTGCGCCGCGCAGAAGTGGTGAAAATTCCAGACCCTCAGGCGCGAGCGCCTCAACCCATGCCTGTCTCAACGGAGCCAAAACGGATGAATAGCGCGAAAACCGGCAAGCAACTGCTGCATATCGTCTTCGGCGGTGAGCTGAAGGATGTCACTGGCGTTGAGTTTGAAGACCTCTCGCAGCTCGATTTCATTGGCGCCTTTCCGAACTATCAGGAAGCCTACGACGCCTGGAAGGCAGCGGCGCAGCGGACGGTAGACCAGGCCGAGATGCGCTATTTCATCCTGCACGCTCACAAGCTGCTGGATCCCGCAACCGGTGACCATCATAACGTCTGATACGCCTCCTGCGCCAAAGACTGGTCCGCAACGTTCGCTAACGCGGCTGTTCACGGCGCATTTCTGGCCGCAGCGCGGCTGGTTCATTGCAGGCACGCTGCTCGCCGTGATCTCGGCGGTCTGCAGCATCGGCTATGTGGCCGTGCTGGATTATGTCGGCAACGGCCTGCAGGCGGGCATCGAGCGGCAGGCCGCCGGGCAGGCCGCGCCGCTGGCATGGATATGGATGGGCATCTTCGCCATCATCCTGCTGACGATCGCGCGGGCCCTGTCGATGTATGGCATGACGCTGCTCAACAATACCGGCGTGCAACGCGGGCTGGTGGGTGTACAGAGCATCCAGTATGACGCGCTGACCGACGGAGACTTTGCCCGCGTGTCGGGCGATGCCTCGGGCGGTTTCGTTTCGCGCTTCATCAATGATGTGGTGGCCATCCGCGAAGCGGCCCTGCGCTTTGCCAACAACTTCGCCAAAAGCCTGACAACGGTGATCGGCGTGCTCGTCTGGCTGTTCTGGAAGGACTGGCAGCTCGCCCTGATCATTGCTGTGGTTTACCCGCTGGCGCTGGGGCCGGTTGTATCGCTCGGAAACTCCGTGCGCAAACGGTCCAAGCGGGCGCAGGAGCAGACCGGGGAGATTACCTCGCTGCTTACCGAAGGCCTGCAGTCTGCCCGCGTCGTGAAGGCCTACGGGCTTGAAGACTGGCAGAAGGCGCGCGCCAATACAGGGTTTGTGGAGCGCTCCCGCCTCTTCCTGAAAGTGCTGTCAAAGCGGGCGGGCGTCGACCCCGTGCTGGAAGTGTTTGGCGGCTTCGCGCTTGCTGCGCTCCTAGGATTTGTTGCCTGGCGGATTTCCCAGGGGCAAAGTACGCTGGGCGACCTGCTGGGCTTCATCGGCGCGATTGCGATCGCCGCGCCTGAAGTGCGCGCGCTCGGCAGCATCAGCGCGGTGGCCCAGGAAGGCGCCGCTGCCGCAGACCGCGTGTTCGAGATTGTCGATGAAGCGCCGAAGGTAGCCGATCGCGCAGGCGCAAAAACGCTGGACGGCGTGCGCGGGGAAATAGCGTTCCGGGACGTGCGCTTTGCCTATCCGGATGGAACCGTCGCCCTGAAGGGTTTGAGCTTTGCTGCGCAGCCGGGAGAAACGGTGGCGATTGTCGGCGCGTCCGGCGCGGGCAAGTCCACGGTCTTCAACCTGCTCATGCGGCTCTATGATGTTTCGTCCGGATGCGTTGCAATCGACGGCGTGGATGTGCGTGAGGTGACGGGCGCCAGCCTACGGGCGCAGATGGGACTTGTAGCGCAGGACTCCGCCCTGTTCGACGATAGCATCGCCAACAATATCGCCCTCGGCCGCATCGGTGCCACGCGGGCAGAGATTGAGGCCGCCGCCAGAGCTGCCAACGCGCATGATTTCATCAGTACGCTGCCGGGCGGATATGATGCCCCCGCCGGCGAGATGGGGCGCAACCTCTCCGGCGGCCAGCGTCAGCGTGTGGCGCTCGCCCGCGCCATCCTGCGCGGCGCGCCCATCCTGTTGCTGGACGAAGCCACCTCGGCGCTGGACGCGGAAAGCGAAGCGAAAGTGCAGGCTGCGCTGGCGGAATTCGGCAGGGGACGCACAGTACTGATCATTGCCCACCGCCTTTCCACCGTGCGCGCGGCGGACCGGATCGTGGTGATGGAAGATGGCCGCGCCGTGGAAGAAGGCACGCATGACGCGCTGATGGCAGCAGGCGGCGCCTATCGCCGGCTCGTGGAGCTGCAGCTCAGCTAGTCGCCGGTGAAATCGGGATCGCGTTTCTCGAAGAAGGCCTTGACCCCTTCGCGGAAATCATCCGTCTGCTGCATGAGGGCAAAGGCTTCCAGATCGCGATGTGCGGTGGCCTGTGCCAGGGCGAGGGCGGCGATGTTCACGTCCTGCTTCACCATCTTGAGGGCTGTTGGCGGCAGTTTCGCCGCAGAGGCAGCAATCTCCAGTGCCTTGGCAAGCGCCTCGCCGGGCGCGGCAAGATGATCATAGAGGCCCCAGGCGAGCGCTGTCTCAGCGCCGACTTTCTCGCACAGCCCGGCGATCCGCTTCGTCCGTGCCGGGCCAACCAGCGCGACGAAGCGCGGGATGGAGCCCCAGCTCATATTCATGCCGCGCTCTACCTCGGGCACATAGAAGGTGGCTTCCGAAGAGGCGACACGCAGATCACAGAACGCGCTGAGCGCCGCGCCGCCGCCCACGCACCAGCCTTCGATGGCGCAGATGGTAAGCGCGTCCACCTGTTCCCAGGCAGCGCACATATCCGGGCCGCTCCGCAGGCGGATGCGCCGCTCCGAATAGCCGAGCTTGCGGACATCCACACCTTCGGGATCTTTCAGATCGGCGCCCAGGGTGAAGTTGTCGGCGCGGCCGGTGAGGATGACAGCAGAAATGGCCGAGTCGCCGTGGAAACGCCGCGCCGCTTCCGTCAGCTCACGCATCAGTTTCTGGCTGAGGGCATTGGCTTTCGATCCGGTGTCGAACGACACGGTGGCGACGCGGCCTTCAGTCTCTATGCGTACAAGGTCCATGGTTCTTCAGCCTGCCGGCCGTTCCTGCGGCAACTGGCTGGCGGCATGCCGGATGAACTTTTCCAGTTTTTCGGCGCTCTCAGCGCCCTGAACGGCCACGCGCCGGTTGGCGATATAGGTCGGGACGCCCGAGATGCCCATTTCGCGGAAAATATTGGCTTCCTGACGAGTCGCCTCGACATCGGCGCCAGTTTTGAGGAGGTCTGCGACAATATCCGGGTCCAGATCAATCGAGCGGGCGACGTCTACGAGCACATCATGGCTGCCAATGTCCCGGGCCTCGTTGAAATAGGCGCGGAATAGGGCTTCCTTGGCGGAGGCGCCCTTGCCCTGGCCCTGTGCCCAGCGGACGAGGCGGTGCGCGTCGAAGCTGTTGGGGCGGTGCGTAATGGCATCGAACCGGTAGGGGATGTCCTCGGCATTGCCATAGTCGATGAGCGCCTGGCGCATCATCGCCATGCGTTCCTTCCCCTCAGGCGAGGAAACGCGGCTGCCCATATATTCCTTGTAGTTTACGCCCTCTGCCGGAATGGTCGGGTCAAGTTCATAGGGGCGGAACAGCAGCTGGACTTTGACATCCGGCGTGCGCGCGATGGCCGCCTCGATGCGGCGCAAGCCCAGCCAGCACCAGGGGCAGACAAGGTCTGATACCATTTCGATGGCGACAGTCATGGGCGGGCTCCTTCTGGCGGCGGGCTGGAAGGACTATAGCGCAGGATCTGGCCGCGTCACTGCTGGGGTGCGGGCGGGGTGGTGTCACCGCGTTTCTCCGCCTCTGCGGCGAGGGCGCGTTCAAGGTCACTGGCCAGCCAGGTATAGGGATGGCGGGGTACAGAGGCCTGCCGGGGCTTGAGGCCGAACGGCATGTCGATTCCTGGAGGCACGGTCTCATGATCGGCATAGATCCGGCTGCCGGAGCCCTGAGGGACCATGGCGGCGATCAGGAAGCCGATGGCGACGATGCTGCCTGCCTGCACATTGGCCTTGAACATGGCGAGAGCCTTCTCTTCGCCCTTGGTCTTCAGCGTCATGGCCTGCCAGGCGCCATGGGCGAGGAAGGCGAGCGCCGTGACCGCGCCAAGGCGGCCGGCGCCCTGCGCATAGGCGGCCAGCGCGATCAGGGCTGCGGCGCCCAGATGAAAGCCGAAGGAGATCAGAACGGCCTGCCGGCCAAAGAGGCGCGCGGTGGAGCGCACGCCGATCAGGGCGTCGTCCTCCCGGTCCTGCAGGGCGTAGATGGTGTCATACGCGATCGTCCACAGGACGAGGCCGAAATAGAGGAGGTAGGTGGGCCCGGTAATGACGCTGGCGGTGGCCGCGCCGACGAGGACGCCCCAGTTGAATGTGAGGCCCAGCCAGGCCTGCGGCCACCAGGTGACGCGCTTGGTATAGGGGTAGATCGCCACCAGCGGCAGGGCCAGCAGGGCGGTGATCTTCGCGTCCCAGGGCAAAGCGAGCCAGACCAGAAAGCCGATGCCGAGCTGCGCCAGCAGGAAGAGGTAAGCCTGCTTCATCGAAACCGCGCCGGACGGGATGGGCCGGGCGGCCGTGCGGGCGACCTTGGCGTCGAAATCCTTGTCGGTGATGTCGTTCCAGGTACAGCCCGCGCCGCGCATGACCACCGCGCCGATCAGGAAGAGGAGGATCCAGAGGAGATCGATCGAATAAAGTCCGGTCGTCAGGCGGGCGAAGCCGAGCCCCATCACGCAGGGCAGGAAGAGCAGCCAGACGCCCACCGGCCGGTCGAGCCGGGCGAGCATGGCGTAGGGCTGCCAGGCACGGGGTAGGCGCGCGAGCCAGCCGGGCAGGGCGGAATCGGCAGGGACGGCGAAATTCCCGGGGTTTTCAGGTGTTTGAGGCGTGGTCATCAGGAAGGGATATAATCGATCCGGAGAGCCCTCGCACGGGTTGTGATTTCAAAACCACAGGAAGTTGCGCAAAGGCCACACCTTAACAGGGGCCATCGAGCAGCCTATAGCGCGGGGATGGCTACGATTCCCCGCCTTTATGTGGATGCGCCGCTGGTGGAAGCTGGCGCAGTTGCACTGGATGACGAACAGTCGAACTACCTGCTGCGGGTTCTGCGGCTGGAGGACGGCGCGCGGGTGCGCCTCTTCAACGGGCGTGACGGGGAGTGGCAGTGCGCGGTCAAAAAGGTGTCCGCCAAGCGCGCGGAAGTGACACCTTTGGGACAAATCCGGACACAACCGGACACATCGGGACAAATCCGGACACTTCTGACCCTCCTGTTCGCGCCGGTGAAGAAGGACCAGACCGACCTCCTCCTTGAGAAGGCGACCGAGCTCGGCGCGGCCAAGATCCGCCCCGTGTTGACCGAGCGGACCCAGACGCGGACCGTGCGCGCTGACCGGTTCCGCAAGATCGCGCTGGAAGCGGCCGAGCAGACGGAGCGGCTGGACCTGCCGGAGATCCTCGACCTGGCGAGCCTCGACGCGGCGCTGGACGCGCTGGAGCCGGGCACGGCGGTGATCTTCTGCGATGAGGCGGGCGATGAGGCCGAGGCCCCCTGGGGCGGGCAGGCGGGCCGGGCGCGGCCGATGCTGGAGGTGCTGGCGGGGCTGAAAGGCCGGCCTGCGGCGATCCTGACGGGGCCGGAGGGCGGCTTCACCCCGGCCGAGCGGGCCTTCCTGCGCGGCCGGGCGGAGACGTATCCGGTGAGCCTCGGGCCACGCATCCTGCGGGCGGAAACGGCGGCGATTTCGGCGATGACGCTGTGGCAGGCGGTGTGCGGGGATTGGGAATAATGACGCCGCCGTTCAAGAATTTGCATTGCCCCGTTGGCGTTGCCCCATTTCGGCCTTATCTCCCCAGCCGGACAAACTGTTTCAGGAGAGCGCCGCGATGACCACGCCAACGAGCGACATCGACGAAGCCTCGCCGCGTATCTCCGGCAAGCACGAACTGGTCGAATATCTGGAAGGCGGCTCCAAGCCTCGCAGCGACTGGGCCATCGGCACCGAACACGAGAAGTTCGGCTTCATCTGGGACGGCCTGAAACCGCTGCCCTATGAGGGGCCGGCGTCCATTCTGGCGATGCTGGAAGGGCTGCGCGACCGGTTTGGCTGGGAGCCGATCCTGGAGGGCGGATACCTGATCGGCCTGAAGAAGGACGGCGCCAGCGTCAGCCTGGAGCCGGGCGGGCAGTTTGAGCTGTCCGGCGCGCCGCTGAAATCGATCCATGAGACATGTGTGGAGGTGGGCCGCCACCTGAAGGAAGTGCGCGACATTGCCGAGCCGCTGGGCATCGGCTTCATCGGCCTTGGCGCAAGCCCGATCTGGAGCCTGGCGGAGACGCCTGTGATGCCCAAGGGTCGCTACAAGATCATGACCGCCTATATGGACAAGGTGGGGCGCCTTGGCCGGCAGATGATGTTCCGCACCTCGACCGTGCAGGCCAATCTCGATTTCGGCTCGGAAGCCGACATGGCGCAGAAGTTCCGCGTGTCGCTGGCGCTGCAGCCGCTGGGCACGGCGCTGTTTGCCAACTCGCCCTTCCTGGAGGGGCGGCCGAACGGCTTCCTCTCCTATCGCTCGCATATCTGGACCGACCTTGATCCGGACCGGACGGGCATGCTGCCCTTCGTGTTCGAGGACGGCTTCGGCTTTGAGCGCTATGTGGATTATGCGCTGGATGTGCCGATGTATTTCGTGCGCCGGGGGGGCAAGTATCTGGATGCCTCGGGGCTCAGCTTCCGCGACTTTCTTGAGGGCAAGCTGCCGATCCTGCCGGGCGAAAAGCCGGCGATGGACGATTTTGCCGACCACCTTTCCACGATCTTCCCCGAAGTGCGCCTGAAGCGTTTTCTGGAGATGCGCGGTTCTGATTCCGGGCCGTGGGACCGGCTGTGCGCGTTCTCGGCTTTCTGGACGGGGCTGTTCTATTCGCAATCCTCGCTGGATGCGGCCTGGGATCTGGTCAAGGGCTGGAGCATGGCGGAGCGCGAGGCGATGCGCCAGTCGGTCCGCACGCTGGGCCTGAAGACGCCGATCCCCGGCGGGCGGACGATGCAGGACCTTGCCAAGGACGTTCTGGAGATCAGCCGGGCGGGCCTCAAAGGGCGCGTGCTGTCAGCCGCAGGCGATGATGAGACGGGCTTCCTGGGCGGGCTCGACGAGATTGCCGCGTCCGGTATCACCCCCGCCGAGCGCCTGCTGCAACGCTATTACGGGCCGTGGAACCGCGACGTGCGCAAGGTGTTTGCCGAAGAGGCGTATTGAGGCTGGCGCGCGCCGGGGGCGACCGCTAGCCTCTGGCGCATGTGTGGCCGATTTTTCCGTGAAGGGGTGAGCTGGGGCGAGTATTACGCCTGGCTGAGCATCATGCCGGTGGAAGGCGTGGAGCCTCCCGAGGCGAACTGGAACATCGCGCCGACGACGATCCAGCCGATTGTGCGCCTGACCCATGACAGGTCTGCCCGGGAGATGGCGCCGATGCGCTGGGGGCTGGTGCCGAGCTGGTGGAACAAGCCGTTGAAAGAGTGGCGCGCGATCAGCATCAATGCGCGGGCCGAAGAGGTGGCGGAGAAGCCGACATTCCGGGGTGCCTACCGGCACAAGCGCTGCCTCGTTCCGGTGTCGGGCTATTATGAATGGTCGGTGCAGGGGAAGACGAAGACGCCCTTTGCCTTCCGCCTGCGCAACCGGCGCAATTTCTGCCTGGCGGGGCTGTGGGATGCCGCGCTGATCGACGGCTCCGAGATCCAGAGCTTCACGATCCTGACGACCAGGCCGAACGACTTCACAGCCGGTATCCATGACCGGATGCCGGTGATCCTGCGGCCGGAGGATTATGACCGCTGGCTCGACCCGGCTTCGGGGGACCCTTCCGGCCTGTTCGAGCCCTTTCCCAACGAGGATATGGATGCCTGGCCCATCGGCCCGGCGGTGGGCAAGGTGAGCAATAATTACCCCGGATTGCTGGACGAGGTGTAAGCGGCGACCGCATCTCTTTGTCCTAACGGCAGAAACTGCCTTGAGCGGCGGGGCGGGGCATGGTCAAACCTTCGACACATTTCGGCCCGCGACCGCGCGCCGGCAAAAGTTCAGCGCGCTGGGGAGCCCTTACATGCTGATTATTGTCCTCGGGATCGTGATTACGCTCGCGACCTGCTTTCCTGTGTTCAACCAGATGCGCAAACACCCCAAAGGGTTGCACATCCTGTTCTTCGCAGAGATGTGGGAGCGCTTTTCCTATTACGGGATGCGGGCGCTGCTGATCTTCTATCTGACGCAGCACTTCCTGTTCGATGATCGCACGGCGCAGGCCCAGTATGGCTCCTACACGGCGCTGGTCTATCTGTTGCCGCTGCTGGGCGGGTTCCTGGCGGACAAGTATCTGGGCAACCGCAAGGCCATTGCCTTTGGCGCGCTGCTGCTGGTGGCGGGCCACCTGACGATGGGTCTGCACGGGCCGGAAGCCAGGCAGCATATCGATCTGGATGGCGCGCGCTATGAGCTGGTGGTCGAAGGCCGGGGCGGCGGGCGTCAGGTGTTCGTCGACACCGGCACGCAGCGCTGCCTGTTTGGCGCCGCGCCGGCAGACGGTGCGTGTACGGCCAATGTGACGCCGGAGGGCGGCCTTGCCTTCAGCGGTCTTGAGGCGGGCTCGCCCCTGCCGCAGGTGATCCCGGACATCACCTCGAAGCTCTCCGAACCGGAGCGCAGCAGCCTCTTCACCAACATCCTCTTCCTGGCGCTCTCGCTGATCGTGATGGGCGTGGGCTATCTCAAGGCGTCGATCTCCTCGATCGTCGGCCAGCTATATGAAGAGAATGATGTGCGCCGCGATGCGGGGTTCACACTCTACTATTACGGTATCAACCTCGGTGGTTTCTGGGCCGCGATCCTGTGCGGCTATCTTGGCCAGACGGTTGGCTGGTGGGCGGGCTTTGGCCTGGCGGCCATCGGCATGGCACTTGGCTGGCTGGTGTTTGCGCGCCGCCGCCTCCTGTTCTGGACGCCGGGCGAGCCGCAGCTGCCGGACGCTGCCGGCGCGCCGCCGGAACCTGAGAAGCTGAAGAAGAAGGTGCTGGGTCCGATCAATCTGGAATGGGCGCTCTATCTGATCGCCATTCCGGGCGTGGCAGTCATCTGGTACCTGATCCAGAGCCCGCAATATACCTTCTGGACACTGATGGTCGGGCTTCTGCTGTTCGGTGGCTACATAACCTATTACATGGTGCGCAACTGCACCTGGAAGGAAAGCCAGCAGCTGATCCTGGCCCTGTTCCTGATCTTCATGTCGGTGGTCTTCTGGTCGCTGTTCGAACAGGCCGGGTCTTCGCTGAACCAGTTTGCCGAGCGCAACACGCAGCTGCCCCATGATGGCTTCATGACCGTGACCGCGGCGCAGACGCAGAGCTTCAACTCCGGCTTCATCCTGCTGTTTGCGCCGGCCTTTGCTGCCCTCTGGGCGTGGCTGGGCGCGCGGCAGCTGGACCCCAACACGCCGCTCAAATTTGCGCTCGCGCTGGTGCAGGTCGGGCTTGGCTTCTGGGTGCTGGTCTGGGGCGTGAACTTCGCCGATGACAGCTACCGCGTGCCGCTGATCTTCCTGACGCTGGCCTATCTGCTGCACACCACGGGCGAGCTTTGCCTCTCGCCGGTGGGGCTGTCGATGGTGACCAAGCTGTCGCCCGGCGCGATCGTCAGCTTCATGATGGCGGGCTGGTTCCTGTCTTCGGCCTTCTCGCAATATGTGGCGGGCGTGATTGCCCAGTTCACGGCGAGCGATACGGTAGCCGGGCAGGTGCTCGATCCGGCGCGGGCGCTGGCAACGTACAAGGACGTGTTCTGGAGCCTCGGCGTTGTGGCGATCATCCTGGGCGTGCTGCTTGGCGCGGTCAGCTTCTTCCTGAAGTATCTGGGCCATGGCAAGGCAGGACGCCTCGGCGCACGCGAAATGATCGACGCCGAAGCGGCCCGGAAGATGACGGAATAATCCGCAGGCTTACCAACAAAAGAAACGGGGCGCTCCGGTGGGGCGCCCCGTTTTGCGTTTCAGCTGTTGTCGCCCAATTCGCTGTCGGATGAGGCTTCGGCGCTGGTGGAACCCTGCCCGCCGGATTGGCGGCTGGCCGGTGGGGGCAGGCGCGGGGCGGGCCCCCGGCCTTCGGGCGGCGCCATGATTTCCGGCGGGTCGGGCTGGTTGAGATAGACCGTCTGGCTCGGGAAGGCGAAGGCGGCGCCATTGCGCTCGATGATGTCCATCACGGCATAGGCGAAATCTTCCTTCACCTTCAGCCACTCGCCCCAATTGGTGGTTTTGGTGAAGGTGTAGATCAGGAAGTCGATGGAGCTGGCGTTAAACTTGTCGACGCGCACGAAGAGGGCGACTTCCGGCGGCTTGGCGATGCGGTCGTCATTCATCAGCCAGTCTTCGATTTCCTGGCGGATGGCTCTGAGCTGGTCCACCGTGGTGGAGTATTCCACGCCCACGGCCCAGGTGATGCGGCGGTGTGTCATGCGCGTGAAGTTGGTGACGGCGGCGTCGGCGAGCTTTGAGTTGGGCACATAGACCGGGCTCTGATCAAACCGGCGGACCAGCGTGGAGCGGAAATTGATCTGTACGACCGTGCCTTCGACCACACCGTCCACCAGAATCCATTCGCCGGGCACGAAGCGCTTCTCGCCGATGATAAGCAGGCCGGAAATCAGATTGCGGAAGAGATCCTGCGCGCCCAGGCCAACGGCAATGCCGAACACGCCGAGACCGGCCAGCAGAGGGGCGACCGCAATGCCCCATTGCTGGGCCACCGCGCCAAGGCCAAGCGCCACGAGGATGAATTGCAGCGCCTTGATCATCCAGTCCACAGCCGGGCCGGAGAGGGATCGTTTTACATCCCCCAGCACATATTCTAGCACCCGTGAGGCACGCGAGAGAGACCAGAAGATCGTCAGTGTAACGATGGATTGGATAATGCGGCTGGCATAGAGTTCGACGGTGGGATCGACATCCAGAACCTGGATCGAGGCATAGATGCCGGCCACCACCGGGATGATTTTCAACGGCGTGGCGACGGCCACAACCAGCGCGTCATCAATCTTGTTGGCCGAGCCGGCAGCCCAATTGGTGATCCAGACGACCAAAGTGCGGGCAAAAAGGCCGCGCACGATGATCACAAAGCCCATGATGAGGAACACGGTGATGATCTGGCCGAAGGTCAGCCCATAGGCGCCTTCATTCCAGATGCTGCCGATATAGGTGGTCGCGTCGGCAGCCCAGCCAGGAGCATTGCGGCTCCACCAGCTGCCCAGTTCGTCCATCACGGGTGGAGCTGCCATTGTCCGTCCTCTTGCCTGGTTCGGTTTGCTGATCTGGCACCTAGGCCCCGAAGGTGACAATGTTAACCGCCGGGGCTGTATTTTTTCACTTTTTCCGGAAGTTCAGGCGCGCCGCCACTCGCCAGGCGCGAGAGGGCCAAGTTCCCACTCTCCGATCCGTGTGCGGATGAGGCGCAGGGTGGGGTGGCCAGCCGCCGCCGTCATGCGGCGCACCTGACGGTTGCGCCCTTCGGTGATGGTCAGTTCGATCCATGTATCGGGCACCGACTTGCGCACGCGGATGGGCGGATCGCGCGGCCAGAGGTTGTCCGGCTGCGGGACGATCTTCACGCGGGCAGGGCGGGTGCGGCCGTCTTTCAGGTCTATGCCCCGGCGGAGCGCTTCGAGGGCCTCTTCATCGGGGACACCTTCGACCTGCGCCAGATAGGTTTTCGGCATCTTGTGTCTGGGATCGGCAATCCGGGCCTGCTCGCGCCCGTCATCGGTGAGGATCAGGAGGCCCTCGCTGTCAAAGTCCAGCCGGCCGGCGGGGTAGACGCCGGGCAGGGGAATAAACGCTTTCAGCGTCGGCTTGCCGCTGCCCTCATCGGTGAACTGGCTGAGAACGCCATAGGGCTTGTTGAACAGGATCAGGGTCATGGCGCCCCTTTGCCCCGGGATGCGCCGTTCCGTAAAGCCCCGCGCCAGGGCCAGCCTGCCGGAAAGGTAATGTCTGCGTTTACATACCGCGCCTTTACGGCCCCTATATTGCAATGCAATAAGCCCTTGCCCCGAGATGGGGCGACCCCATATTCTCGTTGTGAGCAAAAGCGTTCACGATGTTCTGGAGGCCCGGATCTTGATCCTCAGCATGCTCAAAGCAAAGCTTCACGGCGCAACCGTTACCCAGTGTGACCTGCACTATGAGGGCTCGGTGTCCATCGACCAGGATCTGCTCGATGCGTCCGGCATCCTGCCGCATGAGAAGGTGGATATCTGGAACGTGACCAATGGCGCACGCATCCAGACCTATGCTCTGGAAGCCCCCCGCGGCTCGCGCACCATCGGCGTCAATGGTGCGGCGGCCCGTCACTTCGCTGTGGGCGATACGGTGATCATCGCGGCTTTCTGCGGCGTCGAAGCGGAGAAAGCCCGCCAGCACGCGCCGACCGTGGTGCTGCTGGGCGAAGCTAACGAGATCAAGCGCGCTCAATAAGCGGGCGCGCTGGCCTTCTTCCCCATCACCTCAGCAATGATCTCGACCGAGCGGCGGCGCTTTTCGGGGTCGTACATGTCTGACACGATCATCAGCTCGTCAGCCTGCGTGCGGTCCAGCAGGGCGTCGATGCCTTTGCGGACGGTGTCGCGGGCGCCGATGATGCTGAAATTCAGCATGGCGGAGGCCTGGGCGCGCTCCTGCGGGGTCCAGTAGGTGTCGATGTCGTCGATGGGCGGCTGGGTCAGTTTGCGGTGGCCACGCACGAGATTGGCAAACGACATCTGCTGCGAGGTGGCGAGGTAGCGGGCCTCTTCATCGGTCTCTGCGGCGATGATGTTCACCCCGATCAGCGCATAGGGCTTGGCCATCTTCTCGTTCGGCTTGAAGCGGGAACGGTAGGTGGCGAGGGCCTGATCGAGGGCCTGCGGGGCAAAGTGGGAGGCAAAGCCATAGGGCAGGCCAAGCTCGGCGGCGAGCTGGGCACCGAAGAGGCTTGAGCCGAGAATCCAGAGCGGAATGTTGGCGTTGGAGCCAGGCACCGCCTCGATGCGCTGGCCTTCCTGCACGGGGCCGAGCCACATCTGCAGCTCCACCACATCCTGCGGGAAACGCTCTGCCTCTTCCGGGTGCACGCGCAGGGCGCGCAGGGTGAGCTGGTCCGTGCCGGGCGCGCGGCCAAGGCCAAGATCAATGCGGCCGGGATAGAGCGCGTCGAGCGTGCCGAACTGTTCGGCGATGATATAGGGCGCGTGGTTGGGCAGCATGATGCCGCCGGCGCCGACGCGGATGGTCTTCGTGCCGGCCGCGATATGGCTGATGACCAGCGATGTCGCCGCCGTGGTGACGGTGGGCATGTTGTGATGCTCGGCGACCCAGAAGCGCTTGTAGCCGAGGGCTTCAGCATGCTGGGCCAGGCGGCGGGCTTCGTTCAGCGCGTCGGCGCGGGTGAAGCCTTCGCGCACGCGGCCAAGTTCGAGGAGGGAGATTTCAGCCAAGGCGGGCTCCTTCAGGATAGCCCCGACTAGATAGGCATTCGGGCGCCGATACCAAAGGCTGTCGCGGCGTCAGAAAGCGGCGGGCTTTGGCAGGCCTGCAGAGGAAAGGCAGATCGCCTTGAACCGTTCGCCCATCTCCTTGGGGTCAATCAGCCGCTGGGCGGCGGTGTAGATCGCTTCGGCTTCGTCGGGATTGGCCTTGATCAGCTGGTTGAGACGCGCCTGGGCACCAAGGCCCAGCAGGAACATGCCCTGCGGGGTGGGGCCGCTGACATCAAGATTGGCGGCGGCTGCCAGTCGGGCAAAGCGGCCAAAGTCCACATCCGCCGTCAGATCGCAGAGGCCGGGGCTTTCAAGCGGGGAGACCTGGCGTCCGTCTCGATAGGCGCGCAGCGTATCGGCGGGCGCACGTTCAGCCGGGCCGTAATCGATGAAGAGGGCGCGGAAGGGGGCTGCGCGGGGGGCAAGATCGGCAATGATCAGGTCGAGGCCGGACTGCACCTCCACGACATTGCCAGTCAACGCCGTGCCCATCGGCGGGCGGGGTTCGTCTGCGGCCAGGCCCATCACGAGGCTGCGCTCGGCTGAAAGTCCGACCACGCATTCCCGCCAGCGGTCGCCATCCCTGTGGAACTGGCGCACCGGCAGGCAATCGAGATATTCGTTGGCCACCAGCAGCATCGGCCCGGCGGGCACGCTCGAAAGCTGGCTGACAAAGTGCGGGGCAAAGCGCTGCAGGCGCTCGGCCTGGACGAGGCGCAGGGCCGGGCTGGGCTCGATCAGGGTCAGCTGCAGGGCGTCCAGGAAAGCCTGCCCGCCGGCCAGCGCCGCCATCTTCAGCGCGTCATGCATCAGCAGCGCGCGGCCGGGGCCGATCTCGACCAGATGGAAGGGCGAGGGCTCCCCCATGGCGCGCCATTCATGCACGATCCACAGGCCGATCAGCTCGCCGAAGATCTGGCTGGTTTCCGGCGCGGTGGTGAAGTCGCGGCCAAGGCCGGGGCGGACGGTGTAGTATCCATCCTTGGGGTCGTGCAGGGCGATCTGCATATAGGCCGATAGCGGGATCGGGCCGTCGGTTTCGATCAGGCGGATCAGCCTTTCTTCAAGCGTCATGGCATTCCTGAAGCGTCTGCAGCGCCTAGCGCGCCTTCTGCGGCACCAGATAGGCCGCTCCGAACAGGCCCGCCAGCAGGATCAGCACCCAGGAGATGACGGAGGCAGCCGGGTAGACCGGATCGTGACGGCAAAGCCAGTGCAGGCCCACATGCAGCACCGCAAAGACGCACAGCCCCATGCGGATCAGCGCGTTGCGGGTCACCTCGGCCACAATGAACATGCCCAGCACGATGGCGAGATGCGCGCACAGCATCGCCTGGCCCACTGGCGTGGCGAAGCCCTGGAAAACATTCCCCTCCCGAAGGAGCAGGAGTTCCAGCTCATGCGCGATCAGGCATGCTGCCGTGAGCCTGTAGAGGCTTTGAGTGCCCATAGTGCCAACCCTCCCGAACTGCTCAGGAGCCCTGGAGGCATCTATGTCGGCCTATTAACTCTTTGTAAACTCAGATTTTTCGTGGGCGCAGCGCATTCCAGACCAGCCATGCGCCCCCCAGCCACATCGGGGTGGAGAGGATCATGCCCATGGTCAGCCATTCGGGCAGGCCGTGAACGAAGGAATCCGGCTCGCGGAAATGTTCGGCAATCGAGCGGCCAAAGCCGTAAAACAGCAGGAACAGGCCCGCGACGAGGCCAGGGCGTTTCAGGGCCCCGAATTTCCAGATCAGGATCGACAGGACGAGCAGCGGCAGCCAGCCTTCCAGCACGGATTCGTAAAGCTGGCTGGGATGGCGGGCGAGTTCATCGCCGCGATAGATCCAGTCGCCGGTGTCCCAGTTGTAAGCGGGCGGGGTGGAGCCGGGCACATATCCTTCGGGGAAAACCATGCCGATGGAAGCATCGGTCGGGCGGCCATAAAGCTCGGCATTGGTGAAGTTGGCGATGCGCACGAGGCCGATGCCGATGGGGGCGGTCACGCCGGCAATGTCGCCCACGGAGAGAAGGTTCACGCCCCGCTTCATGGCAAACCAGGCAAGGACCACCACAACCCCGGCGATGCCGCCATGGAAGGCCATGCCGCCGTCCCAGATGCGCAGGATCGCCATCGGATCGGCGGTCAGCACGTCCATCTGGTAGGGCACCATGTAGAACAGGATGTAGCCCAGCCGCCCGCCCAGGATGATGCCGATGATGATCCAGAACATCAGGTCATCAAGGCCGTCCTTGGTGAGCGGCGCGGTGCCGCCGAACAGCTCGGGCCGTTTCAGCAGCTGGGTGCCGTACCACCAGGCAAGGCCGATGCCGGCGATATAGCCGAGCGCGTACCAGCGCAGGTGGAACGTGCCGAGGCCCACAAAATCGAAATCGATGGAAAAGAGCGCCGGGCTCCATTCGGGGAACTTCAGGGCGGCCTCGCCCATGAAAATCGTCAGTGCGGCGAGCAGTTCGGTCATGCGGCGTCTTTTCCCTGTCTGGCCGGCACCTTATCTGATAGGCCACCAGCACACCCGGCGCGAAGGAGTAGCCGCATGGCCAGCACAAATCCACTGCTTGATGACATTGCAGGCCTGATGACCGGCGCCCTCGGCGCGGCGCGTGCCGCCGGCGAGGAAGCCAAGACTGCGGCGCAGGCCCGCGTGCGTGCCCTGATCGCGGATATGGACCTTGCGGGCCGCGATGAGGTGGAGGCGCTGAAGGCCATTGCCACGGCGGCGCTGGCGCGTGTGGAGGCCCTTGAAGCGCGGATTGCGGCGCTTGAAGCGGGAAAATCCACTGAAAGCTGACCATTAACTGCTTATGAACTTTGACATCGCCGGCGTGCCCGGCGTTGAGTGCTGTTGGAATTCGGGAGCGAATCCGGCAGCGTGTATAAATCTCAACGCGGAGGCCCCTAGATGAGCCTGGAACTTAACCGCAGCGATCTGTTGGCGATCGATCCACTGGACGTTGTTGAGGACGTGCTTGAAGGGGCCGGTTGGCCTGCAGAGCGCGACGATGAAGGCACCCTTCAGGTTGTGGCCGAGACACGCTGGGGCGACATGGGCGCTCTGTTCGCGTACCGGCCGGAGCCGGCTGCCGTGCACTTCTCCATGACGCTCGACGTCAAGCCTCAGGACAGCAAGCGCGGCGCCATCAATGAGCTGGTGATGCTGGCAAATGAGCGGCTGTGGATCGGCCATTTCGATTTCTGGGCGGATGATGGCGTGATCGTCTTCCGCTACACTTTCCCGATGGAGGGCCGCGACGAGCTTTCCGAAGGTGAAGTGCGCGCTGTGCTGGCCGCTTCGGTCAGCGCGGCAGACCGGTTCATCCCGGCCTTCAATTTCCTTGTCTGGGCTGGCAAGTCTCCGCGCGACGCAATCGATGCGGTGATGTTTGAAACCCACGGCGAAGCCTGAGCCGAAGCCGTGAGCGAGCCAGCGTCTCTGACCCTTATGGGCGCAGGCCGTATGGGCTCGGCGCTGCTGCATGGCTGGCTGAAAGGCCCGGCGCGGGAGATTACCGTGGTCGAGCCTTCGCCGCAGGACGACATAAAGGCACTCGCCGCTGAGGGGCGTATCCGTCTCAACCCCGCGCCGTCTGAAAGCAGCATCATCGTTCTGGCCGTGAAGCCGCAGCAGTTTGCTTCCGTCGCGGAACAGGCAAAGGCGTTTGTCGGGCCCGGCTCCCTCGCCATCTCCATCATGGCGGGCGTGCGCCTGGCGCAGCTGTCCCGGCGGCTGGGCACGCAGCGGGTAATCCGCGCGATGCCGAATACGCCGGGCGCCATCGGGCGCGGCGTGACGGTGTTCACCGCGCCGGAAGCGGCAAAGCCGGCTGACCTGACGGCCGCGCGCGAGCTGCTGGCCCCGCTCGGCGAAGTTCACGGGCCGGTGGCGGAAGACATGATGTCTGCCGTCACGGCGCTGTCGGGTTCTGGCCCGGCTTACATCTTCCTGCTGGCTGAAGTGATGGCGCAGGCGGGCGTGGCAGAGGGGCTGCCGGCAGATCTTGCCATGAGCCTTGCCCGGCGAACGGTGGAAGGCGCTGCCGCCCTGATGGCGGAAAGCGGCGACACCCCCGAAGCGCTTCGCAAAGCCGTGACCTCACCCGGCGGAACCACCCAGGCGGCTCTTGACATCCTTATGGACACGGGTGGGATGCCCGCCTTGTTCAAGGACGCCCTGAACGCAGCCGCCAATCGCGACCGGCAGCTGTCACAAGAGGCGGACTGACCTCAACAGGAGGAGTTCCGTTGCCCGCCGCAAATTCAGTCATCGAGGCCGGACTGCTGGCAGCTCTGGTGCTTGCCGCAGAGAAACCGTGGTCGCAGATCACGCTGGCAGAGATTGCCGCGAAAGCGGGCCTGACCCTGCAGGATTTCCACGGCGCCGGTGGCCGCGAGGAAATCGTCGAGGCGATGGATGGCTATTTTGACCGCGCCATGTCTGCCGACGGCGTGCCGGACGACAGCTCCGGCCGCGAGCGCCTGTTTGACGTGATCATGAAACGCTTCGAGGCGATGGAGCCCTACCGGCCCGGCCTCCGTGAGCTGATGAAATTCCGCGAAGCGTCTTTCAGCCATGTCGTGCGTCTGCCGGTCCATCGCCATGCCAGTGCCGCCTGGGCGCTGGCCTCGGCGGGGCTCGATGATGACAGCGGCGCGCCCGCCAGCCTGAAGCGCATCGTGATCGCCTTCGTGATCGCCAGCACCGAACGCGCCTGGCGCCGGGAAAAGAGTGCGGATTTTGCCCTCACCATGGCCGCGTTGGACAAAGGCCTGCGCCATGCCGAGGACCGCCTCGGCCAGCTGCGCCGGTTCGCCGGAAAATCAGAAAACACAGAAACAACCGAAAAACCTGACAAGGGGGAAGAATGAGCCGTCCCGGACTGGACACGAATCCGCTGGAGCTTGGACCTGAATGGTTCAACACGCTGTTTGCGGAGATCGGCATTGATGCCGAAGTGAAGTCGCTGACCTCCAAATCGATCGGCACAGGCCAGATCGGCGAGAATGTGCGCTTCGTCTTCGAATATGCCAAAGCCGGGCCGGGCGCGCCCAAAACGCTCGTCGGCAAGTTCCCCTCCGCCAGCGAAGCCAGCCTCGCCACCGCGAAGGTGCTCAACCACTACAAGCGCGAAGTGTTCTTCTACCGCACCTTCCCGAAAGTGGCTGGGCGCATCACGCCCAAAGCGCTGTATACGGACTATGACGAGGCCACCAACCGCTTCGCTCTGATCATGGAAGACATGTCGCCCTCGGTGCAGGGTGATCAGCTGGCAGGTTGCGGCGTGGCTGAGGCAAAGCTCGCCCTGTCTGCTGCGGCCGTCCTGCACGCCGCGCATTGGGAAGACCCGACGCTGGACAGTTACGACTGGCTGCAGGGAACGGCCTCAGCACCGCCACCGGCGATCAGCCCAGAGCAGGTTGCCGGACTGTGGGGGGCCTTCAAAGAGCGTTACGCGGCCCATCTCAATGCCGATCAGATTGAAGTGGGCGATGCCTATGCCGCCAGCCTACCCAAATGGGGCGACAGTTATACGGGTCCCTTCGTGCTGACCCATTCTGATTTCCGGCTGGACAACATGCTGTTTGGCCCACCCGGCGCGGCCAAGCCTTTGGCCGTGGTTGACTGGCAGACGGTCGGCAAAGGCGCGCCCGCCAACGACGTGGCCTATTTCATCGGCGCTGGCCTGACGCGCGAAGACCGCCCGAAGCATGAGATGGAGCTGCTGCGCTATTATCATGACTGCCTGAAAGCCGAAGGCGTTGGCAATTACAGCTTTGAGGATCTCCATCAGCATTATCGCTGGTTTGCGTTCTACGGAATCTCGGTGGCTTTTGGTGCTGCGATGCTGGTGAAGCAGACCGAGCGGGGCGACGAGATGTTCCTCACCATGCTGCGCCGCCACTGCGCCCAGGTGCGCGACAATAATTCCCTGGAGCTGCTCAAAACGCTGATCTGATCCGAAGCGTGCATTTCCCTGTTCGCGCCGTTAACACCGCCCCCTTGTGGGGCGGTTTTTCTTTCCGGGATGTCATCTTCAAGGCAGCAAAAAGGCGGGAATCCCCCCTTCGTCCCGCGCTGGAACAGCTTTGCAAACACTGTCCTAACAGAGCCTGCCAAACTGACTTTCAAGGTTAGGGCTAGGCTTAAGCTCCCCCGTGTAGGGTGCCTCTTACGGACACCCGGAGAAGCCGGGCGTCGTGTCATCGCCAGGAATAGGTAATGCACATGGACATGCAGAACGCTCGCCCCATCAGCGTTAAGGGGCCGGACGGCCAGAAGATGACTCTGGCCGATCTGCCTTCGCCGAACATCTCCCGCTGGGTGACCCGCCGCAAGGCCGAGGTCGTCGCTGCCGTGACTGGCGGTCTGCTCACTCGGGAAGCTGCCTGCGAACGCTACAACCTGACCGACGAGGAATACGAGGCGTGGGAACGCCTGTATGCCCGTCACGGCGCCAAAGGTCTGCGGACCACGCGCCTTCAGCAATACCGGCGTTAATCTGGTATTAGCCACGTTAACCCGGCCTTAGTGCCGGGATTCTAGCCTCTCCGGATGTGCCGTGGCCTTTGAGTCCGTGGCCGTTCGGAGGGGCTGATGGCGTTCAGGCAGGCAGGCAGCGGGTTGGAGGCGGGGCGTATCGTCCGGCTTGCAGCGCTTGCGGCCCTGTTTCTGGCGCTTTCCCTCTGCGTCTGGCGGGCTTCCAGCCTGCTGACCCGGGCTGGAACTGAGCCGCGCAGCCCGGCCGAAGCCTCCCTTGCCAGCCTGATTGACCCCATCGCCGGCCCCGGCAATTCCCGAATCTCCATTGCTTTCAATGCAGACGGCGGCCGCACCGTATTCGTGCTGCTGGACGCGCCTGCCGCCCCGATGGCCGGTGATCTGCAGCGCATCCTGCCCGAGGCGGCGGGGCTGGATTTCAAGCGCGGCGACAAGCTGATCATTGAACAGGCCACCTTCGCCCGGGGCCTGCCGGGGCGCCCGGACGCGGCCGCCTGGCTGGAACTCGGCGCGCTCAGCCTCATTTCCCTGATTTCTGCCGGCATTGCGCTGGCCACGCTCCGCCTGGGCCCGGCACCTGCCATGGCAAGCCCGGCCCGTGAGCCCGAGCGCCTGCCTGCCGAGGGCCGCCTTGAAACGCTCCGCCCCCTTCGGCCCGCTGCGCCAGCTGGCACCGCAGAGGCCAGCGATGTGGCCCGGCGTGATCCTGCGCGGGCCGCTGCCGTGCTGCGCGGCTGGATGAATGACCGTGAGGAGGCGTCTTGACCCTTCCGGCGCCGCTCTCTCCCGCGATCGATTCCGGAACGCTCCGCGCCGCCCGCCTGATGCGGGCGCTGGGGCCGGAAGCAGCCGGCATCTGGGCCGAGCTTTCCCCCGCCGAGACGCGGGCGCTGACCGCCGCCATGGACAGCCTCGCCGATGATCCGGCCGCCGAGGCCGATGTGGCCCGCCTCTTTGCTGACGCGACCCGCCGTTTCGGTCAGGCAGAACAGTTCCCCGCCAGCAGCCTGCACCGGCACAAGGATGTCTGGTCGGCGCTCTCCGCCCTCCCGGTCGATACGCTGGTCGCCCTTGTGCGGCCGGAGCGGGCCGCGAATGTGGCCCTGATCCTTTCCCGCCTCTCCAGCGAGACCTCCGCCCGCATCCTGCGGGCCCTGCCGCCCTCGCTGGCGGTGGAGACAATGCAGCGCCTGCTGCACCTCGGCGCGCCGAGCCCTGCGGCTGTGAAAAGCCTCGAAGACTATCTCACGCGGCGCCTGCCAACGCTCGCCTGCGAAGGCGCGCGCGGCGGCCATGAACGCGTCGCCCGCATCTTCGACCAGATGGATACGCGGGCAGAATCTGTCTTCCTCGCCGCGCTGGAAAGCGCCGAACCGGGCGCGGGCAAGAAGGTCCGTGCCCTGATGTTCACGTTCGATGACCTGGCCGCGCTCGATGCCGGTGGCATGCAGACGCTGCTGTCGGCCGCAGACCGGGGCGCGCTGATCGTGGCGCTGAAAGGCGCGCGCGAAGCCACCGCCGCAGCCTTCTTCGCCAACATGACCCAGCGCGCCGGCGAGTTGCTGCGTGAGGAAATCGCCAACCTCGGCCCCCTCCGCCGCAGCGAGATCGACGCCGCCCGCCATGAGATCGTCACGCTTGCCCGCCAGCTGATCCAGCGCGGCGATATACGGGGCAGCGCCGCTAAAGGCGCCATCGAGGACGAGCTTGTCGAGTGATGCCAGATGCCGCGCGCACCCTGTCCGCCTTTGATTTCCGCAGCGATTTCACCGCGCCGCCTGCTGAGGCCGGCGACGTGCGCCTGTCGGCCGATGAGGTCGTGGCGCTGATTGCCAAAGTGCGCGCAGACACCCTTGCCGAAATTTCCCGCCAGGAAGTCCAGGAAACGCTCGACCGGCTGGACCGGGTATCTGCCACCATGCGGGAAGTGCTCTCGGATCTGTTGAAGGTGATGCAGCTCCTGGATTCTGCCGCCTTTGATGAGGCCACCAGCGCGCCCCTGCGCAGCACGGTCACCAGCCTTGCCCAGAGGTTGCTCGACGGGCAGGGTGATCTCTTCGGCCTCACAAGAGACCTCAGCGAAACGCTGGACAATGCCCCCAAAGCCGGGCGAAGGATGGGGCAATGACCGAGCCGAAGAATCCCGCGCTTGAGAAGATGCTTCTGGATGTGCCCGTCCGTGTGGATGTTGTGCTCGGGGAGGCGCGTATCCCGATGGAGGAGCTGCTCGCCCTGTCGCCCGGCGAAATCGTCGCTCTGGAGCGCCACACCAACGAGCCTGTGGATATCTATGTCTCTGGCCGCCTCGTCGCGCGGGGCAAGCTGATCGTCTCTGACGGGCAATTGGGCGTCACCCTCTCGGAAATCATCGATTCCCGGCCCGAGGCAGCCTGAAATTAGTTACATCTGGAACTAATTTTCGTTCGGGCGTATAGTTCGCCCATGGACACTGCTTTTGCAAAGAATCGCTATCACGGCGCCCCCCGCGCGGCTGACTTCACGATTGACCAGGCGTGGGAGACCTATTCGCCGGCCGAGCATGACCGCTGGGACCGTCTCTTCCGCCGCCAGAAAGAGATCACCAAAGGCCGCGCCTCACAGGCGGCGCTGGACGCGATGCACCAGCTGGAACTCTCCCCCTCGGGCATTCCGCATATGGGCCGCCTGTCCGACCGGCTGGAAGCGCTGACCGGCTGGCGCGTCGTGCCGGTGGCCGAACTGGTGCCAGACGAGATTTTCTTCGACCATCTTGCCAACCGCCGCTTTCCGGCGGGCGCCTTCATCCGGCCGGAGGAAGAGTTCGACTATCTTCAGGAGCCGGACATTTTCCACGACATCTTCGGCCATGTGCCGATGCTGGCCAATCCGGTGTTCGCCGACTTTATGGAAGCCTATGGCAAGGGCGGCCAGCGCGCGATGCGCCTTGGCCAGCTCCACAACCTTGCGCGGCTCTACTGGTATACGGTGGAGTTCGGCCTCATCCGCGAAGAAGGAGCGCTGCGCATCTATGGCGCGGGCATCCTCTCCAGCCCGCAGGAAACCGTCTTTGCCCTGGAAGACGACAGCCCCAACCGCGTCGGCTTCGATCTGAAGCGCCTTATGCGGACGAAATACATCATCGACGATTTCCAGCAGACCTATTTCGTCATCCCCAGTTTCGAAGCCCTGCTCGAAACCTGCTACAAGGATTTCGGAGACGTCTACGCCGAGGTGAAGGGTCTGCCAGACTATGAAGCGCATGAGCTGGCGCCCAGCGATGACGTGATCACCCGCGGCACGCTAAAATACTTCAGGGACGGTGGACGCAAGGGGCGCTAGCTCCACACGCTACCGGTTCTTTCGTCACACTCGATGCGCGAAGCGCATCTGAGTGCCCATCTCCTGACTTTTCCTTGAGCGCTTGCGGAGGAGGCGGGAGATAGGCTCTCAGATGGCCTGCGGCCATCGAGAGTGACGAAAATAGAAAGAGCAGGGAAACCTAGCCCTCACCCTTCTTCGCCGTCTGCTTCGGATCATGCTTCGGCGCGGGCGCCAGGCGCATCACTTCGGTCTGGAAGCGTTCATCCTCCCCGGCCAGCAGGAAGGGCAGGGCCTTGCAGATGGCGTCCGTCATCGGATTGAACCATTCCAGGTCCACCTTGTGGAAGTCCGACAGCACGTGCGGCATCACCATCGCCTTGTCGCCCGGATGGCCAACGCCAATCCGTATGCGGCGGAAATTTTCCCCGATATGCGCCATCATCGAGCGCGCGCCATTATTGCCCGAATGCCCCCCGCCGCGCTTCACGCGCAGCCGGCCCGGCGCCAGATCAATCTCGTCATGGAACACGGTCACGTCTTCCGGCTGCAGCTTGTAGAAGGTCAGCGCTTTCGACGCAGCACGTCCGGTTTCGTTGTAGAAGGTCTGCGGCTTCATCAGCAGCACCTTCTTCCCATCAATGGTGCCCTCGGAAATCTCGGACTCAAACTTCGCGCGCCACGGACCGAAGCCATACGTGTCGTGGATACGGTCAATCACCATAAAACCGGCATTGTGCCGGTTCCTGGCGTATTTGGCACCGGGATTTCCCTGGCCGGAGAGGATCAGCATGGCGGGTCGCTCCTGTCAGGCAGGCTCAGAATCAAAGAGGCCGCCAGCTTGTGACTGGCGGCCCCTGAATTGTCCAGAAAGGATCAATCTTTCTTGGGTGCGGCCACCTTGGTGGCAGGCACTTCTGCAGCACCCGCAGCGTCCTCTGCCGCATCTTCGGCCTGGGCCTTGCCGCCGCGGCCAGCGATGGTCGCGATGGTGAAGTCGCGGTCGGTGATCGCCGGCTCGGCGCCTTCCGGCAGGGTGATGGAGGAGATTTTGACGTTGTCGCCGATTTCCAGGGCCGACACGTCGGCTTCCAGGGCTTCGGGGATATTGCCAGCCGGAACGTTGAGTTCGACCGAGTGGCGCACGACGTTGAGCGTGCCGCCCTTCTTGAGGCCCGGCGAAACTTCGAGGCCCTTGAAGTGAACCGGAACCTCGACCTTGATGATCTGGTCAAGTTTCACGCGGCGCAGGTCGACGTGCATCGGCTGGTCGGAAACCGGGTGCATCTGGATGCCCTGCGGGATCACCAGCTGGCGCTCGCCCTTGTGAACCAGGGTCGCGGTGGAGTTCAGGAACTGTCCCGTCTCGATCGCCTTGATCACTTCGTTTTTCTTGAGGCTGATTGCCACCGGGGCGATGTCGCCGCCATAGAGGACGCCGGGAACGAGGCCGTTCTTGCGGGCTTCACGGGCGCCGCCGGTGCCAACGCGCGCGCGCACTTCGACATTGAATACGATCTGAGTTTTGGACATTTGTTTTCCTTTCGCCCTGGACCGTGCCTTCCGTAAGGTAAGGTCGGAACCTGACAGGTACGGCCTGGCGCCGCCCTTTCTGAACGGCGGCCTATACGCGGGGACAGCAGAAATGGCAAGCGGAGGCGGCAGGGGAGGGTAAAGCCCCTTCTCCCTTGGGGAGAGGGGTTGGGGTTGAGGGGGAGCGGCGTCACCGCGAGTCCCGCATTTTGAGGAAATGTTGCGCCCCCTCACCCCCAACCCCTCTCCCCGAGGGAGAGGGGAGTCAAAGCCGGAAACACCCCGCCACCGCGCCCATCCAGTCCATCACCAGATCTTTCTTCTCATTGGGCGATTTGCCATTGCGCACCAGGATCAGGTCGAGATCGGGCACCAGCACAGTATATTGCCCCTCATAGCCATTGGCCGAGAAGCTGCCCGGCCCCGCCATGCCCAGCCACCAATGCGCGCCATAGCCGAGCCGCTCGGTCGCTGGCACGGGCGTCGGCGTGCGGGCATAGTCGGCCCAGCCCTCGGGAAGGAGACGCTGCCCATCCCACACGCCATTGCGCAGGTAGAGCAGGCCAAACCGGGCAAAGTCCCGCGCGGTGCAATAGCAGAAGGACGAGCCGATGAAGGTGCCCGCCTTGTCGAATTTCGGCTGGGCTGAGCCCATGCCGAGCGGCTTGAACAGCTCGCGGGTCATGAATTCGCCGAACGCCTCGCCCGAGGCGCCATAGGCGCGCGCCGCCGCGCGGGCGACGAGATTGCTGGTGCCGCTCGAATAGCTCCACACGGTGCCCGGCGGATGGATCAGCGGCGACTTCGCCGCATAGGCGGCCACATCTTCCTTGCCTGCGCCAAACAGCATCTCGATCACATCGGAGACCCCGGCATCGACATAGTCTTCGGCAAATTTCAGCCCGCTCGACATGCGCATCAGCTGGTCCAGCGTGATCGCGCGGCGTGGATCATCTGCGCCCTGCCATTCGGGCACATCGGCGGGGGCGTGGATGTCGATCTTCCCCTCGCGCACGAGGATGCCGACCAGAGCCTGGGTGATACTCTTGGCCTGAGACCAGGAATGATGCGTGCTCTCCCGGTCAAAGCCCGTCCAGTAGCGCTCGGCCACGACCTGTCCCCCCTGCACGGCGAGGAAGGCATGGGTTTCGCCCATTTCTGCCGGCGCGGGATCGCTGAAGGCCTGGTCGAGGAGGGGCTGGAGTCTTTCGGCAACGCCCGGGTCCAGCGGGGCCTGGGGCCAGTCTTCCGTCGGCCAGGGTGTGCCGGGCGGCTGGGCAGGCAGGGGCGGAAGCGGCGTTGTCTTGTGGATCAAATCGAAGTCCTCCCCGGTGGGTGGGGCCGTCTTTGCCCTCTTTCCGGATTTCACGCCGAACCTGCGGCGATGGCAACAGCCTTCGGGCTTTCCCCTGCGGCGTTAGACCAAGGTCCACCTGTACGAACGGCCCGGCCTGTCGCAGCGTGCCATCAGCGGAATACCGCATGAGGCACATGGCCAGGGAGGAATGCGACATGTCACACAACCAGTCTGAAACTACGCCTGAAGTTGGCAGGCCCGAGATCGACGGGAAAGCCTATTGGAAGGAGGTCATCCGGCTGACGCTGGCGCTCCTGGCGATCTGGTTCCTGGTGTCATTCGGGGCAGGCATCCTGTTCCGTGAGGTTCTGGACGGGGTGAAGCTCGGCGGCGCGCCGCTCGGCTTCTGGTTTGCCCAGAACGGCTCGATCTACGTCTTCGTGGCGCTGATCTTCTACTATTGCATCGCCATGAACCGCATTGAGCGGAAATACCGGATCGAAGGCTAAAGGGGGCGGACATGGATTGGACAATCTTCTGGGTCGGCGCAACCTTTGCCACCTATATCGGCATCGCCGTCTGGGCACGCGCCGGGTCGACCAACGACTTCTACGTGGCCGGCCACGGGGTTCACCCCGTCATCAACGGCATGGCCACCGCTGCAGACTGGATGAGCGCGGCCTCCTTCCTCTCGATGGCGGGCCTGATTGCCATCCTGGGGTATGGCGGCTCGGTTTACCTGATGGGCTGGACGGGGGGCTATGTGCTGCTCGCCCTGCTGCTCGCCCCGTTCCTGCGCGAGTTCGGCAAGTTTACAGTGCCCGACTTTGTGGGAGACCGGTATTACAGCGATACAGCCCGCCTTGTGGCCGTCATCTGCGCGCTGTTTGTTTCCTTCACCTATATCGCCGGTCAGATGTCGGGCGTCGGCATTGCCTTCTCGCGCTTCCTGGGCGTGGATTTCAACACCGGCATTTTCATCGGTATGGGGATCGTTTTCGTCTATGCCGTGCTCGGCGGCATGAAGGGCGTCACCTACACCCAGGTCGCCCAATATGTGGTGCTGATCTTCGCCTATACGGTTCCGGCGATCTTCATCTCGCTGATGCTGACCGGCAATCCGATCCCCCAGCTTGGATTCATCTCCAATGTGAAGGGTGAAGACGTATCCATGATCCAGAAGCTCAGCGACACGCTCACCAGCCTTGGCTTTGCCGAATATACGACCACGAACAAAACCACGTTCGACGTTTTCTGCATCACCGCGGCGCTGATGTTTGGCACGGCAGGCCTGCCGCACGTCATCATCCGTTTCTTCACCGTGCCGCGCCCCAGCGATGCACGCCTGTCGGCCGGCTGGGCGCTGGTCTTCATCGCGCTGCTGTATACCGTGGCTCCGGCCGTCGGCGCCTTCTCGCGTCTCAATGTCATCAACACCGTCAACGAAACCACCTATGTGGCACCGGGTGAGGATTATGCGGCCCAGGCTGCGGCCCTTGAAGCAGAAGGCGTGACGCCGTCCCCGGCCTGGTTCACCCGCTGGGAAATCACCAAGCTTGTCGGATTTGAAGACAAGAATGGCGACGGCATCATGCAGATCCGCGGGCCCAATGCCCCCGATGGTCTGGCCAATGAAGTCACCATCAACAACGACATCGCCGTCCTCGCGAGCCCCGAGATCGCGCAGCTGCCCGATTGGGTAGTAGGCCTGATGGTGGCGGGCGGACTTGCCGCGGCCCTGTCAACAGCGGCCGGTCTCCTGATGGTGATCTCCTCGGCGGTCAGCCACGATCTTTGCCGGCGCACCTTCTTCAAGGGCATGTCGGACAAGAGCGAGCTGCGGGTGGCGCGTCTGGCGGCAGCGGGCGCCGTGATGGGGGCCGGCTTCATGGGCATCTATTCAGCCCAGCTTGCCTTCGTGGCACAGGTCGTGGCCTTTGCCTTCGGCCTGGCGGCGGCGTCCCTGTTCCCGGTGATCCTGCTCGGCATCTTCTGGAAACGGATGAACCGGGAAGGGGCCATCGCCTCGATGCTCACCGGCCTTGTCCCGACCTTCATCTACATCTGGCACTTCAAGCTGGGCGCAGGGAAGGATGCCGGGCCGGAGGAATGGTTCCTCGGGGTTTCGCCGGAAGGCATCGGCTTCGTGGTCATGATCCTCTCGATCATTGTCGGGGTTGTCGTGGCGCTCGCCACCAAAGCTCCGCCGAAGGATATTCAGGATCTCGTGGAAGACATCCGCGTGCCCGGCCAGCGCAGGCCCCATGGCATCGCCGATGCAGGCATGGCTCCGGCCGAATAGGCGTGCCCTCCTGCGCCTGTCCGGTGGCGGGCGGTCTCCAGCAGGGGGCCGCCCGTTCCCGTTATCAGCCGGGCGCCTTGCGCGGAGGTCTCTGTCCGAGCAAAGCTCCCGATTGGAGGTTCCTGATCTGAAATGCCCGCCTGGCTGATCCTGATTGCAACGGTCATCTATATGGCCGGCCTGTTTGCCATCGCGGCGCGTGGCGACCGGGATGAGGAGCGCCCGGGCTTCAGGCCAAACCGTTTCATCTTTCCCCTGGCGCTGGCCGTCTACTGTACCTCCTGGACCTATTTCGGCGCGGTCGGCACGGCGGCGGAAAGCGGGTGGGACTATCTGCCGATCTATCTTGGCCCGGCGCTTGTCTTTCTGCTGATGCCCGGCCTCCTCCGGCGCATCGGCGAGGTCGTCAAGCGCGAGAGCGTGTCATCCCTGTCGGATTTTCTCTCGGCCCGCTATGGCAAGAGCCGGGCGGTGGGCGCCTTCGCGACCTTGGCGGCGGTCATGGGCGGGCTGCCCTATATTGCGCTTCAGCTGAAATCCATCGGCATGAGTTTCGAGGCCTTTGCCGGGGCGGCCGGGCCGGGCTTTGCGCCGGGGGATGAGACGGTGCTCGTCACCGCGCTGGCGCTCGCGGCCTTTTCGGTACTCTACGGAACGCGCTTTCCCGATGCCACCCGCTCCAATACCGGGCTGATGCGTGTCCTGGCCATCGAGGCGCTGGTGAAACTTGGCGCGCTGGCCGGAGTTGCCATCCTGTCGCTGATCCTGCTCAGCTCGGGCAGCATTCCCGACGCGCCGCCCCTGGCCAGCGTCTTCCCGGTCGAGGCGCCCTCGGGCCGCTTCATTGCGATCATCTTTCTGTCGATGGCCGCGATTGTCTGCCTGCCGCATGAATTCCATGTTGCGATGATCGAGCGGCGCCATGAGGGAGAGATGACGCTCGCCCGCTGGCTCTTCCCGCTCTATCTCTTCCTCACCACCATCGTCGTCGTGCCGATCACGCTGGCCGGGCTTGGCCTGTTCGCCGGCGCCTATCCGGCAGACCTGTTCGTGCTGCAGCTGCCGCTCGCGCGGGGCAGCGACCTGCTCGCCACCCTGGTGTTTCTCGGCGGCTTTTCGGCGGCCACAGGCATGGTGATCGTGTCCACCATCGCGCTCTCGAACATGGTGACGAACGATCTGATCGTGCCCGCCCTGATGCGCTCGGGCAGCCTCTCCAGCTTCAGCGCCAATGCCGGCGCGCGCCTCGTCACCACACGCCGCATCGTCATCGTGATGCTGCTCCTGCTGGCTTATTGCTATTATCTCGTCGCCGGGCCGGGCGACGCGCTTGCGCAGATTGGCCTCCTCGCCTTCGTGGCGGCGGCGCAGTTTGCCCCGGCAATCGTGGCGGCAGTCTACTGGCGCGGGGCGCGGCGTGCGGGCGTGCTGGCGGGCATGATCGCCGGGATGGTGATCTGGCTTTACACGCTCTTCCTGCCCTCGATCCTTGGCTGGGATACCGTCAGTTCACAGATGCCCGGCTGGCTTGACCCCCACGCCCTGTTCGGGCTCAGCTTCGGCGACCCGCTCACCCATGGCGCGGTCTGGAGCATTGGTCTCAACCTTGCCCTGATGATCCTCATCTCCCTTCAGGCGCGCGAGCGCCTGCGGGACCGGATACAGGCAGCCGCCTTTGTCGGAGCCAGCGAGGGCAGCCGGAATGAAGAAGGCTATGCCACCGCCCTGCGCGGGGCATCCCCCAATGGCCTCAAGACGCTGGCCGCACGGTTTCTGTCTGCCGAAGCCGTCGATCATGCCTTTGAGGAATTTGCACGCGCGACGGGGATTGTGGCAACCGGCGACGAACCGGCCGACTGGCGGCTTGTTCAGCGCACGGAGCGCCTTCTGGCCAGCGCACTGGGCGCGTCCTCGGCGCGCATCGTGCTGGCATCAGCCCTCGGCGGGAAGAACATTGCCCTGCCGGACGTGCTGTCGATGCTCGATTCCCGCACCCAGGCAGAGCGTTTCGAGCGGCATATGCTGCAGTCGATGCTGGAAAATATTGCGCAGGGCATCAGCGTGGTGGACGCGGATCAGAAACTCGTCGCGTGGAACTCGGCCTATGTCGACCTCTTCCAGTATCCGCCTGAACTCTGCCGGGTCGGCACGCCGGTTGAGAGGCTGATCGCACACAACATCGCCGGCGGGTGGATCGGCGGCACTGCAGAACAGGAGATCGGCCGCCGCATCCATCACATGAAAGCGGGCGGTCCGCATACGCGCGAGCGCCAGATCCCCGATGGCCGCTGGCTGCGCATTACCGGCGCGCCGATGCCCGGCGGGGGCTATGTCACCACCTTCACCGACATCACGGCTGACAAGCTGCGCGAGCGGGCCCTGATCGAGGCGAACGAAACCCTCGAAGAACGCGTGCGCGAGCGGACGCGCGATCTGGAACGTCTCACGGCAGACCTGCTCGCCGCGCGGCAGGCGGCCGAAGGCGCCAATGCCTCCAAGACGCGGTTTCTGGCCGCTGCCAGTCATGATCTGCTCCAGCCGCTGAACGCGGCGCGGCTGTTGCTCGGCGCGGCGAGTGCCGGGCGCAGCATGCCGGAAGCCATAGAGAAGGCAGACCGCGCCATCCAGTCGGCCGATGAGCTGTTGCGGGGGCTTCTGGATGTCTCCCGTCTGGATCATGCGATGGTCGATCCTGCGCCCGTCGTCCTGCCCGTTGGGCCTTTGCTGGAAGACCTTGTCGATGAAAACATTCCGATGGCAGAGGAAGTCGGCATCAGGATACGCCTCGTTCCCACGCGCCTGGCGGTGGAGGCTGATCCGGATTTCCTGAAAAGCATCCTGCGGAATTTCATCTCCAATGCCCGGCGCTACACCCGTTCGGGGGCTGTGCTGGTCGGCGCCCGCCGCCGGGGCGATCAGGTGCAGATCGAGGTCTGGGATACCGGTCCGGGCATCGCAGAAGACCTGCTGCCACATGTGTTTGAAGAGTTCCGCCGGTTTTCGGATGTGGACAATACCGGCAAACGCGGCGCCGGGCTCGGCCTGGCAATCGCCCGCCGGCTGGCGGCCATCATGAAGTGCGGTATCGGGGTACGCAGCTGGGTGGGAAAAGGCAGCGTGTTCTGGGTGTCGGTTCCGGCCGCGCAGCTTGCGCCGGTCAAGCGGGCACGCCCCGCCGACGCCGCCCCCACGCCGGAAAAGGAGATTGCCGGGCTCAAAGTTCTGTTCGTGGATGACGAGACCTCGATCACCGAGGCGATGCGCCTGCTGCTGGAGGGCTGGGGCTGCCATATTCGCGTCTGCCGGACGCCGGGGGAGGCCCTGTCGCTTTTCGCCAGCGCGCCGCCGGATGTGATGATTGCCGATTATGATCTGCGGGCCGATCTTACGGGCTTTGATGTGATTTCCGCCGCGCAGGCCTCCCTTTCGGAGCCGCGCAACGCGCTCCTCATCACGGCCGCTGCGGATGACGTTCTGGCCGACCTGGCCACCGCCTCCGGCATCACCCTGATGCGCAAGCCTGCAAGCCCGGCCGGCCTCAAGCGTTTCCTGGGAGAGTGCGCCCGGCGCCTGCAGGTTCAGGCAGCCGGGTGATCGCCTGCCGAAACGGCTTCCTGATAGATCAGCAGCGCCTGCGTGCGGTTGAGAACACCCAGCTTGCGGAAGATCGCCGTCATATGGGCTTTCACGGTGGCCACCGAGATGCCCATTTCATGCGCGATCTGTTTGTTGAGAAGGCCCTCGGCAAGGCCCGAGAGCACGCGGCGCTGGGCAGGCGTCAGGCTTGCCATCCGGCTGGCGGCTGAAGCGTCGGCAACGGACGCGCCCGGCATTTCAGGAAACCATTCGCCGCCATCCAGCGTTGTCGCCAGCGCGGCCGACAGATCTTCCAGCGACAGGCTCTTGGGCAGGTATCCGGCGGCACCGAGCGTGCGGGCCGTCTGGAAGGCCTGCGGCGCCTCGGTTGCGGAGACAACCACCACCGGCAGGGAGGGATGCTTCGTCTTGATGCGCGTCAGCCCTTCAAAATCATGGGTGTCGCCCAGATTGAGATCCAGCAGCACAAGATCGCAGGGGCCAGCCTCAAGCTGGCGCAGCGCGTCTGCCAGAGAGCCGGCAAACATCGCCTCCGCGCCAGACGGATAGGCCCCGCGCAAGGCAACCGCCAGCGCGTCCCTGAACAGGGGATGATCGTCCACGATGAGGACGCTTGGTCCCTCGTTCATCCTGTCCTCCCTGTGCGCGTGATCGGCTTTGCGTTTTTCTACCTGCGCGGCACGAGGCCAAACCTGACGCAATGCAGGGCGCAAGTCGAGTCCCGGCTTCTACCTTGGTCGTAGAACTTTGGTCTTAGCACCTATTGCTAATAGCGCGCCTGCCTCCGGCTGACGATAGTTGCCTCAAAGACAAAAGAAATTCCCGGAGGAAACGCCATGAATTGCATGAAGAAACTGCTCTTCCTGTCAGCGGCTGGCCTGGCGTTGACGGGAACGGCGAGCGCCCAGGCCGCGCTGGAAGACCGCCTGGCCGCGCTGGAGGAAATGGTCGCCGAACTCAAGGCCGAGCTGGCTTCTGAGCGCGCGAAGGGCGACGCCGATATCGTCCGTATAGAAACCCAGATGGCGGCAACGTCTGCTCCTGCCGCGCCGCCGACCAAGACCGATGGCTTCCGGGTGGGCGACGCGACCGTGAAAATCGGCGGTCTTATCGATCTGGACGCACACGTGACCCATCTTGATGGCGGCGTGATTGCCTCCAACAGCATCGCCCGGGATTTCTACATTCCCGGCTCAACCCCCATCGGCGGCGAGAGCACCACCTTCACCGACTTCACGGCCGAATCCACGCGCTTCTTCATCAGCGCCTCCCAGCCGGCCGGGGAGGGCAGCGTCACCGGCTATCTGGAAATGGATTTCCTCGGCTCCGCGCAGGGCAATGAGCTGGTGACAAACTCCTATTCGCCGCGCATGCGCCGGGCCTTCGTCACCTATGGCAACTGGCTGGCCGGCCAGGAATGGTCGACCTTCCAGAACACCTCCGCCATTCCTGAAAGCGCGAGCTTTCTGATCCTCTCCGATGGCATGGTCTTCGTGCGCCAGCCACAGATCCGCTACACCCATGGCAACTGGCAGTTCGCCATCGAAAACCCCAACACCCCCACGATCACCTCCGGCAATCAGGACGCCAACACGCTGCCCGATGCTGTGGTGCGCTATAACTGGAAGGGAGACTACGGCAACGTGTCTCTGGCTGGTCTGGCGCGGCAGCTGCGCATCGAGGAAGCCGGCATTGCGGAAGAAACCTTCGGCTATGGCCTCTCCGTTTCGGGCCTCCTGAAGGTGGGCGCGCGGGATGACATCCGCTTCAACCTGGTGGGCGGCGAGGGCGTTGGCCGCTATGTGGGCCTTGCTGCCGGGCGGGAGGCTGTGCTCAGCCCCGCCGGCGAGCTGGAAGCCATCCCGGCCTATGGCGGCCTGATCGCCTGGCGCCACCCGTTTGGCGAGACTGCCCGCCTCAATATCGGCTATTCCGGCCTCTTCCTCGACAACCCGTCCTATGTGCCTGCGGCGACAACCGCCTCGGTCCAGTCGGCTTACGCCGCGATACTCTGGGATGTGGCGCCGAAAGTCACCCTCGGGGTTGAAGCCATGCACGGCATCCGCGAGGAAGAGAGCGGCGCAGATGGGTCGATTAGCCGTTTCACCTTCTCGACAAAGTATGCATTCTGATAGAAAGGCTCGTAAAAATGGCGGAGGGAATGTCGGCAATGAGCGACCATTCAAAGACGTATCCAGTTCCTGAGGCGTTTGCGAAACAGGCAAACCTCACCCCGGAAAAGTATCGGGAGATGTATGCCGCCTCAATCGCAGACCCGGCCGCCTTCTGGGGCGAGCAGGGCAAGCGCCTGGACTGGATCAAGCCCTATACCATCGTGAAGGATGTCTCCTGGGAAACCGGAGACCTACATGTCCGCTGGTATTCTGATGGCGTGCTCAACGTCACCGCCAACTGTATCGACCGCCACCTTGAAAAGCGCGGCGACAAGGCCGCCTTCATCTGGGAGGGCGACGCCCCCGGCGAAAGCCACACGGTCACCTATCGCGAGCTGTACACCGCCGTCAGCAAATTCGCCAACGTCCTGAAGGAACTCGGCGTCAAGAAGGGCGACCGGGTCACCATCTACATGCCGATGATCCTTGAGGCCGCTTACGCCATGCTCGCCTGCGCGCGCATCGGCGCGGTCCATTCGGTCGTCTTCGGCGGCTTCTCTCCGGAAGCGCTGTCCGGGCGCATTGCCGACTGCGGCTCCGAAGTGGTGATCACCGCAGATGAGGGCCTGCGCGGCGGCAAGACCGTTCCGCTGAAGGCGAATGCCGACAAGGCCGCCGCCATTTCTGGCGGCGTGGTGAAGAAAATCTTGGTCGTCCGCCGCACCGGCGCCAATGTCGCGATGACCGAAGGCCGCGATGTCTGGCTGCACGAGATCGGCGCCACTGTGTCTACCGATTGCCCGCCTGAGCCGATGAACGCCGAAGACCCGCTGTTCATTCTGTACACGTCCGGTTCCACCGGAAAGCCCAAGGGCGTGCTGCACACCACCGGCGGCTATCTCCTCTGGGCGTCGATGACGCATGAATATGTGTTTGACCTGAAGGAAAACGACATCTTCTGGTGCTCGGCCGATGTCGGCTGGGTCACCGGCCACACCTATATCGTCTACGGCCCGCTCGCCAATGGCGCCACCAGCGTCATGTTTGAAGGCGTGCCGACCTACCCCGACGCCAGCCGCTTCTGGCAGGTCTGCGACAAGCATCAGGTCACCATTTTCTACACCGCGCCCACCGCCATCCGCGCCCTGATGCGCGAAGGCGAAGGCCCGGTGAACAAGACTTCCCGCAAATCCATCCGCCTCCTCGGCACGGTGGGCGAGCCGATCAATCCGGAAGCCTGGGAATGGTATTTCCATGTGGTCGGCGAAGCCCGCTGCCCCATCGTCGATACCTGGTGGCAGACTGAAACCGGCGGTACACTGATTGTCCCGCTGCCCGGCACGACCGACATGAAACCCGGCGCCGGCTCGCACCCCTTCTTTGGCGTGCAGCCGATCCTCGTCGATGGAGAAGGCAAGGAACTCCACGGCGCCGCCGATGGCAACCTGCTGATCACCGACAGCTGGCCCGGCCAGATGCGCACCGTATACGGAGATCACCAGCGCTTCGTGGAAACCTATTTCACCGCCTATCCCGGCATGTATTTCACCGGCGATGGCTGCCGCCGCGATGAGGATGGCTTCTACTGGATCACCGGCCGCGTCGATGACGTGATCAACGTCTCCGGCCACCGGATGGGCACGGCGGAAGTCGAAAGCGCGCTCGTCAGCCACGACGCCGTCGCCGAGGCGGCCGTGGTCGGCTATCCGCACGACATCAAGGGGCAGGGCATCTACGCCTATGTCACCCTGCGCGCGGGCTGTGAGGCCGATGACGCGCTGCGGAAAAACCTCGTCCAGCATGTGCGCGGCGAAATCGGCCCGATTGCCTCGCCCGATCTCATCCAGTTCGCGCCCGGCCTGCCGAAAACGCGCTCGGGCAAGATCATGCGCCGCATCCTTCGCAAGATCGCCGAGAACGAGTTCTCCAATCTGGGCGACACCTCCACGCTGGCAGAGCCTGAAGTGGTGAACGACCTGATCGAGAACCGCCAGAACCGCTAGAATTCGCGCGCGGCCATAAAAGCTTTATTATCCCTGTTGAGGGCATAAGCTCGGCATATCCGTTTGCTGAGGGGAGCCAATGGCCGCGCCGAAAGTCTCCGTCGTGATGCCCGCCTACAAGGCGGCCGCCTTCATTGGCCTCGCCATTGCCAGCGTGCGCGCGCAGACCCTGCAGGATTGGGAACTCATCATCGTGGACGATTGCTCGCCCGATGACACCGCGGCCGTTGCCATGGCCGCAGCAGGGGGAGACCCGCGCATCAAACTCGTCCGGGCAGAGCAGAATGGCGGCGTCGCCCGCGCCCGCAATCTCGGCAACAGCGAGGTGGCGGGAGACTGGATCGCCGTCCTCGATTCAGACGACGGCTACGAACCCACCCGCCTGGAAACCCTGGTCGCCGCCGCAGAGACAGCCGGGCTCGATCTGATCGCGGACGATATGCTTCTGGTGCCGTTCGAGGCGCTGATGGGGGAGGGGAAACCCTATCTCGGCCAGCCGGAAGGCCAACTCAAACCGGTGGATCTGCGCGCCTGGTTGGAAGGCAACCGCGCCGGCATCAGGACGCCCATGCTCGGCTATCTCAAACCCATGGTGCGGCGCGACTTTCTCCAGCGCCATGACGTATCTTACGTGCCCGAGCTGCGCGTCGCCGAAGACTGCTGGTTCGTGGCGGACCTTCTGGCGTCCGGCGCCCGCTTCGCCATCCATCCCGCGCCGCTCTACCGTTACGCCGTGCGCCCCGCCTCCCTCTCGCGCACGCGGGGCGGCAATGTCTACACGCTGCAAAGATCTGTCTACGCCCCATTCCTGAAGCGTCATGCGGGGAAACTGTCGGAAGAAGGTCTGCGTGCCGTGCGCCGGCACGAAGCCGCCCTGAAAACCGCCGAAGCCTTCGAGGGCTTTGCCATGGCGATGCGCGCGAAAGACATTCCAAAAGCCATGGGCTGGCTCGCCTCCCGGCCACAGGCGGCGGCCTATCTCACGCGGCCAGTCGCCGCGCGGCTGGAGCGTCTCGCCGGGCGGCTGGGCTATCGCCCCCGCCTGCGCGTCGGCTGACGCGTCAAATCGCCGGAAGGTCCACGGTAAACCGCGCGCCGCCGCCCGTCCGGTTGCTGGCCCACACTTCGCCGCGATGGGTCTCTACAATCTGTTTCACAATGGAAAGGCCCAGCCCGGAATTATTGCCGAAGGCGGTGCCTTTCGGGCGGTCCGTATAGAAACGGTTGAAGATCGTTTCCAGCTTGTCTTCGGGAATGCCGGGGCCGGAATCCTCCACCAGGATGCGGGCCACCGTGCGCGGCCCGTAATTGGTCTGCTCGAGGCGCACTTCCACTTTTGATCCGGGCGGGGAGAAAGAGCGCGCATTGTCGATCAGGTTGCGCAGCACCTGTCCCAGCGGCCCCTCGCGCCCCCGCACCAGCAGCCGCGCGCCCAGCGTCGCATCGGTAAACGCCACATGCACGGCCTCTGAGTTGTCGGAAAGCCCTTCATAGGTATGCACCACATCGCGCACGAAGCGGGCAATATCGATGGTTTCGCTCGGCAGGCGGGTCATCTCCGCTTCCAGGCGGGAGGCGTTGGAAATATCCGTAATCAGACGGTCCAGCCGCTTCACATCCGAGGCGATCACGGCGCGAAGCCGCGCGGCCGCATCCGGGTCCTGCACCCGCTCCAGCGTCTCCACGGCAGAGCGAATGGAAGTCAGCGGGTTTTTCAGCTCATGCGCCACATCGGCGGCAAACTGTTCGTTGGCTTCAATCCGCTCGATCAGCGCCTCGGTCATCGCCTGCAGCGAGGTGGCGAGGTCTCCGATCTCGTCGGTCCGCCGGGTCAGCTGCGGAATGTCCATCCGCGCCGAGGAGCCCGCGCGGATACGGTCTGCCGCAATCGCCAGCCGCCGCATCGGCCGGGCAATCCCGATGGTCAGCAGGATAGACGTCACAAACGCCATCAGCACCGCCACGCCCACAAACGGCACCAGCGCCACGCGCTCGGCCCGGATGATCTCGTCAATGTCGCTGCCTTCCACCACCAGCACGCCGACCACCGCAGACACCCGCTGGATCGGCATTGAGACGGAAATCACCCGCTGCCCCCGGTCGGAAAAGCGCTGGCTGGCGGCCTGTTCGCCCAGCGCGGCAGCGCGGAACTCTTCCTCGAAGGTTTGTGTACGGAGCGCTTCTGAGCTGCGGCGCGGAGAGAAGACGCCGAACACTTCCCCCGCCCATTCGGAAAGATCCCGCCCCGTCCGCGCAATCCATCCGGGTTCCCGCAGCGGCGGCAGCGCGGCCACGTCCACCATGTCGGAGAGGAAATAGCTGTCGGCCACCATCTCGCCCGTCGGCGTATAGATACGCGCCCGGATGCGCTCGGGCAGGTTGAGCCGCGCGATGGCGAGGCGTGCCGCTTCCGGGTTCAGCGCCGGTTCCGGCGTCGTCGCATCATCCGACAGAAGCCCGGAGAACACCTGCGCCTGCGCGACGAGGTCCTGCTTCTTGGAAACCACGAAGCCCGCCCGCATCTCGTTCAGCACCATGGCGCCGACAATGAGAATGGCGAGCCCCGCCAGGTTTGACGCAAAGATCAGCCGCGCAATGCGCGAGCCGAGGAGGGTGGGGCCACGCCTCTGGTTCTTGCGGCGGGGGGTAGCTTTCTCCCCCGCCTTCTTCCCGTGGCGTCCCCCGTCCGACATCAGGCGTCGGCGGCGACCCGCATCTTGACGATACGGTCCGGGTTACGGGGCGGCTCGCCCTTGGCCAGCTGGTCGATGATGTCCATGCCCTCGGTCACCTTGCCCCAGACGGTATACTGCCGGTCCAGGAAGCGGGCATCGTCAAAGCAGATGAAGAACTGGCTGTTGGCCGAATGCGGCGCCGAGGTGCGCGCCATCGAGCAGGTGCCGCGCACATGCGGCTCGGCATTGAACTCGGCTTTCAGGTCCGGCTTCTTGGAGCCGCCCGTGCCATTGCCCTTCGGGCAGCCGACCTGCGCCATGAAGCCGGCGATCACGCGGTGGAAGACGATACCGTCATAAAACCCCTCACGGGCGAGTTCCTTGATCCGCGCCACATGGCCCGGTGCCAGATCGGGGCGCAGCTCAATCGTGACATTGCCCTTGGAGGTTTCGAGAAGGAGGGTGTTTTCGGGATCGGACATCTTTTTCTTTCCTGGCTGGGCCGTAGCTGGCAATCTGGCTATTCAATCGCAGCACTGGCGGCAAGCGCTACCTGCATGTATCATTAAGGCCATTCTGGGTGAGCTGACGAGGATAAACGTGGCGGCGTTGCTAGGCACCCTGTTGGCGGTTGTGCTCGGCTGTCTTGGCCTGCTCCATCTGATATGGGCCGCAGGCCTGCCATTTCCATTCCCCAACGAGCAGTCGCTGGCCCGCTCGGTCGTCGGGCGCAGGGGAATAACCCGCCTGCCATCACGCGCCTCGGTTGCGCTTCTGGGCGTCCTGCTGCTCTGCGGCGCCGGAGCGGCCATCATCATGGGGCATTACGCGGCCACCTTCACGGTTCTCAAATTCCTGCTCGTGCCGGTCGGGCTGCTTCTGTCGGCGTTGTTCCTGCTGCGCGGCCTGGTCGGCATCCTCCCGGCCTTCGAGCGCGCCGCGCCGGAACAGCCTTATCTCAGCCTTAACCGCCGCCTGTATTCGCCCCTCTGCGCCCTTATCGGCATCGGCTTCCTGGTGCTTACCTTCTCGCTGCCCAACTGGGCCTGGCATTTCTCCCGCCTCCTCGGCAGCTAGGCCGTCCCCAGGCTCGCCAGCCAGTCCTCGGCCGAGCGCCCATCAGGCCCCTTCGCCGCCATCATCCCGGCAAAGTTCCAATGGTTGAGCCGCGTCGCGATCCTGTGGTCGGCCTCCCGCCAGGCGCGGTGAACCCCGCCGCCGGTCAGATACCCCACCGTCTTCACCCGGTCAGACCGGTCAGGCGCCTCGGCCACGGCATCCACATGCACCAGGATGCGCGCCGCTTCCGGCCGCCCCTGCCACAGCGCCAGCGGCAGGGCAGGCTTGGCCACCGGGTCGGCGCCGATCAGCAGCACCTCGCCCTCCAGCCGCCGCGCCACCCGCAGCGCGCCATCCGCGCCCCAGCTATGCCCGATCAGCCCCAGCGGCCGGCCTTCGCCCGCCATGGCGCGCGCAAAGTCCAGCGCCTCGGGAATGCGGTAATGCGGGAAATAGCGGACCTGCCAGCCCTTCGGCTCCAGGAGCCGGCGGCGCGCCTGGCTATAGCCCAGCACAAGGCGCGAGGCCTCGTCCGCCGCGCCGCCGATATAAAGCTCCGCAGGCGGCCTATTCAGTGTAGCGGTAGCCGACGCCATAGAGCGTTTCGATCGCATCGAATTCGTCGGTCACTTCGCGGAACTTCTTGCGAAGGCGCTTGATGTGGCTGTCGATGGTGCGGTCGTCCACATAGATCTGGTCGTCATAGGCCGCGTCCATCAGCTGGTCGCGGCTTTTCACATAGCCCGGCCGGGCGGCCAGCGCCTGCAGGATCAGGAACTCGGTCACCGTCAGGCGCACCGGTTTGCCGTCCCAGGTGCAGGCATGGCGGTTGGGGTCGAGCACCAGCTTGCCGCGCACGATGGCTTTCACATCGCCTTCCTCGGGCACCGCCGAGGCCCCGCGCGCCCGGCGCAGAACCGCCTTCACACGCTCGGCCAAGAGGCGGTTGGAACAGGGCTTGCGCACGAAATCATCGGCGCCGATGTTGAAGCCGATCACCTCGTCAATCTCTTCATCCTTGGAGGTGAGGAAGATCACCGGCAGCTCGGAAGTCTGGCGCAGGCGGCGCAGCAGCTCCATCCCGTCCATCTTCGGCATCTTGATGTCGAGGATGGCAATGTCGGGCGGGGAGTCGGTCAGCGCGGGCAGGGCAGACTCACCATCATGATAGGCGCGCACCTGATAGCCTTCGGCTTCGAAGAACATCTTCAGCGAGGCCACAATGTTCTCGTCGTCATCTACCAGCGCCAGTGTCGTCATCGCCTTATCCTTTTCCATGAGCCGGGAAGCATGTTGGGGCTCGGCCCGTGCCGTTACAGGTTCAAACACAGCTCGCGTCATAGAAAAAGCCCTCCTTGTTGCTGAGACCAAGGAAAACAAAGGACTGCGGCGCCCGATTGCCAACATTACGGCAGTTTCACGATTCATTGCGGCCAGAAACGCCGCATTCGTGAACGCGGGCACCTCAACCCTCCCCGCGGGGCGGGGAGGGGGCAAATCCCGCTCGTGAAGAGCTTCCCCTCCCCGAACGCAACACATCCCCTCCCCACCATGGTGGGGAGGGCTAGGGTGGGGCCGCTCTCCACTCAATCCCCCGCCTATCCAACAAATTCTCCCCCAAGCTCAACCAAAATCCCCAATCCCCTCAACCCCTTACAAAAAATCCCCCCAAACCTTGTCCACCCCCTCCGCCACCCATCGTATCCTTCCCGCATGTTCAGCCTCGCCCGCCTCAGAAAGGAACCCGCGCTCGCGCAATATTTTGCGTTCGTGCATCCCTTCTTCTGGCCGGTGCTGATCTGGCAGCTCGGCCGCGCCGTGGCGCAAGTCCGCGCCGCCGGGCGCTGCGGGGCCATGATCCGCGTCATGTGGTGGGGCGGCGTCCGCATCGAATATCTCGGCGACGCCGCGCCGAGCCCCTCCGCCTACAGACCAGTAGAGCCGGCGCGCAAACCGTGGAGCGATCCAAGCTGGTCAAGCGCCGTTCCGGATTTTCTCAGCAGCGAGGCAAGCGCTGTTATCTTCCCCTGCGCCAGCGGGGGAAGTGGCAGTCCGCGCAGCGGACTGACGAAGGGGGCCTGCGCCCTCCCGGCCACCACCGACACTTCCTAGCCATTCCCAAAAACCGAATTCAGCCTATCCCCCGGCCAGCGCCCGCTGCGTCCGGCCAAACCTGCTGCGTGAAACGCTTTCCCTCCGTCCCCCCCCTTCGTCACCCTCGATGGCCGCAGGCCATCTGAGGGCCCAGCTCCCGCCCCAACCCCTGGCACGCGCCTGACGGTCCGGAGATGGGCCCTCAGATGCGCTCACGCGCATCGAGGGTGACGCATCGTCTGAAACCCCGGAAAGCCCGAAAGCCGCCCCACCCCATCCCTCCCCATAGCCATGGGGAGGGGGCAGGTTTCGCCATCGGAGAACTTTCCTCTCCCCACAGAGCAACAGGTCCCCTCCCCACGGAGGTGGGGAGGGATAGGGTGGGGCAGCTCTCCGTCGAAGAAAAACACCGACAAGCCAAAGCCGCTGCGCGCAACAGCCCTACCGCGTCTGCGCCTGGATCAAATTCAGTGCCGCCTCGACAGACGCCATCCGGATCGCGTCCCGGCCGATATCGCCCAGTTGCAGCATCTCGTGCAGCACCGCCCGGTTCTCCCGAGCACACGCAATATGCACGGTGCCCACCGGTTTCATCCGTGTACCCCCGCCTGGCCCCGCCACCCCGGTAATCGCCACGGCAATGTTCGCCCGGCTGCCCGCCATCGCCCCTTCCGCCATCATCCGCGCCACCGGCTCGGACACCGCGCCAAAGTCAGCCAGCACATCGCCGGGCACGCCGAGCATCTCTTCCTTGGCCTTGTTGGAATAGGTCACAAAGCCCCGCTCGAACACCGCCGACGACCCGGCAATATCGGTCAGCAGCGCGGCGACAAGGCCGCCGGTACAGCTCTCTGCGGTGGCGATCTTCAGGCGGGCCCGCTCGGCATCATCGAGCACCAGCATGGCGAGATTTCGTAGGCGTTCTGGAAACATGGTGACCTGTCTAGCGCCCGATCAGTTGCCCGTGAAGACCGGCGTGCGCTTTTCAATGAAGGCGGCGGCGCTTTCCTTCGCGTCGGCGGTCTGCATCAGGCGGCGGATTTCGGTGATTGCCCATTTGCCGGTATCGCGCCAGTCGGGGTCGAGTGTCCGCCGCAGGCCCGCCTTCAGCGACCGGACCGCCTGGGGCGGGTTCGCCGCGATCTTCTCCGCCAGCGCCAGCGCCGTGGGCATCAACTCCTCCGGCGGCACCACCCGGCTCACCAGCCCAATCGCCTTGGCCTCGACCGCGTCGATCACATCGCCGGTGAAGAGAAGCTCACTCGCCTTCTCCCGGCCGACCAGCTGCGCCAGCCGCCCCAGCCCCGGCGCATCGCAGCAGAGTCCTCGCGTCACGAATATCTCGCCGAACTTTGCCGTCTCCGACATCACCCGCATATCCGCCATGATCGCCAGCTCCGCGCCCCAGCCGAGCGCAAAGCCATTGATCGCCGCAATCACCGGAATATCCGTATGCAGAAGGGCATCTGCCGCCGGGGTCAGCCCGCCGGTGTCCTTCGCCTTCGCCGCCCGCTCCGGCGTCACCGGCGCGCCCTTGGAGAGGATCTTCTTCACATCATCCCCGGCGCAGAAGGCGCGCGTGCCCGATCCCGTAATCACAATTGCCCGCGCCTCAGAAGTGCGCACCGCGTTTTCCAGCGCGTCATAAAGCTCATAATCGAGCGAATTCATTGCCTCAGGCCGGTTCAGCGTCAGCACGGTCACATGCCCCCGCTTCTCGGTGATCAGAATATCGTCCATGCCTTCCTCCCGGTCGTGTTTTGCCGGGGAAACTCTCATGAAGGCGGGGCCTTGAAAATAATGCCGCGAGGTAAGGGCAGGGGCTCTTGGGGGTCATCTCAACCCATCCGTCTTCGTCACCCTCGATGCGCGCCAGCGCATCTGAGGGCCCATCTCCGGAACTCTCCGTCAGATCAGGCGGCAATGGCAGGAGCTGGGCTCCCAGATGGCCTGCGGCCATCGGGAGTGACGAGGGACTCTATTGGCGTGATAGGTCGAGCCGATTCACAGCGAGAGGATAAAAATACATAGGTAATAAATAGCCATGCTGAGAAGGGCGTAGATGAATATGTTCTTCAGTATCTTCAGCATCCAGCTTGGTTTCTTTTGCATTTGTGCTCGATACCTCCCCCGCCGAATACTCGAAGATCAAGATCGGCAAATACTTCGTTGTGCGTGAGGCGTAAGGTCTGTGCTGGTATATTTCTCTGTCCGGAGCATATGCTCACCGCCTCGGCACCAGCAGCGCCACAGCCTCCGCCGCAATCCCCTCGCGCCGCCCGGTGAAGCCCAGCCCCTCGGTCGTCGTCGCCTTCACGCTCACGGCATCAAGGGGAAGCCCGAGCAGCTCTGCCGTCCGTTCCCGCATCGCCTCCCGGTGCGGCTTCACCTTGGGCGCCTCGCAGATCACCGTGATGTCGCAATTGGCGATGACATAGCCCTTCGCCTCGGCCAGCCTCTGGGCCGCCTTCAGGAAGAGGCCGCTGTCAGCGCCCTTCCACTGCGGATCGGACGGCGGGAAATGATCCCCAATATCCCCCAGCGCCACCGCGCCGAGGATCGCATCGGTCAGCGCATGCCAGGCCGCGTCGGCGTCCGAATGGCCCTTGAGTTTGGCGATATGCGGAATGGCCACCCCGCACAGGGTCACATGGGTCCCCGCCTCGAACTCATGCACATCATAGCCCTTGCCGATGCGCGGGGTTCCAGCGGGGGCGAGGAGGCGGGCCAGCATGTCGAAATCCTCCGGATAGGTGATCTTGGAAAGGCGGGCCGAGCCGGGCACCATGTCGATGGTCCCACCGGCGGCCTCGATGGCCGAGAGGTCGTCCACAAGGTCGGGCCCGGCAGCGGCGAGCGCCGCGCGGATCTCGCCGAGGCGGAAGGCTTGCGGTGTCTGGACCCGGAAGAGGCCGGTTCTGTCCACATTTGTCCAGTTTTGTCCGCGTTGTGTCTTCAAGGCGTCCGCCACGGGCAGCGCCGGGGCGGCGCCTGACACGCCCGGGTCCTGCAGCCGCGCCAGCAGTTTGGAGATCGTCGCCGCGTCAATGCCGGGCCGCGCCGCGTCATGGATCAGCACGGTGGCGTCCTCGCCCACCGTCGCCGCCGCCAGCCCGCTGAGCACCGATTGCGTGCGCGTATCGCCCGGTTTTGCCTGAAGAATTTTGCTGCTCGCGGGCAATTCCCCCAGCTCCGGCCCGGCGACCACCACCACCTGCGAAATCTGAGGGTGGCCGGCGAAGGCCTCGATCGACCAGTCGATCACCCGCTTTCCCAGCAGGTCCTGCCACTGTTTCGGGCGCCCGGCCCCTGCGCGCTGGCCGGTGCCCCCGGCCACGATGATTGCTACAGCCTCAGTCATGATCCGGCTTGTAAGCGACCCGCGCGCGGCTGGCTACTCCACGGAATGTCCCGAAAAGGGGAATTATTTGCCCATGATTTGTGCGCTTGCGAAAAAATGAAAACTGGGAAAGAAAAGGATATGACCAATTTTAAGGCACCTCGGGTCTGGCTGGCGCCAATGTCCGGCGCAACCGACGCCCCCATGCGGCGGCAGGCGGTGCATTTCGGCGCCCCGGCAGTCGTGTCGGAGATGGTCGCCGGGGAAACCCTCGCCCAGGCCCGCCCGGATGTGGTCCGCCGCACCTGCCGGCATGAGGGGGAAGGCCCTTGGATCGTCCAGCTTGCCGCCCGCCGCCCTGAGGATATGCTCGCCGGCGCCGTACTGATGGCCGAAGCCGGCGTCGATGTGATCGACATCAATATGGGCTGCCCCTCCAAGCAGGTAACTGGCGGTCAGTCTGGCTCCGCCCTGATGCGGGATCTGCCGCTGGCAGGGGAGATCATCGACGCCGCCCTGCAGGGTGCCGGTGCCCGCCCGGTGACGCTGAAGATGCGCCTTGGCTGGGACGACAATAATCACAATGCGCCAGAACTGGCCCGCATGGCCGAGGAGAAGGGCGTGCAGATGCTCACCGTCCATGGCCGCACGCGCTGCCAGTTCTACGCAGGCGCGGCCAACTGGGCCGCTGTCCGCCCCGCCGTCGAGGCCGTGAGCCTGCCCGTCATCGTCAATGGCGACATCTGCGATGTTGCCTCGGCCCGCGAAGCGCTGGCTCAAAGCGGCGCGCATGGTGTCATGCTGGGGCGCGCGGCGATGGGGCGGCCCTGGCTGATTGGCGAGGTGGCGGCTGCCCTTGAGGGACGCGCCTGGCGCAGGCCGGGCCTCAGCGAGCAGCTCGCCAGCCTGTGCGAGCAGATCTCTGATTCCCTTGATCTTTATGGGGTCAGCCTTGGCCTCAAGATGGTGCGCAAGCATGTCTCTGCCGCCATCGACGATCTCGAAACCGACCTGCCGGCCGCCGAGCGCCGGCAGTTACGCGCCGATCTCTGCCGTATTGGGGACGCCGGAGAGCTGATCGCTGCGCTGCGGAAAGTCTATCTCGGCCAGATGCTGGAAAAGGCAGTATAGTCATGAGTACGTTGACAGGTGAGCGGCCCTCAGGTCTCGCCGATCTATCCCCCATCGCGCTGCTGCACATTGACCAGCGCCGCCGCGTCGCGAATGTGAACCCCGCTGCCGAGGACCTGTTCAAGCTGTCGCGCCGCGCCCTTGTGGGGCGCCCGCTCAGCGAGGTGGTGTTCCACGATTCCATCCTGTTCGAGCTGATCGACCGGGCGGAGCGTGATCCCGCCGAAATCACCGCGCCCTCGACGCCCGTTTCCGGCCCGTCGATGCAGGTGCGCACCATCTGTGACGTCCGCATCCGCACGGTCGACGGCGGCAACTTCATCCTGGCGCTTTCCGAGGCGCCCTCGCGCGATTCCGGGGAAGGCGTTGCCGGGGCCGCCGGTTTCGGGCGCATCCTCGGCCATGAGGTGAAAAACCCGCTGGCCGGCATCATCGGCGCGGCCCAGCTGCTGGAGCGTCAGGCCCATGCCGGCCAGGCCGAACTGCTCGACATCATCAAGGACGAAGCCCGCCGTATCGAGCGTCTGGTCAACCGTCTCTCCGCATTTGAGCTGTTCTCCGCCCCCCGGATGCAGCCCTGCAATGTCCATGCGCTGCTGGACAAGGTGATCGCTTCGGAGCGCGCCGCCATGGGCGCGCGGGTGGAATACCGCCGCGACTTTGACCCCTCGCTGCCAGACATGATGTGCGATCCCGACCATCTGCAGCAGGCCTTCCAGAACATCGTCCGCAATGCTGCCGAAGCTGCCTCCGAAGGGGGCCGCAAGGGCGAGGTGGTTCTGCGCACGGCCTATGCCGCCGGCCTTGCCATGCGCCAGGCGCGGCTCGGCTCGGGCCTGCGCCGCGCCATGCTGATCTCCATCGAGGACAATGGCCAGGGCATCCCGCGCGAACACCAGGCCACGATCTTCGACGTGTTCCAGTCCACCAAGTCCGGCGGGCGGGGCCTCGGCCTCTCCATCGTCAGCGAGGTCATCAATGCCCATGGCGGGCAGATCCGCGTCGACAGCCAGCCCGGCGCTACCCGTTTCACCATCCTGTTGCCGCTTTCGGAGGCTTAAAATCTCATGGCCGACAAGACCGTACTCCTCGCAGAAGACGACGCCAGTATCCGGCTCGTCGTGAACCAGACCCTGGTGTCCGCCGGGTATGAGGTGCGCGCCACCAGCTCTCCCGACGCGCTGCAGCGCTGGGTGCGCAATGGGGAAGGGGATGTCGTCGTCACTGACGTCTATCTCGGCGACACGTCGATCTTCGACCTTCTGCCCTCGATGAAGCTCGCCCGGCCGGACCTGCCCTTCATCGTCATGAGCGGCCAGAACACCATCCTCACCGCCGCGTCTGCTGCCGAGCATGGCGCGTTCGACTATCTGCCAAAGCCCTTCGACATCGACGTCCTCTCCAGCCTGGTTCGCCGCGCGCTGAAGGCGGCGCCCGCGCCGGAGCGGGCGATCCATCCCGATGCCCAGAAGGCGGTGGCTGATGCCGGCCTGCCGCTGATCGGCCGGTCGGACGCGATGCAGGAAGTCTACCGCCTGATCGCCAAGGTGATGAATACCGACCTGACCGTGCTGATCGAGGGCGAAAGCGGCACCGGCAAGGAACTCGCCGCCCGCGCCATCCACCAGCTTGGCCAGTCCAAGCGCGGCCAGTTCGTGGCGCTCGACCTCGCCGCCATGCCGCCCGCCGAAATCAACCGCGAACTCTTCGGCACCGATGGCAATGGCGGCGCCGTCCACATGAAGGGTGGCACGCTCTATCTCGATGAAATCGGGGATCTTCCTGCCGAAGCCCAGGCCCAGCTCGTGAAGCTGCTGCGCGAGCCCGGCGGCGCGCGCCTCATCGCCTCCACCCGGCGCAACCTTGGCCGCCTCGTGGAAGACGGCAAGTTCCGGGAAGACCTTTATTACCGCCTCAACGTGATGCGCCTCTCCATTCCGCCGCTGCGCCAGCGCAAGGAGGATATTCCCGAACTTGCCCGCGCGTTCCTGATCCGCGCCCAGCGCCAGGGCCTCGCCGCCCGCACCTTCGACAAGTCGGCGCTGGACCTGATGGCCGCCTATGACTGGCCCGGCAACGTCCGCGAGTTGGAAAACCTCGTCCTGCGCCTGGCGGTGCTGAGCTCGGATTCGGTCATCACGGTGATGGATGTCGAGCGCGAGATGCGGATGGGCGTGGCCGAGCAGACCGGCGCCAGCCTCGGCTTCGAGGCGGAGATCGAGGGGCTGCTGCACCGCTATGTGATGGGCGATCTCGTCTCCGGCGGTGAAGGAGAGGGTTCGAATGTTCACGAATCGGTTGTTAACCGTGTGGAGCGCCCGCTGATCCGCCTCGCCTTGTCGGTCACCTCCGGCAACAAGGTCCGCGCGGCGCAGCTACTTGGCATGAACCGCAACACATTGCGGGCCAAGATCAACGCCCTCGGCATTGCAGAAGACTGATTGACGACACACCGATCTGTGGCTTTAGTGCACCACTGTTGCGGGCGGGACACTGGTATTGTGTCCCGTTTGCAACGGGGCGGGGCCCCAACAGAACCGGAACTGAGTGTCGACTACAGCTAACTCACAAGCCAACAAGGCAAGCTGGGCCCTGTTTGAAGGGCTTTTCATCATCGCGGCCCTGGTCGCGGTGTTTGCGACCTTCATTGCCATTTCCGGCGTCGTTCCGGACGATCCGACCGCCGGCGCCACTCCCTGGCTGCTGGGCCTGAACTTCATTCTCCTGACGGTCCTCGCGATCATCGTGACGCGGGAATACCTGCAGATCCGCGTCGGCAAGGAAGATGGCAGCGGCAAGCTCGCCCGCCGCTTCGTGCTGCTGTTCGGTTTCTCGGCGCTGATCCCGGCGATGGTCGTCGCCGTCTTCATGGGCACCTTCATCACCCGCGGCCTCGACCGCTGGCTGGGCGAGCGGGTGGACCATCTGATGGAGCAGAATGCGGAAATCTTCCGCACCTATGTGGAAAACTTCCAGGCCACCTTCGATTCCGACATGCGCCTGGCGGCGATGGATGTGGAGAGCTTTGCCCGGCAGGTGGACAAGAGCCTTGAAATTGCCCCGCCCACGGAAGATGGCGACGGGGCGATCTATGATTATGCCTCCGCCACCTTCTTTGACGGCCTGCGCTCGGAACTCGCCAGCCGGGAATTCCTGACCATCGCCATTCTCGGCGCCGACGGGGTGGACCTTGTCGCCGAAGCAAGCGTGCAGGAGCCGATCCTGCTGCTGCCGCCCAAATCCGCCTATGTCGAAGCCGACCAGGGCTCGGTGGCGACCACCCTTTACGAAGCGCGCGGCATCGCCACCGCGCTGATCCGCATTTCCGCGCCCACCGACGGATACATCTACGCGGTGAAGGTGTTTGACCGGAACGCCGCGCGTTCGCTGCGCGAAGCCGAAGCGGCGCTGGAAGAATACTACGCCGCCAAGCGCAGCGGCGGGCGCCTGCAGCTGATCTTCGTGATCGGCTATGCCCAGATTGCCGGCCTTGTGCTGCTTCTGGCGGGGCGTCTCGGTCTTGAGGCAGCCGGCCGTGTCACCGGCCCCATCGGGCGCCTGGCCTCGGCGGCCCATACCGTGCGGGACGGCGATCTCAGCGTGCGCGTGCCGGTCACCGGGCCGGTCGATGAACTGCACGCCCTCGGCCACTCCTTCAACGCGATGACGGAACAACTCGCCACCCAGCGCGAAGCGCTCATCCGTGCCCGGAACGATGAGGAAGACCGCCGCCGCTTCGTTGAAACCCTCCTGGCAGAGCTGGGCGCCGGCGTCATGCGCGTGGGCCCTGACGGCCTCATCAGCCTCGCCAACCGGTCGGCGGCGGAACTGCTGGGCCTCACGGGCCAGATGGAAGGCGCGCCGCTGTCGGAAGTGGCCCCGCAATTCGAGCGTTATGTGCGCGACACGATCGAGCGGGACGCGCCGGTGGACGCGACGCTGGACATCACCGTGGGCGGCGAAACCCGCAACATCCGCCTCAAGACGGCCATGGGGCCGGAGGGCGGCTGCGTGATCACCTTCGACGACACCACCCGCCTCGTGAACGCCCAGCGCCAGCTGGCCTGGCGCGATGTGGCCCGCCGCATTGCCCATGAAATCCGCAATCCGCTGACGCCGATCATGCTGTCCACGGAGCGTCTGAAGCGCCGCTATGGGCCGAAGATCGATGATCCCGATGGCGTGTTCGACCGCTGTATCGAGACGATCCTGCGCAAGGTCGACGACATTGCCCATATGGTGGAGGAGTTCTCCTCCTTCGCCCGGATGCCCAAGCCGAGCGTGGCGCCGTTCGACATGCGCCCGCTGCTGCAGGGCGCGATCTTCTCGCAGACGGTCGTATCGCCCGACATCGAAATCGAGATGGAAACAGACCTCGACGCCGCGCCTTTCCTGGGGGATGAACGCCTGCTCGGCCAGGCTTTCGGGAACCTGCTGAAGAACGCCGCCGAGGCCATTGAAGGCCAGTCCGAAGGCCATGATGTGTCCGGTCATATCCGCATCCTCCTGCAGAAGGATGCGCGCGGCCTGGAGATCATCATCGAGGATAACGGCCCCGGCTTCCCCGCCGAGGTGCGCAATCGCCTGCTGGAGCCCTATGTGACGACACGCGAGAAGGGTACCGGCCTTGGCCTTGCCATCGTGAACCGCATCATCGTCGATCATGGCGGCTCGATCTCGCTGCAGAACCGCCCGGATGGCCTGCGCGGCGCCCGCGTGCGCGTGCTGCTGCCGGAGAATGGCGCGCTGGCGATGCAGTTTGAAGACATGTCCACAGAAGAGGCAGGCGCCGAAGGCCGCGTGCCTTACCCGTTGAGTTTGTAGAGGAGAGACGTGCATGGCACTCGATATCCTGGTTGTTGATGACGAGCCCGATATCCGTGAACTGATGGCCGGTGTTCTCGGCGACGAGGGCTATGCCGTTCGAACCGCTGACACGGCGGAACGCGCGCTGGAGGAAGTGCGCTCGCGCACGCCCCGGCTCGTGATCCTGGATGTCTGGCTTCAGGGCAGCGGCATGGATGGCCTCTCCGTGCTGAAATATCTCAAATCGATTGATCCGATCCTGCCGGTCATTGTCATCAGCGGTCATGGCAATATCGAAACGGCCATCGCCGCCATCCGGCGCGGCGCGTTCGATTTCATCGAGAAGCCGATCAAGGCGGACCGGCTGATGCTGGTGGTGGAGCGCGCCATCGAGGCCGCCGCCCTGCGGTATGAGAACGCCGCGCTGCGCAACCGCACGGGCGACGAGGAACGCTGGATCGGCAACAGCCAGGCGGCCGCGGCCCTGCGCGCCTCGCTGGACAAGGTCGCGCCGACCAATTCCCGTGTGCTGATTTCCGGTCCGGCCGGGGTCGGCAAGGAACTCGCCGCGCGCCTCATCCACAAGAACTCTGCCCGCGCCGATGGCCCGTTCGTGGTGGTGAACGCGGCAACGATCGCGCCCGACCAGATGGAGATCGCCCTCTTCGGCGAAGAGGATCAGACCGGCCGCACCGTCCGTGTCGGCCTGTTTGAACGCGCCCATACCGGCACATTGCTGCTGGATGAAGTGGCCGACATGCCGATCGGCACGCAGAACAAGATCCTTCGTGTGCTGACCGAGCAGCGCTTCCAGCGCGTCGGCGGGCGGTCTGACGTGACGGTCGATGTGCGCGTGATGGCGGCTACGACGAAAGACCTGAAAGCCGAGATCGATGCGGGCAATTTCCGCGAAGACCTGTTCTACCGGCTCAGCGTCGTGCCGCTGCGGGTGCCGTCCCTGTCGGAGCGGCGGGACGATATCGTGGAACTGGCCAACTATTTCTGCGAGCGCATCGCCGAAACCTCCGGCCTCACCTATCGCAGCTTTACCCAGGAAGCGCTCGCCGTGCTCCAGTCGATGGAATGGCCGGGCAATATCCGCCAGCTGCGCAACCTTGTGGAGCGTATCCTGATCCTGTCGCCGGCCGATTCCAACCGGCCGATCAGCGTGGACGAGTTGCCGCGCGATCAGGGCCGGGGGCCGTCTCCGGCGGCAAAGGCGGGCTCGGCAGAGCTGGTTGGCCTCTCCCTGCGCGACGCGCGCGAGCAGTTCGAGCGGGAATATCTTACCCTCCAGATCACCCGCTTTAACGGAAATATCTCGCGGACGGCCGAGTTCATCGGTATGGAGCGCTCTGCACTGCACAGAAAATTAAAGGCTTTGGGCATATCCACGGGCGTTCGTCAGGATACCTGAGCCAGTCGCTGAAGGCTTGAAGACATGCACGTTCTGATCTGCGGCGCCGGGCGGGTAGGGCAGGGCATCGCCCGCCGCCTTGCCCGGGAAAAGCACGAGATCACCATTATCGACGAAAGCGCGGACCTGGTGGACCAGGTGTCCATCGAGCTGGATGTGCGCGGCATTGTCGGTCATGCGGCGCACCCCGACGTGCTCAAGCGTGCCCGCGCGGCCGACTGCGAGATGATCATCGCCGTCACCCATTTCGACGAGATCAACATGGTGATCTGCCAGATCGCCCACACGCTGTTTTCGGTGCCGTTCAAGATCGCCCGCGTGCGCGACCGGTCCTATCTGGAACCGGCCTGGAAGAACATCTTCTCCCGCGAAGGCCTGCCCATTGACATGGTGATCTCGCCGGAAGCAGAAGTGGGCGACGCCATCCTCCAGCGTTTCCGCACGCCCGGCACGATCATGAGCGCGAATTTCGCCGGCGGGCAGGTCAAGCTGCTCGGCTTCGAACTGCGCGCCGACAATCCGCTGATCGATGTGGCTGTTGACCAGTTCAAAGGTCTGTTCCCGGATCTTTCCGCCCGCATCATCGGCATCGGCCGGGGAGATGCCATTCACGCCCCGCGCGGCAAGGATGTGCTCAAGCCCGGCGACCGCGCCTACATCGCCGTATTCGATGCCCATGCCAGCCGCCTCACTTCCATCTTCAACACCGAGCAGAGCCGTCTCGATCACGTCGTCATCGTTGGTGGCGGGAATGTCGGCCTGCATGTGGCCAAGATGCTGGAGAAGGAAAGCCATATCCGTGTCCGCCTGATCGAGCGCGACAGCGAGCGTGCCAACAAGGCAGTCGCAGACGTCAAGCGCTCCATCGTCATCCAGGGCGATGGTCTGAACCCGGACATCCTCGCCGAGGGCGGTGTGGACCGGGCAGATTTCGTCATCGCCATCACCGATGATGACAAGGCAAACCTGCTGATCTCAAACCTCGCCAAGCGCGCCGGTGCCAAGCGGGCGCTCGCCCTGATCAACTCGCCCGAGCTGGCCGGCCTTGCCTCCGACATGCGCGTCGACACCGTGCTCGATCCGCGCGCGCTGACCGTCTCGCAGATCCTGATGCGCATGCGCCGGGGCCGCATCCTCAACCTGCAATCGCTGGAAGACGGCATGGCGGAAGTGGCCGAAGGCATCACGCTGGAGACCTCCTCGCTGATCGGCAAGCCGCTCGGCTATGACGACCTCCCCGAAGGCATGACGGCCGCCGCCGTGGTGCGCGGCAATCAGGTCATCATGGCCGATGAAGATGTCATCGTGCGCCCGGAAGACCATCTGATTGTCTTCTATGAGGCCGAGATGGTGCGCACGGTCGAGAAGTTCTTCCGGGTGAACCCGGATTATTTCTGATCCATGAATTATTCGTCGGTCGTCCGTGTTCTTGGCCTGCTGATGCTCATCCTGGCGGGCTGCGCGGCATCGGCTGCCTTGCTCGCCTGGGCGATGGGGGAAACGCAGCAGATCATCTCCTTCGGCGCCACCGCCCTTGGCATTTCGGTCTTTGCCTCCAGCGTTCTGCTGCTCGCGCCAAAGCCTTCCCGCCGCGCGCGCCCGTCTGATGCCCTCGCTGTCGTGCTGCTCTGGTGGTTCCTTTCCCCGGTGGCGGCCGCCATGCCCTTCGTGTTCGGCGTGGCGAACAATTCCATTCCAGCCGCCCTGTTCGAGGCGGCCTCCTGCCTCACCACGACCGGCCATTCCATTCTGGGCTTTCCTGAATCCTCCTGGCCCATCAGCCTGCTTTACTGGCGCGGCATTCTGCACCTCCTGGGCACCTATGCCGCCGTCGTGATGGCGGCCGGCGTATTTGCGGCGATCAATCTCGGCGGCCCCGGCGTTCACCGCACGGTGCTGTTCACCGTGCCTGACGCCAGCTATTTCGACGCCATGCCCCGTATCTGCACCGGCGTCGGCCTGATGCTGGGCATCTCGGTCAGTTTCATTCTGCTGCTGTTGCTGGTGGCGGGCGTGCCGCCGGTGCGGGCGCTGGCCGATGCGGTCAGCGTGATCTCCACCGGCCTCGTCCTGCCGGACGCCGAAACCTTCCTGCCGCCCAATCCGGTGGCAGGTTTCATCCTGGCGCTCGGCCTCGCCATCGGCGCGCTGGGCCTGGCGGTCTGGCTGCCCCTGCGCATCGGCGCGGTGAGGGCGGCCATCACGGATCCCGAAACGGTGGTCTTCTTCCTGCTGATGCTGATCTTCGCCGCCGCCCTGATCCCGCTTGGCATCTCGATTGGGGATAGTTTCGGCTGGTCGCTCTCCAGCCTGTCCACGTCCGGCATTCCGCTGTCGCAGGGCGCCCGCGATGCGCAGGTGCCGCTGACGCTGGCCGTGCTGCCCGCGCTGATCGGCGGCTCGGCCCTCTCGGCGGCGGGCGGCATCAAGATTGCCCGCTTCATCGTGCTGGGCCAGCGGGCGGGGCAGGAGTTCCGCCAGCTTGGCTATCGCCGCTCTATCCTCAGTTTCCGCTTCCGCGACCGGGAACTGGACGAACGCAGCGTCATCGGCGTCTGGGTGTATTTCATCGTCTATGCCGGGGCGGTCTTCTCGGTGATCGCCGTGCTGGCCTTCCTCAATGTGCCTTTTGAGGAGTCGATTCGGCTCTCGATCGGGTCGCTGACGAGTTCCGGCGGCCTGATTGGGCCGGCCACAGACAATCTGGGCCCGGCCGGCCAGCTATTGCTCAGTATTGCCATGGTTTTGGGCAGGGTGGAAATTCTGACCGTGTTACCGGCCCTTTCCCTGAGCTTCTGGCGGGGGTAAAGGGGGAACACCCTTGCGCAGGGTAAACAATGACATTAGCTGCGCAGGGATAAGACAACAAAAACAAGAAAGAAAAACTGATGTCCGCCGATAAGAAGCAAAACCTCCAGGACACTTTCCTCAACGCCGTCCGCAAATCGCGCACCCCGCTCACCGTCTTCCTCGTCAACGGTGTGAAGCTCCAGGGTGTTGTCACTTGGTTTGACAATTTCTGCATCCTCCTCCGGGGTGACGGACGCCCGCCGCAGCTGGTCTACAAGCACGCCATCTCGACCATCGCGCCCAGCGCGCCAGTCCAGCTCTTTGATGAGGAAATGGACGGAGACTGATCCGGTTTGACCGAAAAACTGATTGACCGCCTCCCGGCGCCGGAAATTGCCGGCGTCGTGATCCCGTGGTTCACACCGAGAGACCGGCCGGGTCCGGACCGTTTGTCCGAAACCGCCGGTCTCGTCGAAGCCCTTGGCTGTGAGCTGGGCTTCATCCGCCCCGATCATGTCCGGGAAGTGAATTCGTCCTTCCTGCTGTCGGGCGGCCTGCTTGACCGTATGGCAAATGACATTGCCGAAACGGGCGCCACCCTCGCCGTCATCGACGCCTCGCTGACGCCGGTCCAGCAGCGCAACCTTGAAAAACGCCTCGGCGTGAAGGTGATCGACCGGACGGGTCTGATCCTCGAAATCTTTGGCCTGCGCGCGCGCACCAAAGAGGGCCGCCTGCAGGTGGAACTCGCGCGCCTCCTCTATGAGCGCTCGCGCCTCGTGCGCACCTGGACCCACCTTGAACGCCAGCGCGGCGGCGGCGGCTTCCTCTCCGGCCCTGGCGAAAGCCAGCTGGAGGCAGACCGCCGGATGCTGGACGACAGGATTGTCCGCCTGCGGCGCGATCTGGATGATGTGAAGCGCACGCGCGAAGTGCAGAGGGCAGGCCGCCGGCGCTCCGGCAAGCCCGTCATTGCGCTCGTCGGCTACACCAACTCCGGCAAGTCCACCCTGTTCAACCGGCTCACCGGATCAGACGTGTTCGCCAAGGATATGCCCTTTGCCACGCTCGACCCCACCATCCGCCGGCTCGACTTGCCAACGCTGGGCGAAGCGGCGCTTATCGATACCGTCGGCTTCATCACCGACCTGCCAACCCATTTGATCGACAGCTTCCAGGCAACGCTGGAAGAGTCGCTGCAGGCGGACCTGCTGGTCCATGTCCGCGACCGCGCCAGCGCCTCGGATATGGAGCAGGCGGAAGATGTTGCGCTGGTATTGGAACGGCTGGAAACAGAATCCGGCCTGCCCCTGCCGCCGATGATCGAAGCCTGGAACAAGATGGACGCCCTCTCGCCGGAGCGGGCAGAGTCCCTGCGCGCGCTGGCAGCGATGACGGACGAGCCGCCGGCCGCGGCTGTTTCGGCGCTGACGGGCGAAGGCATCGACACGCTGCTGGCCCTGATCGAAAAATCACTCCTCCGGGGGCGGACAGAAATCCGCCTCACCCTCAGCCCCGCCGACGGCAAGGCCCGCGCCTGGCTGCACCAGCATGGCGAAGTGATCTCCGAAACCCAGCTCGACGATGGCGGCACGGAAGTTTCTGTCCGTGTTTCCTCTGAACGCCTCGGCCAGTTCCGCGCAGAATTTCCGGAACTAGCGGCGGGTGTGGTGCTGGGGTGATCCTAGCTCCGCTCATCCCCGCGAAGGCGGGGATCTCGTGAGGCCCATCTCTTTCATTTCGTCACACTCGACGGGCGCAGGCCCGTCAGAGTGCCCATCTCCAAACATCACGGGATACGCTTCGGGGAGGCGGCGGGAGCTGGGCGCTCAGATGGCCTGCGGCCATCGAGCGTGACGAGTAAAACAGGTGGCGAACTTGCTCACCCCCGCTCGGCCTTCTTCACGCCCTGCCAGTAAGCCTCCTGCTCATCGAGGCTCAGCGACGCAAAGTCCACGCGCGCCTCTGCGGCGGCTGCCTCCATGGCGCGGAAGCGGCGCTCGAACTTGGCGTTCGCCCGGCGCAGGGCCTGTTCGGGGTCAACGGACAGCCGCCGCGCCAGGTTGGCCGCCACAAACAAGAGGTCGCCGATCTCGTCCTCGATGGCATCTGCGTCGCCGCTGGCCATCGCGTCTTTCACTTCGGCCGTCTCTTCCTCCAGCTTGTCGAAGATGTGCGCCGCTTCGGTCCAGTCAAAGCCTGTCCGCGCGGCCCGCTTCTGCAGCTTCTCGGCGCGCAGCAGCGCGGGCAGGGACAGGGCGACGCCCGCCAGCGCGCTGGTGTCTTCCGCCTTCTTGCCTTTCGCGGCCCGTTCGGCAGCCTTCACCTCTTCCCAGGCCACCGTCTGGCCTTCCGCGTCCCGCCCATCGGCGGCGACGAAGACATGCGGGTGGCGGCGAATCATCTTGTCATTGATGGCGGCGATCACATCGGCGAGCGCGAAGGCGCCGGCCTCCTCGGCCATCCGGCTGTGGAAGATCACCTGAAACAGCAGGTCGCCCAGCTCCTCCCGCAGGTCGCTCATATCGCCGCGCTCGATGGCATCGGCCACCTCATAGGCTTCCTCGATCGTATAGGGCGCAATGGTGGCGAAGGTCTGTTCCAGATCCCAGGGGCAGCCGGTTTCCGGCGTGCGCAGCCGGGCCATGATGTCCACCAGCTTCAGAAGGGCCTCTGCCGCGCCGGCGGGTCTGGACTCGTTTGACGACATGGGCGCTGCTCCGCAGGGGTTGGTTCCCCCCGTGTTTAGGCCGCTGCCGCGCGCCAGCAAGTGCAATAGGGCATCTTGCGGCTTGCGCCGAAGCATTCGCTGGCCCACACCGGAGGGGAAATGTCAGATGCGTCGGTCATCGGAAAGCAGTTGAGATGAAAGACAGCCTCGCGCTGATTGGCCTGGACTGGACAGGCTCCCGGCTCTCTGCCTGGGCGTATGATGCCGGAGGGGAGATCCTCTCCTCGGCGGTGATGCATGAGCCCGAGCGAATCGCCCCGTCCGAATATCTCGCCCGCATCCGCTTCCATGTCAGCGAGTGGCTGGGGGCATGGCCGGAGGTGCCGGTCATCGTGTCCGGGGATGTGGGTATCCTGTCCCAATCTGTCACCAACCTGTCCATTCCTGTCCCGTTGATGTCCATGCCGGGCCATCTGATGGCGCGCGATGGCATCTGGATTGTGCCGTGGATACGCCAGCTCTCGCCGCCCGACATCTCCTGCGGCTCCGAGACGATTCTTGCCGGTCTGGGGGAAGATCACGCCGCCGTCTGCATCGTCGGGCGCCACACCCGCCATTATGATCTGGAACATGGCCGCATCCTCGGCCTCTCCACCGAAATCACCTCCGAGCTGCGAGACCTGCTGCTCACGGCCGGCGCCCTGGCTCTGAAGGATGGCCCGGCCCAGATCTTCGATCCCCGCGTGTTCCGCGAATGGGTCGAGCGGGCCCTCGATACCGACGACGCGCCGCCGGTCTTCTCCGTCGAGGCGGCCATCTTCACCGGCCAGCTGGATCCCGCCTGCAAGGCCGCCGCGATCGCCGGCCTGCTGATCGGCGCTGATGTGGCCGCCCATTACGATCCCGGCGATGAAGTGCTGCTGGTGGCCGATGGGCCCCTGCGCGAAGCCTACGGCCTCGCCCTCGATGCCCTGGGCGCTGATGTTGATGAAATTTCCGCCAGTGAGGCGCTGCGGGAGGGCTTGTTTGAACTCGCCGATCTTGCGGGCCTTCTCGGCGAGGATTAATTCGCCCTTTCCATCCATTGCGACGGTCTCTCCGCCATGATCCTCTCCCCCGAATGCGTTGCGCCAACCGGCTGTATGCAGGGCGAGGCGCCGCTGTGGAGCCCTTCTGAGGGCTTCCTCTGGTGGGTCGATATCCGCCGGGCAAAACTCCACCGCTACAATCCCAAGACCGGCAATACCCGGCGGTATGATCTGCCGGTGAAGGCCAGCAGCCTGGCGCTGTATGGCGGCCATCTGCTGATGGCAGCAGACCGGGAGATCGGGTTTTTCGATCCCGCCAATGAAGCCTATGAGCGCCTCTGCGCCCTGCCGGAGGAGCCCCCGACCAATCGCACGAGCGATGGCGGCGTCGCGCCCGACGGCTCCTTCTGGTTCGGCACCATGGACGAGGCCGAGCGCGACCCGAGCGGGGTCTATTACCGCTATGGTCCCGACAAGACGGTGACGCCGCTGCGCCTGCCCTCGGTACTGGTCACCAAGACGATGCAGTTCTCGCCCGATGGGCGCACCTTCTACACCTGCGACAGCGCCGAGGCGGAAATCCTCGCCTTCGATGTGAACCCTGAAACGGGCGTGCTTTCCGGGCGGCGGACCTTTGCGTTTACGCATGAGCTGGGCGGTCTGCCCTACGGGTCGACCGTCGACAGCGAGGGTGGCCTTTGGGTCTGCCTGCACGGCGCCTCCCGCGTTGTCCGGTTCGCGCCGGATGGGGCCCTGGACAAGGTCATCATCCTTGCCGCGCCGCTGCCCACCGGCTGCGCCATCGGGGGGCAGGACATGCGTACCCTTTTCATCACCACCGCCCGAACCGGGCTCAGCTTCCCGCAGCTTGACGCCCGCCCGCTCTCCGGCAGCCTGTTTGCCGTGGAAGTGGATGTACCCGGCCTGCCGCCACGGGCTTTCGGCAAGCTTTAGGGCAGGGCGGGGCTTGTTTCGGAGGCCAACTCAACGCACATCTGCAGCGGGTTGGCACTCCTGAAGCGGAGTTCCATGCATATTTGCCGTGGACGCGGGCGCCCAAAAGGGCTAATCGCCCGCCTTTCAAGTGAGTGGTGACATGGCCGTTAAGGACCAGAAGGAAAAGAAGAAGCGGGTTGGACCGATTACATTCCTGCGCCAGGTGCGTGCGGAAGGTAACAAGGTGACATGGACCTCGCGCCAGGAGACCATCCAGGCGACGATTTTCGTGCTGATCATGTCGATCCTGATCGCGATATTCCTTTTCCTGACCGATACAGTCATAACCCTGTTCGTGAATTTCGTACGCGGCGCCTGACGGCTGCCGTGACGCTAACAGACCTTCCGGAGCGCGTTCGCCCCATGCCTGATGCCAAGTGGTACATTGTCCACGCCTATTCCAACTTCGAAAAGAAGGTGGCCGCCACGATTCGCGAACAGGCGGAGCGCAAGGGCCTTCTGCACCTGATCGAAGAGATCGAAGTGCCGACCGAAGAGGTCGTCGAGGTCGCGCGCGGCAAGAAGAAGACGGTCGAGAAGCGTTTCTTCCCCGGCTATGTGCTGATGAAGGCGCAGCTGACCGACGATATCTACCACCTCGTCAAGGACACGCCGAAAGTTTCCGGCTTCCTCGGCGCCGAAGGGGGCAAGAAGCCGCTGCCGGTCCGCCAGAAGGAAGTTGACCGCATTCTCGGCAAGTCGACCGATACGGCGGCCGAGCGTCCGCGTCCGAAGGTCAGCTTCGAGATCGGTGAGCAGGTTCAGGTCAATGACGGGCCGTTCCAGGGCTTCGAAGGCGCTGTCGAGGAAATCGACGAGGCGCATGGCCGCCTGAAAGTCACCGTTTCGATCTTCGGCCGGGGCACCCCGGTTGATCTTGAGTTCGACCAGGTTGTGAAGATTTGATCATTTTTCGGCAGAGCAGGGGCTTCGGCACGCTGCTCGCCGCTTGAAACCCTTTTCCGGTAGCTGTATGTCGCCGGAACAGATGCCGCCTTAGCTCAGTTGGTTAGAGCGCTGGTTTGTGGAACCAGAGGTCCTCCGTTCAAGCCGGAGAGGCGGTACCATTTCCCCCTCATCACCGTTGAACCCATTTACCCCTTCGCGGCAGCCAGATGCTCTGGCTGGCGCCGTGCTGCAGGTAACTGGCTGAGAAAGCCGGATTTCTCCCTATGGTTGCGGGAATGGGTTGGGGTTCCAGGCGGCGATGCGCGGTCCCCCCTCGACCCTGTTTCTGGCCAGGGCGCGCGCTGACCCTCCAGCGTGCAGGATGGCCGTGTGGTCCCTGAAAGAGCCGCTGCCATTCGGGGAACTGAAGGTCGAACTCAGCCGTTAAGCAACTGCCATGCTGATTCGGCGGAGAATCTGCTTTGGGCATCGAATCCGGCCTCTTTGCAACGAGGCTGTGGAATTCGGCCGGAAAATCAAAAAAAGTGTCTCCGGGCTGGAACCAAAGCCCGGATCGCTGCGTTTGTGAATTGTCGTTCAGCGCACGTTAATAATGCGTCGTTTGACGGCTATGGGGACCTGTTGCAAAAGGGTCTCGGTAGGCGATAATTTCCACCGCATTCGGGGGTATTGGGACTAAAAATGCTCGCGGACGGCGGAAAAAACGTTTAACACCAAAGCATGCGGTTGATACCCGCTATGAACCTGCGGCCGAGGACAATCCCGTCATTCGGCACACAAAAGGGGATTGAGTATGAAGAAAACTCTGTTGTGCGCGACTGCCGCGGCCGCTTTCGCGACTGCTGGCGCCACGGCGCACGCCGAAGACGGCTGGTATTCGCGCGCGGATATCCAGTATTCCTTCGACGGCACCGTTGATCACGATCCGACGGCAGCCTTTAACGGTTCGATTGTCGATAATTCGTCGGTTTCCGAAAATCTCGGCCTGAGCCTCGGTCTCGGCTATGGCTTCGCCAATGGTCTGCGCCTTGAGGGCGTGCTCGGCCAACGTGGTGGCGATCTTGATGTCCCGAACGGCATCAATGGCACGCTTCCTGGCTCGTCGACCGCGCCTGCCGGCTATGCCAGCGTCACGGACCTGATGGTCAATGGCCTTTACGACTTCAACAAAGGTGGCACGGTCCAGCCTTACATCGGTCTCGGTGTTGGTGGTGCTCGCTTGAACGCAAAAGCGTCCAACCGCACGCTTCCGGCTGGCGCCGCTGCAAACGGCTTCTCCGACAAAGCTTCCGGCATTGCCTATCAGGGCCTTCTGGGCGTCGGCTTCAAGCTGTCTGAGCGTCTCACCATGGACGTCGGCTACAAGTATTTCACGGTTGAAGACCTCAACTTTGATGGCAAAGCAGGCACCGCCGGTTCCTATGACGTAGACTACCAGGATCACACTGCGACCCTGGGCGTGCGTTATTCGTTCGCTGCGCCGCCGGCACCGCCTCCGCCGCCGCCCCCGCCTCCGCCGCCTCCTCCGCCGCCGCCCCCGCCGCCTCCTCCGCCGCCTCCGCCGGAAGAGACCGCCCCGCCGATGGCCCAGCAGTGCTCTGCACTCAGCCAGGAGTTCGTGGTGTACTTCGAGTGGGATCGTTCGGATCTGACGAGCCAGGCTTCGGCAGTTATCGATCAGGCTGTGGCCAACATTCGTTCGGTTGAAGGCTGCTCCGCTGGTTCGGTGACCATCATTGGTCACACCGACACTTCGGGCGCTGCTGACTACAACCAGCGTCTGTCGGTTCGCCGCGCTGACGTGGTTGCCTCCGCTCTGACCCAGCGCGGCATTGCCAGCACGCTGATCTCGAAAGACGGTAAAGGTGAAACCGCGCTCGCCAAAGCAACGCTTGACGGTGTTCGCGAGCCGCTGAACCGCCGCTCGGAAGTCACGATCATCGTTCAGTAACGGCGATTGATTTCTCTAAGGAAACGGCCCGGCGAAAGCTGGGCCGTTTTTTTGTTTTCGCGGGGGAAGGGCAGAGGCTTGCCGCGTGCCTTCAGCTGTGAAACCAAGGGCCATGACCCAACTCAGCTCTCTTTCCCGCGAAGATGAGGCCGCGCGTGAGCGCCTCGCTGCGGCCGCCCCGGACATGATTGCGCGGACCCGCGCCTGGTCCTCGATAAACACGGGCAGTTACAATATTGCCGGCCTGAAGATGCTGGCGCCCAAGCTTGCAGATGCCTTCTCGGCGCTTGAGGCCGATGTGCGCCTGGTGGAGGGGCCGGGCTTTGACACGGTCGGCGCCGACGGACGGGTGGTGCAGATGCATACCGGGCCTATCGTCAAGGTAAGCTCGCGGCCCGCCGCCCCGATCCAGGTCGTCCTGTCCGGCCATTATGATACGGTCTTCCCGCCGGGGACGTTCGAGACGATTCGAGACCTGGACAATGGCCGGATCAATGGCCCCGGCATGGCAGACATGAAAGGCGGGCTGAGCCTCATGCTCGAAGCCCTCAGGACCTTCGAAAGTGGTCCGCTCAAGGATCGTCTCGGCTATCAGATCGTGATCACGCCGGATGAGGAGATCGGAAACTTTGCCTCGTCAGCCGCGCTGACGGAGGCTGCCCGTTCCGGCGCGCATATCGGTATGACATATGAGCCGGCCATGGAAACAGGCGCTATGTCCGGGGGCCGCAAGGGGTCTGCTGTATTTGACATCGTGCTGCATGGCCGGGCGGCGCATGCCGGCCGCGCCAAGGAAGAGGGGCGCAGCGCCATTGAAGCGGCGGCGGAACTGGTTCTCGGCCTTGAAGCGCTGAATGGCCAGCGCGACGGGGTGACTTTCAATGTCGGCGCCATCGAGGGCGGCAGCCCGGTCAATATCGTGCCGGATCTTGCCGTTGTCCGCTTTGGCGCCCGCGCGCCCGATGCTGAGGCGTCGGCCTGGGCCACCCGGGAGGTTGAGCGCCTGTTTGCGCGTGCCTCGGCGCGCGATGGTATTCACGGCCATCTGCATGGCGGTTTCTATCGCCCGCCCAAGCCGCGCAACGCCGCGCAGCAGGCCCTGTTCGACGCCGTCCATGCCACCGGCCAGGCAATCGGTCTCGAGCTTGAGTTTGTTGACACGGGCGGTGTCTGCGAAGGCAACAACATCTTTGCGGCGGGTGTTCCCAACGTTGATACGCTGGGTGTGCGCGGGGGGCGGATTCACTCCGATGAGGAATTCGTCATTGTCGAGAGCTTTGCCGAGCGGGCAACGCTCTCGGCGCTTATCCTGAACAGGCTGGCAGATGGGCGGATGGACGCAAAGCGCATCAAGGAATTGATGGGGCGCTGAGCATGAGCATTGAATATGTGATGCGGCCCTCGCGGCTCGACGATCTCGGGGCTTTGATGGAGCTGGCTGAATTGTCCGGCCCCGGATTTACAAGCCTTCCGGTGGATGAGCCGATCCTGATGGAGCGGCTCGAGAAATCCGAGCAGGCATTTCATAGCCGCCAGAAAAATATTCAGTACGGAAAGTATCTGATGATGATGGAGCATCTGCCGACCGGGAAGGTCGTCGGGTGCTCTGCGGTGAAGGCCGGAACGGGCATTGATCAGCCCTTTTTCAATTATCGCATCATCACGCTGGCGCAGGCGAGCCATGCCGCAGGCAACCTCCGCTTCGATATGGACGCGCTGGTGCTGACGAACGAATATGTCGGCTATACCGAGGTTGGCACACTGTTCCTGAAGCCGGACCATCGGGGCGGCGGCGCCGGGCGCCTTGCGGCGCAATCGCGGTATCTTCTGATGGCGGCCGCGCCGGAGCGTTTCAGCGACAGGGTGCTGGCAGAGCTGCGCGGCGTTGTGGACGACACGGGCGAGTCGCCTTTCTGGGAATGTCTCGGGCGGCATTTCTTCCGCATGGATTTTGCCGAGGCAGACCGGCTTTCGGCGACTACGGACAATCAGTTCATTGTCGATCTGATGCCGCGCTATCCGGTGTATGTGGACCTCCTTCCGCCGGAGGCACGCGAAGTCATCGGGCGTTGCCATTCGGAAGGGGTCGGCGCCTACAAGCTTCTCCAATGGGAAGGCTTCGAGTTTGACCGGACTGTGGACATCTTCGATGGCGGCCCATTGGTGGCCGCGCAGCGGCGCCATATCCGCACAATTCAGGAAAGCCGCGTGGTTACAGTGGAAGCCGGCGAAGTCGAGGGTGATCCGGATGCGCGCCAGGGGCTGCTCTGCAGCAACAGGCTGCCCGATTTCCGCGTTTCGCTCGGCAAGTTCATTCGCCGGGGCGAAAACAATCTGGTTGTTTCATCAGACATTCTGGAAGCGTTGCATCTGAAACCCGGTATGCCCGCGCGCTTCTGGGTACGGAGCAAGTAATGAAAGACGGCGTATATATCGACGGCAAGTGGCGCCCCGGAAACGGCGCCGCATTCGCCAAGCATTGCCCGGCGACCGGCGAATTCAGCTGGGAGGGGCACTCGGCCGATGCCGGTGAAGTGGCCGCCGCCGTCGCCTCCGCCCGGGCGGCCTTTTCCGGCTGGGCCAGGACGCCTGTTCAGGATCGTATCGCCATCATGGAGCGGTATGCCGAAGAGATCGGCAAGCGTGCCGCCGGCATCGCCGAAGCGATCAGCCGCGATATGGGCAAGGCTCTCTGGGATTCTCAGGCCGAAGCGGCCACCATGAAAGCCAAGATCGGGGTTTCCGTGGCGGCTCTGAAAGAGCGCGCAGGCGACCGGGATGAACCTGCGGCTTTTGGTCAATCCCGCCTGACGCATCGTCCTCATGGCGTAATGGCCGTATTCGGACCATTCAATTTTCCCGGACATCTGCCCAACGGGCATATCGTGCCGGCGCTGCTGGCGGGCAACACCTGCGTTTTCAAGCCATCTGAACTGGCGCCTTCGGTGGCAGAGATCATGGCAGATGCCTTTGCCGCCGCCGGGCTGCCGGACGGCTGCATAAACATCGTCCACGGAGGACGCGACACCGGCGCGGCCCTGATCAACCAGCCGATCAATGGTCTGCTGTTCACCGGATCAGCGGCAACGGGCGTCTTCTTCCACAAGCATTTTGCCGGCCGGCCGGATGTGATCCTGGCGCTGGAAATGGGCGGCAACAATCCCCTGATCATATGGGAGCCTGCAGATGTTGACGCGGCCGCAGACATTGCTGCGCAGTCTGCCTATCTCACGACCGGGCAGCGCTGTTCCTGCGCGCGCCGCCTGGTCCTCCCGGAAGGCGCCTTTGGCGATGCCGTGATCGATGCCATCGCCGCCCGCGCCAGGGGCATCCGCATCGGCGCATGGAATGAGCCGGGCATATTCATGGGCCCGCTGGTGTCTCCCAAAGCTGCGGGGCAGGCGGCGGAATTCTATCAGATGCTCCTGTCGAAAGGCGGCAAGCCCATACTGCCGCTGGAGGCGGGCCCGCAGGGAACGGGTTTCGTTTCTCCGGGCATTGTGGATGTGACGGATGCTGAAGGTATTCCGGATGAGGAGCTTTTCGGGCCGTTGATCCAGATAAGCCGCGTGGCGAATTTCGATGACGCCATTCTGCGCGCCAATGCAACCAAATATGGCCTTTCCGGCGGCCTGGTCAGCGATGACGATACTCTGTGGCAGCGGGCCTATGGCGAGATGCGCGCGGGCGTCCTCAACAGAAACCGGCCGACGGCTGGGGCGAGCGGCGCCATGCCGTTCGGCGGGCCAGGACTGTCGGGAAATTTCCGTCCGGGGGCGTATTATGCCGCCGACTATTGCGCCTGGCCACAGGCCAGCCAACTTGCCCCAAAAGCGGCCCGGATGACGGCGCCAGGCTTTCCCTCCTGAGAGGAGACAGGAACAATGGATAACACCTCGCAGATTGAATACTGGAATGGCCCCGCGGGCCGGAAATGGGTGCGCGACGCAGACAGAATGGATGTGATGCTGTCGCCCTTCGTTGAGGCAATTCTTTCGCCGGTTCTTCCCGGGCCTGGGCAGGCCGTCATCGATGTGGGCTGCGGCGCCGGGGCGCTTTCGCTGAATGTGGCGGCCAGCGCCGTAAATGTTTCGGTGACCGGCGTTGATGTTTCCGCGCCGCTCATCGAGCTGGCAAAGCAGAGGTCGGCCGCTGTGGGGGCGGGGATCGAGTTTGTGGTGGCCGATGCCTCTGTGTGGCGCCCGGCGCAGCCTGTCGATCTGGTCATCTCGCGTTTCGGGGTGATGTTCTTTGCCGATCCGGTGGCCGCGTTTGCCAATATCCGCGCTGGCATGAAGCCCAAGGGACGCCTGCGGTTTGCCTGCTGGCGGCCCCTGCCGGAAAACACCTGGGCTCTGGCGCCCCTGCAGGCCGCGATGCCCCTTCTCAAGACGCCCCCCGCGCCGCCCCAGCCGGGAACCCCCGGCCCGTTCGCTTTTGGGGATGCTGATTATGTAAGCCGTATACTGAGAGACAGCGGCTGGGCAGATATCTCAATCACGCCCTGGGATGGGGATCTGATGCTGCCCGGCGCCTCGGCCGAGGATACGGCAGAATTCATGCTCGACATGGGGCCGCTCTCGCGGGCCATTGCCGAGCAGGGCATTGATCCGGATGTTGTGAAGGGCGCCGTCGTGGCCCGGCTCAAGGAGCTTGCCGGAGAGGATGGCCGTACACGGCTGAAAGCTGCGGCCTGGATTGTCGAGGCTGAGGCATGACCCTCGCGGCAGAAGTCAACTTCGACGGCCTGATCGGGCCGAGCCATAATTATGGCGGCCTGTCGGACGGAAACCTCGCCAGTTCCCGCAATGCAGGGGATGTTTCAAACCCGCGCGAAGCTGCCATTCAGGGGCTTGAAAAGATGCGCTACCTTGTTCGGGCTGGTCTCGTGCAAGGCGTTCTGCCGCCCTTGCCGCGCCCGAATTTTGATCTTCTGGTCTCGGCGGGGTTCTCCGGTTCGGATGCCGATATCATCGAAGCGGCAGGAAAGATGGCGCCGCGCCTTCTGAAGGCCGCCTATTCGGCAAGCAGCATGTGGACAGCGAATGCCGCGACCGTGTCGCCCTCGGCAGACACCGCAGATGGCCTGCTGCATTTCACGCCCGCAAACCTCTCCACCATGCTCCACCGCAGCCTCGAACATCCCGACACGACGACGACGTTGATCTCGATCTTTTCCGGGGATCGCAGATTTGCCGTTCATGGCGCTCTGCCGTCCCATTCGGATTTCTCCGATGAAGGGGCAGCAAACCATGTCCGTCTGTGTGCAGAGCATGGCGCGCCTGGTGTGGGGCTCTTCGTTTATGGGCGAGAAGCTGGCGAGATGGTTGCCGGCTTCCCGGCTCGTCAGACGCTGTTGGCCGCTCAGTCCATCGCGCGGTCGCATGGGCTGGGGGAGGGGCGAACTGTGTTCGCGCGGCAGGCAAAACGCGCGATTGAGGCAGGCGCCTTCCACAATGACGTCGTCTGCGTCGGCGCGCTCGACACCCTGTTTTTCCATGAGGCGGCGTTCGAAGATGCGCGCGGTACACTTGAGGCGCTCCGCCGCGCGGGCGATGGCCTGTTCGAGTTGAAGCCCGTCATGGTTCCGGAGGCGGACGTTCCGCTGGAAGACGCGATCCGGTCTTACCTCTTCAATTCCCAGCTGCTGCAGTTCCCCGGTGAAGACCGGCTCGTGCTTGTTGCGCCGCTGGAAGCGCAGGAGACGGCATCCACCCGCCGCTTCTGCGAGCAGATGGTGGCTGGCAACGGCCCGATTGGCAGGGTCGAGTTTGTTGATGTACGCCAGTCGATGCGCAATGGGGGCGGCCCCGCCTGCCTGCGCCTGCGTGTCGTGATGACGGAGGACGAACTCGCCGAATGCCATTCGGGCGTGCTTCTCGATGATGAGTTGATTGACGAGCTTCAGGGCGTCATCCGCAAGACTTACCGGGATCGTCTCTCCCCCGCCGATCTCGCTGATCCGGCCTTCGCGGATGAATGCCGGATTGCCCGGGAGGAATTGCTCCGCGTGCTGGAACTGGAGGACATTGCGTGATCCGTCTTTATGATTACTGGCGCTCCTCGGCCGCTTACCGTGTGCGCATTGCGCTCAATCTGAAGGGCGCAGCCTATGATCTTGTGCCGATCAACATTCTCGGCGGCGTGGATCAGCAGCTTACGGATGAATATCGCAGCGTGAACCCGCAGATGCGGGTGCCGTCCCTCGAGGTGGATGGCCGGGTGGCCGGGCAATCGATGGCGATCATCGAATGGATTGACGAGGCGCTGGAAGGCCCGGCGCTTCTGCCGAAAGATCCGTGGACGCGGCTGCAGGCGCGGGCTTTTGCCGATGTCATCGCCTGCGACATCCACCCGCTCAACAATCTCAGCCCGCTGGCCTATCTGCGCAAGGAATTCGGCGCCGATGAGGCGGCCATTGCGCGCTGGTATGGCGAATGGATCGTCCGGGGGTTCAAGGCGCTGGAAGAAATGGCGCAGGCGTCTGAAGGCAGGGACTTCCTCTTCGGCGACGCGCCGGGCATCGCCGAGATCGCGCTGATCCCGCAGATGGCCAATGCCCGCCGGTTCAAGGTGGCGCTGGACGCGTTCCCTCGGCTGCTGGCGGTTGATGCGGCCTGCCGGGGGCTGGAGCCGTTCGTGCTGGCCGCGCCGGAAAACCAGCCTGCGGCCAAGCCTGCCTGAATAATCTGGCCTGCCTAGTCTGTCTGGCCGGGGCGGCGGATGTCGATGATTTCGACTTCCTCCAGATCGCCCAGCGGCTCGGCCAGTTTCGGCGCGCTTCCGTCCAGCCAGTCGGCAAAGCCGTCGATCACAGGGCCGCCGATCGGGCCTTCCCCCGCGACGGCCCACTCGCCATCGGTCCGCTTGATCTCCACGGGGGCGGCGCACACTTCGCCTGCGCCAAACCGGTCTGAACAGACGCTGGCGGGGTTCACGCCGGGCGCAAACGCGGTTTCCTGGCCATCCAGCAGCAGCACGCCGCCAAAGCGCGCGCGCACCATCGGATCAGCATTGATGACCGGCACCGTGCTGGCGGGCAGGGGCTGGTTGCTGGCAATCACAAAGGCGCGGCCGTTATTGTTTATCTCGAGGTATTCCTGAAGCGCGGCAGCCGCGTCCTCGGCAAAGTTCGGCCCGCGCAGCTTCGGCGCGTAGACCGGGCCGATGATGTCCAGCGCCTCGGCGATGTCCTCCGGAGCGCGGCGGGTATGGGTTGTCAGCTGGATCACATCTATCGCCCAGCCTGTTTCCCAGACAGCGGGCGGCTGTTCGGCGGGTTTCACGTCCCAGCTTTCCGCCTGTGAATAGTCGTAAGGGTCAAGGTGAACCGGTTCCGGCTCCGGGGCCGACAGCAGCATCCACGCCGCCACGCCGCCTGCCGCGAGCAAGAGCGCGCCACCACCGATCAGAACAAACTTATTCATCGCAACCTCGCAGTTTAGCGGGCTGCGGTACGAAGTCCCGAATAGCCCGGCTGGTCCACAGACAATTGGTCAATTGTGGTCGATTTTAGGTGGGTCAACAGGCCCGGCGTGCCGAGGTCAACCCGCTTCGTGCGGATTTCCTCACAGAGCTTGCGGTTCAGCTTGCCGACATCTGCCTCATCCGACTTCAAAAGCGCTTGCAGGCGATCCCGCTCGCGCGCTTCGGCGGCCGGCCGTTGCTCCATTTCGCGCAGCACGGTGGCGAGCGCATTGGAGGCCACCCGCGCATGGAAAGCGGCATGTCCCTGCAGCTGGACCATGGCGGTCTTGTCCAGAAAGGATTTGACCGCCTCGATCAGTTCCTTGGCGGAGGGGGCGTCATGCATGGCGTCCAAGGCCCTCGAACAGGTTGATGAGATCAATTTCGTTTTCAGACACGCGCCTGCCGATGGCTGCGCGCTCGACGCTGGGGTCCGCGCCGGTCTTGAAGGCGCCGTACATGGTCATGCACATGACGCCCCATTTGAGGCTGCCCATGATTTCCCACCAGTCGATGTCGGCGGGGCGATAGCGGGCGCCGCCGGCGGCGGCATAGGCATCGAGCAGCTCATCCAGCTGGCCAAAGCCGCCGACGCGGTTTTCGGTCTGGCCAAAGCGCCAGGAATTGACGCAGAGCCAGGCGATGTCTTCGCGCGGGTCGCCGATATGGGCGAGTTCCCAGTCAAGCACGGCGGCGAGGCCGTTTTCATCCACGATGAGGTTCCCGAGGCGGAAATCCCCATGCACCAGAACCGGATCAGCCGGTTCGGGCTCATTATCCTTCAGCCAGGCGAAGGCGAGCTCAAATACAGGCCGGGGCAGGTCAAACTCGCGATAGACGGCCTCATACTTGTCGATCTGGTTTCGCCCGAGGCTCGTTGGCAAGTTGGGAAGGCCGCTCAGCGGCACCGAATGGATGCGCGCCAGCGCTTCGCCGCATTGCTGGGTCAGCCGCGTGCGCGCTGTTTCAAACTCTGCATCCCGCAGGATCTTCCGGCCCAGCGTTTCGCCCGCCACGCGCTTCATCACGAAGGCTTCGCCGAGGACAGAGCCGGGCGGCGATACATGCCGCACGCCGGGCACGCGGACACCGGCCTTGTCTGTGGCGTCCAGCAGCGCGGCTTCGATGGCCAGCGTAATGGCCTCAGAGCTGCGGGCGGCTGCCGTGCCGCCCGGCGCGCGGCGCAGAATCAGCGGCTCGCTTTTCTCGCCAGCTTCCACTTCAAAGGCCCAGGTTTCCTGGCTGGCGCCTCCCGATAGCCGGCGCAGGCCGGCAATCGCAGCGGCTGCGCCATAATGCGCTACGGCCCAATCACTCAGGCCCTTTTCTATGTCGGTCACGGTTCCCATCTTCGCCACAATTACGCGGAAGAAGGGGCGCGCCAAGCGGTAACCCTGAGGAAAGCCGCAGCGTCACAGGGGCAGAAGATGTCAGAGAATGAGAAGCGCGAGTTCGGCATCGTGGTGGTGAACGTGCCGCCCAAGCCTGGCCCACTGGCCTGGCTGCGTGCCCGCTTCGTGGCCGGGATGCTGATTGCCCTGCCGATGGTGGCCACCTTCGCCATTCTCGATTTCTTCATCAGGATGATCGACAGCTGGGTCGTTCCGATCCTGCCGGCAGGTCTGCGGCCCGAAACCTATCTCAATTACGCCGTGCCAGGGTTCGGCCTGATCATCCTGCTGATCTTCCTGACGCTTCTGGGCGCAATCGCCACAAACTTCCTGGGCAAATACGTGGTCGATACCACCGACAGGGTAATGGCGCGCGTGCCCTTCGTGCGGTCCATCTATTCGGTGTTCAAGCAGATCCGGGATGTGTTCCAGACGAATGCCAGCGGCCAGTTCCGCGAAGTGGTGATGATCGAATATCCCAAGGAAGGCGCCTGGTGCATCGGCTTTGTGGCAGGGAAAGTCCGGGGTGAACTGGAGGCGAAGCTGGGGTCCGAGTATATCGGCGTCTTCGTGCCCACCACGCCAAACCCGACGGGCGGGTTCCTGATCTATCTGCCGGAATCGAAAGTCATCCGGCTGGATATGACGCTGGAAGAAGGGGCCAAGGCGATCATCTCGAATGGCCTGGTCTTGCCCGACTGGCCGGCGCCCGGCACGAGCCCGGCGAAGTAAGCCCGCTTCACGAGCCGCTTTCCGGCCCCTGCGCCACTTTCGGCGTCAGCAATTCCCGCGCGATGCGCAGGGCTTGCCAGCGCTCGCCCTTCCGGCCTGGATCACCCGCCAGCACCGCCTCTGCATCCTTGCGGGCAATCTCCAGAAGGTCGCTGTGCCGGGCGAGGTCGATCACGCGGTAATCGGTAGCGCCTGCCTGCCGCACGCCGAGAATGTCTCCGGCGCCGCGCAGGCGGAAATCGGCTTCGGCAATCTCAAACCCGTCTTCCGTGCGCCGCAGCGTGTCGAGGCGTTCACGCGCCGTCTCCCCCAGCGGCGGGCGGTAGAGCAGGATGCAGAAGGCGGGCTTGTCACCCCGGCCGACACGTCCACGCAGCTGGTGGAGCTGAGCAAGGCCGAAGCCCTCGGCGCGCTCAATCACCATGATCGTCGCCTCGGGCACATCCACGCCCACCTCGATCACGGTCGTGGCCACCAGAATGCGGGTTTTGCCGGTGCGGAAATCTTCCAGTGCGGCGTCCTTTTCGGCGGGTTTCATCCGGCCATGGACGAGGCCCGCCTGGACCTTCAGCTCATCTTCCAGCGCCGCATGCCGCGCCACGGCTGAGGAATCATCGTCGTCCACATCCACGCGCGGGCAGACCCAGAAGGCGCGCTCGCCCCGCTTCAGCGCCCGGCCGATGGCCTCGATCACGTCTTCCAGGCGCGTATCGGGCACCGCGCGGGTTTCCACGGGTTTGCGGCCCGGTGGCTTCTCGTCGAGGATCGACACATCGAGATCGCCATGGACGGCCTGTGCCAGCGTGCGCGGGATGGGCGTGGCGCTCATCACCAGCATGTGCGGGCTTTCAGCCTTGCCGGCGAGTTTCATCCGGTCCGACACGCCGAAGCGGTGCTGCTCGTCCACGATGATGAGGCCGAGATTGCGGAAGCTGACTGCTTCCTGAAACAGCGCATGGGTGCCTGCCGCGATCTGGATCGAGCCGTCGGCGAGGCCCATCAGGGTCGCTTCGCGCGCGGCGCCCCGGTCCCGGCCTGACAGGGCGGCGACCGTGTAGCCGAGCGGTGAGAGCAGGGTGTCGAGCGTGTCAAATTGCTGGCGCGCCAGCACTTCGGTCGGCGCCATGAACACCGATTGGAAGCCTGCGGCGGCGGCCTCTACAGCGGCAAAGGCGGCCACCAGCGTCTTGCCGGAGCCCACATCGCCCTGCAGCAGGCGGCGCATGGGATAGCCGCGGGCCATGTCGGAGCTGATGTCGGCGGCCGCGCGCATCTGGGCGCCGGTGGGCCGGTAGGGCAGCGCGTCGATCAGGCGGTTCACGGCGCTGGGCGGGGCCTTGATGATCGGGGCAGGCCGCAGGCGGCGGGCGGCCTGGGCCAGGGCGAAAGCGGATTCGCGCGCCAGGGCCTCATCATAGGCGAGCCGTTCCCGCGCCAGGGCGAAGCGGTCTTCATCATAGGCAGGCGGATCATGCAGCCAGACGAGGGCTTCGCGGAAGGCGGGCCAGCCCTTCTGGGCCACCAGATGCTTGTCTGCCCACTCCGGCAGGTCTGCCGGAACGTGTTGCAGCGCCTGCAGGATCAGCGTGTGAACGCGGCGATTGGTGAGGCCGGCGGTGAGCGGGTAGATCGGCTCGACGACGGGCGGGGTCTCGCCCTTGGCCGGGTCTATCACAAAGTCCGGATGGGTGATCTGGCGCTCGCCGCGATACTCCTCGACCTTGCCGGAAACGATGCGCATGGCGCCGGCGGGGAACTGGGATTTGATCCAGCGCGGATCGGCGCGAAAGAAGGCGAGGGTCAAAAAGCCACTGGAATCAACCAGTTGAACGCGGTGCGGGGAGCGGTCATTGAAGGGCTGATGGTAAGCGTGGACCTCGCCCTGGACGGTGGCGATTTCGCCCGCCACGGTATCAGCAAAGCTCTCCCGAACGCGCCGGTCCAGCCAGCGGTCGGGCAGGTGGAGCAGGAGATCCCAAACGGTCGTCCCGCCCACCAGCTTCTGCAGCAGGGGCGTCAGTTTGGGCCCGACGCCGGTAAGCGTCTCAAGACCGGCAAACAGCGGAAAGAGTCGCTCGTCTCGCATCGCCGCAGAGCTTACGCGGCGCCGGGCCAGCGAACAATCTGCCGCGCTTCAATTGCCTTTCGGGGGCAGCGAAACTAGGTGGATAGCCACGCGCCTCTCCCGTGGATAAGGGCGCCAAAAAACTCCAACCGTCCTCCAACGGGCGGCCAGAAAACTCCAGGAAAACTCCAACGGCGTTGGAGTTTTTCCGGGCTTGCAGAAGGACCAGAGGCTTCATGGACGACACCCGCCGCAGCAAGCTGAAATTCCGTGCCTGGAGACGCGGCTTCCGGGAGCTGGACCTGCTGATGGGCAGCTTTGCCGACGAAGCCCTGGGCGAGATGGACCAGGAGGGGCTGGATGAGTTCGAGCGCCTGCTGGACGTTCCGGACTGGGAGATCTTTGCCTGGCTGGTGGGGCAGGAGCCGGTGCCTGAGAAACACAAAGGTCCGGTGCTGGACCAGCTGATCGGCTTCCGCTACGCCCCCAGAGGTGGCTGACCCCTTCAGGCGGCCACCTAAAACGAGATCGCCATGACCCCCGCTGATGTCCTTTCATCCTCGAGCGGCCCGACCGCTTTTGCTGGCGCGCCTTTCGGCGCTGACCTGATCACGTTCTGTGAGGCATTGCAGAAGCGCGGCGGGATCGGCGTCTATGTGGCGCGCGATGACCGCCTCGCGCAGGCGGCGCGGCGGATGGCGCTGTTTGCGGCGCCAAGGCTCGAGCAGGTGGACCTGCCGGGCTGGGACGTGCTGCCCTATGACCGGATCAGCCCGACACCAGCGGTGGCGGCGCGGCGCTGCGCGGGGCTGGCGCGGATATCCCGCTATGAGAAGGCGCAGGGGCCTCTGCTGGTGATCACCACGGCAGGGTCGCTGGTGCAGCGGGCCGCGCCGGTGGAGACGCTGCGCAAGGCCTCCCTCTCGATCCGAGCGGGCGAGACGGTGAAAGCCAATGAGCTGACCGAATATCTCGCCTTCAATGGCTATATCCGCGCCGGCACGGTGCGCGAGCAGGGCGAGTATGCCGTGCGCGGCGGGATCATCGACATCTTCCCGCCGACGGCGGGGGAGCCCTTCCGGCTCGATTTCTTCGGCGATGTGCTGGAGACGATCCGCACCTTCGACACCGAGACCCAGCGCTCCACCGGCAAGGCGGAAGCTGTGACCTTCGCGCCGGTGAGCGAGATCCTCTTCAATGACAATGTGCTGGCCGCCTTCCGCGACCGGTTCCTGGAGACGTTCGGCCCGCCCTCGGGCGACCAGATGTATGAGGCGGCGCGCGCCTCGATCCGCCGGCAGGGCGTGGAATCCTGGCTGGCGCTGTTCCATCCGCGCCTTGATACGCTGTTTGACTATGTGGGCGAGGGCGCTCTCTTCGCGCTGGGCCATCTTTCCAGCGAGGCGGCGCATGAACGCCTGACGCAGGCGGCCGACTATCACGCTGCGCGCCTGGAAGCGGGCGGGGGCGATATCCGCAAGGCGCGCGTTCTGCCGCCGGGCCGGCTCTATCTGGAGGCTGATGAACTCGATGATCTGCTGGCGACCCGCGCCGTGGTGCGCTTCTCACCAGCAGAACCTTCGCCCAATACCTTCGACATGGGCGGGCGCCGGGGGCGCGACTTTGCGCCTGAACGTCTGAGGACGGACGAGAACATCTTCGAGACCGTGATTGCCCATGCCCGCGCGCTCTATGCCAGTGGCAAGCCGGTGGTGTTTGCGGCCTGGTCGACCGGCTCTGCTGACCGGCTGATCAATGTGCTGACCGATCATGGCCTGACGGGGCTGGCGCAGGTTCACACGCTGGAGGCAGCGAAGAAGACTGACTTTACGGTCGCTGAAGTGCCCATCGAGGAGGGGTTCAACCTTCCGGATCTGGCGATGATTTCCGAGGCCGATGTTCTGGGCGACCGCCTGGCCGCGCCGCGCCGCAAGCGCAAATCGGCGAGCTTCATTACGGACGCCACCTCGCTCACGCCGGGCGATCTGGTGGTTCACGTCGATCATGGCGTGGGCAGATATGTGGGCCTGAAAACGCTGGAAGTGACCGGCGCGCCGCATGACTGTCTGCAGCTGGAATATTCCGGCGGCGACATGATTTTCATCCCGGTAGAGAATATCGATCTGATCAGCCGCTATGGCTCCGAGGATGCTGAAGGCCAGCTCGACAAGCTGGGCGGGGTTGGCTGGCAGACGCGCAAGGCAAAGGCCAAGAAGCGCATTCTGGAAATGGCCGCCGAACTCATGGCCATCGCAGCGGCCCGCGAACTCAAGCGCGCCGACGCCGTGCAGGGCGGGCAGGGCCTCTATGAGGAATTTGCCGCGCGCTTCCCCTATGAGGAAACCGACGACCAGCTTTCGGCCATCGAGGACGTGCTGGCAGACCTTTCCTCCGGCAAGCCGATGGACCGGCTGGTCTGCGGCGATGTCGGCTTTGGCAAGACCGAAGTGGCGCTGCGCGCGGCCTTCGTGGCGGCGATGAATGGCAAACAGGTGGCCGTGATCGCGCCCACCACGCTGCTCGCCCGCCAGCATTTCAAGACCTTCCAGGAACGCTTTGCCGGCTGGCCGCTGAATGTCCGCCCGCTGTCGCGTTTTGTTGGCGTGCGCGAAGCCGCCGAGACGCGCGATGGCCTGGCTGAAGGTACGGTGGATGTGGTGGTGGGCACCCATGCCGTGCTGAGCAAGGACATGAAGTTCAAGCGCCTCGGCCTGATGATCGTGGACGAGGAACAGCGTTTCGGCGTGAAGCACAAGGAACGCCTGAAGGAGCTGAAATCGGACGTACACGTCCTGACGCTGTCGGCGACGCCTATTCCGCGTACGTTGCAGATGGCACTGACGGGCATCCGCGATCTCTCCATCATTGCCACCCCACCGGTGGACCGGCTCTCGGTGCGCACCTACATCACCGAGGAAGACACCGTCACGCTGCGCGAAGCGCTGCTGCGCGAGAAATATCGCGGCGGGCAGGCCTTCTATGTGGCACCGCGCATCCAGGATCTCGACAAGCTGGAGAATTTCCTGCGCACGCATGTGCCGGAAGTTTCCTTCATCGTGGCCCATGGCCAGATGGCAGCGGGCGAATTGGAAGACATCATGACCGCCTTCTATGAGGGCAAATATGATGTACTGCTGTCGACCACGATTGTCGAAAGCGGCCTCGATATTCCGCGCGCCAACACGCTGCTGATCCACCGGGCCGACATGTTCGGCCTCGCCCAGCTTTACCAGCTGCGCGGGCGCGTGGGCCGCTCCAAACTCCGTGCGTATGCGTACTTTACTACACCGAAGGACAAGGTGATCACCGAAAGCGCGGAGAAGCGCCTGAAAGTGCTGCAATCGCTGGATTCGCTGGGCGCAGGCTTCCAGCTGGCGAGCCATGACCTTGACATGCGCGGGGCGGGCAACCTGCTCGGCGATCAGCAGTCCGGCCAGGTCAAAGAGGTGGGCGTCGAGCTTTACCAGTCGATGCTGGAAGACGCGGTAAAGGCGCTGCGCGCCGGGGCGACGGACGAGGCGGATGTGGCAGACGACTGGTCGCCGCAGATCAATCTGGGCGTCGCTGTTCTGATCCCGGAAGATTATGTGGACGACCTCAATGTGCGCCTGTCGCTCTATCGGCGCCTCTCGGACATCGTGACGGCGCAGGACCGCGAAGCCTTTGCCGCTGAACTGATCGACCGGTTCGGACCGCTGCCCAATGAGACGCGCCAGCTGCTGGACGTGACGGCGATCAAGGTGTCGTGCAAGGCGCTCGGCATTTCCAAGCTGGATGCCGGGGAGAAGGGCGCCGTGTTTGCTTTCCGCCCTGACACCGTGATGGACCCGCAGAAGCTGATGCAGATTGTCCGTACACGGCCCGCGCAGATGAAGCTGCGCCCGGATTCCAAACTCGTCCATTCCGGCCTTGGCGGCACGCCGGAGCGGCGGCTTTCGGGCGCCAAGGCGTTCCTGCGCGAACTGGAAGCGGCCTGCGGCATCGTTTCGCCCGCGTCCACAGATGCGGTTGCGGCGATGCCCTCACGCCAGGCCGCCGCGCCGGAAGATAAGTGGAAGAAGCCGATGAAAAGCGGGCTGCTGAGCGAAGACTGAGCCATGGCAGGCACGGCGAACGGCTCATCCTGAGCGAAGTCGAAGGACGAGCCGGGGCTCGCACTGCATCTGGCCATCCTTCGACTTCGCTCAGGATGAGAGGCGCACTGTTTGGCTGGAGCTACGCAGCAATCCGCGTACGCACGAAGGGGCCGATGAGGGCCGTGGAGATCAGCGTCTGCGGTGTATGATAGCTGCGCCGTTCGGTGACACGCCAGCTGAGGTCTGCCGGGCTTCCGGAGCGGTCCATGGCTTCGCCGATACGTTCGGCCAAGCGCACGCCGCCGCGATAGGGGGTGGCGGGCAGGGAGATGACAAACATGCCGGGCTCTGCCAGGGCGCCGCAATCGGTGTCGCGGATCTGGCGGGCTATTACGTCTCCGGCGATCTTCTGCGCCGGAATGGATTTGGCGATTTCAGGCGGCAGCCGGAGGGTGAGAACCGACAGCGCCTCGGCCTGTTCCTGCGCGATCTGCATCTGGCGGGGCAGGTGGGCCTCGAAGAAGCCGCGCGTGAAGAGGCCAGTGGCGAGATCGGTGACCGTCAGCGCGGAAAGACCCGGCAGGGGCATCATCGGCGCGCTGGCATGCAGGCGGCGGCACAGCGCCTCCACGGTGTTGACGATTGTATCATCATCCGTTGCCGGATCAATGAGATCGGTCGCGTGGCTGAGCAGGGCGAGTTCGCGTTCGGTAAACTCAGCCTGCGGACGGCTGATGACGATCAGGGGCAGGCCGGCAAGGCCGTCTTCCTCGGAAATCCAGCGGCCCATGCCGCTGGCCTCTTCATGCGCCATGCTGAGATCGATCAGCGCGGCGGCAAAGCGTTTGCTGGTCATGTGCTGGCGCGCCGTTGGCCGGGAGAGGGCGGCGGTAATCTCCACGCCGCGTTGGCGCAGGGCGCCCTGCAGCGACAGGAAGAAAGGCGACCCATCGCCGAGATAAAGGAGCGCTGGCACCGCGTTGATATCGACCGGGGGAAGCTTTGCGCCCAGCCCTTCGGCGGTGGCGCGGCGGATGGCGGCTTCGCGCAGGCGGCTGGCGCGGCGGGCGAGCGCGGCGAGGCGGCTGCGCAGGGTGGAGATGTCCTTGTCGAGCCGCAGATGCAGGGCGCCCTCAAGCCGGGGCGCGTTCTGGCCGGACGTATTCAGCAGCACGATCTGGCGCGGGACGCTGCCGATCATTGCGGCGCGGCGCAGGCGTGCGAGCGTTTCCGGCGCGGCGCTGGCCATATCGACCAGCAGCGGATCGGCGGCGGAGAAATCTATATCGGCCGGGGCCGTGTAGGGGCGCAGGCCAGCGGCCTTCAGGCGCGATACGATCATTTCGAGGCGCGGACTGTTCGCGGCCACCTCGATGGGAGGATCGTAGAAGGAAAAATCCAGCATGCGGATACGCGCCTGAATACTTGCTGAAAACTCGCAGAGAATGGCCGGGAGCGACGCTGCGGCACCCCTTCCTTTTGCGCCTCACCCCCTTAAAGTTCCGCTAACTCGACCATTACAAACAGGACATCAGGAGGCCTCTCATGGCTCAAGGACCACTCGCGGGCGTCAAGATTGTGGAATTTGCGGGCATTGGGCCTGGGCCGTTTTGCGGCATGCTGCTGTCGGACATGGGCGCGGATGTGATCCGCATCGACCGTCCGGGCAATGGCAAGCCGGGCCGGGCTGAAGATGTCGTCGGCCGTGGCCGCCGCTCAATCGGGCTGAACCTGAAAGATCCGGCCGATGTGGAAGTTGCCCTGAAGCTGATCGCGCAGGCCGACGCGCTGATCGAGGGCTTCCGTCCTGGCGTGATGGAGCGCAACGGGCTTGGCCCGGATGTGGCGCTCGCGCGCAATCCGAAGCTCGTCTATGGCCGCATGACCGGCTGGGGCCAAACCGGCGCGCTCTCCCATTCGGCAGGCCATGACCTCAACTATATCGCCATCACCGGCGCCCTGCATGCGATGGGTGACGGCGATGGCCGTCCGCGCCCGCCGCTGAACCTGGTGGGCGATTATGGTGGCGGGGCGCTGTACCTGGCGATGGGCGTGCTGGCGGCGATCATCAATGTGAAGAATGGCGGCAAGGGCCAGGTGATCGACGTGGCGATGTCCGACGGCGCAGCCTCGCTGACGGCGATGTTCTGGGGTATGCGCGCCATGGGCGTGTGGACCGATGACCGCGAAGCGAACATGCTCGATGGCGGCGCGCACTTCTACGACACCTACGAGACCAAGGACGGCAAATGGGTGTCCATCGGCTCCATCGAGCCGCAATTCTACGCCATCCTGCGCGAGAAGGCTGGCCTGACGGACGCCGCTTTTGATGCCCAGATGGACAAGTCCAAATGGCCGGAGCTGAAGAAGAAGGTCATGGCCGTGATCAAGACCAAGACCCAGGCCGAGTGGAACGCCATCATGGAAGGCACCGACATCTGCTACGCGCCGGTGCTCTCCATGGCCGATGCGCCGAGCTACAAGCATAACGTGGATCGCGGCACCTTCGTCGAGATCGAGGGCGTGGTTCAGCCCGCCCCGGCGCCGCGCTTCTCCGAGACACCGGGCGCCATCCAGGGCCGCCCGCCGGGCCTGGGTGAGCATACCGAGCAGATCCTGAAAGACTGGGGCGTTTCGCGTTGATGAGCGCGCTGCCCGGCACCACCGGGCGGCGGCGCATCTATCTGATGCGGCACGGCTTTGTGGACTATACGTCTGCAGCCGTGCGCGCCGCGCGCGATCCCAAGGTGGCCACGCTGACCGAGCGGGGCGTCGAGGAAGCGCGCGCCGCCGGGATTGCCCTGTCAGAAGTGCATTTCGACCTCGCCCTCTGCTCCGGTCTCGCGCGGACGCGGCAGACGGCGGAGATCGTGCTGGCCGAGCATCCCAATGCCCCTTCGCTGGAGGAAGATCCGCGCTTCGGCGAGCTGCGGTCGGGCAGCTATATGGACTTCCATTCGGCCGAGCATTTGGCGGCGGTGATGACGTTCACCTTCGAACAGGCGGGCGAGCCGGATGCCGCCTTCCTGCCGGGCGGGGAGCGATTCGCCGACGCGCTGATTCGCATCCGCGAGGGGCTGGCGGCGCTTCTGATGCGGCCGGGCTGGGCGTCTGCGCTGGTGGTGGCGCACGAAGTCGTGAACCGGATGCTGCTGGCAGACGTGATCGGCGCGCCGCTCGGGGCGAGCGCCGGCTTCGAGCAGGATACCGGCTGTATCAACATCCTCGATTTTGACCTGGTGCCAGCCGAGAGCGGGCGGGGCACGAAGGTGGAGCGCGGCGTGATCAAGGCGGTGAACCTCACGCCGGCGAACTATCTGAAGAACGGCATGAACCTGCGCAGCCTGGAAGCGATCTTCACGCGGCCCGAGGAAGAGTGACAGGCGCGCGATTTGATCCGCCTGAGACCCCGCCCGCTGGCTGGGGAACCCATGATTGCGTGGTGTCCGCGCTGAAAATGTGTTAAAAGTTGCAAATGGGACGATCTATGGGGGATTTTCATGTTTGCAGATGCATTGGCGGCTGCGTGCCTGGCCGAGTATGACCGGTGGGACAAAGGCGCGGGGCGCGAGACCTGGGGCACACCCGAGCACGCGAAAGACTATTACCTGTTTGTAAGAGACTATTGGAAGTCGATCTCGAAGCCCTTTGATGGGCGCACGCTGGTGGAGGGAATCCGCCCGGCCTGGTCATCGGCTTTCGTATCCTATTGCGTCCGCAAGGCCGGGGCCGGGAAACAGTTCAAGTATAGCGAAGCACACTGCCACTACATCTACCCCGCCATGCAGCGGGCCGATGGGCAGAATGAGGGCTATGGCTATATCGCGCGCCCGCCTGAGACGTATGCGCCGAAGGTAGGGGATATCGTGTGCGCCGGGCGCCTCTATGCGAAAAACTACACCTACGATCAGGCGAAGCTGCGCTACCAGGCCGATAGCTTCTACCCCTCGCACGGGGATATCGTTACCGAAGTCGGCAAAAACTATGTCCGCGCGGTGGGCGGGAATATCCGCGACAATGTGGACATGAAGAAGCTTGAGACCGACGCGAACGGCTTCCTGAAGCTGCGTGAGGGAAAGTATCCGTGGATATGCGTGCTGGAATGCGTGATCCCCTGATGGGCTGGCCATTTGGGGGAGGGGCGCTTTCCCCTCACAGGCGAGTGATCGCCAATCTGAACCCCAAATAACAACACCGCTGCGCCCATATTCAGACTCAATCCCTTATTAACTGAAGCTGTCAGCGCAGAGCCAATCCGGCAGATTGCCAGGGCAAAGGGCTGACGTCCTTCTTGCATACCTTGGCCGGCCCTATGGGCCGGCCATTTTGTAGTTGCGGGGGATAAGCCAGCGGGCACTGAAATTGATGCCGTTTCGCGCTTGCCATCCCCGTTTGCCTGCGTTAACAGGCGCGCTTTCCCGCCGTCCTAACTGGGCGCGGCCCCACCAGATTCCGGAAGCAGTGCCATGGCAGTCCCCAAGAGTAAGAAATCGAAATCGCGCACCCGCATGCGCCGCTCGCATGACCGTCTGGCGATGAACACCTACATCGAAGACGCGAACTCGGGTGAACTTCGCCGTCCGCACCACATCGACCTGAAAACCGGCATGTATCGCGGCAAGCAGATCCTCGAGCCGAGCGACGAAATCTAGTTCGCCCCGGTTGCGCTCATAAGCGCACCAGCCTAAGGGTTCCGGCGCCTCCTGCACCTCGCAGGGGGCGCTTTTCATTTGCACGTAAACGCCGGTAAGGGGACTTCCTCCATGAGCGAAATCATCGACATTCACGCCCGCGAAATTCTCGACAGCCGCGGCAATCCGACGGTCGAAGTCGATGTCACGCTGGACGACGGCTCCACGGGCCGCGCAGCCGTGCCTTCGGGCGCCTCGACGGGCGCTTATGAGGCGCATGAGCAGCGCGACGGCGACAAGAGCCGCTATAACGGCAAGGGCGTGCTGAAGGCCGTTGAAGCGGTCAATGGCGAGATCTGTAACGAGCTGGCCGGCATGGACGCCACCGAGCAGCGCCTGATCGACACGCTGATGATTGATCTGGACGGTACGGACAACAAGTCCCGCCTCGGCGCCAATGCCATCCTTGGCGTGTCTCTGGCCGTGGCCAAGGCGGCGGCCGAATCGTCTGCCCTGCCGCTCTACCGCTATCTTGGCGGCGCCAATGCCCGCATCCTGCCGACGCCGATGATGAACATCATCAATGGCGGGGCCCATGCCGACAACCCGATCGACATCCAGGAATTCATGATCATGCCGGTCAGCGCCGAGAGCATCTCGGACGCCGTCCGGATGGGCGCCGAAGTGTTCCACGCGCTGAAGAAGACGCTGAAGGATGCCGGCCACAATACGAATGTCGGCGATGAAGGCGGCTTTGCCCCCAACCTCGCTTCCACCGACGAAGCCATCGGCTTCATCATGAAATCCATCGAGAAGGCCGGCTACCGCCCCGGCGAAGACATCGCGCTCGCCCTCGATGCGGCCTCCACCGAGTTCTACAAGAACGGCAAGTATGAGCTGGCCGGTGAGGGCAAGTCGCTCTCTTCCGATGAGTTCGCAAAATACCTGGCAGACCTTTGCGGCCGCTATCCGATTCTCTCCATCGAAGATGGTATGGCCGAAGACGACTGGGATGGCTGGATCGCGCTGACCGAAATGCTCGGCGACCGGGTTCAGCTCGTCGGCGACGACCTGTTCGTGACCAATCCGGACCGTCTGGCCATCGGCCTTCAGAAGGGCGCGGCCAACTCGATCCTCGTCAAGGTCAACCAGATCGGCACGCTGTCGGAAACGCTGGACGCGGTGGAACTGGCCCACCTGCACGGCTACACCGCCGTCATGTCCCATCGCTCCGGCGAAACCGAGGATTCGACGATTGCCGACCTCGCCGTGGCCACCAATTGCGGCCAGATCAAAACCGGCTCGCTCAGCCGGTCTGACCGGATCGCCAAGTACAACCAGCTGATCCGGATCGAGGAAGAACTCGGCCCCATCGCCATGTATGCCGGCCTTGCCCGCATCAATGCGGGCTAGCCTGCGCTGCCGGCCGGCCTGGTTGCCAAAGAGCTAACGCTCTGAAGAAATCTGCGGCGGCCCGTTAGGCGGGCCGTCAGCAAGATCTGTTAAGACCACTCTCGTGAAATTGGGGGGGTGGCCAATGTGGCGGCGGATTCTGGGCGCAGATTGGACTCTCGAGGAAGAGTTAACGATCGGCCTTGACCTTGTGCGCAGACTGAAGGTCGACATGGTCGGCCGCCTCATCGCGTGCCTGACGGTTGCCGCGCTGGTTGCCTATTCTGCCTCGATCCAGCTCGCCGCGCTGTGGATTGTGCTGGTCTTCCTGAACGAGTTCACAGAGTTGAAACTGAACCGGCGCATGCGCGATGAGCGTCTGCCGCCTCGCGCGCGCCTGGTGCCGTATCTTGTTCATATCAGTCTCGGATCGGCCCTATGGACGTGCATGTGTCTTGTCCTGTGGGGGCAGGGCGATTTCGTCGACAAGCTGACGGCCGGGGCCATCCTGGTCGGCATCCTGATCCATTGCTCGCTGTTCTATAGTGATAGCCGCCTGCAATCGCTTGTGACCGGTGTCCCGGCGCTGCTTGGGGCGGCGGTGATGATCGCCTCGGCGAGCACCGACCCGTTTCTGACGGATCGGGAGCGGACCGTCGCCTGCGTGGCCCTGTTCACCCTGAGCGCCTATCTCGCTTTCGGCGTCTATATGGGGGTTCGCACGCGTGAGCGGCTCCGCAGTTTTGCCGCCAAGACGGCGCGCCTGGCGGCGCAAGACCCGCTGACAGGCTTGCACAACCGCCGGTCATTTTTCGAAGCGGTCGAGGCGCATGCAAACTCCCGGGCGAAGTTCATCGTCGCATTTCTGGATCTGGACCGGTTCAAGCCGCTCAATGACGAGTTTGGCCACGCGTTCGGAGATCAGGTGCTGACGGAGGTTGCCCGGCGCCTGGAGCAAAGCCCCGGCGTGCTGGCAGCCGCGCGCATGGGCGGGGATGAGTTTGCGGTATTGTGTGCAGCGCCCTCAAATCAGGAGGCGGCCACCCGGTTTATGTCGAGCCTGCATGACTGTGTCGCCGCGCTGATCCGGTGTGATGCCGGGGTTGTTTCGGTTGGGGCCTCGATGGGATGGGTCAGGGCTGAGGCGGTTACCGGGCCGGTTTCCGAGATCATTCACTCGGCGGACGTGGCCATGCGGCGCGCCAAGACCGAGCGCGTGAATGTGGCCGAGTTTGACCCGGTCATCGATTCCACCTCGATCACCTCTTCGGCCCTCGAAATCGCCTTCAGCCAGGCGCTCGCGACCGGGCGCATCCGGGCAGCACTGCAGCCCATCGTTTCGGCCACCTGCAAGAGCGTTGTCTCCATGGAACTTCTGGTCCGCTGGCCGGAGAGCGGTTTCGCGCGGGATCCGGCCCCTCTGGAGTTCATCCCAGTCGCCGAACGCCTGGGCTTGCTGAACGAGATGTTGTGGACCACCCTGCGCCAGGCGCTCCCCTCGCTGGTGGGCACCAGCTGGTCGCTCGCCATCAATGTGTCGCCGTCGCAGCTGACCTCCAGCTATTTCCTGCCGAAGCTGTGCGCATTGCTCGAGCAGCATGGCGTTTCGCCAGGCCGGATCGAGCTTGAAGTGACCGAGCAGGTGACGCTCCGCAATGTGGCCGAGAACTGCGCCGTGCTGAGCGAGGCGCGGGCGCTCGGATTTCGTATCGTTCTGGATGATTTCGGCACCGGCTACTCCTCCCTGGCGATGCTGGACCGGCTCCCCCTCGACAAGATCAAGCTCGACCAGGCATTTGTCGAAGAACTGAAAGACCGCGCGGAAACCCAGAAGATCCTCAAGGCAACGGTCTCGCTCGCCCATGAGTTGGGGATGAAGTGTTCGGTCGAGGGAATCGAATCAGCGGAAACCGCAGAAATCGTCACGGCCTTCGGATGCGATCAGCTGCAGGGATATTGGGTCGGCCGGCCCGAGATCCTCCTGCAAGCCCCGGTTTTCCTTAAACTTGCAAGCTGAAGCCGGGCCTGCGCCGGGGCACTGGGCGGCGCGGCAGATCCGGCAGGTAAGAAATTGGTTACTACGAGACTGTAGGTGTGGAGCCATGGTTTCACGGCTTCAGGCCCTCGGGCTCAGTCTGCTTGTGCTCTACTTTGCCTTCCACGCCTTCGCGGGGGAGAAGGGGCTCGGCCGTTGGACAGATGCCCAGATCGAACTCGAAAGCCGGAAGAGCCAACTGGCTGAAATTCAACAGGATATTGAGCGTCTGCGCGTCGATATCCGGCGGCTGACGCCCGGCTCGGTGGACCCTGATTATGTCGAGGCACTGGCCCGTGATAAGCTTGCTTTCGTATACCCCGGAGAGATCGTTCTCCTCACACCCGAGCGCACCTCTGCAAATTGACAACGATGCTCTGACTTGTCGTTGCAATATTGCGGCGACATAAAGGCCTCTGGGAGGCACATCGTTATGGCAACAAAACCGAAGAGTGCAAAAAAGGCACCCATAAAGGCGACCAAGGCAGAAATGCTTGCCTTCTACCGCGAGATGCTGCTGATCCGGCGTTTCGAGGAGAAGGCTGGCCAGCTTTACGGCATGGGCAAGATCGCAGGCTTCTGCCACCTCTATATCGGGCAGGAAGCGGTCGTGACCGGCATGCAGGCCTGCCTCAAGGAAGGCGACCAGGTCATCACAGGTTACCGCGACCACGGCCACATGCTGGCCTGTGGCATGGACCCCAATGGCGTGATGGCGGAGCTGACCGGGCGCATCGGCGGCCTGTCGCGCGGCAAGGGCGGCTCCATGCACATGTTCTCGAAAGAGAAGAATTTCTATGGCGGCCACGGCATCGTTGGCGCGCAGGTGCCGCTGGGTACGGGCCTCGCCTTCGCAAACAAGTATCGCGGCAATGACAATGTCAGCCTCGCTTACTTCGGCGATGGCGCTGCCAATCAGGGCCAGGTCTATGAAGCGTTCAACATGGCCTCGCTGTGGAAGCTCCCGGTCGTCTATGTGATCGAGAACAACATGTATGCCATGGGCACGAGCGTTGAGCGCCATGCCTCCGAGACCGAGCTTTACAAGCGCGGCATCTCCTTCGAGATCGAAGGCGAGGAAGTGGACGGCATGGACGTGCTCGCCGTGCGGGAGGCCGGCGAGAAGGCCGTCAAGCATGCGCGCAGCGGCAAGGGCCCCTACATCCTCGAGATGAAGACCTATCGCTATCGCGGCCACTCGATGTCCGACCCCGCAAAATATCGCAAGCGCGAGGAAGTCGACGACATCCGCTCCCATCACGATCCCATCGATGGCCTGAAAGGCCAGATCCTCGAACTTGGCCACGCCACCGAGGACGACCTCAAGAAGATCGACAACGAGATCAAGGCCATCGTGAAAGAGGCGGCCGATTTCTCCTTGGAGAGCCCCGAGCCTGATCCCAGCGAGCTCTGGACGGATGTTCTGATCGAAGAGGCGGTGTGATGAGCGCTGAGCTTTCCTGGCTTTCGGCCACGGTCGCGCTCTTCCTCGTCTACATTCTCGGCGAAGTCGTAACCGGAAACCGTCAGTACGCGCTCAAGGACCTGCTCGGTCCGCGAGATGCGCTGGCGCCGGCAGGCCCTGCATTTGGCAGGGCAAAGCGCGCCACCGCCAACATGATCGAAGCGATGTGCCTCTTCGTGCCGCTCGTCCTGATCGTGGAGGCGGCCGGCCGCGCCAATGAATGGACGGCGCTCGGCTGCGCCCTCTTCTTTTTCGCTCGTCTCATCTTTGCGCCGCTCTACTGGTTTGGCGTGCCTGTCCTGCGCTCGCTGGCCTTTGGCGTTGGCGCGGCGGGCCTCGTGATGATTTTCCTTCAGGTTCTTCCGTTTTCCGGAGTTAATTAATGTCCGTAGACATCCTAATGCCTGCGCTGTCGCCAACCATGGAGGAGGGCACGCTCTCCAAATGGCTGAAGAAAGAGGGCGATGCCATCAAGTCGGGCGATGTGATCGCCGAAATCGAAACCGACAAGGCGACGATGGAAGTCGAAGCCGTCGATGAAGGCGTCTTGGCCAGGATCGTCGTGCCCGAGGGCACCGAGGGCGTAAAGGTCAACGCCGTCATCGCCGTGCTCGCCGCCGATGGAGAAGACGTGTCGAAAGCCGCGCCCTCCAAGCCGAAAGAAGACAAGGCAGAGGCCAAGTCTGAAGAAGGCGAAGTGAAAGAAGCCAAGAAGGCTGTTCCCCAAGAGGAAGACCCGAGGCCCAAGGCGCCGGAACAGCCGCGCGCGGCTATCGTGAAAGACACCTCGCTGCCCGAAGGCACCACCTTCACTGACACAACTGTGCGCGACGCGCTGCGCGATGCAATGGCCGAAGAGATGCGCAAGGATGAGCGTGTTTTCGTCATGGGCGAGGAAGTCGCCCAGTATCAGGGTGCCTACAAGGTGACCCGCGAACTGCTGCAGGAGTTTGGCGAGCGCCGCGTGGTCGATACGCCGATCACGGAGCATGGCTTTGCCGGCCTCGGTGTCGGCGCCGCCTTTGCCGGTCTGCGCCCCATTGTCGAGTTCATGACCTTCAACTTCGCCATGCAGGCAATTGACCAGATCATCAACTCCGCTGCCAAGACGCTCTACATGTCCGGCGGCCAGATGGGTTGCCCCATCGTGTTCCGCGGGCCCAATGGCGCGGCCAGCCGCGTCGGCGCCCAGCACAGCCAGGACTATTCGGCCTGGTACGCGCAGATCCCCGGCCTGAAAGTCATCGCGCCCTATGACGCCGCCGATGCAAAGGGCCTCCTGAAAGCCGCCATCCGCGATCCCAATCCGGTCGTTTTCCTTGAGCATGAACTGCTCTATGGCCAATCCTTCCCGGTGCCGGATGTGGAGGATTACATCGTCCCCATCGGCAAGGCGGCGGTGAAACGCGAGGGTACGGACGTGACCCTTGTGGCCCACTCCCGCATGGTCGGCTTTGCCCTGCAGGCGGCCGAACGCCTCGCCGAAGAAGGCATCAGCGCCGAAGTGATCGACCTGCGCACCCTGCGTCCGCTCGACACCGATACCGTTGTCGAAAGCGTGAAGAAGACGAACCGCCTCGTCTGCTGCGAAGAAGGCTGGCGCTTCATGGGCGTCGGCGCGGAGATCGCCGCTACGGTGGTCGCCGAAGCCTTCGACTATCTCGACGCCCCGCCCGTCCGCGTCCACCAGAAAGACGTCCCGCTGCCCTACGCCGCAAACCTCGAAGCGCTCAGCCTTCCGAATGCGGACGATATTGTCGCGGCGGCCCGCAAAGTCTGTGAAGGAGCGTTCTGATGTCCATTAACATCACCATGCCCGCGCTCTCGCCCACGATGGAAGAGGGCACGCTGGCCAAATGGCTTGTCAAGGAAGGCGATAGCGTCAAGTCCGGCGACATCATCGCCGAGATCGAGACCGACAAGGCAACGATGGAAGTCGAAGCCGTCGATGAAGGCAAGGTCGCCAGGATCGTCGTGCCCGAAGGCACCGAGGGCGTAAAGGTCAACGCCGTCATCGCTGTCCTGGCCGAAGACGGCGAGGATGCATCCTCCGTAAAGGCGCCATCTGCGGACGCTGCCCCGAAGAAGGCAGACGCTCCGAAGGCTGAAGAAAAGAAAGCCGAAGAGAAGAAGCCCGAGCCTGCTCCCAAACCGGCTGCCCCCGCGCAGCCGGGGGCCTCGGAAGGGAAGAGCGCCTCTGCCTCGCCAGATTCCCGCCTGCGCGGGAATGAGCGGGTCATGGCCTCCCCGCTCGCCAAGCGCATCGCGGCCAACAAGGGCATTGATCTGAAAGCCCTCAAGGGCTCCGGCCCGCATGGCCGCATCCTCAAGCGCGATGTGGAAGCCGCCAAGCCCGGCGCGCAAGCCGCGTCTGCCGGTGGCGCTGCGCCTGCATCGCCTGATGGCCTCATCCTGCCGCAGATCCTCGACGACCGCGTCTATGCGCCCGATACCTATGAGCTCAAACCCCTCGACGGCATGCGCAAGACGGTTGCGAGGCGCCTGACGCAGAGCTTCATGCAGGTGCCGCACTTCCCGCTGAACGTCGACATCACGCTGGACAACCTGCTGAGCAGCCGCGCCGCCATCAACAACGCCGCCCGCGAAGGCGTGAAGGTTTCGGTCAACGACCTGCTGATCAAGGCCGCCGCGCTCGCCCTGATCGACGAGCCCGACTGTAATGCATCGTTCACGGACAAAGGCATTGCCTATCACAAGCACGCCAACATCTCGGTCGCTGTCGCGGTCGAGGGCGGCCTCATCACGCCGGTGATCTTCAAGGCCGAGCAGAAGGGCTTGGCTGAAATCTCAGAAGAGATGAAAGACCTCGCCACCCGCGCCCGCGAACGCAAGCTCAAGCCCCAGGAATATATGGGCGGCACCTTCTCGATCTCCAACCTCGGCATGTTCGGCATCAAATCCTTCGCCTCGATCATCAACCCGCCCGAAGGCATGATCCTCTCGGTCGGCGCGGGCGAAAAGCGCGCCGTAGTCGACGAGAAGGGCAATGTCGTCGTGCGGACGGTCATGAGCGTCACCCTCACCTGCGACCACCGCGTCATCGGCGGCGCCGAGGGCGCCAAATGGCTTGCCGCGTTCAAGCGCTATGTGGAAACGCCAGAGGCGATGCTGCTTTAGCTGGTGAAGTAGCACGAGAGATCTGGGGTTAGTGTGCCTTATGATACGACTTGGTGTTCTGATGATCTTCGGCTCGGCGTTTGTCTGGGCGTTGTATGCTCAATCTGAGCCAGTCCCATATTTCGGAAACTGGCATCTGATGCAACCAGAACCCATTGTTCGTGGGCTGATGGCCTATTATGAAGTTTGGGATGCCCAATCGATGGAATGTCATCCCGAACTGACCGGAAATATGGATCGACTAGCGAGCAAAGCACGCGAGGCTAACTTTCCAGAGCGGTGGCTATCGCAAATCGATCAGGATAATGAACGATTACTGCTTTTAAAGAGTGCGGACCTTTGTGTTGATGAAACATTCGGACTTTTCCTCGCCGACTATGTGGAGGCGCGAGAAGTAGAAAGCCGCATATTTGAATTGGCCGAGTCAGAAGGTAACTGAATCCATGTCCACCCAATACGATCTCATCGTCATCGGCTCCGGTCCTGGCGGCTATGTCGCGGCGATCCGCGCGAGCCAGCTCGGCATGAAGACGGCGATTGTCGAGCGCGAGAGCCTCGGCGGTATCTGTCTCAACTGGGGCTGCATCCCCACCAAGGCGCTGCTGCGCTCGGCCGAAGTGCTGCATCTGGCCAAACACGCCAAATCCTTCGGCCTGAAAATCGAGAACCCGACTTTTGATCTGGAAGCAGTTGTGAAGCGCTCGCGCGGCGTCGCCGCGCAGCTTTCGGGCGGCGTCAAGTTCCTGATGAAGAAGAACAAGATCGACGTGATCGAGGGCACAGCCCGCCTTGAGAAAGGCACGCCTGCGCCGAAGGTCATCGTCAAGGGCGAGGATGGCAAGGATACGCCGTATACGGCCAAACATGTGATGCTGGCGACCGGCGCCCGCGCCCGGGATATTCCGCAGGCGGGCCTGAAGGCAGATGGCAAGCTCGTCTGGACCTATCGCGAGGCCATGACGCCGGATGTGATGCCGAAGCGCCTGCTCGTCATCGGCTCAGGCGCCATCGGCATCGAGTTTGCGAGTTTCTATAACGAGCTTGGCAGTGAGGTGACCGTTGCCGAAGTGATGGAGCGTATCCTCCCCGTCGAAGACGCGGAAATCTCGGCCTTCGCCGAGAAGGATTTCAAGAAGCAGGGCATGAACATTCTCACCGGCGCAAAGGTGGAAAACCTCAAACCCGGAAAAGATACGCTCACCGCAGATATCACCACCAAGGACGGCAAGAAGGAAACCAAGGAATTCGACCGGGCCATCCTGGCCGTCGGCATCGTCGGCAATGTGGAAAATCTCGGCCTCGAAGCGCTCGGCGTGAAGATCGAGAAAACCCATGTCGTGGTCGATGGCTTTGGCCGCACGGGCGTGCCCGGCCTCTATGCCATCGGCGATCTCACCGGCCCGCCCTGGCTGGCGCACAAGGCGAGCCATGAAGGCATCGTCTGCGTAGAGGGCATCCATGGGAAAAACCATGCCGAGCCGTTTGATGCGTCGAATATTCCGGGCTGCACCTATTCCCATCCACAGGTCGCCAGCGTCGGCCTGACAGAGGCTGCCGCCAAGGCCAAGGGATACGACATCAAGGTTGGCCGCTTCCCCTTCATCGGCAATGGCAAGGCGATTGCTCTGGGGGCGGAGAATGGGATGGTGAAAACCATCTTCGACAAGAAAACCGGCGAACTGCTCGGCGCCCATATGATCGGCGCGGAAGTCACCGAGCTGATCCAGGGCTATGTCATCGCCCGCCAAGGAGAGTTGACGGAAGCCGATCTCATCCACACGATCTTCCCGCATCCGACGCTGTCGGAAACGATGCATGAGGCCGTTCTGGATGCCGAAGGGCGCGTGATCCACGTCTAGCCCTGTCATTCCGCCCACGCTTGGCGGCCCTCACCTCCCACGCGCTTTGCGCGCGGGCCCCCCCTCTCCCACTTCGCGGGAGAGGGGTCAGGCGTTGCGCTTGAGGTGAAGTCCCAACCCCTCTCCCTCTGGGAGAGGAGGGGCCCGCCGCCACAGGCGGTGGGAGGTGAGGGGCGCCCGAAGGGCGTCCGCCTCAGAACGTATACCGCAGCCCCGCGCGCACATTGCGGCCCGGCAGAGGCACCGTATCGCGCAGAACAGACGTGGCGAGCCGCGCCTCTTCATCCGCGATATTGCGCACTTCCACGAACAGCTGCGTGCCCTCCCGGCCAATTCCGTATTCGGAGAGTTTCAGCGCGGTCTTGAGGTTGATCAGCGTATAGTCTCCGGTGCCAAGCTGGCCGTCGCCCACGCGGCGCTGATTGTCCGCCCATTCCACGCTCGCGCCCACCATCACGCGCTGCCAGTCGGCGTCCGCGCCGGCCGTCACGCGCAGGGGCGGTACGAAGGGCAGGTTGCCGCCGCTGTCGAGTTCGCCGCGCACATAATCAATCCCGGAGCGGAGCTTCCAGTTGGCGCCCAGCGGGCCCTGATCGATATAATATTCGCCATAGATTTCGCCGCCATAAAGCGTGGCATCATCCTGCACGAAGGCGAAGACCGGCAGGCCGTCTTCCTCGGTCACGAGTTCGCCGTCTTCCTCAATCGCGCCGGGGGCGAGATAGATGAAGTCGCTGAAGCTCGTATGGAAGAGGTTCACGCCGAAGCTCGCCCGGTCGCCGCGCCAGCGCAGCGTGCCTTCAAGGTTAAGGCCTTTCTCCTTGCCGAGGGAGGCGTCGCCCACTTCGAACTGCTCGGTGGCAAGGTGCGGGCCGAAGGCGAAGAGTTCGCTCTCATTCGGGCCGCGCTCGGTATAGGCGACCTGCGCGCCGGCAAACCAGCCATCGCCGAAATGCTGGTGAACGCCGGCCGAGGCGCTGTAGAGGTCGAATTCTACCTTTCCGGCTACGGAGTTGTCATGCTCCAGCTGCTCAACGCGCAGGCCGCCCTCAATGCCGAAGCCATTGTCCCAGTCGCGGGTCTCGTAAAGGAAGAGGGCCCAGGATTTGGTGTCGGTCGGCGTCAGGAAGGCTTCGCCGCCAGTGGCGTCGAGGGATTTGTCGAGGAACTGAACGCCCACCGCGCCTTCAAATCCGGCAAGGGCGTGGTCAAGTTCGATCCGGCCTTCAATGCCGTCTGTCTTGAAGACAGAGCTGGCTTCATCGCCCTCGATTTCGCTATGTTCGTAGTCGGAGTAAGACAGCGTTCCGGTGATGGCTTTCAGGATTGGACCATCCAGATTGATCCCGGCACGGAAGTCATAGCGCGTCTGCTTGAAGTCGATATAGGGCGAGGCTTCCTCGCTGTGATCGTGATCTTCGTCGTCATGATCTTCTTCATGCGCGTGGGCGTGTCCCGGCAGGCCGTATTTCGAGGTCTGCTGGCGCACGGCGAAGCCTGCAAAGGCCCGCTCGCCCACCCAGCTGACGCCGCCGCCCAGCGTTTCGGTATCGAGGAAGGAGTTGGGAAGGCGGCCGGAAATGGCCGCTTCTTCCTCGTGATCGTGATCGTGATCATCGTCATCATCATCGTGGTCATGGCCCTCATGCTCCAGTTCCTCGCGGTGGCGAAGCTGGCGGGACTCGGCGAGGCCGGGGATCTTGTAGTCGCCAAAGTCGCGCTGGGAGGCGGAGAGGGAGAAGACGAGCGGGCCGGCGACGAAGGCGGCGCGCCCGCCTGCTTCGGTGCCCCGGTTGACGCCGTTCCACGCGCCATAGGCTTCCCCGCTCACGGCGCGGTCCGGCAGGGTGTCCACGATCAGCCCGTCGATCACGTTCACCACGCCGCCAATCGCCTGACCGCCATAGGCCAGCGCCGCCGGGCCGCGCAGGATCTCGATCTTGTCGGCGTCGATGCCATCGGCCGAGACCTGGTGGTCGGGGCTCGCGGCGGACACGTCGATCACGCCAATGCCATTGGTCAGCACCTGAACGCGCTCGGCGCCGAGCCCGCGCAGAACCGGCCGGCTCGCGCCCTGGCCGAAGAAGGTGGAAGAGACGCCCGGCTCGCCCGACAGCGTGTCGCCCAGCGTGCCGGAGAGGCGGCCGACGATGTCAGCCCGGTCAAGCGCGGTGGCGTTGCCGATCAGCTCGTCGCTGGAGCGCGCGGGGCCGGGCGCGGTGACGATGATGGGCGCTTCGATGCGCGGCGTATCGGTTTCCTGGGCAATGGCGAGGCCGGCGAGGAGGTGACCGGAGATGGCGGTCAGCAGGAGCGTGCGTTTCATCTGGGAGGCTCACGGTTAAGTAATGTAATAATATTGCATTATCGGGACGCACCCGTCCATGCAAGGGGCCTCTCTGTCCTGGCCTGTCCAATTACTGTCCGGATTTGTCCAAGATTGTCCGGAAATGTCCGGCAAATGTCCGCGCCTGTCCGAAAAAGGCCCGCCATTGGCGCGCCTTTGCGGGTTTCTGACGCTGCTCTGCCGGGCTCAGGCCGCGCTGCCATCCACGCGCAGCAGCGACCCGGTGGTGAAGCTCGACGCCGGGCTCGCAAGATAGAGCGCCGCCGTCACGATTTCCTCAGGGTAACCGGGCCGGCCCAGCGCATTGTCGGCAGACTGGCGCATTTCCTCCGGCCAGGCCTTGGCAATGTCGGTCAGGAAGGGGCCGGGGCAGATCGTGTTCACCCGCACTTTCGGGGCATATTCATGCGCCAGAGACAGGCTCATCGCATTGATCGCCGCCTTGGCTGAGCCATAGGGTACCACATGCGGTAGCGGCACGAGACTGCCGGAAGACGAGATGTTGATGATCGAGCCGCCCTCGCCATCGGCCATCCGCTTGGCCACCTGGCTTGCCAGGCGGAAGGGGCCCTTGAAGTTCAGGTTCAGCACGGAATCGAAAAGGTTTTCTGTCACCTCATGACTGGCCATGCGCGGCCCGGAACCGGCATTGTTCACAAGCACGTCAACGCGCCCGAAATGGGCATAGGACGCCTCGATCAGGGCATCGATGTCGTCCCAGCGGCCACAATGGGCGGCAAAGGCGAAGGCCTTGCGGCCCATCTTGCGCACTTCCTCGGCGGCGGCCTCGCAGGCGTCCAGCTTGCGGCTGGCGATGATCACATCGGCCCCATTCTCCGCGAAGGCCTTGACCATCTGATAGCCAAGGCCGCGGCTGCCGCCGGTGACGAGTGCCACCTTGCCGGTCAGGTCAAACAGATTGCGCGCCATCCAGGTTCCTCCAGTTTCTGATTCCGGACGACCATCAGACAGCCTGCTGGGCCCATCAACCGGGAATCCGGAGGCCTGCCGCGAGGTGATGGCACAAACCATCCCTCACGGCTTTTCGGCAAACCGGCGGCCCTGATGGCTGGGATCAGTTCAGAACTTGCGGCGAGGAGAGGCCGGAGCTGCGGGCCGCCTCGACTTCCGACATCAGGCGCAGCACGTTGCCGCCCCAGATTTTCGCAATGTCTTCCTCGGAGTAGCCGGCCTCGACGAGGCGCGCGGTCACCTTCGGCAGGTCCACGATGTCCTTCATGCCGTCGACACCGCCGCCACCATCCCAGTCCGCACCGACGCCGACATGATCGGGGCCAACCAGCTCCAGCGTGTAGAGCAGATGCTCCATGAACTTCTCGAAGGTGGAGCGCGGCGGCGGGAAGGCCTTGTTCAGCTCCTGAAAGGCGGCCCGGTAGGCGTCGCGGGTGGCGTCATCCATCGTGGAGGTGTCGCGGCCATACTGCGCTTCCAGTTCGGCGAGCGCGGCGAGGCGTTCGGGGCTTGCAGGAAGCGCTTCCAGATAGGCGCCATAGGCGTTGATCTGGATGACACCGCCATCTTCGGCGATGGCGATCAGCAGGTCGTCCGGCACGTTGCGCGGGTGATCGTAAACGGCCTTGGGGCCGGAGTGGGACAGGATGATCGGCGTGGTCGACAGCTCCAGCATGTCGCGCACGGTGTCATCGGAGGCGTGCGAGCCGTCCAGGATCAGGCCCAGCTCGTTGGCGCGCCGCACCAGCGCTTCACCCAGCGGGCTCAGGCCGCCATAGGCGGGGCTCACATCGGTGGCGCTGTCGGCAAACTGGCTGTTGCGGAAGTGGACCGGCGCAATCATGCGAAGGCCGCCGATGTAGAAGGTGTCCAGCATCGAAATGTCGGTGCCCAGCGGATAGGCGTTTTCCATGCTCTGGAAGACGATCTTCTTGCCGGCCGCTGCGATCCGCTCGGCATCTGCCGTGGAGAAGGCCAGTTCAACATCATTGTGATACTTTGCGGCCAGTTCCCGGATCGACATCTGGCGCATAACGGCCATGTTGCGCGCAGCCAGATAGGAGGCCTCGTCCAGCGGGCCCTGCGGCGTGAAGATCACCCAGAAGCCGCCATCCAGCCCGCCCTCATTCATGCGCGGCAGGTCGACATGCGTGCCATCCACATCAAAGTCGCCCCGCTTGGAGAAGGTGTAGTCGGGGGTGTGGAAATAGGCCGGTGTATCGAGGTGGGTATCCAGCAAGAGCGAGCGGAAATGGATTTCATCGCTTGCAGACCGCGCGGGAGCCGGGGCCGCGGTGTCCTCCGTCTGCGGCGCCTCCGGCGCGCAAGCTGTCAGGAGGGCGCCCAGCGCCACGCTCAGGAGTAGTTTCTTCATGCGATCAAGCCCCGCAAATGTGAGTCCAAGGATTGCGGGATGTTCACCCGCCAGCGCTGTGGGTCAACCGCATGACCTGCAAAGAAAAGGGCAGGCCCGCAGGCCCGCCCTGATTTAAGCCGATCTGTTGTGCCTGCTTCAGGCTTTGCCGAAAACCCGGGCGAAAATCGTGTCGACATGCTTGAAATGGTATTCAAGGTCGAACAGGGCGTCGATCTCGGCGGCGGAGAGGCGTGCGGTGACGTCGGCGTCGCCCTTCAGCAGCTCGTTGAGCGGGCCTTCCTTCTTCCAGGTGCGCATGGCGTTGCGCTGGACGAGGCGATAGGCATCCTCGCGGCTGACGCCTTTCTCCACAAGCGCCAGCAGGATGCGTTGGGAGTTGTGCAGGCCGCCCATCGAATTGATCGTGGCGAGCATGTTCTCCGGATAGACGACCAGGTTTTCCACCACGCCGGCAAGCCGGTGGAGTGCGAAGTCCAGATGGATCGTCGCATCCGGGCCGATGCCGCGCTCGACGGAGGAGTGGGAGATGTCCCGCTCATGCCAGAGGGCGACGTTTTCAAGCGCCGGGGTAACAGCTGAGCGAACGAGACGGGCAAGGCCGGTCAGATTTTCCGTCAGCACCGGATTGCGCTTGTGCGGCATCGCGGAGGAGCCCTTCTGCCCGGCGGAGAAAAACTCTTCGGCTTCCAGAACTTCGGTACGCTGCAGATGGCGCACTTCGGTGGCCAGGCGCTCAACCGATGAGGCAATCACGCCCAGCACGGCGAAATACATCGCGTGACGGTCGCGCGGGATGACCTGCGTGGAAACGGGCTCAATCGTCAGGCCCAGCTTGGCCGCGACATGTTCCTCAACCTTGGGGTCGATATTGGCAAAGGTGCCGACGGCGCCGGAGATGGCGCAGGTGGCGACTTCTTCCTTAGCAATCACCAGGCGCTGGCGCGCCCGCTGGAACTCGGCATGGAAGGTGGCAAGCTTGATGCCGAAAGTGGTCGGCTCGGCATGGATGCCGTGGCTGCGGCCGATGGTGGGGGTGAACTTGTGCTCCCGGGCGCGTTTTTCGAGGGCGGCAAGAACGCGGTCGATCCCGGTCAGCAGCAGGTCAGCCGCGCGGACAAGCTGCACATTGAGGCAGGTATCCAGCACGTCCGAAGAGGTCATGCCCATGTGCAGGAAGCGTGCCTCATCGCCGACATGTTCGGCCACGTTGGTGAGGAAGGCGATCACGTCATGCTTCACTTCGCGCTCGATCTCGTCGATGCGCTCGGGCTCGAACTTCGCGCGTTCGCGCACGGCCGCGGTCGTGCCCTTCGGGATCTGCCCCATCCCTTCCATGGCTTCGGCAGCCAGCGTTTCGATGTCGAGCCAGATCTGGAAGCGGGATTCCGGGGTCCAGATGGCGGCCATTTCCGGGCGGGTATAACGGGGGATCATGGGGCGCTCTCGTTCGTGGTATTTGGGGGTAGTGCTCTGACGTGCCGTCTAGGCCGGTTGGCCGCGTTTCGCCAGCCCTGTGCAGCGATGGATTTCACCCAGAGGCCGGTTCGGTTTACTCTGGGCGCTGATTCTCCGGAAAGCCCTCCCATGTCCCAACCCGCCACTGTCCAAGGATCGCCGTTTCTGGGCGTGGAACGCTCCGCCGGCGGGCGCCGCTGGCGGCTGGCGGAAGTGGACGAGGCGCTGGTGCGGCGGCTGATGCCGGTGGCGGCGGGCTCTGACCTTGTGGCGCGTCTGCTGGCCGGGCGGGGCGTAACGCCTGAGACTGCGCAGAGCTATCTGGCGCCGACACTGCGCGAGCTGTTCCCTGATCCCAGCCGCTTTGCCGACATGGACAAGGCGGCCGGCATCATCCTTGACGCGATCCTCGACGGAAAGCGCGTCTGCGTGTTCGCAGATTATGATGTCGATGGCGGCACATCCTCGGCCATACTCGCACGCTATTTCCGCGCCTGGGGCAGGGAACTCGGTCTCTACGTGCCCGACCGTCTGGAAGAGGGCTATGGCCCCTCTCCGGAGGCGTTCCGTTTTCTCAAGGCGCAGGGCTATGACCTTGTGATCACCGTGGATTGCGGGGCGGCAGCCGTGCGCGCCCTGGACGAGGCGCGGGCGATTGATCTGCCGGTGGTGGTGATCGACCATCACCTCATGTCAGGCCATCTGCCGGAGGCCGCCGCGCTGGTGAACCCGAACCGGCCCGATTGCCCTTCCGCCCATGGCCATCTGGCGGCGGCCGGCGTGGTGTTCGTCTTCGCCGCAGCAATGAACCGGCTGGCGCGCCAGCGCAATGTTGCCCCGAAAGGCGGGTTGCCGGACATTCTGCCCTATCTTGACCTCTGTGCCCTGGGCACGCTGTGCGACATGTCTCCGCTCACCGGTGTGAACCGCGCTTTCGTGCGACAGGGGCTCAGCATCATGTCGCGCGGCGAGAATATCGGCCTGCGGGCGCTCGCCGATGTCAGCGGGATCGGCCAGATCGACAGCGTCTATCACGCGACCTTCCTGCTTGGGCCCCGCCTCAATGCGGGCGGGCGTGTGGGCGATCCCTGGCTCGCGGCCAAGCTGCTGGCGACGGATGATCGGGGGGAGGCCATTGCGCTCGCCGAGCGGCTGCATGCGCTCAACGATGAACGGCGCGCTGTGGAGGCGGCGATCCAGGACGAGGCCACAGCGCAGGCCGAACGCGCGCTGGCGGCCAATCCCGATCGCGGCATCATCATCGCGGCGGGCGAGGGCTGGCACCCCGGCGTGATCGGCATCGTGGCGGGCCGCCTGAAGGACAGGTTCCACCTGCCCACCATCATCATCGGCTGGGGCGAGGGGCTTGGACCGGTGGCGAAAGGGTCTGGCCGCTCGGTTACCGGCGTGAACCTGGGCGACGCTATCTCCGCGGCTGCGCGTGAGGGCGTGATCCTGTCCGGTGGCGGCCACGCCATGGCCGGCGGCCTCAGCCTGGAGCCGCACCAGATCCCCGCCTTCGACGAATGGATGGTCGCCCATATGGCCGAGTTCAAGGCGGAGCGGGATGCGGCGCTGGACCTTCACATCGACGCGGTTCTTTCGCCGGGCAGTGCCACCACGGCGCTCTATGATCAGGTTGCCGCGCTGGGGCCATTCGGCACCGGCGCGCCTGAGCCTGTGTTTGCCTTGACGGACGTGACGCCCACCGGCGTGCGCCGCATCGGCGCCAATCATCTGCGCTTCACCGCCGAGAACAATACCGGCCGCATCGAGTGCATAGCCTGGCGCGTTGCCGACGAGCCGATTGGCGACCTCCTTCGCACCGGGCAGCGCCTCGGTCTCGCCGGACGCCTCAAGTCCGACCAGTGGAATGGCCGGCGCAGGGTGCAACTTGAAATCATTGATGCCTCAATGCTGTGAATCTTCTGCAGAACAGCGATGGAAACGGGTTGCAGGGTGAGAAATCACCCGCTATATGCCCGGTTCTCAAGCCGGTGCGGTCCCTTCGTCTATCGGTTAGGACGTCAGGTTTTCAACCTGAAAAGAGGGGTTCGATTCCCCTAGGGACTGCCACCAGACTTCCCCCGCACTGCTCGCTTTCTAGACGGCCATATGGCGTCCAACCCGCATTATGGGTTAAGATCGCGTGACAAGCGCTTCCTCACGCTCTAGGTTTCCCTGCTGGGGAATTTGGGTTGATGACTAAGACTGCAGCCAAAACCGAATCAGAGGCAACTGCCAGCGAGCCTGCCGCGCGCGTGATCGGCCATATCAAATGGTTCGACAGCGCTAAGGGCTATGGCTTCATCGTGGCCGAATCCAGCTCCGAGCCCGATATGACGGGTGATGTGATGGTGCACATCTCCTGCCTGCGCGAGTATGGCGAAAACTATGCCGATGAAGGCGCAAAGATCGTGTGCGACGCGGTGCGCAAGGAGCGCGGCTGGCAGACGGTTCATATCATCGAGATGGAGCGCCCCCGCGCCGTGCTGGCTCAGGAGAAAGGCCTTCGGCCGGACTTTGAAACCGTGACCCTGAAATGGTTCAACCGCGCGCGGGGCTATGGCTTCGTGCTGCGGGATGGCGATGATACGGACGTGTTCGTCCATGCCGTGGCGCTGCGGAAGGCCGGCTATGAAGAGATCGAGCCGGGCACGCGCATCGAGGTGGTGATCGAGGCCGGCGCGAAGGGCGAGCATGTCTCCGCCGTGAGGCAGCGCCGATAGAACCGCGCTAGGCGCTTGCCGCCTGCAGAACGCCCCGGTAAACCAGCGCCATGATGCGCTTCATCCTCACCTTCGTATTCGCTGCGGCCATGTTCGTTCAGGCCGCTTTCGCCCAGCTGGAAACCGCTCCTCTCAGCATAAAGTCGGGCGATGAAACGCACGCCTTTACCGTGGAGATGGCGGTCACGCCGGAAGAGATCCAGCAGGGCCTGATGTTCCGCAAGGAACTCGCGCCGGATGCCGGCATGCTGTTTGATTTCGGGATGACCCGTCAGGCCAGCATGTGGATGAAGAATACGCTCATCCCGCTCGACATGCTGTTCATCCTTGAGGATGGCCGCGTCATCGCGATTGCGCGCAATGCTCAGCCCGGTTCGCTGCGGTCGATTGGTCCGGGCGTGCCGGTTCGCGCGGTGCTGGAGATCCCTGGCGGGCGCGCCAAGGAGCTGGGCATAGAGCCGGGCGATACGGTCGTTCATCCCCTCTTCGGCAATACCGGTGGCTGACAGCCAGTCAGCAGAGCTCTCGCCGCGGGACGGCTTTGCGCTCACGCCCTCGCGCGGGAAGTTCACCATTCATAATGGGCCGAGCTACCGGGCAACGGCGCCGGGTGATATGCGCACCGGGCTCTGGGTGCTGGACCGGCACTGCAACGGCATGGGTTTCCTGCATGGCGGGATGATGTCGGCTTTCGCAGACAGCGCGCTGGCCTGGGCCGTGTGGAGCGCGACCGGCAAGATGTCAGTGACGATCCGGCTGACGCTGGAATTCATGGAAATTGCCCGTGAGGGCGAGTGGATCGAAGCCCATCCGGAGGTCTCCTCCGTGGATGGGGATTTCATTCATGTCAGCGCAAACATCGTGAAGGAAGATGGTGGCCTGGCGGCGCGCGCCACCGCCGTATTCCGTACAGTGCGCCGCAAGGCCGATTGATCGGGGCAGGCCGTCCTCAGCCCGGCATGCCCAGTTCCTGCAGCGCAAACGCCTTGATCGACTTGTAGTCTGCCTTGCCGTTGGGCGCGCGGCCCAGATTGTCCTTGAACAGAATACGTTTGGGCGCCTTGTAACGGGCAATCCGTGACTGCACGAAGGCGCGCAGCTCGTCTTCGGTAGCGGCGCCGTTCAGCGAGACCACGGCTGTCACGGCCTGTCCCCATTTGTCATCCGGAATGCCGACGACCAGCGCGTCGGTGACCGCCGCATGGGATTTCAGCGCTTCCTCGACCTCTTCGGGATAGACCTTTTCGCCGGCGGTATTGATGCAGTTGGAGCCGCGGCCGAGCAGGGTAATCGTGCCGTCCTCTTCGACGGTGCACCAGTCGCCGGGGATGGCGTAGCGCATGCCGTTGATGGTCTTGTAGGTGCGGGCGGTCTTCTCTGGATCTTTATAGTAACCCAGTGGCACGGCGCCGCCGCGCGCGATGAAACCGGGCTCGCCGCTGCCGGGAACGACTTCCCGGTCGTCCTCGGTGAAGACCTTGCAGCTGGGGCCGATTTCGAACTTGGAGGTCTGCGTGCCGCCATCGGCGGTGGTGACGGAGCTGCCGAAGCCGACCGCTTCGGAGGCGCCGAAGCTGTCGTTCAGCGCCGCCTGCGGCATGTGTTTCAGAAGGCCCTGCTTCACCTCCGCGCTCCACATCACGCCGGATGAGACGATGGCCAGTACGCTGGACAGGTTCCACCGGCCGGGATTTTCCTCGAGCGTCTTCAGCATCGGCTTTGCGAAGGCGTCACCCACAATGGCCATGGAGGTGACGCCATTGGCGTGGACCGTATCCCAGAGGTTTTCCGGGCTGAACCTGGTCTTTTCCGACAGCGTCACCACGGCGCCGCCATTCAGCATGGCGCCCATCGCGGTGAACCAGCCGGTGCCGTGCATCAGCGGGCAGGCCGGCAGCTGGCGCGAGAAGCGGCCGACAGTCAGCGCGTTCTGGACATGCTCGTCCATCGTTTCGGGAACCGGGCCGCCCAGCTTGCGCACGCCTTCCATGCCCGCTTCGCGCCAGATGTTGTGGGTCCACATGACGCCCTTGGGCAGGCCGGTGGTGCCGCCGGTATAGAGCAGGAACATCTCGTCGCCGGAGCGTTCGCCTTTCAGAGGGGAAGGATCGCCCTCAGTGGTCATCGCCTCGTATCCGTGCGCGAACGGGGCGACCGTGTCGCCGCCGATCTGCACCCAGGCGATCACGCGGGGCAGGCGTGCGCGCACCCGCTCGACTTCGGCGAGAAACTCGGCGTCGAAGAACACGACGGTCGAGTCGGAATTGTCGATGATGTAGACGAGTTCATCGTCCAGATAGCGGTAGTTGACGTTGACCGGGGAAAGGCTGGCTTTGAAGCAGGCCGCCATGGCTTCCATGTATTCGGGCTGGTTGCGCATGTAGAAGCCCGCCTTGTCGCCGCGCACGGCGCCGAGGCCGAGCAGGGCGCGGGCAAGCCGGTTGGTGCGGGCGGTGAAGTCCGGCCAGTAGATGCGGCGATCACCATGAGCGAGGGCGAGGTCATCGGGCCCGAGCGCCGCGCCCACGGCATCAAGCATGTCACCGAAATTCCAGTCCATCCGTTTCCTCCGCAGCATTCTTTTTTTGCGATGCTAAGGAGGTGGCGGCGCGCCTGCAATCATGACCCAAAGTAAACAGCCCCCCGGATTGCTCCGGAGGGCTGCTTGGTATCTTCGCTGGGGTGCGAAGGGGGCGGACTTAGAAGTCCATACCGCCCATGCCACCCATGCCGCCCGGCATGCCGCCGCCAGCAGACTCTTTCTTCGGAGCTTCGGTGATCCCGGCTTCCGTCGTGATCAGCAGGCCAGCCACCGAGGCAGCGTTCTGCAGAGCCGAGCGGACAACCTTCACCGGGTCGATGACGCCCATCTGGACGAGGTCACCATACTCTTCGGTCTGGGCGTTGAAGCCGTAGGAGCGCGACTTGTTGTTGACGATCGTGTTGACGACGACCGAACCTTCAACGCCTGCGTTCTCGGCGATCTGGCGAGCCGGAGCTTCCAGGGCCTTGCGGACGATGTCGATACCAGCTTTTTCGTCGTCATTGGCGCCGACAACATCGATGTGACGCGAAGCGCGGAGAAGGGCCGTGCCGCCACCGGGGACGATGCCTTCTTCAACAGCAGCGCGGGTTGCGTTCAGGGCGTCGTCGACGCGGTCCTTACGCTCTTTCACTTCGACTTCGGTTGCGCCGCCAACCTTGATCACGGCAACACCGCCAGCGAGTTTCGCCAGACGCTCTTGCAGTTTCTCACGGTCATAGTCGGAAGAAGTATCTTCGATCTGCTTGCGGATCTGCGAAACGCGTGCTTCGATCTCTTTCTTCTTGCCGGCGCCGTCGACGATGGTCGTATTGTCCTTGTCGATCGACACGCGCTTGGCTTTGCCGAGCATTTCCATGCCGACGTTCTCAAGCTTGATGCCGAGGTCTTCGGAGATGACCTGGCCACCGGTGAGAACGGCAATGTCCTGCAGCATGGCCTTGCGGCGATCGCCGAAGCCAGGAGCTTTGACAGCCGCGATTTTCAGGCCGCCGCGCAGCTTGTTGACCACGAGGGTGGCCAGGGCTTCGCCATCAACATCTTCAGCGATGATCAGCAGCGGCTTCTGCGACTGGACAACCGATTCAAGGATCGGGAGCAGCGGCTGAAGGCTCGACAGCTTGGCTTCGTGAAGCAGGATCAGGACGTCGTCGAGTTCGACGATCATCTTGTCCGGGTTGGTGATGAAGTAGGGGCTGATATAGCCGCGGTCGAACTGCATGCCCTCGACAACGTCGAGTTCGGTTTCGAGCGCCTTGGCTTCTTCAACCGTGATGACGCCTTCATTGCCGACTTTCGCCATGGCTTCAGCGATCATCTGGCCGATTTCGGTCTCGCCATTGGCGGAAATGGTGCCGACCTGGGCGATCTCTTCGTTCGTCTTCACCTTCTTGGAGTGGTGAGCGAGGTCGGAGATGACTTCGGCGACGGCTTTGTCGATGCCGCGCTTCAGGTCCATCGGGTTCATGCCAGCAGCAACGCGCTTCATGCCTTCGCGAACGATGGCCTGGGCGAGAACCGTAGCGGTCGTGGTGCCGTCACCTGCGGTGTCGTTGGCTTTGGATGCCACTTCCCGCAGCATCTGGGCGCCCATATTCTCGAGTCTGTCTTCCAGCTCGATTTCTTTCGCAACCGTGACGCCGTCTTTCGTGGTGCGCGGAGCGCCGAAAGACTTTTCGATGACCACGTTACGGCCTTTCGGGCCGAGCGTGACTTTCACAGCGTTTGCGAGGATGTCGACGCCGCGGAGCATTTTCTCGCGGGCATCGGCGCCGAAAACAACGTGTTTTGCAGCCATGTGAATTACCTCTTGTGTTTATATCTTGGTTTTAAGAGAGCGGGCCGGGGCCGGACTTTACTTGTCCAGAACGCCCATGATGTCGCTTTCCTTCATGATCAGCAGGTCTTCCCCGTCGATCTTCACTTCGGTGCCGGACCATTTGCCGAACAGGACGCGGTCGCCTTTCTTGACGTCGAGCGGAATGCGCTCATTGTCGTCGCCGATGGCGCCGTTGCCGACAGCAACCACGATGCCTTCCTGCGGCTTTTCCTTGGCGTTATCGGGGATGATGATCCCGCCTTTGGTTTTTTCTTCTTCTTTCACGCGGCGCACGACAACGCGGTCGTGGAGGGGACGAAGTTTCATTGCAGTGCCTCTTCGATCAAAGCTTCCTCGGGTGAATAATGTGACGGATCTCCGCCGGCGCAGCCTTGAAGCGCGCATCGTTAGCACTCGCCCGAGCCGACTGCTAACGATGCGCCGGAGATAGGGAATCCCGCTGCTGCCGTCAACAGCCACGAAGTGAACCTTTTCTGACGACGCGCGTACTGAGGGGGTGGGCTTCAATCGCCCGGCCAGTATTTTGCCCGCCCTGCAGTCTCGACTGTGGGGGGGCGGCGCTATGGTATTGGTAAATTTAGGCTTTCGCGGCTTTGCGTAACTGACGGCCTGATGAAAGCGGGAATTCAAAACTCCTGCGTTAGATTTCTGCCGGTAAGCCCCAGGAGCCGGTAATCCATGACATTTTCCCGCCGTGACGTCTGGAGCGCCGTGAATTTCTTCGTGCTTGTGGCAGCCACGGCCCTGTCCCTGTCGTTCACCGTATCGCTGATCTTCTACAAGCTGGGCCTGCCGGCTGATATTGGGGCCTATATCCGTCTGAACCTGTTTGTCTCCGGCTGTGTCGCGCTGCCAACGGCGATCATCGCGTCACTGCACGATTTCCATATGCGCGCCTATCAGCGCCGGCTTGAGGAGATGGCCTGGACGGATGCGCTCACGGGGCTCCTGAACCGTCGCTTCTTTGTCCATGCTGCCGAGGAAGAACGCTCGCGGATGCGCCGGACCAAGGAAAGCGCTGCGATTGTTCTGATCGATCTCGATTATTTCAAGGAAGTGAACGATCTCCACGGCCATGCCGGGGGAGACCTGGTGCTGAAGGAAATTGCTGCCATTGCCCATTCCGAGCTGCGCGGGCCTTTTGACCGGCTGGGCCGCTGGGGCGGGGAAGAATTCGTCGTATTGCTCAGCCGTGTCAGCAAGGAGCAGGCGATGGTGGTATGCGAACGCCTGCGCCGCCGCATCGAAGAGACGGTTGTTGAGATTTCGGGCAAGGAAGTGTCGGTTACCGCCAGCTTCGGTCTCTGCATGATGGCGCCGGAAACACCCCTGAACGCCGCCATCGAATGCGCTGACGGTGCGCTATACGAGGTCAAGCGCCTCGGCAGGAACAAGGTGCTCTGCCGCGACGTGCCGGAAGGCGAATTTGCGCCCATCGTAACGACGCTGCCCATTCGCCGCCGTTTCGGCTCGCGCGGACCGAGGGAAGGCGTCGTGCTGCCGCTGACCAATGACAATGCGAGCGGGCCCAGCCGGCAGTTGGGCACCTGATACTCTGACTTCGGCTTGCCGCGTGGCTGATTTCCTGATTGGAAACAGGCCGCCGCATCCGGAGGAATGTCATGTCATCATCGCCGCCCCGCACGGGTCCGCTCACGGACCTGCGGGTCATCGAACTTGGCCAGCTGATTGCCGGACCATTCTGTGGGCAGATTTTTGCCGATATGGGCGCCGATGTGATCAAGGTGGAGCCGCCTGGCCAGGGTGATCCGCTGCGCGACTGGGGCCGGGAAGGCTTTCCGCTCTGGTGGGCGGTGGTGGCGCGCGGCAAGCGCTGCATCACCGCCAATCTCCGCGAAAAGGAAGGTCAGGACATCGTCCGCCAGCTGGTGGCGCAGGCAGACTTCCTGCTGGAGAATTTCCGCCCGGGCACGCTGGAGAAGTGGGGGCTCGGCTATGATGAGCTCCGGCAGATCAATCCGCGCCTGATCATGATCCGCGTCTCCGGCTATGGCCAGACCGGGCCGTATGCGTCCCGCGCCGGATATGCCTCGGTGGGCGAGGCGATGGGCGGCCTGCGCTACGTGATGGGTGAGGCGGACCGGCGCCCCTCGCGCGCAGGCATCTCGCTGGGGGACAGCCTTGCGGGCCTCTACGCGGCGCTTGGGGCGCTGGCGGCCCTGCACCACCGCGAGAAGACGGGGGAAGGGCAGATGATCGACGCGACGATCTACGAGACTGTGCTCTCGGTCATGGAGGCGCTCGTCCCGGAGTATCAGTTCGAAGGCTATACGCGCGAGCGGTCCGGCTCGATCCTGCCGAACATTGCGCCCTCGAATATCTATGAGGGTAGCGATGGCATGGTGATCGTGGCGGCCAATCAGGACACGGTGTTCGCCCGCCTCTGCGCCGCCATCGGCCAACCGGAGCTGAAGGACCATCCCGATTACAAGACGCATGTGGCGCGCGGCCGCAATCAGCAGCAGCTTGATGATCTGATCCAGGCCTGGGCCTCTTCGCGCCCCATTGACGAGATTGAGCGGGTCATGATCGAGAATGGCGTGCCGGTCGGCAAGGTCTACCGCGCGGCAGACATGCTGAATGACCCCCATTATGCGGCGCGCGAGTCGCTTACCGAAGTGCCAAGCCAGCGCTGGCCGGGCATTCGCCAGCAGAATGTGTTCCCGAAACTGTCTGTCACACCGGGCCGTATCCGCTGGGCTGGCCCGGAAGCCATCGGTCAGCACACGGAAGAGGTTCTGACCGAGCTGCTGGATCTGTCGCCAGAGCAGGTCGCCAAGCTGCGTGCCAGCGGCATCGTTTGAGGAAAGGGAGGCCCGTCATGCCCAAGATCGACATCTCCACCGCGCCGGAAGGCCAGGGAACGCGGTATCCTTCTCCGCATGGAGAGCCCTGCGCGCAGCGCCGCTGGCGGGCGCTGGGCAATGCGGCCGGGCTCACCCAGTTCGGCGTGAACCTCCTGACGCTCGATCCCGGGGTCTGGTCATCCCAGCGCCACTGGCACACCCATGAAGACGAGTTCGTTTGGGTGCTGGAGGGCGAAGTGGTGATGATCACCGATGCTGGGCGCGAAGTGATGCGCGCCGGTGATTGCGCAGGCTTTGCGGCAGGGTCTGGCGACGGGCACCATTTCATCAATGAAAGCGATCAGCCGGCGAAGCTGCTCATCGCCGGTTCCCGCGACAACCGCGATGAATGCAGCTATCCCGACATCGACATGCATCTCCACGCTGGCCGCTATGACGATGCCCCGCCGCGTTATACCCGCAAGGATGGCACGCCTTACTAGCGCGCCGTCAGGCCCCCATCGACGACATGCTCCTGGCCGGTGATGTAGCTGGAGGCGTCCGACGCCAGGAACAGGATCAGCTCGGCCACTTCATCGGGCGTACCGGGGCGCCCCATCGGCGTACTGCCGGCGGCGATGACCGTGGGGTCCAGCCCATTGCCACCGAAGGCGGCGGTCACGGCGGCGGATTGTTCCTTTTGCATCGTCTCGGTCATGCGGGTGAGGGATTTCTGCCAGATCGGCGTGTCTATGATGCCGGGATGAACCGAATTGACCCGGATCTTGAGGCCCAGCTGGGCGCATTCCATGGCGGCGGCCTTGGTGAAAAGGCGCACGGCGCCCTTGGAGGCGCAATAGGCGCTGGCGCCAGACGCGCCGCGCAGGCCGGCTACCGAAGAGATGTTGACGATCGAGCCACCGGTATCCTTCATCGTGCGCATGGCGGCGCGAGTGCCGAGGAACACGCTGTCGGTGTTGACCTCCATCTGCTTGCGCCAGTCTGCCAGGGAATAGTCCATGATGGCCCCGCCAATGGCGATCCCGGCATTATTGACGAGGATGGACGGGGTGCCGAGCAGGCTTTTGGTATCGGCAAACACACTGTCCCAGACGGCCTCATCCACGACATCCTGCTGACAGGAAGCGGCCTTGCCGCCGGCCTTGTTGATCTCGTCGGCCACGGCTTTTGCGCCCGGGCCATCCAGATCGGTAACCATGACGGCCGCGCCTTCACGTGCCAGAACCAGCGCTGCCGACCGGCCTATGCCGCTCGCTCCGCCGGTGACGATTGCGACCTTACCCTTTACGGATGCCATTGAGTCCTCCCTCTTTTGGCCGTTTGTGGCCAGCTTTTGGGGCAAATACCAGCAGCCAGCGCGCTTGACGCGAGGGTATTATTGGTGTTTTACCCGCCGCTTCATGACGGGGTGATGCGGTGCCGCCGTTGTAATCGTGGGCTCTTTCCTTGAGCAACAGCCCACCGGCCCGCGTCGAATAGTGAAGGACATTGATATGTCTCGTCGCCATAGTGCGAAATACAAGATCGACCGCCGGGTCGGTGAAAACATCTGGGGCCGCCCCAAGTCTCCCTTCAACAAGCGGAACTACAAGCCGGGCCAGCACGGCCAGAACCGCCGTAACAAAGTCTCTGACTTTGGTATGCAGCTCATGGCGAAGCAGAAGCTGAAGGCTTACTACGGCGATATCACCGAGAAACAGTTCGCGAAGACCTATGTCGAAGCGGCCCGCATGAAGGGCAACTCGGCAGAGAACCTGATCGGTCTGCTGGAATCGCGTCTCGACGCGGTTGTCTACCGCGCCAAGTTCGTTCCGACCGTCTTTGCCGCCCGCCAGTTCATCAACCACGGTCACGTGATGGTGAATGGCCGCCGCTGCAATATCGGTTCGGCCCGCCTGAAGCCGGGCGATGTGGTTCAGGTCCGCGAGAAGTCGCGCAACCTCGCTCTGGTGCTCGAAGCCCTCGGCAGCCCCGAGCGCGACATTCCGGAATATGTGGAAGTCGACCCCAAGGCGATGACCGCCACCTACAAGCGTGTTCCGGCCCTGGCCGACGTGCCGTATCCGGTGAAAATGGAACCGGCCCAGGTGGTCGAGTTCTACTCGTCGTAAGATACCTGTTTTTCTTGAACTTTCGGGAAGGCCGCGCCAGACTGGTGCGGCCTTTTCATTTTCCGGGAGATCCTCTTGGCCATTCCTTCGATTGCCGCTGTCCGCAAGTCCCTGATCGCGCGCCCGGGCAAGCCGTTCGCACTGAAGGAGCGGCCGACAGCTGACAGGGAGCTGTTTCCGAACAAGGAGGAGGCTGAAACCAGCCTCAAGAAGGACGCCGCCTGCATCAACGAGATGAAGGACATGCTGTATGCCGAGGGCCGCCGGGCATTGCTGGTGGTGCTGCAGGGCATGGATACGGCTGGCAAATCCGGCACCATCAAATCCGTGTTCGCGGACACGACCCCGCTGGGGATGGAGGTCAAAGCCTTCAAGGCGCCGAGCGGCGAGGAGCTGGCCCGCGACTATCTCTGGCGCGTCCATAACGCCGTGCCGCGCCGGGGGCATGTCGGCATTTTTGACCGGTCTCACTATGAAGACGTGCTGGTTGCCAAGGTGCGCGGCTTTGCGCCGCCAGACGCCATCGAGCAGCGGTATGACCAGATCAACGCCTTCGAGAAGCATCTCTCCGAGAACGGTTACACCATCGTCAAATGCATGCTGAATATCGGCTATGAGGAGCAGGGCGTGCGCCTCAAGGAACGGCTGATGGAGCCCCACAAGCTGTGGAAGTTCAATCCTGGCGATCTGGATGACCGCTCCCTCTGGCCGCAATTCATGGACGCGTATGAAACTGCTGTCGGCCGGTGCTCCACCCGGCATGCGCCCTGGTATGTCATTCCGGCGGACAGCCGTACACGGCGCAATGCGATGATTGCCCGGCTGGTGCGTGGGGCGCTGGAAGACATGGACCTCAAATGGAAAGACCCCGGACATGATCCGGGGTCCTATGAAATCTGACGGGCGCGTTGCCGTTATTTGAAGGTCACGTCACCGCCGCTGGATTTGCTCACGTCCTGCTGGGCAGGGCGGCCCTCAAACGAGATGTCGGCGCCGCTGGAAGCGCTGCCGCTGGCAGAGACCGAGGCAAAGGCGTCGACATCTGCCCCGCTCGACGCGCTGACCGTTGCCGTTTCGCATTTCAGCTTGGACGCATCGACATCGGCGCCCGAGGAGGCCTTGATGCTGACGCTGGCGCAGGCGCCGGCCACTTCCACTTCGCTGCCGCTGGAGGCGCTGATGTCAAACTGCGCCGCCTGAAGCGAGCGAAGCTTGATTTCGCCGGAAGAGGAGGCCGACACCTTTGTCGGGCCCGTCCCCGTCACGAGGGCCTTCACGTCGCCCGAGGAGGAAGCGCTGATGTCCAGCGTGCCGGCTTCAAATGCGCCTGCTTCAATGTCGCCCGAAGAGGAGACGTCGATCTTGGCGCTGGCGGCGCGGCCGGACAGGGTGAGGTTGCCGGAAGAAGACGTGCGGGCCTCGAATGCGGCGGCGTCAATGCCGCTGGCGTCGGCGGTTGCGGATTGTGCGACCTTGATGCCTTCCAGGTTCGGGCTGGTGATGCGAACGGTGTAGTAGGGAACTTTCTTGCCATTCACCCGCACGGTTTTTCCGCCATCGGACACACGGATATTTCCGCTGCCGCCGAAGAAACCGCGCTTGTCGACGCTGACGCGCGTGATGACGAGGGTATCTCCGTCTACGGATACTTTTGCGTCGGAGAAGTCACTCCCGTCGGTTTCGATCACCACGGACCGGCTGGGCCCGGCGGTGTAGATGACATTCATCGCGCCTTTGGCTTCGATCTGGCCGAAGGCGCCGACATTGACGGTCTGGGTGTCAGCGAAGGCGAGAGGGGAAGCGAGCAGGGCAATGATTGCCGTCGCGGTCATGGGTTTCAGCATGGGGGGCCTCCTTGCGGGCTAGATGCGTGTTGAAACCCATATGGATTATCGAAATACGATAAGTCAATCGTTGTTTTTCGATAATTGTGGGATTTCTCACACAGCCTGACGCTGCCGCCTCAGGACCATTGGGGGCTGGCCGTAAGCTTTTACGAAGGCGACACGCATTCTTTCCGGATCGGAAAAGCCGGTCTTTTCCGCGACCTGCAGGATAGAGAGCGCCGTTGTTTCCACATATTGGCGGGCAGCTTCCAGGCGCAGTTTCTCCACGAACCTTGCCGGTGTGGTACCCGTTTCGGCGCGGAAGACGCGGGCGAAGTTGCGGGCGCTCATCCCGGCCTTTTCGGCCATGATCTCAACATTCATGTCTTCTGCCAGGTTCGTCCGTATCCAGCCGATCAGCGCGTCGAACTTTCCGGAGGCCAGTTTGAGATCCTGCATTACGGAAAACTGCGATTGTCCGCCATGGCGGCGGTGGTGGACCACCAGTTCCCGTGCGGCCGCATGGGCGACGTCATCGCCAAGATCATCCGCGACGAGGGCGAGGGACAGATCAATGCCTGCCGTGATGCCGGCAGATGTCCAGAATTTGCCATCGCGGACATAGATGCGGTCGGCGTCGAGCTTGATGGCCGGAAACAGCCGCTGGAAACCTTCCGAGCGGCGCCAGTGGGTGGTGGCCCGGCGGCCATCCAGCAGGCCGGCGGCGGCGAGCAGGAAGGAGCCGGAACAGACCGAGCATGTCCGCCGCGTGCGGTCTGAAAGATCACGAAGGACCGCCAGCATCTCCGCGTCGGCCATGGCAGCGCGCGTGCCTTCTCCGCCGGAGACGATCAGCGTATCCAGGGTGAGGCCCTTGGGAAGTTTCTCCGAATGCATCTGCACGCCTGAGGACGCGCGCACGGGGCCGCCTGTCAGGGAATAGACCGTCAGCGCGTAGGGCGCCGGCGAAAGACTGCGCGCTGGCATTTCGAACACGGTGATCGGGCCGGCGGCGTCCAAGAGCTGGAAGCCATCGAAAATCAGCATGCCGAGGGCGCGCGGCGATGGTGTGGCGGAAAACATGGGAACATTGTCCTTTCTGCCGAAGCCGCTTTACGCCACAAAATACGCATCAGCAAGGAAGAAGCCGATGAGCCAACGACCCTTCACCACCGTTTTCGCGATTTACCCCGATCTTACCCACCTGGATTTCACCGGGCCGCATCAGGTGCTGTGCCGGGTGCCGGGGGCTGAGACCATTATCGCCAGCCGCGAGGGCGGGGAGATAGTGGCTGAGGGCGGGCTTGTCATCGGGCGCACACGGAAATTATCCGAAATTGAGCGGTGTGATCTGATCTGCGTTCCGGGGGGCGCGACCGCCACCACGGTTGCGCTGGACGAGGCGTTTGTCTCCGAAGTGCGGCGGCTGGCGCTGGGCGCGAAATATATCACCTCTGTCTGTACCGGGTCGCTGATCCTGGGGGCGGCCGGATTGCTGCAGGGCAAGCGCGCAGCCTGCCACTGGGCATGGCGGGGCCTGCTACGGGAATTCGGGGCGATCCCGGACGAGGGCCGCGTGGTGCGCGATGGCCATATATTTACCGGCGGGGGCGTGACGGCGGGGATCGACTTTGCCTTCACCATGCTGGCCGAGATTGCGGGCGAGGCCTATGCCAAGGCGCTGACGCTGGGCCTTGAATATGCGCCGGCGCCGCCTTTCACGGGCGGGCGCCCGGAACTTGCAGATGGCGAGACGCTGGCCAGGGTCGCCGGGACCATGGATGGCGCGATGGCGCGGCGGGTGGCCGAGGCGCAGGAGGCGGGCGCCCGGATGCGGGCTCGGGTCACCGCCTAGGCGGGCGTGCCGTAGAGGTCGTAATCGTCGGCGCCGGTGATCTCTGCCCGGATGATGTCGCCTGCTTTGAGATGGCTGGCGTTTTCCAGATAGACCACGGCGTCGACTTCCGGGGCATCGGCCTCAGTCCGGGCGATCATCTCGCCGGCTTCTTCGCCGGGGCCGTCGATGATGACGTTCAGCGTGCGGCCAACCTGGGCTTCGGCGCGGGCGGCGGAGACTTCCGCCTGGGCCGCCATGAAGCGGTGCCAGCGGTCTTCTTTCACCGCTTCGGGCACATGGCCCTCCAGCTTGCCGCTTTCGGCATGGGCGACGTTTTCGTATTTGAAACAGCCGGCCCGGTCGATCTTCGCTTCGCGGATGAAGTCCAGCAGGATCTGGAAGTCTTCTTCGGTTTCGCCGGGGAAGCCGACGATGAAGGTGGAGCGGATGGCGAGGTCCGGAACCTGCTCGCGCCATTTCTGGATCCGGCTCAGCACCTTGTCCTGATTGCCGGGGCGTTTCATGGCCTTGAGCACATTGGCCGAGGCATGCTGGAACGGGATGTCGAGATAGGGCGTGATCAGGCCCTCGGCCATCAGCGGGATGACGTTATCGACATGGGGGTAGGGGTAGACATAGTGCATCCGCGTCCACACGCCGAGGCTGCCGAGGCCTTTGGCGAGATCGAGGAAGCGGGTCTGGTATTCGCTGCCGCGCCAGGTTTCGGGCTTGTATTTGATGTCCAGTCCGTAGGCGGAGGTATCCTGGCTGATGACGAGGAGTTCCTTCACCCCGGCGGCCACCAGCTTTTCGGCCTCCATCAGCACGTGATGGATGGGCCGGGAGACAAGATCGCCGCGCAGTTTCGGAATGATGCAGAAGCTGCAGCGATTGTTGCAGCCCTCGGAGATTTTCAGATAAGCGTAGTGCCGGGGCGTGAGGCGCAGGCCGCTTTCGGGCACGAGATCCAAGTGTGGATTGTGCGGCGGGGTGAGGTGGGTGTGGACCGCCTCCATCACCGCTTCATACTGGTGAGGGCCGGTGACGGCGAGCACCTTGGGGTGGGCCTTCTCGATCACGTCGGGCTCAGCACCGAGGCAGCCGGTGACGATGACGCGGCCATTGGCTTCGATGGCTTCGCCGATGGCGGCGAGGCTTTCATCGCGGGCAGAGTCGAGGAAGCCGCAGGTGTTGACCAGCACGAGGTCAGCGCCGGCATAATCGGGCGCGATCTGATAGCCTTCGGCGCGCAGGCGGGTGATGATCCGTTCGGAATCGACCAGGGCCTTGGGGCAGCCAAGAGAGACGATGCCGACCTTCGGCGTCTTTCCGGGGCGGATCGGGGCAGGGGCGGTCAAAGTGGTCGTCATGCGCGCCCCGATATAATGAAACGGGCGCGGCGCAAAGCAGGACTTGCGGTCAGTCGGCCAGTTCGATGCCTTTCTCAGACATCAGGTCGCGCAATTCGCCGTTCTCGAACATCTCCTTGACGATGTCGCAGCCGCCGACGAATTCGCCTTTTACATAGAGCTGCGGGATGGTCGGCCAGTTGGTGTAGGCCTTGATGCCATCGCGGACGGCCTGATCTTCCAGCACATTGGTGGAGACATATTCGACGCCCAGATAGTCCAGGATCTGCACCACGACCGAGGAGAAACCGCATTGCGGGAAGGTCGGCGTGCCCTTCATGAAGAGGACAACGTCATTGGTTTTGACGGCCTTGTCGATGGCGTCGAGGGTTGCCTGATCGGTCATGAGAGTGTCTCCGCATTTCCTGTTCATGTGAGGCGGCGGGGCGGCGGGGTCAAGAGGGGGTTCCATATGGGTTTGGCCGGACTGGCAGGGCCATCCGGGTTTGGGGCAGTTCGGGTGGCTCACTTGAAGTGGAGCCTGCGCGGCGGGCGCCGCGGCGCCCGAGGAAAAAATGTGTTGCGGTGTGGGCGCTTCGCCCGCCGCGCTGCCACCGGAGTTTCGGGCAGTTTTCGGGATGACTTCGGCGCTGCCAGGCCTTGACCACTTACCCTCACTCTCGTGACCTTGGATAAACACCAAGGCGGGCCAGTCGGGATTCTCCACCGGCTTTTTGGTCCGGCTTGCCTGGATCAACGTCCCTAGAGAAGCTGCGGGCCGTTACTCCCGCCGCCTCCCATCCTCCGGGGCGACCTCCCCCCAAACCGAACGGTACCGGCGCGGCTCCTGTGGGGAGGATGCGTGTGAGTTTGCGCGAGGGAGGGACCCGGGCGGATAAGGTGCCCTCATTTTTCCGCTCATCCCCGCGCAGGCGGGGATCTCGCAAGGCGGCGCACACCCTCCCGAGACCCCCGCCTGCGCGGGGGTGAGCGGGGGTTGGAGGGGCTGGGCTGGATCCCGACTTTCGCCGGAATGACATGGGGGGCGGGGCGGGGCGTGTTGGATAGGGCGCGCGCTTGTCCAACGTTGCAGGCCCTCACCTCCCGTTGCTGCGCAACGGGCCCCTCCTCTCCCCGAGGGAGAGGGGTAAGAGGCGTGGCACTCCCTTAAACCCCTCTCCCATGAAATGGGAGAGGAGGGGCCCGCGTCCGCAGGGCGTGGGAGGTGAGGGACTTCTAACTTACCAGCCGCAGCTCTGCCCGGCATTCTGTTCTTTCAGATACACCATCAGCGGGTCGAAATATTCGATGATGGCGCTGCCGTCCATTTCGCGGGTGCCGGTGAATTTTTCGAGCGTGTCGGGCCAGGGCTGGGACATGCCGGCTTCCATCATTTCCTCGAAGCGGCGGCCGACTTCCTTGTTCCCGTAGATCGAGCACCGATGCAGCGGGCCTTCCCAGCCGGCCTGCTCGCAGGCGGCCTTGTGGAACTGGAACTGCATGATGAAGCTGAGGAAATAACGCAGATAGGGCGTGTTGCCCGGAATGTGATACTTCGCGCCCGGATCAAAGGCATCGGCCGGGCGGGGCGCGGGCGGGATGATGCCCTGGTTCTTCAGGCGAATGTCCGTCCACGACTGGTTATACTGCTCCGGTGGGGTTTGGCCCGAGAGGACGCCCCAGCGCCAGCTGTCCACCGAAAGGGCGAAGGGCAGGAAGGCGATCTTGTCGAGCGCGGTTTGCAGCAGCAGGGCTGTGTCAGCGTCCGCGCCGGGCTTTTCGGCGGCGGAGATCAGGCCCAGCTGTTCGAGATATTCCGGGGTGATCGACAGGGCGATGAAATCCCCGATCGCCTCATGGAAGCCGTCATGGGCGCCGTTCTTGTAGAGGTGATCCTGGTTGCGATAGGCGAGCTGGTAATAGTTGTGGCCAAGCTCGTGGTGGACGGTCTGGAAGTCTTCCGCATTCACCTGCGTACACATCTTGATGCGGACATCTTCATAATCGTCGAGATCCCAGGCCGAAGCGTGGCAAACGACTTCACGGCCTTCCGGCTTGGTGATCATCGAGCGTTCCCAGAAGGTTTGCGGGAGCGATTGCAGGCCAAGCGAGGTGAAGAAGGCTTCGCCGGTCTGCACCATTTTCAGGGGCGTGTAGCCCTGCTCGTTGAGGCGGGTGGTGAGGTCATAGGCGGGGCTCGGCGTGTCGGTTTTCAGGATGTCATAGACGCCGGACCATTGCTGGGCCCACATATTGCCGAGCAGGTCTGCGCGGATGGGCCCGGTGGCGGGCTGGACGGCGTCGCCATAATAGGTGTTGAGGCGCCCGCGCGCATAGCAGTGAAGCTCCTTGTAGAGGGGCTCCACCTGCGTCCACAGGCGCTGGACTTCGGCCTCCATCTGAGCGGGTTTCATGTCGTAATTGGAGAGCCACATCTGGTCGAGGCTGGGATAGCCCAGCTCCCGCGCGCCTTCATTGGCGATGGTGACCATGCGGGCATAGTCCGGCGCCATGGGGGCGGCGATGGAATGCCAGCCCTCCCAGACGGCCTGAAGCTCGGCCGGGTTGCGGGATTTCTCGATGATGCGGGAGGCTTCCAGAAGGTCGATCTCGCGGCCCTGGAACAGGAACTTGCCGGTGGAATAGGTCGCATCGAGCCGGGTGGTGATGCCGGCCAGTTCCTCGGCAGCGCCGTCGCGGGAAGGCGCCGGCAGGGTGATGCCGCTGCGCAGGATCTGGATCTTGCGGGCTTCTTCCGGGGGCAGCGCCTTCACGTCGAACCGTTTGGAGGCGTTGGCGAGGCTGACGGCCAGCTTGGTCATCTCGGCGCCCTGCTGGGCGGCGGCGGCGTTGGTTTCCGGGGTGATGTTGGTGGCCTGCTCCCAATAGGCCTGGGCGGCCAGATGGCTTTTGGCGGCGAGCTGGCTTTCGGCATCCTTGAGGAAGGCGCGGGCCTCGATGGCGCGCTCTTCCATCGCGATGGCGGCCGGATCGATCCGGGTTTTTGACGGGCCGCAGGCGGCCAGCGCCGCGGCAAGGGCCAGCAGGCTGGCGGATATGGCAGCGGGTTTGAGGAATTGACGCATCATTGACGAAGCCCTCCCAGGCAATGCTGGAGGCAGGAGACCGCGAACCGGCCCTTACGTCAATTGGCTCTGTTTTGCAGGCTCAGGGCGCGCGCGTCTTCAGGGCCAGGGCATGGAGCACGCCGCCCATCTCGCCCTTCAGCGCGTCATAGACCATCTGGTGCTGGCGGACGCGGGGGACGCCGGCAAAGGCCGCGCTGACGATCTCGGCCTGCCAGTGATTGTCGTCACCGGCCAGATCGGTGAGCGTGATTTCGGCGTCGGGAAACGCTTCGGTCAGGTATTTCATCAGCGTGTCGCGGCTCATGCCCATGGCAGGGGTCTCCGGGTCATTCAGGTGACTAGGCACATGCGGCGGCACACCTTATGGGTCAAGGCATGAGCGACACGAAACCCTCTGAACCGCGCGGGCCATCCGCCCGCAAGAATTGGCTGATCGGCGCTGTCCTGATGATCGCCGTCCTGCTGGGCGTCTGGCTGCTATGGCCGAAAGGCGGGGATGATCTGCCCGGCGTGACCTACCGGCCGGTTTATGTGGATGCCGGCGAGATGCTGCATCTGGCGCAGGTGCTTTCCTCCGACGCGCTGGAGGGGCGGGCGAGCGGCACGGCCGGGAATGAGGCCGCGCGCGGCTTCATCCACAAGCGGTTCGAGGAGATCGGCCTGCTGCCGCTGCCGGGATTTACGGCCTATACCCATACCTTCCCGATTGTGCCGCGCGAGGCAGACGCCGCGCCGATCGTGGGGGCAAATCTTGTTGGCTATATTCCGGGCAAGACGCCGGGGACGGGGCCAGTGCTGCTGGTGACGGCGCATTATGATCATCTCGGCGTGCGCGAGGGGGAGATCTATAACGGGGCGGATGACAATGCCTCGGGCGCCTCGGCGCTGGTGGCGGTGGCGGAGTATTTCGCGCAGCACCGGCCCCAGCATGACATGGTGATCGCGGCGCTGGACGCCGAGGAGATCGGCCTGCTGGGCGCGCGGGCGCTGGCGCGAATGGACGGGTTTGACCTTTCGCGCGTGGCGCTGAACCTCAATTTCGACATGGTGGGCCGCTCGGAAGCGGGCGAGCTTTATGTGGCGGGCACCTATCATACGCCGGAGCTGGCCGGGATCATTGCCGAGGTTGCCGCTGCGGCGCCGGTGACCCTGCTGATGGGGCATGACCGGCCTGAAGATGGCCCGAATGACTGGACGCTGCAATCAGACCACGGCGTGTTCCACAGGGCGGGGATTCCGATCCTCTATTTCGGGGTGGAGGATCATCCGGGTTACCACAATCCGTCGGATGATTTTGAAAACCTGACGCTAGATTTTTTTGTGCGCGCGGCGGACACGCTGGTGATGGCGGCGCGGTCAGTGGATGCAAAACTGGAAGAGATCATCACGCTGCGCCGGGAGCCGGCCGGCGAAACGCTTCAAATGGAAGGAAACGCGCAATGACCACCACGACGGTCTCCCATATTCTCAAGGCATCGACCCACCAGACCATCGGCGCCCTGAAGGGCATTCTGATCAAGGCCGAAGCCTATGCCCGCCAGCTGAATGTGGAGGACAGCGTGCTGCTCACCCATCGTCTCTATCCGGACATGTTTGACTTGACGCGGCAGGTGCAGATTGCCTGTGATACCGTGGCGCGCGGCGCCGCGCGGCTCGCAGGGCTGGAGATGCCGGCATTCCCGGATACGGAGCAGACATTCGGGGAGCTGATGGCGCGCTGCGACAAGGTGATTGCCTATGTGAACGGCGTGGACAATGCCAAGATTGACGCCAGTGCCAATGTCACCCTGCAGATCCCGATGGGCGCCAACACCATGCCGATGGAGGGCAAGGCCTATCTTTCGGGCTTCATCCTGACCAACCTGCATTTCCATGCGGCGATTGCTTACGCCCTGCTGCGGTCGCAGGGGCTGAACATCGGCAAGCGCGACTATCTTGTGCCGGTTGAGTGACATCTGCGTCATTAATCAGGTTACGGAACATACAGATTGTGTCGCGGCGGGCTGAAAGGCCCGCCGTTTTCCTTTCCAAAACAAGGCATGGCCGCCGGATTTCATGGCGGCTGCAGTTTCGCGGGAACCGTGGCGCTGTTGCAACAACTGCAGATTTCGAAACATTCACTGGAACTTCCTGCCTGGGGGCGCCGTTGTTTGCGTGCTTCGCCCGAATGGCGTGCATCAACCCAAGTAGCGTTCTTGAAGGAGCATACATGTTCAGATCCCTGCTTATCGCGACGGCTGCAACCGGCCTTGCTGCCGCGGCCCACGCACAGGATTCCGGCCTCTATCTGGAAGGCGGATACCAGTATTTCGACATCAAGCCCGACGGCGCAGAAAGCGGCGTTGACACCAATGGTATCGCGGCACGCGCCGGATATCGTTTCAACAATATCTTCAGCCTTGAAACCGAACTTGCCACCGGTATCGATGATGGCAACTTTGACTTCAATGTCGATGAGGACGAGTTCAATTTCGACGACAACAATGACGGCGATCTCAGCGATGTGATTGCCGCTTCGGGCGATGTTGGCCTCAACTATCTGGTTGGCATATATGGCAAGGCAAACCTTCCGCTGACGGAGCGTCTGAATGCTTATGCCCGCGCAGGCTATGCCTATGTCGATCTGGACGCATCGCTGGTGACGCCCGGCGGCAATGTCATCAATGTGGAAGATTCCGCAGATGGCCCTGCTTTCGGTGCCGGCATGAGCTATGACCTCACCGACAATCTCTACCTCAAGGGTGACTACACCTATTACTCGTTCGACAGCACGGATACGAGCGGTGTGATGCTGGGTGTTGGCTACAAGTTCTGATCAGAGCGGTAGTCTGACATTCCAGGCGAGCGCGCCCTTTCCCACTTCCCTGGGAAAGGGCGTTGCCCGTTCAGGAGGGGCGAAACCGGCGGTGGCGCAGGGCGGTGATGTTTGCCGCCAGGTGGGCCGGGGAGGTGGTGGTCATCAGCACAATGTCGGCGGACGCCTCGTCATAGACCCAGTTCATGGCTTCCTCCGGCGTCGCCGCGCTGGAGATTTGCGGAGCGCCGCCACGGGTGACCATGCGCTTTGCCGCGCGCCATAGCTGCCCGCGCGTCATCTTTGGGCTGGGGCGCAGGCCGCGCAGGACTTCTATGGCGAAGACGGCGCGGCCGGCAGCCTTTGCGCGCTGCGCCCATTCCGGGCCAATATTGCCCGGCACCTTATTCAGCGGCAGCATGACCGCCTCAAAGATCGGATCATCAAGCGCCGCGAGCACATCCTCCGTGCGCCCCGCAATGCCGAAATGCTCCACTGTTCCGGCTGCACGCAGGTCTGTCAGGAGGCGGATGACTTCCGGAGTCACTTCGGGGCGGGCGGGGCCGTGCAGCCAAAGCAGGTCAATGCGGGGCCGCCCGAGACGCTGAAGCGAAGCTTCAATGGAGGCGCGCAGGCCCGGGACGGAGAAATCGCGCGCGCGTTTCTTCAGGCCGCTGGAAAGGAGGCCGGCCTTGGACATGACAAAGGCGTCAGCATTTCGCGCCAGCGCCCGGCCGAGCCGGATTTCACCCAGACCGCCGCCATAGGACGGGCCGGTATCGAAGATGGCGCCGCCGCCTTCCAGCATCTGGTAAATGAGCGCTTCGCACGCCCGGTCAGACACCAGGGGCGTGGCAAGCGGGCCGCTGACGCCGAAGCCGAAAGCAGGAAGACGGGACAGCCGATCTGCCAGGGTCATCCGGCGGCGCCTGTTCAGTCTACGGCGTTCATATAGCCGGGAAGCCAGCCCTCATGCGCCTCGCGCAGCGTCTTCAGGGGCAGGACGGTTTTCTCGCTCTTGCGGACATCATGCAGCAGGGTGATCGCGCCGGTATTGTCGACACTGCCGACATAGAGCGCGGGCACATCGCCGATCAGGTCGAACACGGCGTCTTCACTCTTTGCGGCGACCAGATAGCGGCCCTGGCTTTCGCTGAAGAGGGCGGCCAGCGCGCCGATGCGGGCGAGGCGGTCTCCAAGGTCGAGCGTGATGCCGACATTGCCGGCGAGCGCCATCTCGGCGGCGGCAGCGGCGAGGCCGCCATCGCTGACATCATGCACGGCATGGACGGCGCCGCTGGCAATGAGCTGGCGCACGGCGGCGGCGTTGGCGATCTCGGCTTCAAGGTCCACCGGGGGCGGCGGGCCAAGGTCGTCGCCCTTGAGGCCGAGCCATTTGCGGGCATAGAGGGATGCGCCGAAATCTGCTTCCGTCTCGCCGATCAGCACGAGCGCGTCGCCCGGCTGGGCGCCCTTGAGGGTGGCGATCTTCGAGAGGTCGTCTATCAGGCCGACGCCGCCGACGACGGGGGTAGGCGGAATGGCTTTGCCGTCGGTTTCGTTATAGAGCGAGACGTTGCCGGAAACGACGGGGAAGTTCAGCACACGGCAGGCCTCGGCCATGCCTTCGATGGCTTTCACGATATAGCCCATGGTGGCGGGCTTTTCGGGGTTGCCGAAATTGAGGTTGTCCGTGATGGCGATGGGCGTGGCGCCGACCGAGGAGAGGTTGCGGTAGGCTTCGGCCACGGCCTGCTTGCCGCCTTCATAGGGGTCGGCGGACACATAGTGCGGGTTGCAGTCCGAACAGATGGCGAGGGCCTTGTTGGTGCCGTGGACGCGGACGATGGCGGCGTCTCCGCCCGATTGGGAGCTGTCGATCGTGTCGTTCATCACATGGCGGTCATACTGTTCCCAGACCCAGCGCTTGGAAGCCATGTCGGGCGTCGACATCAGCTTTGTGAGCACTTCGGCATAGTTGCCGGGAGCGGGATGCTTTGTGATGTCGAGGGCCGGGCGTTTCGGCGGCTCCGTCCACGGACGGTCATAAAGGGGGGCGTCCTCGCCGAGCGGGGCGACGGGGATGTCGCACACGACTTCGCCGAACTGCTTGAGCACGAGGCGGCCGGTTTCGGTCGTCACGCCGATGACTTCGGCGTCGAGATCCCATTTGTCGAAGATTGCCTTGGCCACAGCTTCCTTGCCAGGCTTCAGGATCATCAGCATCCGCTCCTGGCTTTCCGACAGCATGATTTCATAAGCCGTCATGCCCGTTTCGCGTTGGGGCACCTTGTCGAGGTCCATCTCGATGCCGACGCCGCCTTTGTCGGCCATCTCGACCGAGGAGGAGGTAAGGCCGGCCGCGCCCATGTCCTGGATGGACTGGATCGCATCGGTAGCCATCAGCTCAAGGCAGGCTTCGATCAGCAGCTTTTCTGTGAAGGGGTCGCCGACCTGAACGGTCGGGCGGTTGTCTTCCTCGCCTTCGGTGAATTCGGCTGAGGCCATGGTGGCGCCGTGGATGCCATCGCGGCCTGTCTTGGAGCCGACATAGAGGATTGGCAGGCCGGGCAGGGCGCCGCGCGCATAGAAGATCTTGTCCTGGTCAGCGAGGCCGACGGCCATCGCGTTGACGAGGATGTTGCCGTTATAGCCTTCGTCGAACTGGGTTTCACCCGCAACGGTGGGCACGCCGACGCAGTTGCCATAGCCGCCGATACCCGCCACGACGCCCGCGACGAGCTGGCGGGTCTTGGGGTGGCTGGGGTCGCCAAAGCGCAGGGCGTTGACGAGCGCGATGGGCCGCGCGCCCATGGTGAACACGTCGCGCAGGATGCCGCCCACGCCGGTGGCGGCGCCCTGATAGGGCTCGATATAGGAGGGGTGGTTGTGGCTCTCCATCTTGAAGATGGCGGCCTGGCCATCGCCGATGTCGATGACGCCGGCATTCTCGCCGGGCCCTTGAATGACGCGGGGGCCTTTGGTCGGGAATTTCGACAGGTGGCGGCGGGAGGATTTGTAGGAGCAGTGCTCCGACCACATCACCGAATAGATGCCGAGTTCCACAAGGTTGGGATTGCGGCCAAGGCGGCTGACGAGCCGCTCCCATTCATCGGCCTTGATACCGTGCCCGGCGCCGGAGGCGGCGTCCTGCTCGGCCTTGAGATGGGAGAGAATGGTTGCGGTGTCGGTCATCGGTTTGGCCCGTGAGGTAAGATCTGGCGCAGCGCTATTCGGGTTTGCGGCTGGGTTCAACCCGCGCGCTTTAACCCGCGGCGGGGCGCTCGGCCAGTCTTGTTGTGTCATCGGCGCGGGGCAGGGTGGACAAAACGTGACGCATGCGTCACGTTTGGGGTGGGAGGAAATGAAATTGACCGATATTCTGCCAGAACTGACCGCTGAAATGCGTGCGCGGGTCCGGGCGCCGTTGGCGCAGGCGTGGACCTTGCCGCCGGCGGCGTACACTTCGGCGGAGATTTATGCCCGCGAGGAGGCGCGGATTTTCCGGCGGGGCTGGTGGCCGCTGGCGCGGCTCGATCAGGTGGGCCAGCCGGGGGATTTCCTCTCTCTTGATCTGGCCGGGCAGCCGGTGATGGTGGTGCACGGGCATGACGGAAAGGTGCGGGTTTTGTCACGCGTCTGTCGCCACCGCGCGGCGCTGGTGGCCGAAGGGGCAGGGAACCGGAAACTCTTCACCTGCCCCTATCACTCCTGGAGTTATGATACGGGCGGGGCGCTGGTGCGGGCCCCCTTGATGGAGGGCGCGGAGGGATTTGACCCGGCCGCCTGCAACCTGCCTGAAATCCGCAGCGAGGTTTGGGAAGGGTTCATTCTGGCAAACCTTGACGCCGAAGCGCGCTCCTTTGCGCCGCAGGTGGAGACCTACACGCGCTATTTCGAGAATTTCCGCCTGTCTGACCTGATCGTGGCGCGGACGCTGGAGTTCGAGCATGGCTGGAACTGGAAGGTGCTGGTGGAGAATTTCATGGAGGCCTACCACCATATCGGGGTGCATCCGGAAACGTTTGAGCCGGCCTTCCACGCCCGCGATTCCCGTGTGCCGGAGAGCGACGGCCCCTGGTCTATCCTGCATATGCCGTCAGCCCATCCCGATGAGCCCTCCATTCTGCCGCCGCCGCCGGGGCTGGAGGATTGGCAGGCGAAGGATCTGTTCGCCTCGGTTGTGTTTCCGCATTTCCTGCTCGGCATCCAGGGGGCATCGGTGCTCTGGTATCAGCTCTTTCCCAAGGGCCCGGACAGGCTGAGCCTCAAGATCCATATCTGCCTGCCCTTCTGGCTGAAGGAGGCAGAAGGGTTTGAAGACATCGTCGAGGGCACGGCGCAGTTTGCCACCGCCATCCATATGGAAGACATCGCCGCCAATGACAGCGTGTGGGCCGGGCTGACCGCGCCGATGACAGGGCAGGGGCGGCTTTCCCCGCTGGAGAAATCCATCTGGCAGATGAACCAGTGGTGGCTGGATCAGATGACGGGAGTGTAATTCTCCGGCGGCTTGGCGAAGGGCCCGGCGCGCCGCTAGAGAGGGCAGGCAAAAAACGGAGTGCCCCGATGCCAGAACTTGCCCGCAGAACTGTTCTTCTTGGCCTGGGGGCGACGGCGCTGGCCGCCTGTGTCAGCCCGCCCGCAGCGATGCCGCTTGCGCCCGTGGAGCGGACCTTCCCGAAAGTATTGTCGCAGCGGGACCGGATTACCCGGACGGTTGTGGGCCTGCGGCCCTTCCGGCCTCAGGGGTTCCGGCTGGAGGCCGAGCGCTTCGGCGAGAAGACCGTGATCCATAATTACGGCCATGGCGGCTGCGGCGTGACGCTCTCCTGGGGCACATGCCAGCGGGCCGCCGTGATGGCGGGGGAGGCCGGGCGGCTGGATGTGGCGATCCTGGGCGGCGGGGTGATGGGGCTGACGAGCGCGCTGATCCTGGCGCGGCGGGGCCACGCCGTGACGGTGTATGCGGAGCTTATGCACCCGAACACGACCTCCAATATTGCCGGCGCGCTGTGGCTGCCCTCCAGCCTCTATGACCGGGATGTGGCGAGCGAGGAATTCCTGCGGCTCAACTGGCAGGTGACGCGCGAGGCGCATCGGGGATTTCTGCCCTATGTGAACCGGCCGGGCTATGGTGTCAGCTGGGTGCAGCATTCGGAAGTGTCAAACCGGGTGCGCGATCCGCGCTGGGCGCTGCCGGGCGGGGATGATCTGTATCCTGATCTTGACGTGCGCACAGCCGAGACGCGGTTCGGCTTTCCCTATGAGGAACGCTATCATGCGATGATGATCGACCCGGATTATTATCTCGACATGCTGATGAAGGATGCCCAGCTTGCTGGGGCCAAGTTCATTGCGCGGCGGTTTGAGGCGCTGGAAGAAGTGCTCGCCCTGCCGCAGCCCGTGATCGTGAACTGCACGGGGCTGGGGGCTGCGAAACTGTTTGGCGATGAAACGCTGATGCCGATCCGCGGGCAGCTGTCGCATCTGCTGCCGCAGCCGGAGATCGATTATTCCTATACCGCGCCGGGCAATGGCGGCGCGCTTTACATGTTCCCGCGCAAGACCGGCCTCGTCCTCGGCGGCAGTCATGGGCGCGGGGATTTCTCGATGGATGTGAGCGAGGAAGAACTGACACGCATGATCGATGGCCACGCCGCGCTGGCCGAGCGGGCGGCGTTTTCTACATTCTCTGCTTGAGTCTCATGTCGATAAACGGGCATCGCCTAGAAATGGATCGTCCCTGAACTGAGGGTCAAAGGCTCCGCCGCGCCGCTCAATCCGGCCTGTGTTACACAGTTCATTTACCCGCCAAAGCAGCCATGTATAGTCTAGGTCTCGGAAGCCGTCGATGCCAAAGGCACCAGGAATGCTCGCCATGATTCGTCTTAAGGGTGCCCATTCAGGGGAAAAGCTAGTCAGGATTCGTGCATCCGCTGTTTCAATAGTCGCTTCGCAAAGAATGTCGCCTGACAATAAGCGAAGCACTTTTGGCTGACTCGCAAAACTTGCGTAACTCTCGTTCAGCGAGAGTTTGAGGGACGTTCGTAGTCTTTGTGCTTGTGGAATCCGTAACAGCAGGTTTTCAGGAGAGAGTTCGCCAGGCGATGTAACGGCAGTTTGTCCTTCTCTTGGATGGCCAACATCTACGAGAAATATTGGCCGGGTTTCTCCTATCCGTCTGTGAAGTGATAGAAGCAGGGAGCGATCCTGTGCACTTAGGCTGCTGAACCAATAGAGAATAGGGCCATTCCACGCGTCAATCTGTGCCCAGAATGATTGCCAGAAGCCGATGAGTGCCTCCGGTCCCTCTTCCGAGTAGCCCATATAAATATGAAGATCTAAGCCAACATCGATGAACCAATCGAAGCGTTCTCGCGGCTGGCCGAGAAGAGCAATCGGACCGACATTTTCCATCATCCCAGACCACAGCACCGGCGGGCGGGCAGCGTGAATTTTTTCCAGGAACATCCATTTGATGGCACCAGCTGCGGAGTCTGTGGTGCAGACGTGCAGGTATTCGTTGAGTTTGGGTGTTTCGTCCATTTGGGTTCGATCAGAAGAGGATTAAAACTCAACTTTAGTTGAACATTGATGGCGTGAAAGCAATGCCAAACTAGGCCATTTCTGGGCAATTCTGGGGCGCGCGAAACCTGCGGCTTTCTGATGCGTTGGCACTAACAAGTGACGCACCAGAGGAGTCCAGATCATGCGGAACCCATTGATTGCCCTTATTCCCGCCGCGCTGATTGCGGGCGCTGCCTACGCTCAGGCCGATCAGCAGACGGCTGATCCGCAGCCGGCTGAAGCGGCTCAGGCAGAGGCTGACGCACAGGCCGAGGAAGAAGAGGAAGCTCCGCCCCCGCCGGAAGCGGTGATTGTCGAAGCAGAGGGAAGCTGGGAACGCTCCACCACGGCCGGGCGCGATACGGTGACCTACATGTCTACGGAGGGTGAAGAACTCTTCTCGGCAACATGCATGAGGGCCGACACCGAAACGGGCGACCGGATTCTGCAGATCAAGGCCGTGTCTGCCGAGGATACGGTGGGCGCCATCGACATGTTCACGTCTGCCGGCAATGCCCGCCTGCCTGCCACACCCGGAATTACGCCCAACACTGCGGAAGGTATGACTGACCCGCTGGATCGTCCGGCTTATGTGCTGGCGTCGGGCGCGGGCGAAATCAAGATTACCTCGGGCGAGCGCGGCATCGTTTTCGAGACAGACCCGATGCTGAAAAGCCTGATCCGCGGCTGTTACCCGGACTTTGCGGCGGGGGCGGCCGCTGCTCCGGCGGCGGAGGAAGAGGCAGGCGAAGCGCCGGCTGAAGAGGCTGAGCCCAACAGCTAAATCATCGAGAACAAGAGAGTGCGGCCGTCTGGGATCAGGCGGCCGTTTCTATTGCGGAAAGATGCCGCTGTTTGTCCGCCTCCGGAAGGAAGCTGGCGGTGAAGCTGTTGCGAGCAAGCTGGATGAGTTGCTGATCCGAGAGGCCAAGCGCGGCGGCGGTCTGCTCATAGTTGCGCCCGATATAGCCGCCGAAATAGGCGGGGTCATCGGAATTGACCGTGACCAGAAGGCCTGCTTCGAGCTGAGCTTTCACCGGGCTCTGCTTCAGATCGTCGATGACGCAGAGCGACAGGTTTGACAGCGGGCAATTGGTCAGCGGGATCTGCATTTCACGGATCATGCTGACGAGTTCCGGGTCTTCCATGCAGCGATTGCCATGGTCGATCCGGTCAACGCCAATGTCGAGCAGGGCTTCGCGGATATAGGAGGGCGGGCCTTCTTCGCCGGCATGCATGCAGAGCTTGAAGCCCATTTCGCGGCAGCGCTGGTAGAGGCGTTCGAACTTCAACGGCGGGTGGCCCATCTCGGAGGAATCGAGGCCAACGCCGATGAATTTGTCGTGCCAGGGTTCGGACTCCACCAAGAGGTCAAAGCCGTCTTCTTCGGAGAGGTGACGCAGGAAGCTCATGATCAGGTAGGCGCTGATGCCGAGCTCCTGCTCGCCCTTTTTGATGGCGGCGAGGATGCCGTCTGTCACCACGCCGAACGGCACGCCGCGCTCGGTATGGGCTTGGGGATCGTAGAACATCTCGACATGGCGGACATTGTCGGCCTTTGCCCGCTGAAGGTAGGCCCAGGTCAGGTCGAAGAAGTCCTCCTCGGTGCGCAGCACCTGCATGCCCTGATAATAGAGGTCGAGGAATTCCTGCAGGTTTGAGAAGTTGTAGGCAGCCTTTGCGTCCTCAAGTGTCTTGAACGGCAGGTCGATCTTGTTGCGCTCGGCCAGCGCCAGCATCAGCTCAGGCTCGAAGCTGCCTTCGATGTGGAGGTGAAGCTCTGCCTTGGGCAGGCGGCGGATAAGGTCTGTCTGGGTCATGTTTGCCTCCGGGGCAGCCTGAGAAGCAGATTCCACACGTCAGCCCGGTTCGGCAACCGGGCGGTGTGTATCAGCCAAGATGTCTTGCGATATTGGCCGGAAATCAGGCCGCCGCCATCAGGCTCTTGAACAGGCCAATGCCGTCGCTGCCGCCTTCATGGTCGCCGATGGCGCGTTCGGGGTGGGGCATCATGCCGAGGATGCGGCCGTTTTCCGAGAGGATGCCGGCGATGTCGCGCGCGGCGCCGTTGGGGTTTTCGCCAGCGGCATAGCGGAAGGCGACGCGGCCTTCGCCTTCCAGGCGGTCGAGCGTCGCGGCATCAGCGAAGAAGTTGCCTTCGGCATGGGCGATCGGGATCATGACTTCGCTGCCACCGGTATAGGCGCTGGTGAAGGCGGTGTTGCTGCTCTCGACTTTCAGCTTCTGCGGGCGGCAGACGAAGTGGAGCGAGGCGTTGCGCACCAGCGCGCCGGGCAGGAGGCCGGTTTCGGTGAGGATCTGGAAGCCGTTGCAGACGCCGAGGATATATCCGCCGCGCTCGGCATGGGCTTTCAGCTGCGAGATGATGGGCGAGTTGCCCGCCATGGCGCCGCAGCGCAGGTAATCGCCGTAAGAAAAGCCGCCGGGCACCATTACAAGGTCTGTTCCGGCGGGGATTTCCCCGTCCTTGTGCCAGACCATGGCCGGGGCCTTGCCGGTCAGCTTGGCCAGCGCATCATGCGCGTCACGATCACAATTGGAGCCGGGGAAGACGATAACAGCGGATTTCATGGGCGCTCTTTAGCAAAGAGTCGGAGCGTTTGGAAACGGGAATGACGCGGGCCCGCGCAGTGAGGTAATTAAGCCACATAAGGCGTTGAAAGGATTGGAAGAGGCTTGCCCGAATGCGGGCGGCGGGCCATCTTCAACTCACCACACACAGGAGAAATCAGATGAAAAAAGTGATGATGGCTCTGATCGCGGTTGTCGCCCTGCCGACGCTGGCAGCCTGCAACACCATTGAGGGCATGGGCAAAGACGTGAAGGCCGGTGGCCAGGCCGTTGAAGAGACTGCCAAGGAAGTCAAAGAAGAAATCACGAAGTAAGATTTCTGCAGGCGGCGGGGTCAGGTGCCTTGCCGCCTGCCTTACTTGCCCTGGAAGATGAACCAGGCGCCGAGCGCGATCAGGCCGAACCCAATGGCGTGGTTCCAGCCGAGCGGCTCCTTAAGCACCCAGACCGAAAATCCGGCGAACACGATCAGGGTGATCACCTCCTGGATCGTCTTGAGTTCGGCGGCTGAATAGACCGAATGGCCCCAGCGGTTGGCCGGTACGGCGAAGATGTATTCGATCAGGGCGATGCCCCAGCTGGCGAAGATGACCAGCACCAGCGGCGCGGCCTTGAATTTGAGGTGGCCATACCAGGCCATGGTCATGAAGAGGTTGGAGATCGACAGAAGGACGATCGGCAGGACATGCGGCGGCATGAAGGGCTCCGGAAAGCGGGCGAGGGTCAGTCTTCAAAGGTGGCAATGACGGGCACGTGGTCCGATGGTTTGTCCATCGCGCGGGCTTTCCGGTAGATTTCGATGGCCGTCAGACGGTCAGTCATGCGCGGGCAGGCGAGGATGTGGTCGATGCGGATGCCGTGATCCTTCTGGAAGGCGCCGCCCTGATAGTCCCAGAAGGTATATTGGTGGGCGCGGCCATCGCAGGCCTCGAAGGCATCGGTGAGGCCAAGATGCTTCAGCTGGCGCCAAGCGGCGCGGGTTTCGGGCAGGCCGAGGGCATCGGTGTTCCAGACCGTATCGTCCCAGCAATCTTCCGGGGCGGGAATAGCGTTATAGTCCCCGCAGAGGACGAAAGGCTCCTCCGCCTTCAGGAGGCTGCGGGCATGATCTTCCAGCGCGGCGACCCATTCGAGCTTGTAGTCATATTTCTCGCCAGGCGCCGGATTGCCATTGGGCAGGTAGAGCCCGCCGACGCGCACGGGCCGGTCTGCCAGCACCGTGGCCTCGATATAGCGGGCCTGGTCGTCCTTCAGGGTGGACATCTCGCGGGTGACATCCTGCAGGGGGAATTTCGAGAGGATGGCCACGCCATTATAGCTTTTCTGGCCGTGAACAGCGCAGTTCCAGCCCATTTCCTCGATTTCGAGATAGGGGAAGGCGTCGGTCTCGCACTTCAGTTCCTGCAGGCAGACCACGTCTGCACTGATATCGGTCAGCACCTGCAGAACAGTCGGCAGGCGGGCCTTCATCGAATTGACATTCCAGGTCGCTATACGCATGCGGTAACCTCTTAAGCAGCTTCGCGCCATTGTTCCAGCAGCGGCGGGGCTCTATACTCGCACAAACCTCAGGAGTCGCGTTCATGGCGCCAAGCTGGATTCAAATTCTGATCGTGGTCGTCATCGCCCTGCTGCTGTTCGGCGGCCGGGGACGCATTTCTTCCATCATGGGCGACATGGCTAAAGGTATCGGTGCCTTCCGCAAGGGCCTCAAGGAAGAAGAGACCAAGCCGGTGACAAAGGACGAGATGGTCGACATCACGCCCAAGAAGGACGAAACGAAGACGTCGTCCTGATGACGCAAGCGGAGGGCGCATAGCCATGCTGCCCGGCATCGGGTTTTCCGAATTATTGCTGATCGGCCTTGCGGCGCTCATCATCATTGGTCCCAAGGACCTGCCGATGATGATGCGCAAGCTTGGCCAGATCATGGGCAAGGGCCGGCGCATGGCGCGCGAGTTCCAGGCGGCGTTTGACGACATCGCCCGCCAGAGCGAGCTGGATGAACTCAAGAAGGAAATCCAGGAGCTGCGCAAATCCAACACGCTGGCCTCTGCGCAGGACGATCTGGCCGCATATGAGGCGGATGTGAACTCGGCCATCATGCGCGAGCATCCGGCATCGCCCCCTGCGCCTTCCGTGGAGGCGCCTGAGCCTGACGACCAGCCCGGCCCGGCCGCTGCCAAGGGCGGCCCTGCATGAACCACGCCCCGCCCAAGGACGAGCAGCCCGAAATCCTCGATGATGAGGTGGAATCCAGCCGCGCGCCGCTGCTGGACCATCTGATCGAGCTGCGGGGGCGGCTGATCAAGGTGTTGCTGGCGCTGGCCGTCGCGACGATCGGGGCCTTCTTCTTTGCAGACCAGATCTACAATCTGCTGGTGGCGCCGTTCGCTTCCGTCGCCGAAGATGTGCGCGGCTCGAAGCTGGAGTTCATCTTCACCGCGCCGATGGAATTCTTCTTCGCCAAGCTGAAGCTGGCGCTGTTTGCCGGCGTGTTTCTGGCGTTCCCCGTGATTGCCTGGCAGATTTATGCCTTCGTCGCGCCGGGGCTCTACAAATCCGAGCGCGGCGCGTTCTGGCCCTATCTCGTCTTCGCGCCGATCCTCTTCTCTCTGGGCGCGGCGTTTGTTTATTACATCATGCTGCCCATGCTGGCGCGCTTTACCGTGTCGATGGAGCAGGTGGACGCCGCGCAGACCACCATCAAGATGATGCCGCGGGTGGGAGACTATCTCTCCCTCGTGATGGCGCTGATGCTGGCCTTTGGCATTTCGTTCCAGCTGCCGGTGATCCTGACGCTGCTTGGCAAGATTGGCCTCGTCACATCATCGGGCCTCGGCAAGGGGCGCAAATATGCGATCGTCGGCATCCTTGCCTTTGCCGCCCTGTTCACGCCGCCGGACGCGATTTCACAACTTCTTCTGGCAGGGCCGGTCTACCTTCTCTACGAGATTTCCATCTTCTGCGTGCGCATGATCGAGCGGAAGGCGGAAAAGGCCGATGCGGCGGCAGCGGCGGCCGAATGATTTTCCCTGCAGCGGCGGCGTTGCATTTTATGGTCAGGTGTTGAACCTAGGCGCCGGATAGAAACCAACCGTCTCCCGAGAAACGAGGAGCCTGCCCGAGTGTCGCGCGTTAAAAGCGTCCTGCTGGTCGATTTCGACAATATCTACGGCGCGACCAGTGAAGAGGTTGTCAGCGGGCTGTCCAATTGGCTGCTCTGGCTGGAGGATGGCGCCTTCTCGCCGAAGAGCCGCCGCCGCCGTTTCATCGACAAGCGCGTCTACTGGAACCTGCAATTCGACAAGTATCGTCCGGAGTTCGAGCGGGCGGGGTTCTCCGCCTATAACTGCCGGGCGCTGGCCAAGCGCAAGATCAGCGCGGGCAAAAGCTCTGCCGACATCGTGCTGACGATGGACGCCATCGAGATTGCGCTGGTGAATGAGGAGGTCGAGGAGTTCGTCATCCTGACCACCGACTCAGACTTTGTGCCGGTAGTGAACCGGGTGCAGGCGGGCGAGCTGCGGGTGGTGGCCTGCGGCAAGGAAACCGACCCGACCTATGAGTTGTTCAGCCAGTATGCCGATGCGGCGATCCATATCGGGGCGCTGAAGGCGGCGTTCAGCTACCAGCGCGCCAAGCGCAAATGGTATGCCTTGCGCTCGCCGCCGCCCGAGATTGCGCCGCTGACGCTGGTGAGGGAGCGCCGCTCGCCGCTGATGGGGCGGGTGCGGGCCGCGCTGGACACGAGCGAGGCGCCCAAGGATGGGCCACCGCCAGAGCTGCTGCGCGCGGTCGCGATCATCAAGGAGCTGGGCGAGCGGATGCCCGACCAGCCGCTGTCCAAGACGCGCGTCGTGCGGGCGCTGAGCCTCATTCAGGAGTTCACCCCCACCTATCAGGCGGGCCTGCGCCCCTGGTTTGGCCACAAGAACTTCGCCGCCATGATGCGCCGCCTGTCGCAGATCCAGCCGGCGATTGAAGTGACCACGCTGGGCAAGAACAAGGTGGAGACGGTGTGGCGCGAGCCGGCCGAGGCGCCGCCGCCAAGGCCCAAGGCGCCCCCGCCGGTGGATGACGAGCCCGAGGCCCGTCTGCTGCCGCGCGAGCGCACGCCGCTCGCCCTGCTGGCCGACGCAGCCAAGGACGCAGACCTGCCCGATCCTGTAGAGGATACGGCAGAAGAGGCCGCCGGAGAGGCAGACGAGACCGAAGAGGCCGGCACCGAGGTGGTTACCACTCGGGTCTGACCGGTGGACAGGAGGGGGCGGCGCGGATTAGAGCCTTCCCATTACCCACCAGAGCCTGAGGCTTCCCAATGTTCGATATCCGCGCCATCCGCGACAATCCTGATGTTTTCCGCAATGCATGGAACCGCCGGAAGTCTGGATTGGGCTCTGTGGTCGATGAAATCCTGAAACTGGATGCGCAGTGGCGCGAGGCGACCACCGCCAAGCAGGACGCCGAAAGCGCGCGCAATGCAAACTCCAAGCTGATCGGCCAGGCGAAAGCCAAGAAGGACGACGCCGAGGCCGAGCGCCTGATGGCGCTGGTGGCCGAGGCGAAGACCACCATCGAGCAGGCGAGCGCGGATGAAGACGCCGCCCGCAAGGCGCTGGACGATGTGCTGATGGGCCTGCCGAACCTGCCGCTGGACGAAGTGCCGGACGGGGCGGACGAGCATGCCAACCGCGAAATCCACAAATGGGGCACGCCGAAAGGCATCAACGCGCCCAAGGACCACGCCGATCTCGGCGAAGCCCTGAAAGGGCAGGGCGGGTTCCCGCTGATGGACTTTGAAGCCGCTGCCCGGATGAGCGGCGCGCGCTTTGTGGCCTTGCGCGGCAAGCTGACCCGGCTGGAACGGGCGCTGGCAAACTTCATGCTCGACCTTCAGACGACGGAGCATGGGTATGAGGAGGTTAGTCCTCCGCTGCTGGTGCGCGATCAGGCGCTGTTGGGGACGGGGCAGTTGCCGAAGTTTGAAGAAGATCTTTTCCAAACAAATGACCTGCGGCCAAATGACATCCTTGAGGGAGTTTCTCAATATATTGTGCACCGGAACGAAGTTCAGGGGCATTCTATTGATGAGGTGATCCTAGCTAGCGAATATGTTTCTAAAGAGATCTTCGAAAGCCGATTCTTCCTCATCCCCACCTCTGAAGTCCCACTTACCAATCTCGTCCGTGAACAGATCCTGGAGGCGGCGCAACTCCCCCTCCGCTTCACCGCCCACACGCCCTGCTTCCGCTCTGAAGCGGGCAGTGCGGGGCGCGATACCAAGGGCATGATCCGCCAGCACCAGTTCAACAAGGTGGAGCTGGTCTCCATCGTGGCGAATGAGGAAGAGGGGCTGAAGGAACTCGAGCGGATGACGGGCTGCGCCGAGGAAGTGCTCAAACGTCTGGAGCTGCCCTTCCGCCGCGTGCTGCTCTGCACCGGGGACATGGGCGCGGGCGCGCGCAAGACCTATGACCTTGAAGTGTGGCTGCCCTCGCAGAACACCTATCGCGAGATTTCCTCCTGCTCTTACTGCGGCGACTTCCAGGCCCGCCGCATGGACGCGCGCTACCGCCCCGAGCCGAAAGCAAAGCCCGAATATGTCCACACGCTGAACGGCTCGGGCCTCGCGGTCGGCCGCACGCTGGTGGCGGTGCTGGAGAATTATCAGAATGCGGACGGGTCTATCACGGTGCCCAAGGCGCTGGTGCCGTATATGGGCGGGGTTGAGGTGATCAATTAAGCCCTTTCTCACTCTGTGGAGAATGGGTTGGGGATGAGGGGGTGAGGTCAGGAAATGCGGCTGACGCTGCAGCCCTCACCCCCAGCCCCTCTCCCGCAAGCGGGCGAGGGGAGTTAGAAGGGTGACATGAGAATTCTCCTGACCAATGATGACGGCATCAACGCGCCCGGTCTCTCCGTGCTGGAGGAGATTGCCAAGGAGCTGTCTGACGACATCTGGATTGCGGCGCCTGAGGAGGAACAGTCCGGCAAGGGGCGGGCGATTTCGCTGACGCAGCCCGTGCGGGTGCGCAAGGTGGGGGCGAAGGCCTGGGCGGTTGCGGGGTCTCCGTCGGACGCGGTGCTGCTGGCGCTGCGCGACCTGATGCCGGAAATGCCGGAGCTTGTGCTGTCGGGCGTCAATCGCGGGCAGAACATTGCCGAGGATACGAGCTTTTCCGGCACCATCGCGGCGGCGATGTTCGGGATGCAGCTTGGCGTGCCGTCGATTGCGCTGAGCCAGGCGCAGAATTTCCGCGAGCGCGGTTCGCTCTCCTGGGAAACGGCGAAGGCCTGGGGCGCCAAGGCCATCCGGCCGCTGCTGGAGATGGGCTGGCCGAATGATGTGGTGATGAATGTGAACTTCCCGGATGTGGAGCCCGGCGATGTACGCGGAATACAGATCACAAGACAGGGCTTCCGCGACGAGGCGATCATCCACACCGACCGCCGCGAGGACCTGCGCGGCAATGATTATTACTGGATCGGCTATCGCGGGAAGCTGTCCAAGCCCGACGAAGGGACTGACATCCGTGCGATCTATGACGGCTATGTCTCGATCTCACCGCTGCATGTGGACTTGACGCACGAGCCGTTCCTGAAAACGCTGAAGGAGTCATGGCAGAGCTGATCGCCGATCCCTTCCGCGCTGCGCGGCTTCTTCTGCATCTGAGGCAGGAGGGGGTGACCGATCCTCTGGTGCTGGCCGCGATGGAGACTATCGGCCGGGCGGCCTTTGTGGACACGCCGGGCCTGGAGGCGCTGGCATTTGAGGATGCGATGCTGCCGATCCTGTGCGGGCAGGTGATGCTGCGCCCCTCGGCGACGGGGCATCTGATCCAGGCGATGGGTCTGAAGCGGGGCCGGGAGGGGCGCGTGCTGCTGGTCGGACTGGGCTCTGGCTATATGGCGGCGCTGCTGGCCCAGCTGGCCGGGCATGTCTGCGCGGTGGAGCGGTTCCGGCGCCTCACCGAGGAGGGGCGCGCGCGGATGGCGCGGCTGGGCATTGCGAACGTGTCGATCGCGCATGGGGACGGCCTCCATGGCTGGGCGGAGCAGGGGCCGTTCGATGCCATCGTGCTGGCAGGGGCGGTCGAGACCGTTCCGGAGGGCTTGCCTGCGCAGCTCACCCGGCATGGCCGGCTGGTGGTGCCGGTGGCTGCAGGGCCCGCCCAGACCAGCCTTGTCAGCCTCAATGCCGCCGGCGAGGTGACCGGGCGCCAGCCCCTCTTCCAATGGATGCCCCGGCTTGCCGAAGGACGCGCGCAAGTGCTTTGAATACAGTTTGAATACAGGGGGAATCGCCTGCAGGGGTAGTTTGCCAAGCTGGGGTTGCCCAGCTATACGCCACTGTTCCCCGGCTCCGCCGCAGAATATTCTGGAGAATGTCGATATGTCCGCCCGTTTTCTGACACTTGGTCTCATTTCGGCGGCGCTGGCCCTGCCGGCCATCGCCCAGGGCGCGCCTGCCTCGCCGGGCGGCGGCCTGATGATGCAGCTGGTGATGTTCCTGCCGCTCATCCTGATCTTCTACTTCCTGCTGATCCGCCCGCAGCAGCAGCGCGCGAAAAAGCACACCGAGATGGTGAGCAATATCAAGCGCGGCGACACCGTGGTCACCTCCGGCGGCCTGATCGGCAAGGTGAACAAGGTCAGCGATACCGAAATTTCCCTTGATCTGGCAGAGAATGTCCGCGTTCGCGTCATCAAGTCGATGGTGATTGAAGTGCGCAACAAGGCCGAGCCGGTTCCGGCAAACGACTGATCGGCCAGTCTCCTCTCCAAGCAATAGGATTGCGCAATGCTTCAATTTCCGGCGTGGAAAGTTCTGCTGGTATTCGGGGTGCTGATCTGGGGCGTGATCATGGCGCTTCCGAATGCCGTGAACATGTCGAATGCGCCGGGCTTTCTGCCCAAGAAAGCGGTGAACCTCGGCCTCGATCTTCGCGGCGGCGTGTATCTCGAGATGGAGATCCCGGCGACAGAGGTGATCAGCAGCCGGCTTGAGGTGTTTGCGCGCGATGTGCGCTCGGCCTTTGCCCGCACCTCTGACCGCGATCCGATCTTCTTCCAGCCGGAACTTCGCGGGCGCACCATGCTGATCAAGCTCAGCCGGCCCGACGCAGACGGCAACTTCCCGGTGGAGGATGCCCTGCGGCGCCTCGACCGGATCAACAGCCCGATTGAAGGCGGCCTCGGCGGCGGGAAGACGTTCGACATCTCCCGCGCCGGACCCGACAGCCTTCTCGTCAGCGTCTCGTCTGCGTCTGAAACGGCGATGCTGCAGGACGCGCTGAACAAGACCATGACCATCGTGCGCCGCCGGGTCGACCCGGACGGCGTGGCCGAAATCTCGCTGACGCCCTCGGGCACCAACCGCATCGTGCTGGAAGCGCCGGGCGAGCCGGACCCGGAACGCCTGAAGGATCTTCTCAGCCGCGATGGCCGGATGACGTTCAACCTCGTCGAATCCAGCCCGGCAGAGATTGCTTCGGCCCAGGCCGGCGTCATCAAGCCGGGCTTCCGCCTGCTGGAAGGGCCGGAGACCGGGCCGCTGCTGGTGCGCGAAATTCCCGAAGTGGTCGGCTCTGACATTGCCACGGCCAGCCAGGGCAATGACGATGCCAACCGCCCGCAGATCAACTTCCGCCTCAACGCCAATGGCGCGCGCAAATTCTACGAAACGACCCGGAACAATTCGGGCAAGCTGTTTGCCATCGTTCTGGACGATGTGATCATGTCGGCCCCGCGCATCAATGAGCCGATCCCCGGCGGGAATGTGCGGATCACGGGCTCCTTCACCATCGAGCAGGCACAGGATCTCGCCGCGATCATCGCGGCCGGTGAGATGCCGGCCAAGGTGCAGTTCCTGGATCAACGGGTTGTCTCTTCCACGCTGGGGGAAGACTCCATCGAGTCCGGCTTCCGGGCGGCCATCGTCGGCCTGGCGCTGGTGGCCGTGTTCATGGTGCTGGCCTATGGCCTGCAGGGCATGTTTGCGGTGTTTTCACTGATGGCGAACGTGATCCTCATCTTTGCGGCGCTGTCGCTGGTGGGCGCCACGCTGACGCTGCCAGGGATCGCCGGCATCATTCTGACCATCGGTATGGCGGTGGACGCCAACGTGCTGGTGTTCGAGCGGATACGGGAAGAACAGAACAATGGCCGGTCGCTCTGGACCGCCGTGCAGGCGGGTTATGAGCGCGCTCTGGTGACCATTCTGGACGCCAACGTCACGACGCTGTTTGCAGCAATTATCCTCTACACGCTGGGGTCCGGCCCGGTGAAGGGCTTTGCCGTCACGCTGGCCTTCGGCATCGTCACCTCCGTGTTCACCGCGTTCGTGTTCACGCGGATGCTGACGATCTTCTGGATGAAGGCGTTCAAGACCAAGAGCTTCGCGGTTTAGGCGGTTAGGAACAGAAAAGATGCTGATCAAATACTGGCCTAAAGAGACCAAAATACCCTTCATGCGCTATCGCTATGTCGGCGTGGTGCTGTCGGTGGTGATGATGATTGCCTCGGTCTATCTGGTGATGACCCGTGGGCTCAATCTCGGCGTCGACTTTGCCGGCGGCTCGGTGATCGAGCTGCGCCAGACAGAGCAGGTGACCGTTCCGGAAGTGCGCAGCCGCATTCAGGGCAGCCTGACCGTAAACTCCGCCACCAATGCCAATGGAGAACTGGTGGTCATCCGCTTCGGCGATCTCGACCAGTCTCTGCTGGGCCCCGAGTTCCAGGCCCTGTCGGACGAGGACAAGGCAGAGCGGGCGTCTGCCGCGTCCAATACCTATGTCGTCAACGCGCTCAAGCGGGAGTTCAACCTCGCCGACGCTGACATCCTGCGGAACGATTCGGTCGGGCCGAAGGTTTCCAGTGAGCTGTTCCGCGAAGGCATGATTGCGCTCGGCGTCGCGACGATCATGATGTTCCTCTACATCGCCTTCCGGTACACATGGTCCTATGCCGTTGGCGGCATTGCGGCGCTGGTGCACGATGCCATCGGCACGATTGGCCTCTTCTCGCTGCTGCAGCTGGAGTTCGACCTGACGACCATCGCGGCGCTGCTGACGATCATCGGCTATTCGGTCAACGACTCAGTGGTGGTGTTCGACCGGATCCGGGAGATCCGGCGGAAGTACAAGCAGATGCCGGCCACCGAGGTGATCGACATCGCCACCAACCAGACGCTTTCGCGCACATTCCTGACAGGCGGCACGACGATCATCGCTGTGCTCGCCATCGCGATCTTTGGCGGCCCGGTGTTGCAGGGGATGAGTGTCGCGATGATCTGGGGCATCATCATCGGCACCTATTCGTCGATCTACTTTGCGGCCGCGATTGTCCTGATGCTGGGTGTCGACATCAACCGCAAGCCGGTGGAAGACACGCCGGGCTTTGAGGCGATGCCGTAACCGGCGGGTTTCCAGAACAAGAAAAAGGCCGGACCCTTCGCAAGGTCCGGCCTTTTTCTTTGGGGGCCTGGCAGGGCGTCAGACGTTGAAGCGGAACAGCATCACATCGCCGTCCTGCACGACATATTCCTTGCCTTCAGAGCGCATCTTGCCCGCTTCCTTGGCGCCAACCTCACCGCCGCAGGCGACATAGTCGTCGAAGGCGATGGTCTCGGCGCGGATGAAGCCCTTTTCAAAGTCGCCATGGATCACACCAGCCGCCTTGGGGGCGGTCCAGCCCTTGTGGATGGTCCAGGCGCGGGCCTCCTTGGGGCCGGCGGTGAAATAGGTCTGCAGGCCCAGGAGCTCGTAGCCGGCGCGGATGAGGCGGGTGAGGCCGGGTTCTTCCAGGCCCAGGGTTTCGAGGAATTCCTTGCTCTCGGCTTCGTCCAGCATGGCAAGCTCGGATTCGATCTGGGCGGAGATGACGACGGCGATGGCGCCCTCCTGCTGGGCGCGCTCCTCGACCTTCTTGGAAAAGGCATTGCCGGTGGCAGCGCTTGCCTCGTCCACATTGGCCACAAACAGGATGGGCTTGGCGGTCAGCAGCTGGAGCATGTTCCAGGCCTTGAGATCGTCCGCAGGCACCTTCGCCTTGCGGGCCGGGCGGCCCTCTTTCAGCTCGTTCAGCGCCAGATCCATCAGCGCGACCTGCGCCTTGGCATCCTTGTCGCCGGAATTGGCCTTCTTGATGAGGTTCGCCTTGCGCTTTTCGAGGCTGTCCAGGTCGGCGAGCATCAGCTCGGTCTCGACCACTTCAAAGTCGGCAATCGGGTCCACCTTGCCGCGAACATGGGTGATGTCGTCATTCTCGAAGCAGCGCAGCACGTAGATGACGGCGTCCGTCTCGCGGATATTGGCGAGGAACTTGTTGCCGAGGCCTTCGCCCTGGCTTGCGCCTTCAACGAGGCCGGCAATATCCACGAAGTTCATGCGGGCCGGAATGATCTCCTTGGAGCCCGCCACCTGCGCCAGCTTGGTCAGGCGCGGCTCCGGCACGGCGACTTCGCCCACATTCGGCTCGATGGTGCAGAACGGGTAGTTGGCGGCCTGGGCGGCTGCCGTCTGGGTCAGAGCATTGAAAAGGGTGGACTTGCCGACATTCGGCAGGCCAACGATACCGCATTTGAAGCCCATGGGGCGAATACCTCTAAAATTCCTGAAAGGGCGCCTTAGCCCCTTTCGCTCCTGAAAAACAGGCACAAAAATCGCTAGGATGCAGCAGGGCTGGTGTTCAGGTGTTCTGCAGCTATCCTTAAGATCAGGCCTTATGCGAGGTAGAGTGCGATGAGTTATGACGTCTTTCTGGTGTCTGCTGTAGCAGACCGGGACATTGCCAAGCTGGTAGTGCGCCGGCTCCGGTCTCTGAAGTTCCGTGTGGCGTTCAATCAGAACCAGGTGGACGAGACGTTTGACCCCAAGGATGCCCGGGACGCGACCAATTCGCAGTCTGTGCTGGTGCTGTGGTCTGAAAATGCCGTGAAGAGCGACTGGGTGAGGGCGGCCGCTTCGGTGGGCAATTCCCGTCCCGGCACACTCATTCAGGCCGCGATTGACAAGACGATCCCCTACGAACCGTTCCGGCAGGAGAAGCGCTATCCCATCGAGGGCATGACGTCCCGCAAGACACCGGAAGGATTTTTCCAGTTAATTGAAGAACTTGGCCGCCGCGATGGCCGGACAGACCTGCGCCAGTGGCTGAGCTTTGGCGCCAAGGATGATGACAAGCGCGCGGACTGGATTGCCGCCCATCCGGCCGACCCGATTGCAGAGGACGCCCGCAAGAAGCGGGAGAAGGATCTGGGCATCAAGCCGGCGCCGGCGCGCGACGCAATCGGCGCAGCGGCCCTGGCGGCAGCTTCCCTCAAGACCAATGGCACCAAGGCGCCTCCCATGCCGATTGTGACGGCGCCTGTGGCCAGCGCGCTGCCCAATCCGCTGCAGGAGCTGGGGGCAGGCTGGGGCGCTGTGGCGTCCGTCTCTGCAGCGATTGTGGGGATGCTGGTGATGGCCTGGGTGTTCCGCTCGGAAAGCGCGCCAGAGCTGGCAGCGGCCTCCCATGCGATTGCCAATTCCCGGATGGCAACCGTGACCTGCCCGGCCGGAACAGTGCCGCGCTCCTTGCTTTCCGTGCTGGAAACCGGGCCGATCATTGATGATACGCAGCCGCAGATCATCGACGACACAACCGCGCCAGAAGCGGGCACAGACAGGCCCGAATAGGGACACGCGCGGACAGGGCGTGGACAAATCCGGACACTTTCGGACAATTCCGGACACTTCCAGACACAAAAAAGCCGCCCCCAGGGGCGGCTTTCTTTTGGCGCCAAGGCGCGGATGAGATCAGCTCAGAGCGCGTTCGATTTCGCGGGCAGCGGCCTCGAACTGGTCGACCGATTTCTCCTCGGCGAGGATGCGGCGGGCGGCAGCGGTGGCGGCGTCAGCGGCGGCGCGGCGAACCTCGCTGGCAGCTTCGGTCTCTGCGCGGGAGATGCGCGCAGCGGCCTGAGCTTCGCGGCGGGAGATCTTCTCGGCGAGGTCACGGCGGGCCTCCTCGAGCATCTCCTTGGCGTCGCGCTTGGCCTGTTCGATGATGGCTTCGGCTTCCTTGTCAGCGTCCTGAGCGCGGCGCTCGGCGAGCGCCAGGGCTTCAGCGGCCTGTTCGCGCAGGTTGGCCGCCTGTTCGAGTTCGGCGCGGATGGCCGCCGCGCGGTTATCCAGCCCGCCCAGAACGGCCTTGAAAGCACCCATGCGGGCGGCGATCAGCAGGAAGGTGACCATGCAGAGGAAGGCAACGAAGGTTACCGGGTCCTTTGCGGCATATGCCAGGCCGCCGACGAAACCGCCTTCGGAAGCGTGCGCCAGCGGCGCAGCGGCGAGGGCAGCGATCAGGAAAGAAGCTGTCTTCTTCATCATGCCTGTTCCAGAGCCGCCGAGACGGCCTTCTTGAGGTCTGCCGGGGAAGCCTTGACGCCAAGACGTGTGATCATGGCGTCAGCAGTTTCCACAGCAATCTGCTCGACATTCGTCATGGCATCGGCGCGCAGCTTGGAGATGCGGGCGTCAGCGGTTTCGAGCTTCTTGGCGAGGTCGGCGTCGACCCGTGCGGTTTCCGAAGCCAGTTCGGCTTCAGTCTTCTCACGGGCCTTTTCAGCCGTTTCGCGTGCCTTGGCGCGGGCCTGCGCCAGGCGCAGTTCCAGAGCCTTCTGGGCTTCAACGGCCTGATTGTTCAGGCGCGCTGCTTCGTCGAGATCGGAAGCGACGCGGTTGGCGCGCTTTTCGATCGTGTCCGACATCTTCGGCAGGATGAACCGGGACAGGGCGAGATAGAGCGCCGAGAACAGCACCGCGAGCCAGAACAGCTGGGACGGCATGTGCCAGGTTTCGAAGGGCGGGAAAGCCGCCGCTTCGCCGCCGTGGCCGGCAGTCTCAGCAAGGAAAGCGATCATCATGGCGTATATCTCCGTCGCGGGTCAGTACCTGCCGAATCCGGCGGATGATTAGGCGACGAACAGGATCAGGATGGCGATCAGCACCGAGAAGATACCCAGAGCTTCTGCGAGCGCCATACCGATGAAGAGGTTACCGGTCTGCTGCGGGGCAGCCGACGGGTTGCGCATGGCTGCGTCGAGGAAGCTGGCGAAGATGTTGCCCACGCCGAGGGCCGAACCGATCATGCCGAGCGTAGCAAGGCCAGCGCCGACATATTTCAGGCCGTCTGTGATGTTACCTTCCATCAGGTATCTCCTTTGAGGGAAAAGGGTTTAGGGGTATTTTGACGCCCGTGAAGCGTGTTCGCTAAGCGCCGTCAAGCAGTTTGATGCGGGGTATCGTGACGCACTCCCGCGGGGCCTCCTAGTGGGCGTCCGCGTGAAGTGCATCATTGAGATACACGCAGGTGAGAATGGCGAAGACATAGGCCTGAAGGCCGGCGACCAGGAATTCCAGCGCGTTGAGCGCCACGCCCATCGCAAAGGCCAGAGCCGCAACCGGAACATACACCGCGCCGGCGCCGATCAGCAGGACGGTGAAACCGGCAAACAGCTTCAGCATGATGTGGCCGGCCAGCATGTTTGCGAAGAGACGCAGGCCAAGGGTCAGCGGGCGGGCCAGGAAGGAGATGATCTCGATCGGCGTCAGGATCAGGTAGATCGGCAGCGGAGCGCCCGAGGGGGCGAACAGCTTGAAGAAGCCAAGGCCATTCTTCATCAGGCCCACCACGACAACCATCAGGATCACGAACAGGGCGAGGGCGCCGGTGACGATGATGTGGCTGGTGGTGGTGAACGCGTACGGCACCATGCCGATCATGTTCGCGAAGAAGATGAAGAAGAACAGGGTGAAGACGAAGGGGAAGAATTTCAGGCCTTCCTCACCGGCGGCGCTGCGCACCATGTCTGCGATGAAGCCATAGCCCATCTCGGCGACCGACTGGAGGCGCGAGGGCACCAGCTCTCCCTTGCGGGACGCCATGCCGAAGAAGGCGATGATCAGCACGACGCCGAGGAGCATGAAGCCCGAAGCGTTCGTGAACGAGATGTCGATATTCCCCAGGCGCAGATCGAGCCATTTGGTGACTTCGAACTGGTGGATCGGGTCAAGCGCGATGGCCGGCATCAGGTTCATGCGTCTTTCGTTCCGTCGTCGGGGGCCTTGTCCGGCCCCGGTGAAATCTTTTGAGCCCGAGCATTCAGCTCATGATAGGCCCGGATGACGGCGCGGATGCCGGCTGCGAGACCAAACATGCCCATCACCAGGAGACCCCAGGGATGGGTGCCGGCGAACTTGTCGATCCAGAAGCCCAGAAAGCCCCCGACAAAGACACTCGCGACAAATTCGATCCCGAAACGCAGCGCATACGCTCCGGCCGAGATGCTCACATCATCAGATGCCTGTTTCCGCCGTTTCGCAGCAGCCTTTGCCTCACGTTCTTCCAGCGCCTTCGCGATACGCTCGCTCAGATCATCTGGTTGTTCGCTCGACATGGGCCTTAGCGCTCCGTGTACGCGAATCCGCACCGATGGGGAGCCCCCCGGATTGCGGCGCAAACTATGGGCGCCCCCTTGGCAAGTCAACGGGGAATGGCAAAAGATATTGCTTTGATTTTATTTGGAAAAATAGTGCACATGGTGCGCTACTCCGCCGCAACGAGTTCTTCGGCTGCAGCAAGGTCCACCGAGACGAGCTTTGAGACGCCCTTTTCCCGCATCGTGACGCCGAAAAGCCGGTCCATCCGGCTCATGGTGACGGGGTTGTGGGTAATCACCACAAAACGGGTGTCGGTGCGCTGGCGCATTTCGTTGAGCATATTACAGAAACGGTCGACATTGGCGTCGTCCAGCGGGGCGTCCACCTCGTCCAGCACGCAGATCGGGGCCGGGCGGGAGAGGAACACGGCAAAGATCAGCGCCGAGGCCGTCAGCGCCTGCTCACCGCCGGACATGAGATTGAGCGTGCCGAGCTTCTTGCCGGGCGGCTGGGCGAAGATTTCGAGGCCGGCATTCAGCGGATCATCGGCATCGATCAGGCGGAGTTCGGCATTGCCGCCGCCAAAGAGCGCGGTGAACAGGGCCTTGAAATGCTCGTTGACGGCTTCAAACGCTTTCACCAGGCGCTCGCGGCCTTCGGCGTTGAGGGCTTCGACGCCCTGGCGCAGCTTGGCGATGGCGCCGGTGAGGTCGTCCCGCTCGGCAATCTGGACGCCGAGGCGCGCTTCCAGGTCTTCAGCTTCTTCCTCGGCATTCATGTTGACGCCGCCAAGCTGGTCGCGCTCACGGCGCAGCGTATCGAGGCGTGATTCGGCGTCGCGGGGGGTGAAGGCGCCCAGCGTGTCGGGGTCGAGGCCCGCCTCGGCGATAGCGAGCAGGCCTTCGGGGGTGCGTTGGAAGTTGTGGCGGGCGATTTCGACCGCTTCGGCGAGGCGCGCTTCGGCGTTTTCGAGCTTCACCTTCCAGCCGGCGAGTTCTTCCCGCGCCTGAGAGGCCGCAGCCGAGGCACGGCGGGCGGCGGCGTCAGCCTCGCGGATGGCCGCTTCCTTTACCGCGAGGGCGTCAGCGGCGGCTTTACGCGCAGTCTCGAAGGTTTCGAGTTCTCGGGAGAGGCCGGCGATTTCTTCGGTGAGGGCAGCGGGGCGTTCACGGGCGGTGAGGGCGGCGGCGGCGACATCGGCGCGGCGTTCCGTCAGGCGGGCGAGGCGCTCATCGGCGGCGGCAAGCCGCGTGGTCCAGCTGTCGAGATCACGCTGCAGGGCGGCGCGGCGGGCCGCGGCCTGCTCGCGGCCACGGGTGAGGTCGGTCAGGCGGCCGCGCGATTCGGTTTCGGCGGCGCGGGCACCGGTCAGCTCATTGCGGGCGGCGCTGAGGGCAGCTTCAAGGCTGGCTTCCTCATTGGCGGCCAGCGGTGTGGCAAAGGACATGGCCTCGGCAATGGCGGCCAGTTCGTTCTGGGCGCGGGTGAGGGCGTCGTTGCCGGTGTCCCGGCGCAGGCTGGCGCGTTCGGCGGCCTGGACTTCCTCGGCAGCGAAGGCGCGGGCGTCGCTGAGGGCTTTCTGGGCGGGGCCGACCAGCTGGCGGACATGGCGGAGGGTTTCCTCGGCCTGCTGGCGGGCCTTGCGGGCGACTTCCAGGGCTTGCGTGCGGCGGGTGAGCTCTGCCTGCTGAGGCGCGAGATCGGCGCGGGCGGCTTCGAGACGGGCCTGCTGTTCCAGCCGGGCCGCCGCGCTGACGGGAGCCTGGGGCGTGCGGGTGAAGCCATCCCAGCGCCAGAGGTGACCCTCGCGGGAGACAAGCCGCTGGCCGGGCTGGAGCTGCGCCATGAGACGGGCGCCGTCGGCTGGGCTGACGAGGCCGCATTGGGCAAGGCGGGCGGCAAGTTCGCCGGGGGCATCGACATAGGCCGAAAGCGCTTCGGCGCCGGCTGGCAGGTTGAGCGCGGCGACCGTGGCGCCGCCCCAATAGAGCGCGGCGGCCTTGTCGGTTGAAGCGGAGATGTCGTCGCCAAGGGCGGCGGCGACGGCCTTCTCATAGCCATCGCGGGTGCGGATACGTTCGACCACCGGCGGGGCGCTGGTGGCGGCATCGGCGCGGCGGAGCAGTTTCTCAAGGCCGGCGATCTCTGCTTCCAGGGCGCGGACATTGTGGCTGGCCTGTTCCTGGGGCGGCTGGGCAGCGGCTTCGGCGTCGCGGGCCCGCAGGATCTCGGCTTCGGCGAGTTCCACGGTGCGTTCAGCGTCGTTCAGCGCGGCTTCGGCCTCGGCCTCGGCATTCTTGGCCTGGCGGACGCGCAGGACGTGGATGGCGGCGTCTTCCAGGCCGGTCATCTCATTCCTGAGACGTTCGACTTCGGCGGTGAGCTGGGTCTTGCGGCGGGCCTGCTGGGCGGCAGTTTCCTCAGCCGCGCGGCGGCGGGCGCGCACTTCGGAGAGGCGGGCCTGGGCGTCATCTGCAGCTGATTCGGCCGCCGAGAGCCGCGCGCGGGCGGCGGCGAGGGCCTGCTGGGCCTCGGCTTCCAGCGCCTGATTGGTGGCGTCATCCTCGACCGGGAGGGCGCCCAGTTCGCTGCGGGCATGGGCAAGGGCGGCGTCTGCCTCGGCGCGGGCGGCGGTTTCGCGATCGAGGTCTTCGGTGAGGCGGGCGGCTTCAGCGTTGAGGCGCTGCTCGGCTTCGGCGGCGACGCGGTGTTCGGTCTCGAGTTTGGCGAGCGTGATGCGGGTTTGCGACAGGCGCCCGGCGGCGGCCATCTCGGCTTCCCGCAAGGGGGCGACGCCTTCGCCGGCCTCGATGCGGGCGCGCTCACACAGGGCATCCTCGCGGGAGAGATCCTCGACCTGACGCTTGCAGACTTCCAGCTGGGCGCGGGCGATTTCGGCGGTCTGGCGCGCATCGGCCCAGCGCAGATGCGCGAGCAGGGCTTCCAGGCCATGGATTTCTTCCGACAGGCGGCGATAGCGGCGTGCCTTGCCGGCCTGACGCTTGAGGCTGATGAGCTGGCGCTCCACCTCGGCGGAGACTTCGGCGAGGCGCTGGAGGTTGGCTTCGGCGGCGTCGAGCTTCAGTTCAGCCTCGTGGCGGCGCGTGTTGAGGCCCGCGATGCCGGCGGCTTCCTCAAGGATGCGGCGGCGGTTCTGGGGCTTGGAGCCGATCAGCTCGGAAATCTGGCCCTGGCGAACGAGCGCGGGGGAGTTGGCCCCGGTGGAGGCGTCGGCGAAGAGGAGCTGGATATCCTTGCCGCGCACGGTGCGGCCATTGATGCGGTAGCTGGAGCCGGCGCCGCGTTTCAGCTTGCGCTCGATCTCCAGCAGGTCTGCGCCGTTGAATTCGGGCGGGGCGGTGCGTTTGGAATTGTCGAGCACGAGGGTGACTTCAGCGGTCTCGCGCGCAGGGCGCGTAGAGGAGCCGGAGAAGATGAGATCGTCCATTTCGCCGCCGCGCATGGCCTTGGCGGAGTTTGCCCCCATGGCCCAGCGCAATGCTTCGAGCAGATTGGACTTGCCGCAGCCATTGGGGCCGACAATGCCTGTCAGCCCCGGCTCGATCGGGACAGTCTGCGGGTCAACGAACGACTTGAAGCCGGCGATGCGGAGTTCAGTTATCTGCATGCCGGGCCCTCATGGCTATTGCGCGCCTTTAGCGGCGAGCTTTGCCTCGATCTGTTTCACGAAGCCTTCAGCCGTCGTGTAGTCGCCCTGGAAATTCTGCTTCACGCCATCGATGATGAAGGTCGGCGTGCCCTCGACGCCCCATTTTTCGGACGTGGCGTAGACATCGGCGAGCTGTTTGCGGATGTCGCTGTTGGAGAGGCAGGCGTCGAACGCGGCCTTGTCGGCGATGCCATGGCGCTGGCCAATGGCGCCGAGCGTGGTTTTCACCACGCCGTTCTGGGCGGCGTAGCGGACGCCATCCTGATTGGCGAAGAGATCGTCGAGCACGTCGAAGAACTTGTCCTCGCCGGCGCAGCGGGCCATCGCATAGGCGGCCACGTCGATCTCGTTCAGCGGGTATTCGCGGAAGACGAACTTCACCTTGCCGGTGGAGATGAACTTCTCTTCGAGGGCCGGCTTCACATTGTCATGGAAGTATTTGCAGGCCGGGCAGGTGGGCGAGGCGTATTCGATAATCGTCAGCGGGGCGTCCACATTGCCCTTCACATGGCCGAGTTCGCCATCTGCATTGACGGCGGCGCCAGCCTTTTCGGCGGAGGATGTGCCCCCGCCCGCCGCGCCACAGGCAACAAGTGCCAGGGCGGAGAACGCCACTGCTGCGAAACGCCGGGAATTGGTGAGCATGATCATAAGCCTCGCGTTAAGGAATGAGTCGCGCCGGTTTCAAAACGGTTAACCAGCCGGGGCGATCCTGTTTACTCTGTGGCGGATAGCACAGCCTCGCCCAGCGCAACAATTGCCGCGCGCAGACGCGGATTGCCGATGGGCTCTGCATGGGCGGCGACTTCGGCCTTCTCGGCCTGGGTAAGGGCGCGCGACCGGCGCCGGAATTCACTCGGACCGGTGCGGCGGACCTGGCCCTGGACGATGCGGATGGAGGTGATGTCTCCGCCGGCTGCCACCGAGACGCGCTGGCGGATGATCTCCGACTGGTGCTGGATCATCGGGGCAGCCTGGGGCACCACCATCAGCGTGAGGATGCGGCCCTCTTTCGACGCGGTGATCTTCTCCGGCTGGCACCAGCGCCAGATCTGCTCGCCGACAATCTGGCGCCAGTTGATCTGGATCTGCTTCAGCGGCGGCAGCTTGGCCGTGCCCGCCTTGCGGCCCACGCGCTCTGCCATCAGCCCCAGCGGCTTCATCGGCGCGCGAACGGGCCGGGCGCGCGAATAACGCAGCTTCACCTGCGCGCGCGCTTCTGCAATGGGATCAAGGCTCGTAAACTGGACCATGAGCGGCACATTGCCCGGCTTCGGGCATCAGGGGAAGTTACACGCGTGACCCGGAGATCAGATTTCCGTGAACTGCCGGCCCGGCTGCTCGCCTGGTTTGACCGGCATGCCCGCATGCTGCCCTGGCGGGCGCCGATGGGCATGGCGCGCGATCCCTACCGGGTGTGGCTGGCCGAGATCATGCTGCAGCAGACAACCGTGCCCCATGCCGCGCCGTATTTCGAGGCCTTCACCCGGCGCTGGCCGCGTGTGGAAGACCTGGCGGCGGCGCCCGAGGATGAGGTGATGCGTGCCTGGGCGGGGCTTGGCTATTATGCGCGGGCGCGCAACCTGCTGAAATGCGCGCGCGAAGTGGCCGCGCGAGGCGGCTTTCCGGAAACCTCTGAGGGGTTGCGCGAGCTGCCGGGGATCGGTCCTTATACCGCTGGCGCCATCGCCGCGATTGCCTTTGGCGAGCGCTCTGCGGCCGTGGACGGCAATGTGGACCGGGTGTTTGCCCGGCTGATGGCCCTCAAAGGAGAGTGGGCCGAAGAGAAGAAAAAGATCGCAGCCGAGGTAGCGCGGCTGGTTCCCAAGGAGCGGCCGGGAGACTTTGCCGAGGCGCTGATGGATCTTGGCGCGACAGTCTGCACGCCCACCGCGCCCAACTGCATGATCTGCCCCCTGACGGATATGTGTGCGGGGCGGGCCGAAGGGGCGCCGGAGCGGTATCCGGTGAAGCCTGCCAAGGTGGCCAAGCCCGTGCGCTATGGCCATGCCTGGGTATATCGCCGGCGCGGCAAGGTGTGGCTGGTGCGCCGCCCGCCGGAGGGGCTGCTGGGGGGGATGCTGGCCTTGCCGTCTGCCAGCTGGCAGGAGGGGGCGCCGCCCGCAGCAGACCCGCCTTCGCCCGCCGATTGGGAAGCATTGGGCGAAGTGCGCCATGTGTTCACGCATTTCACGCTGCGCCTCAGCGTGTGGCAGGCAGAAACCGCGCGCAATCCGGCAGGCGAGGGGATGTGGGCCGATCCGGAGGAAGAGACGGGGCTGCCGACCGTGTTTGCCAAGGCGCTGGCGCTGGCAACGGGCGGAAAGGTCAGGCGCCGGTGAAGGCGGCGATCTGGACGAAGGCGGCCATGTTGATGGCTACGCTCATCCAGAACAGTGTACGGAAGGCCAGCTTCTTCGTCTTGTGACGGAAGATCTCCTGGGCGAGGATGGCGCCGGGCCATCCGCCCGCCAGGCCGATCATCAGCAGGATGGTTTCGGAGACCCGCCACTGATTGTTTTCGGCTGCCCGTTTATCCAAGGCGTAGCCGATGAAGGTGACCGCGCTGGCAATGCCGTAAACGGCAAACCAGAGCGGGGATATCTGCGTAGTGAGGGCGACAGCCGTGGCAATAAAAAGGAATGCCGGAATGACCATCAGGCGCGGGCCGCGACCAGCTATCTTTTTCCAGAGGGGAACCTTCGGCGGAGCGGGGCGCACCGGGCGAATGTCGCTCGCCCGCACGCGGCCCTTCTCGTCCGTTGTTGCCGTATAGGTATAGAGGTGGCCCTCTTCGATGTGACGATCATCCTTCGCAAAAGCGTGAACGTGCGCGAAGGCGTCAGGACCACCCGCTACAGGGATGAGGAATCCGAATCCGCGGTCTCCGTTCCAGCGAATAAGCCGGCCCTCCAGGCGGATGGGCTGGCTGTCTCTGGAAGGAGGCTCCGCACCCTTGGTCACGCATCCTGATCCTTGTTGACCGATGCGGCGAGCGCGGCAGACAGGAACCGGTCGATATCGCCATCGAGCACGCCGGAGGTGTCGGAAGTTTCGACTTCCGTGCGCAAATCCTTGACCATCTGGTAGGGCTGGAGAACGTAAGAGCGGATCTGGTGGCCGAAGCCGATGGCGCTCTTGTCTGCATACTGAGCGTCGGCCACAGCCTTGCGTTTCTGTAGTTCCAGCTCATACAGCTTGGAGCGCAGCATCCGCCAGGCTTCATCGCGGTTCTGGTGCTGGGAGCGGCCGCTCTGGCACTGGACCACGGTGTTGGTGGGGATGTGCGTCAGGCGGACGGCCGAGTCTGTCCGGTTGACGTGCTGGCCACCGGCGCCGGACGCGCGGTATGTATCTGTACGAACGTCTGACGGGTTGATCTCGACATCGATCTTGTCATCGATGACGGGCGATACCGCGACCGAGGAGAAGGAGGTGTGCCGGCGGGCAGAAGAGTCGAACGGGGAGATTCGCACCAGACGGTGGACGCCCTGTTCGGATTTCAGCCAGCCATAGGCATTCTCGCCCTTGATCTGCAGGGTGGCGGACTTGATGCCCGCCTCTTCCCCTTCGCGCTCGTCCAGAAGTTCGACCGTGTAGCCGCGCTTTTCGGCCCAGCGGACATACATGCGGCGCAGGATGGAGGCCCAGTCCTGGCTTTCGGTGCCGCCTTCGCCGGCATTGATCTGCAGGTAGCAGTCATTGCCGTCTGCCTCTCCCGAGAGGAGGGCGGCGAGTTCGGCTTCGGCCGCGCGCGCGGCGGAGCGGCGCAGGGTGGATTCCAGATCGGCCAGCATCCCGGTATCGCCCTCGGCGAGTTCCATCAGCTCGGGCGCGTCGGCGATGTCTTTTTCCAGCGTCTGCACCAGGGCGATGCCGTCAGCGAGCTTCTGGCGCTCGCGCATCATGGCCTGGGCTTCCTGCGGATCGTCCCAGAAATCCGGGCGCTCGGAAAGGGCGGTCAGCTCATCAAGGCGTTTGGTGGCTGTATCCCAGTCAAAGACGCCTCCGTAGCAAGGTGGCGGACTGGCGGATCTGATCGATCAGCGAACGAATTTCTGCGGACATGATGAACCTCGTGTAATCTTGGATAGAAAGAAGCAAGCGTTTGCAGCCCCTATAACCGGGCTGCCGCATGGGGTCAAAGTTGCTACTGTTACGTTAGAAAACGTCGCCCAGATCAGCGTCTGCCGTGTCGTCTTCGTGGGGAGAGACCGGATCGCGCGACGGGCCGCAGGAACCGGAGATCGACAGGCAGTCATCGGCGCCGTTGAAGGCCGTCAGGCCCGGCTCGGTGCCGGGGCGGAAGGCTTCATCGATGACCACTGCCGTGCCGGGCGTTGCCAGGGCGCCGGTGCGCGCATCGATCTTCACGAGACGGACGCCGGGCGGGATACGGAACGGCGTGGGCGGTTCCTTCTCCAGCGCTTTCTCCATGAAATCGGTGAAGATCGGCACGGCCACCGAACCGCCGGCCTCGCCTTCGCCGAGCGAGCGGTTGTCGTCGAAGCCGATACGGATGCCGACCACGAGATCGGGCGAGAAGCCGACGAAGATGGCGTCGCGGTAGTCGTCCGTCGTACCCGTCTTGCCGGCGAGCGGCTTGCCGACGCGCAGCGCCCGGCGGGCAGTGCCGCGCTCCACCACGCCTTCGAGCATATGGGTGACCTGATAGGCGACGATGGGATCGAGCACCTGCTGGCGCGTGTCGGGCAGGGCCGGCGGCTCGCCGCCATTCCAGTCGTCGACATTGCAGCCTTCGCAGGCGCGTGTGTCATGCTTGTAGAGGGTGCGGCCATAGCGGTCCTGCACGCGGTCCAGCAGCGTCGGCGTGACGAGGCGGCCGCCATTGACGAAGGCGGCGTAGCCCCGTGTGAGGTCGAGCATTGTCGTGTCGCCGGCGCCGAGCGACATGGCGGCATAGGGCGGCAGTTTCTGGTAGACGCCGAGACGTTCGGAAAGGTCTGACACCGCCGGCATGCCGATATCCTGCGCGACGCGGGCGGTGACCATGTTGAGCGATTTTTCCAGCGCCACACGCATGGTGACCATGCCGGAAGACTGGCCGGCGGTGTAGTTTTTCGGGGTCCAGTATTTCTGGGTCGACACGTCGTACGAGACGAAGGGCGCGTCCAGCATGCGGCTGGCGGGGGTGTAGCCCTTTTCCAGCGCGGCGGCATAGACGAAGGGCTTGAAGCTGGAGCCCGGCTGGCGCTTTGCCTGGGTGACGCGGTTGAAGCTGGACTTGAAGAAGGAATAGCCCCCCTGCATCGCCAGAATGCGGCCCGTATGCGGGTCGAGCGCGATCAGCGAGCCATCCACTTCGGGCACCTGGCGGAGCGTGGCATTGCCGACGGGCACCATGACAGGCTGAAGCGGCGCGGCTTCTTCGGCGGCTTCGCCGCCTTCGCCTTCAGTGGTTTCGGCTGCTGCGGTGGTTGCGCCGTCCTTGGAGGGCTCCCGCCTGAATTCGGCGAGGATGACATAGCCCGCCTGAAGGCCGGGCTTGCCTTCGGCCGGCTTGTAGGTGGCGGCCCATTTCACTTCTTCGGCGGGCATCTTGATGCTGGCGCCATCGGTCAGCAGCAGCTCGGCGCCATTGGCCGAAACCGAGGTGACCAGCGCGGCTTCCCAGGTGCCGTAACCGCCGGGCAGTTCAACTTCCTTGAGGGCGGCGGCAGCGTTCTCGTCCACCGGCAGCGTGGCCAGGGGGCCGCGCCAGCCATGGCGGCGGTCATAGGCGACGAGGCCGTTCTGAAGGGCCTGCTGGGCGGCAAGCTGCAGGCGGGTATCGATGGTGGAGCGGATCGAGAGGCCGCCCTGTTCCAGCGTGTCCTCACCATAGGTCTTGATCAGTTCACGGCGCAGTTCCTGCACGAAATAGGTGGCGGCGGCATATTCCGGCCCGCGCAGGCGGCGCGTGGTGGTCAGCGGGCGTTCGCGCGCTTCGGCGGCTTCTTCCCGCGTGATGTAGCCATCCTCGACCATGCGGCCGAGCACATAGTTGCGGCGCTCCAGCAGGCGGTCCGGGTTGGTGTAGGGGTTTACCGCAGACGGCGCCTTGGCCAGCGAGGCCAGGATGGCGGCTTCCGACAGGTCGAGCTCCGGCAGGGACTTGTTGAAATAGTTCAGCGCGGCAGAGGCGACGCCATAGGACTGGCCGCCCAGATAGATTTCGTTGAGGTAGAGTTCGAGGATCTGCTCCTTCGTGAACTCCTTCTCCATGCGCTGAGCAACGATGGCTTCCTTGGCCTTGCGCTCAATGTTCTGGTCGCGCGTCAGCAGCATGTTCTTGGCAACCTGCTGGGTGATGGTCGAGCCACCCTGCATGCCGCCGGAACCGGTGATCTTGTTCTTGGCCGTGTTGATGCCGCCGCGGGCGATGCCGGCATAGTCGAGGCCGTCATGGGTGAAGAAGTTCTTGTCTTCGGCCGCCACGAAAGCCTGGATCACATGTTCGGGCATCGATTCGTAGGGCACGAACACGCGGTGCTGGCTGGCAAATTCAGCGATCAGAGCGCCATCGCCGCCGTGAACCCGCGAGGTGATCGGCGGTTCATACTGCTTCAGCTTGGCAATCGAGGGTACATCCCGGCCGAGCGCCGCGAAATAGACCCAGACCACAATGATGCCGATGACCCCGAGCACCAGGCCAAGCACGGCCAGGCGGCGCAGCCATTTCCACAGGCCGGCATACTTGCCGGGTTCCCGGTAGGGATCAGGCTTCCGCGAGGGTTGGAAGGTCGGGGGGGCATCTGTCATCTGCAAACCTTGCGGCGAATCGTGGACCTGCGGCCACAGTCTACTCTACGTGCGAGCGAGGTCGCACGCATTTCCGGCTATACTAAGGCGCGCCGGTGGCGGGCAAAAGGGGCCGCTGTCAGATGTCGCGGCGGTTGATCTCGCCGTCATCGATCCGGATTTCCGGCAACGGCTTCTTCTGCGGGGCCGGCGTGGTGAGGCCCTCGGCCAGCTTTTGGGCGATGGCGTTGCGCTCCATCTGGGGCGGATGATTGTCGAGCGCGGTCTGCCAGGCCGTGCGCGCCTCGTCCTCTTTGCCCTGATGCCAGTAGATGTCGCCCAGATGGTCCTCGATTTCCCAGTGCCGGTGGGGCAGCAAATCTTGCCGCGAGCCTTCGATCAGGCGCTGCGCCCGGTCGAGATCGCCATACTGGTAAAGCGCCCAGCCGAAGGAATCGGCGATATAGGGATCGCTCTCGGCCAGCAGCATGGCGCGGGCCAGGACCTTATAGCCCTCATCGACACGATCAGTCCGCGTGACGAGGAAATAGCCGAGGGAATTCAACGTGTAAGGATCATTCGGACGCGCCAGCCGCTCGCTGCGCAGGATCACGAGCGCGTCATTTACCCGGCCTTCGCGGCCGAGCAGGTCTGCCAGCGTCATCCGGCGCTCATGCGTATCGTCCAGCCGGCGGGCCTCTTCGGCATGGCTCACGGCCTGCCGGATTTCCCCGAAATGATTGTAGAGGGAGCTCGCCAGCGCATTGGCGGCGGCCTGTTCGGCCGGATTGCCGGCCAGCTGCATCAGCTCCGGCAGCAGCTTCATGGCTTTCTCGCGGTCGTTCAGCAGGGCGCTGAGCTGCAGCGCGCCATAAAGGGTCTGCAGCTTCTGATCGTCGCTGGAAAGGCTCAGCGCCCTGGAAATGGCGGCGCGGGCTTCTGCTTCATGGTCCGACATGATCAGCGCCTGAGCGGCAGATATCTGCAGGGCAGGCGTGGTTTCCGGCGCGGCCAGGGCGACATGCGCGGCGCCTTCATACAGGGCCTGCTCGTAGAGGGCATCGACCACGCCGCTGCGCACCGCTTCATTGGAGGGATCAATCACCAGGGTGACAAGATCGAAGCTGGCCCGTTCCGTGTCGAGCCCGCCCAGATCGCGGCCGGAGAGCGCGGCGGTGATATAGCGCTGCTGCTGCAGCGCGGTGGCGACATCCGACAGGGATTGCGAAAAGCCGGTGATGAAGGTGAGGGGCTTGTTGTCGAGGTTCTTGCCGGTTTCGAGGCTTTCGATGGCGGCGGCGTAGCTGGTGGCCCGTTCAGGCTCGGCGGCGGCAAGCTGTTCGTAGACGGCCTTGGCCTCGTCGATACGGCCCAGCCGCTGCAACAGCAGCGCATGGCGCACGACCACCGTGCTGACATGCTGGAACACGAGGCTGCGCGGGTCGAACTCGTGTTCGGGGGCCTCAATCCGGGAAGGCGTCAGCGCTTCATAGACGGCGAGGGCTTCGTCCGTGCGGCCGGCGGCTTCCAGCAGGGCGGCCAGCGACAGGTCTGCCGTGATGCCGGGCATGCTGCCGGCCACATCGCGGTGGCGCTCGATGGCGGCGTCGCCCCTGCCTTCCAGAGCCATTAGCCAGGCATCGAGCCAGAGATAAAAGCCCGGCAGATCCGCCTCGATTTCCGGGTCACCTGTAAGGCCGAGATAGCTGCGGGCGCCGGCAAAGTCGCCATCTGCGGCGCGGTCCAGCGCGAGATAGGCATTGGCGAAATTATCAGCGTCCCGCTCATCCTGGGGCAGGGCCGCCAGCAAGATCAGCAGGCCAGCGGTGTCGCCCGCGCCGATGGCGTCTTCGGCGCTCGCATAGGTTGCGGGTGTGCCGGTTGCGTCTCTCACGGCGGTCGCCTGCGCAGCGGCGGAAAGCCGGGTGGGCGCGCTGGGGGTAACGGCTGCGGCCCCATCCTGCTGCGGCGGCGCCAGATGCGGGATGTTGGCGCAGGCGGCCGGGGACAAGGCCAGCAGAACGGCAAGAATACCAGCCGGGACGCGGGAGGTGTCGAGCATGGGGATTCGCTCACTCCTGAATGGGAACGCTCAGTCAAGCAGTCCCTTGGGGCAAGAGCAAGGCGGGCGCAACTCTAATGACGGTAAGGTGACTGCGCCGCCCTGAATGAGGGCGGCGCAGCGGAATTTCTCAGATCAGGTGTTGGAATAGGCGGGACCGCCGCCGCCTTCCGGAACCGTCCAGTTGATGTTCTGGTTGGGATCCTTGATGTCGCAGGTCTTGCAGTGGATGCAGTTCTGCGAGTTGATCTGGAAGCGCATCGCGCCGCCATCTTCCTTCACCCATTCGTAAACCCCGGCCGGGCAGTAGCGCGCCGAGGGGCCCGCATACACGTCGTATTCGGACGATTTCTGCAGGGCGAGGTCCGCCACCTTCAGGTGAACCGGTTGGTCTTCCTCGTGATAGGTGTTGGTGAAGGACACGTTGGTCAGCTTGTCGAAGCTCAGCACGCCGTCCGGGCGGGGATAGTCGATCGGCTTGAAGTCCTTGGCCGGTTTCAGCGCCGCCGCATCGGTCTTGCCATGGCTGAGCGTGCCGAAGAAGGAGAAGCCGCCGAGCAGGCTGGTGACCCACATGTCCATGCCGCCAATCGGAATGCCGAGCGCGGTGCCGAGTTTCGACCAGAGCGGTTTCATGTTCCGGACGGTTTTCAGCTCCTTATAGACCGAGGAGCCCTGATAGGCTTCTTCATAGCCCTCTAGCGTATCGCCCGCACGGCCCGCACGGATGGCCTCGATGGCCGCTTCTGCGCCCATCATGCCGGTGAGGATGGCGTTGTGGCTGCCCTTGATGCGGGGCACGTTGACGAAGCCTGCGCCGCACCCGATCAGCGCGCCGCCCGGGAAGGCGAGCTTGGGCACGGACTGGAAACCGCCCTCAGTGATTGCGCGGGCGCCATAGGCCACCCGCTTGCCGCCCTTCAGGAAGGGGGCGACCGAGTCATGGTGCTTGAAGCGCTGGAACTCGTCATAGGGCGAGATGTAGGGGTTGGCGTAGTTCAGGTGGACCACGAAGCCGACGGTGATGAAGGGCTCGCCATTGTCGCGGAAGTGGTAGAGGAAGCTGCCACCGCCGGTCTTGTTGTCGAGCGGCCAGCCCATCGTATGCTGGACATAGCCTTCCTTGAAATTCTCTTCCGGAACCGACCAGACCTCTTTGAGGCCGATGCCGTATTTCTGCGGGTCGCGGCCTTCATCGAGGTTGAACTTCTTGATCAGCTGTTTGGTCAGCGAGCCACGCGCGCCTTCGGCGAAGAGCACGTATTTGCCGAGCAGTTCCATGCCGGGCTGGTAGTCGTCCTTGGGCTGGCCATCGGCGCCGATACCCATGACACCGGCGACGATGCCTTTGACCGCGCCCTTGTCGTCATAGACCAGTTCCGAGGCGGCAAAGCCGGGGAACACTTCCACGCCGAGCTTTTCCGCTTCCGCGCCGAGCCAGCGGGTGACGTTGGCCAGCGAGCCGGTAAAGTTGCCATGGTTCTTCATGAAGGGCGGCATCGGCAGCCAGGAGATATCAGCCGCGCCGCTGGGGCCGAGGAAGATGAACTTGTCATCCGTCACTTCGGTTTTCAGCGGCCGGTCATCGCGCGTCCGCCAGTCGGGAATCAGCTGATCGAGGCCGACGGGGTCCATAACCACACCGGACAGGATATGCGCGCCGATTTCGCCGCCTTTTTCGATGACAACGACCGAAAGGTCTTCACCGGCTTCATTTGCGAGCTGTTTGAACCGGATCGCAGCGGACAGGCCTGCGGGGCCGCCACCAACGATAACCAGGTCGAACTCCATCGACTCGCGCTCAGGGGTCTCCGCCATAAGCTGCTCCTTGTTTGCGCTTTGCGCTTTATGTCTGTATCCCGGGTAGCACTTACAGCCTGTTTCCCGAAGGTCCAGCCTGTCCGCAATGTCATCCCCTGCGTCAAGAGCGCCAATTACTGCACTCACCGAATGGTGGGGCGCAATGGGCGTGTCTGTTGACGAGCCTCTGGTGGAGGCTTTGCTGGCTGCGGCGCCTGCCGTTGCGGAAACCCCTGCGGCTGCTCAGCAAGCCGAAGTCCCGGTGGTTCGCCGCCGCGGCGCCCGCAGCGTTACGGACTGGATTCGCGAGGCTGAACGGGTCGCGGGCGAGTGCGCCACGATGGGCGATCTGGCCCGTGTCCTCGCCGATTTTGGCGGCAGCCCGCTCAAGGCTAGCTGCGAGAATACCGTGGTGTATGATGGCATTCCCGGCGCCAGCCTGATGGTGATCGGCGAGGGGCCGGGCGCCGAAGAGGACCGTCAGGGCAAGCCATTCGTCGGCAAGGCAGGCCAGCTGCTGGACAAGATGCTGGGCGCCATTGGCCGCCACCGCACGGAAAATGCGCTGATTTCCAACGTCAATTACTGGCGCCCGCCGGGCAACCGGAACCCGGAACTCGACGAACTGGCCGTCTGCCGGCCCTTTGTCGACCGGATGATCGAAATTAATCGCCCGAAGCTGATCGTTGCCGCAGGTGGTGTTCCTTCGGTCTCTCTGCTGAACAGCCGGGACGGGATCATGAAGCTGCGGGGCAATGAATACACCTACCGCACGCCCGGCGAATACACCGTGCCGCTGATACCGATGCTCCACCCGGCCTATCTGCTGCGCCGCCCGCAGGACAAGAGCCGCGCCTGGCGCGACCTGCTGCTGATCGAAAAGCGGCTTGGGGAGCTGGAAGCCTAGTCCTCCAGCGCTTCTTCGGCCTTCTTGTCGACCAGCTTGCGCTCCTGCTTCTTCTTCTGCGCGAATTCTGCCCCGATCTCACCGTTCTTGTCAGGGCCGATCACGTCCTTGGCGACGGGGAAGATGTCTTCTTCCTCTTCGTCGATATGGTGTTCGTAGCGGTCCTTGAGCGTCTTGAAGCGTGTCAGCCAGCCGGGGGAACTCATATCCATGTCGTTGAGTTCCTGGAGGATCTCGTCGAGCTCATGATGCTCGGCCACCGAATGGCGCCCCTCGGGCTGGCCATCGGATTTGGCAATCAGGCCGCTGTAGAAAGTCACCTCCTCGGCCGCCGCATGGGCACCGACATCATAATAGAATACCTGCCAAAGCGTCCGCCGCTCCTCCGAATCGCCGCTGGTTTCCTCCAGCTGCGCCAGCAGTTTGCGGTGTTTGTCATGATCAGACTTCAGTTCTTCATAGATTGTCGCCATCTGCGGACTCCTTGACTAGATTGCCGAATGAACGCCTCAGCTGGGCTTAACGTTCCGCGTTCTGCGAACTCTCACCGGGAACCCCCATGCCTGCGCCGCTCTCCATCATCATTCCGGCTCTGAACGCGGCGGCAGACCTGCCGCTTTGCCTGGAAAGCCTGATGCCCGGCCTCGAAGCAGCGCTGATCCGGGAAGTGATCGTGGCCGATCAGGGCTCAACCGACGCAACGGTAAAGATTGCCGAAGCCACCGGCGCGCGCGTGATTGCCGCGAAGGTTCAGCCTGTTCAGGCCGGGGTCAGTGAAGCGCGGGGCGACTGGCTGCTGATCCTGCCGGCGGCCACCGCCCTGTCGCGGGAATGGGCCGAGCGCGCCGGCGACCATATCGACACCCGCCCCGGCAAGGCGGCCTTCTTCGAGCTGCGCTACCGCTCAGACGACCGCCGCGCCCGCGCCCTGGAAAAAGATGCGGCGCGCTACTCCGAAAAGTTGGGCCAGCCTCTGCCGGAGCAGGGGCTGTTGCTCTCGCGGCGCCTTTACGGGCAAGTGTCGGGCGGCAGCGGCAGCCTTGTCCGCGCGCTGGGCAAGGATCGCCTCTTCCAGCTGAACGCGCAGGCGCGGGCCTCGGCGGCGGATCTGGAACATTCCGGCTGGAAGCGGCCCCGGCCCTCGGGCGGCGGATATTGGCGCACCCTGTTTGCGGCGAAAGGAAAAGCCTGATGAGCGACCCGGAAAAATCCATCGAGCTGTTTCGTCAGGATGGGGAGGAATTCCGCTCCGTGCGCGCTTCGCTCCGGAACGGCGAATTCGTCATCGATACGCAGGACATGGGCAAGAGCGTCGAGGAATTCTGGGGCGACAGCGATTACGAATTCTGGACCATCGTGCCGAAGGAAGCCTGGGGGCAGCTGCTGATGGCGCTGTCCATCGAATTCCTCGCCAATGATCCTTCGGCCACCGACCGGCTGCGCGACATCTGCCTCACCCACGGCGTGCCCCACAGATGGGACCGCTGGGTCTAGCGGGCCTGCGCCCACCAGGCATTACTGGCAAAATCTTCGGCATGGCGCGTGCGCAGATATTCGGCGAAGGCGTCAATATCCGTCACAAGGCAGCCATAGGGACCATCCTTTTCAAGGCCATACCGGATGAGCTGTGAAGCGCTCGCCTGGCTGCAATCGGGCACGGCGACTTCATATTCCCGCACGCCAAGGTCGGTATCCTTGAGCTTGCGCGCCACCACATAGCCCCAGGCCTGTTTATCGTCCTCACCGGAAAGATCGGCCTCGCCGAGCCAGATCGTTTCCCCGCCGGCTTTCATCAGGGGGCGAAAGCGCACGGCAATGGGCTTTTCGTCCGCGCCATCTTCAGGGTTGGGCAGGATCAGATAAACATCCTCCTGAAGGGTTGTCTGGTGACAGGGCTCATCCGCATCCAGACAGAAGGTCAGTGGGCCGTCATGGATGTAGACCCCTTCGCCGATCAGCGGTTTGTCTGAAAGGAAACATCCGCTGAGCAGCAAGGCGGCACAGCCGGCCACAAAAACCCTGAATATGCTGAACATGAAAAGCGCGTCCCTGTTTGAAGGTTCAGTGTCGGCTTTTATTCCGGCAAAACAAAGGCCCTTCCTGACGCCGGGGTGGAGCGTGTCCATCCCCGAAGACAAATCCCACAGGAAGTGATTTCAAAAGTTCTTGATTTGTTCTTTTTTCTCTGGCTTTGTGGCGGGCATGCGTACGGGACAGAAACTGAAGAAATCAGGACGGGTCACGCTTCTCGACACAACGGGCGTGGCGGAGCGTTTCGAGCATAGGGGGCGTGGCGCCATCTCGAATCAGACCGGACGGTATGAACGGGAAACGCGCCACGCCTTTGACGATGGCTGGGACACGATAGAGGACGGGGCAGAGCGGCTCGACACGCAGGTGTTTGATGAGGTCGCCCGCACGATCATCACCTTTAACAAGTCGCCGGATATTTCGTTTGACCGGACGGTGAACCCCTATCGCGGCTGCGAGCATGGCTGCATCTATTGCTTTGCCCGGCCCACCCATGCCTGGTCTGGCCTTTCGGCGGGGCTGGACTTTGAAAGCAAGCTGTTCCGGAAGACCAATGCGGTGGAGCTGCTGGTGCGCGAGCTGGCACGCCCCGGATATGTCGTCCGCCCGATTGCGCTGGGCATGAATACCGATGCCTACCAGCCGATCGAGCGCGAGCAGCGCCTCACCCGCCAGCTTCTGGAAGTTCTCTCGGCACACAACCATCCCGTCAGCCTGCTGACGAAATCAGCCCTGATCCAGCGCGACATCGATATTCTGGCACCCATGGCGGAGAAGGGGCTGACACGGGTGGGCGTGTCGATCACCACGATGGACCGCAAGCTCGCCCGCAAGATGGAGCCGCGCGCGGCCACACCGGAACGCCGGCTGGAAACGGTGAAGGCCCTCTCCGAAGCGGGTATTCCCGTCGCTGTGATGACAGCGCCGGTCATCCCCGGCCTCAACGATCACGAGATCGAAACCCTGATCCAGGCCGCTGCCGATCATGGCGCGCGGGGCGTGGGCTATGTCGTGCTGAGGCTGCCTTTCGAGATCAAGGATCTCTTCCATGAATGGCTGGCAGAGCATGCGCCAGACCGCGCCGCGCGCGTCATCAACACGCTGCGGGAGATGCGCGGCGGCAAGGATTATGACGCCAAATGGTTCGAGCGCGGCTCGGGGCGTGGGCCGGTGGCGGAGCTGATCCGTCACCGCTTTGTCCGCGCGGCGGCCCGGCTGGGGCTCAACCAGCCAAGGCCGCCCCTGCGGACCGATCTTTTCCGCCCGCCCGGCCCCGGCGGCAGGCAGCTGAGCCTTGATTTCTAGGCGTCCTCAGGCGGCGCGGTGTCCACCCGGCCCGAAGCAATCGGTGCCCAGGTGCACAGGCGCCGCTCTGCCTTGAGGGCGGCCTCTGCCACGCGCCGCATCCGCCGTGCCCGCAGCAGCGCGGCTTCCATCGCGTCGACATTGATACGCCCGGCCGCGGCGCTGGCCAGCAGATCTTTCTTGATCTGTTCATACGCCTCATCAACCTCATCCATTTCTGAATCGAATTCGGTCTTGAAGGCGTCGGGGTCGCCGGAATTTGTCTCGAGCGCGGCCAGGATACCCGCCCGCAGCCGGTCCCAGGCCGGGCCGGTGATGAGGCTTCCCGGCGGCTGGGGGCCTTGTGAAATGGCGGCGGCCTCGGCCACCGTCTCCTCCACATGATGGATGGAGCGGATCAGGTCCGGCAGGGCGTTGACCACATCGGAAGGCAGGGGCTGGCGGCTGAGGTCGGCGATGAAGTCCCGGATGGACTGGCCAAGCGCCAGGATGCCGGCATCGCCATTCTCGTTGAAGGGTCTTCTCGCTGCAGGCGCCAGGCGGGCTTCGGTGCGCGCGAAGGCGAGCGTCATCATCCGCTGGATTTCCAGAACCAGGCCGCGCAGGGCCAGTGCAGGCACCGCCGCCAGCGTCGGGTCCAGATGCGCCGGGCGCCCGATGCTTTCCTCCGGGGCGACATAGCGCTGCTGCAGCCAGTCAACCAGACGGTTGGCGAAGGGCCAGATCAGCAGCACGCCCAGCACGTTCAGCAGGGTGTTGAAGATCGCCAGCGTCAGCGGCTCATCCTTGCTGTCCGCCAGAAGGATATCGGCAAGCCAGTGGCTGGCCGCGACCAGGGGGTAGAGGAGCAGGAAGGCGGCAACGCCGGAATAGATGTTGAACACGATATGGGAGAGGGCCACGCGCTTGGCTGCCGGCGTGGCGCCGGCCGAGGCGAAAACGGCCGTTGTGGTCGTGCCGATATTGGCGCCGATGATGCCGGCGGCGGCCAGTTCCAGCGGCAGCCCGCCCCCGGCTGTGGCGGTCAGGATGATGGCGATGGCGGCGCTTGAGGATTGCGCCAGTGCGGCCAGCACCATCCCGAAGACGAGAAACGCGAAGGGCGCAAAAAATCCTGCCCGTGAAAGATCCAGCGTCTCGAACCAGGGTAGCAGCGTATCAAACGCGCCCTTCAGAATGCTGATGCCGAGGAAGAAAAGGCCAAACCCGGCGAGCGCCTGGCCAGATCCTGAAACGCGGGGGCGCTTCGTGCCCAGCATCTGCGCCAGAACCCCGACGCCGATGATCGGCAGGGCAAAGGCGCCGATGTCGAGTTTCAGGCCAACCAGTGCCACCAGCCAGGCCGTCATCGTGGTGCCGATATTGCCGCCGAAAATCACCCATACGGCGTGGCGAAGCGTCAGCAGCCCGGCATTCACGAAGCCGATGGTGGCAACGGTTACGGCGCTGGATGACTGGACGAGGCCCGTCAGCAGCGCCCCGGAGATGAGCCCGCGCGCCGGTGTGCGCGTCCAGTTCCGCAGGATGGCGCGCAGGCCGTCCCCGGCGGCCAGCTTCAGCCCTTCTGTCAGCATCGACATGCCCAGCAGGAAGAGGCCAATCCCGCCCAGCAGTTCCAGCGCCAGCATCATCGCAAATCCACTCCTCGCGCGTCGCCGGTGACACGCTTTTGTAACCGCTGACCCTAAGGACGAATATGCCAGCGGGGCAAGAGACCCGGCATTAACCCACAAAAGACAGCTGGTAACCTTTCGGCAGGGTTTCCTTCACGCCGTCTTTACCGGCGCGATTCAGGGTCGCCTGTAACAGTCACAGTAGAGTCGCGGGGCGAACGATCCATGACCATCCAGCGTAACACGATCATCCAGGGCGATTGTATCGAGGTCCTGTCCCGTATTCCGGACAAGTCCGTCGATCTCGTCTTTGCTGATCCGCCCTATAACCTCCAGCTCGGCGGCGGGCTCACACGCCCGGACCAGTCCATTGTCGACGGTGTCGATGACGAATGGGACAAGTTCGCCAGCTTTGATGATTATGATCTGTTTACGCACCAATGGCTGGAAGAGTGCCGCCGTGTCCTGAAGGATGATGGCGCCATCTGGGTGATCGGCTCCTATCACAATATTTTCCGTGTCGGGACGGTGCTGCAGGATCAGGGCTTCTGGATCCAGAATGACGTGATCTGGCTGAAATCCAATCCGATGCCGAACTTCAAGGGCACCCGCTTCCAGAACGCGCATGAAACGCTGATCTGGGCCGGAAAGTCCAAGGACAGCCGCGTCACCTTCAATTATGATGCGCTCAAAACCTTCAATGAAGACAAGCAGATGCGCTCTGACTGGACCATCCCCCTCTGCACAGGCGGCGAGCGCCTGAAGGATGAAGCCGGCCGCAAGGCGCACCCGACACAGAAGCCGGAATCCCTTCTTCACCGCGTGCTGCTGGCCACCTCCCATCCCGGCGATCTGATCCTCGATCCCTTCTCCGGAACGGGCACGACGGCGGCAGCCGCCAAGCGCCTCGGCCGGGATTTCATCGGCATCGAGCGCGAGGAGGGCTATGCGCGCCTGTCGCGTGCCCGCGTAAAGGCGATCACGCCGCTGGAAGGCGAAGTGCTGGAAACCGAGCGCAGCAAGAAATCGCTCGCCCGCGTGCCTTTCGGCGCGCTGATCGAGACTGGCTGGCTGAAACCCGGCGACCGTCTCTTCTCGCCCCAGCGCCGCCACCAGGCCCGCATCCGTGTTGACGGCTCGCTGACCACCGGTGCCATCACCGGCTCCATCCACCGCCTTGGCGCGCAGGTGCAGCAGGCCCCCGCCTGCAATGGCTGGACCTACTGGCACTATGAAACCGACAAGCGCGACCTGGCGCCGATCGACCTTCTGCGCCGCCGTTACCGCGAAGAGATGGGCCTCGCCTGAGACCGTCCGTTCACGAATAGCTTGTCAGGATTTCGTCCAGGGCGCGCTCAAGATCCTTGAGCGTCGCCACATGGCTCATCTGCTTGCAATAGGGCGCATAGCGCGGGATGACGCTGTCGCCCGTGCCCCAGAGGCCGGGCCCTTCGGGGTTCAGCCAGATCGTCTGCTTCGCCCGGCCGGCAAAGCCGCTGAAGAGGTCGAGCCGCGGATCGCCATAGTTTGAGCGCCCGTCGCCCAGGACCAGAATGGTCGTGCGGCGGTCGATCACGGTTTCGTGGTCTGTCTTGAAGTCAGACCAGGCCTGGCCATAGCTCGTCGAGCCGAGGCCAAATTCGCGCAGGATCTTCTTCATCGCGCCATCGAATTCGTTCTCTTCCAGGATGCCGCTGACATCCCCCAGCCGGTAGGAGAAGGCGTAGGCATGAAGGTCGGGGATCACTTCCTTCAGCGAATAGAGCAGCAACAGCAGGAAACGCACATAGGCCGCGACTGATCCGGATACGTCGCAAATGGCAACGATCTTTGGGCGGTCCTTTTTCTTCTGCCGCCAGATCACATTGAACGGCACGCCGTCATAGCCCGCATTGGCGCGCATCGTGCGGCGCACATCCAGAATGCCGCGCGAGGTCTTCTTCCGCCGCCGCGAATGCTTCACGGCAAGGCGCTTGGCGATCTTCGCGATCAGCAGCTTCATGCGCGCCATGTCATGGGCTTCCAGCGCGGTCAGGCGCTTGGTGGCGGCCACCTCATCGCGGAATTTCTCGGTCTCGCCCGCGCCGAACACTTCAAACGCCCGCTCGGCCCGCTCGCGCGCCGCCATCGTCAGGGCCCGGCGGGCATCGATCATGCGTTGGGCGTCGGCATCCGCCTCTGCGCCCGAACGCTGCAACGCCTCCAGGAGCCGCGCCTGCAACGCCTCGCCGCCCATCGCGCGCACCATCTGCTGGGCGTAATAGGCCGTCTGCGTTGAAAAGCGGATGTCGTTGAGGCCGGCGGCCTCGGCCGCCCGCTCCACGGCGGTGGCCAGCGCCTGTTCATTTCCGGGCTGAGTCAGCGCGATCATCTGTTCGGCGGCGTCGGCTGCGTCTTGCCCGCCGCTTTCGCCGTCCTCGGAGCTATCCTCGCGCTCGCCGGCTTCGCTCTGCGCGCTGCTGCGCTGGTTGCTGGCCGCAAAATAAAGATCGAACAGCTTGTCGTGAACGTCCTTTTCCGCTTCGGATTTTGCCAGCACGCAGGCGAGCGAATCCTTCAGCAGTGCCCGGTCGCCATAGCCGATCATCGCCACGGTGCGCGCGGCATCCAATGCTTCGCCGGTCGAGACCTTCACATCGGCAGACCTCAGTGCCCGGATGAAGTTGGAGATCTGGCGCTCCATGCGCGCGCCGCCTTATCCGAGGTCCGGATAGCCGGAAGCCGTCCGCCCGCCCGAATCCGTGCCAATCGCCTCGCGCACCATCCTGGGGATATGCGGAGAGATCGCCGCAATGTCGCTCTCATGCTTGAGCAGCACATTCAGCGTATCGCGCACGAACTGTTCGTCGAGGCTGCTGGAATGGAGCAATAGCAGCGTGCGGGCCCAGTCCACCGTCTCGGCAATCGAAGGGCGCTTCTTGATATCGGCCTCACGGACGGACTGAACAAAGCGGACCAGCTGGTTGAGCAGCGTATCGGAAATCCCGTCCACACGCGCGCGAACAATCCTCTGTTCACGCACATGATCGGGAAAGCCGATATGCAGGTGCAGGCAGCGCCGCTTCAGCGCGTCGCCCAGCTCGCGGACATTGTTGGAGGTGAGGATCACGATCGGCGGCACCTTCGCCCGGATCGTGCCAATCTCGGGCACCGAGACCTGATAGTCCGACAGCACTTCCAGCAGGAACGCCTCGAATGCCTCGTCGGACTTATCGATCTCGTCGATCAGCAGGATCGAGCCCTTGTCCTGCTGCATGGCGTTCAGCAGCGGGCGCGCTTCCAGGAATTGCGGCGAGAAGAACAGGTCTTCAAAGTCGGCGAGCTTGCCGAGCGATTTGGAGAGATTGTCCGCCTCGCCGATCAGCTCGTTCAGCTTCTCTTTCAGGATCTGCGTGTAGAGGAGCTGCTTGCCATATTTCCACTCATACAGCGCCTTGCCTTCATCGAGGCCCTCATAACACTGCAGGCGGATGATCGGCAGGTCGAGCCAGCGGCCGAGCGAGGCGGCCAGGTCTGTCTTGCCCACGCCCGCAGGGCCTTCGATCAGGATCGGCTTGCGCAGGCCATGGGCGAGGTAAACGGCGGTGGAAATCTGCGCCGTGGAAATATAGCCCACCTCGGCGAGCCCTGCGGTAATCGCCTCGATCGAGGTCAGCGGCTCGTAGCCGGAAGTCATGTCTTTTGCCATGCCAAAGGGGTAGGGGGCAGGGCGGAGACTGGCAAGCACTCACGCTAGGGTAAGGCCTCGCCGCTCAGCCCAGCACCGAAGACGCCCATATCCGCAGCGGGTTTTCCGGATCCGACAGCAGCCGCGCCACCATGGCAAAGCATATGATCACCAGCAGCGGCCGGATCAGGCGCGGGCCAAACCGCATCGCGGCTTTCGAGCCAAGCCAGCCGCCCAGCACCTGGCCGGTCGCCATCGTCAGGCCGAGCGCCCAGAGTACCTGCCCTCCCAGCGCAAACACCGCGACCGAGACGACATTGCTGGCAAGGTTCAGCGCCTTGGTGTGCGCCGTGGCCCGCGTCAGGCCCATCCCCAGCAGCGTCACCAGGCTGAGGGCAAAGAACGAGCCGGTGCCGGGCCCAAAGAAGCCGTCATAGAAGCCGATCCCGCCAGCGACGCTGCTATAGGCCAGGGGCGTCATCCGGGCGTGCGCGTCCTCATCGCTCGCCTTCGGGCCGAACAGGAAATAGAGCGCAATCGCCACCAGGAGGCCCGGCAGCACCACCATCAGCCAGCTGCTGTCGACTACCAGCACGGCGGCGGTGCCGAGCCCGGCGCCAATGAACGTCGCGATCAGGGGCCACAGGATCAGGGCAAAGTTGATCCGGCCCGCTTTCCAATAGCTCCAGGTGGCCATGGCCGTGCCGAAACTGCTCTGCACCTTGTTGGTCGCCAGCGCCGAGAACGGGTTGATGCCTGCGGCCAGTAGCGCGGGAAGGGTAATCAGCCCGCCGCCCCCGGCAATGGCGTCGATGAAGCCGGCCGCAACGGCGGCCACTACGAGAAAAGCAATCAGTTCAGGCGCAAGCTCGATCATCCGGGCGCCTTAGACGGAGTGCCGGTTCTGATCCAGTGCAAGTTGGCGCGCCCCGGTGCGCAGACGGGATGACGCCTTCCGGCCAAAGCGATAAGCCACGCTTCATGGCCGTCGCCCGAATCCTCTTCACCCTGCCGCTGCCCGAGCCGTTCGACTATACGGTGCCCGAAGGCATGGTGCTGGAGCCCGGCGCCTATGTCGCCGCGCCGGTCGGCCCCTATGACCGGCTCGGCATCGTGGTCGAGCTGCTCGGCGATGAGGTGGCCACCGGCCGGAAGCTCAAACCCGTCACGGCGGTCTATGACGCGCCGCCCATGGGCGCGACGATGCGCGAATTCCTGGCCTGGGTCGCGCGCTACACCGTCACCCATCCGGGGCAGGTGCTGGCGATGGCACTGCGCGCGCGGGACGGGCTTCTGCCGTCGCCCGTGGAGACCCGCTACCGGCTGACCGGCACCCTGCCAGAACGGATGACGCCGGCGCGCCAGAAGGTGCTGGATGTGTTTCAGAGTGTCCGGAATTGTCCGGATTTGTCCGGAAATGACCATTTGTTGTCCGCCGCTGACCTCGCTGCGGCGGCAAATGTCTCGTCCGGTGTCGTCAAAGGCATGGCCGAGGCCGGCGCGCTGGAGCCTGTGGAAATCGACACCGACCCGCCCTTTGCCATCCCCGATCCTGACCTTCCGGGCGCCGAGCTGACCGAAGAACAGGCCGCTGCGGCGGGGGAATTGCGCGCCTCTGTCCAACAGGGCGGCTTCTCCGCCTTCCTGCTCGACGGGGTAACCGGCTCGGGCAAGACGGAAGTGTATTTCGAGGCGATTGCGGAGACTCTGAGATCAGACCCGGAAGCCCAGATCCTTGTTTTGTTGCCGGAAATTGCGTTGACGCAGGCGATCCTCGCCCGTTTCCAGGCGCGTTTTGGCGCCGCGCCTGCGCCCTGGCATTCCGGCATGAACCCGAAAGACCGCCGCCGCACCTGGCGGGAGGTGGTCCATGGCCGCGCCCGCATCGTGATCGGCGCGCGCTCAGCCCTCTTCCTGCCTTACCGCAAGCTGCGCCTCATCATCGTCGACGAGGAACACGACACCTCCTTCAAACAGGAAGATGGCGTCACCTATCATGCCCGCGATCTGGCGGTGATGCGGGCCAAGACCGAAGGCGGGCAGGTGATCCTTGCTTCGGCCACGCCTGCCCTGGAAACTGCAGTAAATGCTGAGGCTGGCCGCTATGTGCGCCTGCGCCTGTCGGCCCGCCCAGGCGCCTCCCGCCTGCCGGATATCGAGTTGGTGGACCTGCGCAAGGCGCCCCCGGAGAAGGGCAAATGGCTGTCGCCGGTGCTGGAGCGCGCACTGATCCAGACCCTGGCCAATGGCGAGCAGTCCCTGCTGTTCCTCAACCGGCGCGGATATGCGCCGCTCGTCATCTGCAAGGCCTGCGGGGAAAGGCTGAAGACCCCCGGCACGGAGAACTGGCTGACCGAGCATCGCTATTCCGGCCGGCTGGTCTGCCATGTCACCGGCTATTCCATCCCCAAGCCCGCCAAATGCCCCCATTGCGGCGCCGCTGATTCGCTGATGGGCGTCGGCCCCGGTGTGGAACGGGTGGCCGAAGAGGTGCGGGTTCTGCTGCCCAACGCCCGAATCGAAATTTTCTCTTCAGATACAGCGCAGGGCGGCGACGCTGTCCGCAGCCTGATCGAGCGGATGGAGCAGGGCGAGATCGATGTCATGATCGGCACTCAGATCGTCGCCAAGGGCCACAACTTCCCGAATCTGACGCTGGTAGGCGTGGTCGACGCCGATAGCGGCCTCAAGGGCGGGGATTTGCGCGCAGGCGAACGCACCTATCAGTTGCTCAGCCAGGTGGCCGGCCGGGCAGGGCGGGCGGAGCGTCCGGGGCGGGCCCTGGTGCAGACTTATGCGCCGGATAACCCCGCCATGGAGGCCCTCGCCGCCAATGATCGCGACGGGTTCCTGCAGATCGAACGGGATGTCCGCACCGAACTCGTCCTGCCGCCGTTCGGCCGCCTGGCTGCAATGATCCTTTCGGCGCCTTCCGCAGAACTTGTGGATAAAACCGCCCTCGAAATCGCCGCCGCTGCGCCCAATGGTGAGGGGATTGAGGTGTTCGGCCCGGCGCCGGCCCCCATCACCGTGTTGCGCGGGCGCCACCGGCGGCGGTTCCTGATAAAAAGCCCCAGAATCGTGGATCTCTCGGCCTATATGACCGCCTGGACCGCGCGCCTGAAACTCCCGGCACAGGTGCGGATTTCGATCGATATCGACCCTTATTCATTTCTGTGACCCGCCTTTCCCTGCGAGAGCTCGCGTTTGCGGCCATTTCGCCGCATGACGGGTCGGCGGCGGGGCTGTTGTCAGCGCTAATTTCTAATGATAAGCGCCGCACAACCTTGGGGGGGTGCCTGTTTCGCGAGCGCCGCCCGCCTGACTTTTATTAGGGCATTTCCGCCCCCTAACTGAGACGGATTTCAAGACCTTGCCTGCCTCGAACGTGATCCAGACAAGCGAAACGGCCAAGCGCTACGCTCGCGCGCTCTTTGACCTGGCGCAGGAGAAGGGCGAACTGGCCGCCGTCCATAAGGATTTTCGGGCTTTCGCCGGGCTTATCAAATCGTCGGCGGACCTGCGCAAGCTGCTCGATTCCCCGGCTTTTGGCCGCAATGTGAAAGTGTCGGCGCTGGCAGAGATTGCCAAGAAAGCTGGCTACTCGGCCCTGTTCGGCAAGTTCCTCGGCACGATGGCCACCAATGGCCGCGCCCGCGACATCCTCGGCGCCGAGTTCGCCTTTGACCAATTCTATGCGAAACAGCGCGGCGTTCAGCGCGCTATTGTTCGCACCGCACACGAAATGACCGGCGCTGAAAAGTCCCGGATCGAATCGCTGCTTGCCAAAGTGGTTGGCGGCGAAGTTGAACTCACCAGCGAAGTGGACGCTTCGCTGATTGGTGGCATCCAGCTCCGCCTGGGCTCAAAGCTCGTGGACGCCAGCGTCGCCAAGAAACTTGAACGCATGAACACCGTGATGAAGGGAGCATAAGAAGCTCGATGGACATTTCACCTGCAGAAATTTCGGGCATCCTGAAGTCTCAGATCGAGAATTTCGGCGTCGAAGCTGAAGTCTCGGACGTTGGCCAGGTGCTTTCCGTCGGTGACGGTATCGCCCGTATTTATGGTCTCGACAGCGTGCAGGCCGGCGAACTCGTCGAGTTCGATGGCGGCATCAAGGGCATGGCCCTGAACCTCGAGAAAGATAACGTCGGCGTCGTGATCTTCGGCGAAGACCGCAACATCAAAGAGGGCGACACCGTCAAGCGGACGTCCGAGATCGTTGCTGCTCCTGTTGGTAAAGGCCTCCTTGGCCGCGTCGTGAACGCGCTGGGTGAGCCGATCGACGGCAAAGGCCCGCTGAAAGACGTTGCCAGCCGCGCCCGCGTGGACGTGAAGGCGCCGGGCATCATTCCGCGTAAATCGGTGCATGAGCCGATGATGACGGGCATCAAGGCGATCGACGGCATGATCCCGGTTGGCCGTGGCCAGCGCGAGCTGATCATCGGTGACCGTCAGACCGGCAAGACCGCCATCTGCATCGACACCATCCTGAACCAGAAGCCGACCAATGATGCGGCCAAGTCCGACAAGGACAAGCTGTTCTGCGTCTATGTCGCGATCGGTCAGAAGCGTTCGACGGTTGCTCAGGTCGTGAAGGCGCTCGAAGAGCGCGGCGCGCTGGACTACACGATCGTTGTTTCGGCCACGGCATCTGAAGCCGCTCCGCTGCAATACCTCGCGCCGTTCACCGGCTGCGCCATGGGTGAGTGGTTCCGCGACAACGGCATGCACGCCCTGATCATCTATGATGACCTGTCCAAGCAGGCTGTCGCGTATCGTCAGATGTCACTGCTGCTGCGCCGCCCGCCGGGCCGCGAAGCCTATCCGGGCGACGTGTTCTACCTCCACTCGCGCCTGCTTGAGCGCGCTGCGAAGCTGAACGACGACAATGGCAATGGTTCGCTCACCGCGCTGCCGGTCATCGAAACCCAGGCCAACGACGTGTCGGCCTACATCCCGACCAACGTGATCTCGATCACCGACGGCCAGATCTTCCTCGAAACCGACCTCTTCAACTCGGGTATCCGCCCGGCCGTGAACGTCGGTCTGTCGGTTTCCCGCGTGGGCTCCGCCGCTCAGACCAAGGCGATGAAGAAAGTTGCCGGCTCGATGAAGGGTGAACTCGCCCAGTACCGCGAGATGGCCGCCTTCGCGAAGTTCGGCTCCGACCTTGATGCTGCGACCCAGCGCCTGCTGAACCGCGGCGCGCGTCTGACCGAACTCCTGAAACAGCCGCAATACTCGCCGCTGCTGATGGAAGAGCAGGTCGTCATCATCTACGCCGGTACGCGCGGCTATCTCGACAAGGTCGATCTGAAAGATGTGACCCGCTACGAGAAAGAACTGCTCGTCCACATGCGCGGCGCGAAGAAAGAGCTTCTCGCCAAGCTTCGCGACAAGAAAGAACTCACCAGCGAGATTGAAGACGAGATCAAGAAAGCGCTGGACGATTTCACTTCGAAATTCGCCTGATCTGTTGAGTGGACCAAGGACGGTAAAGGCCTGACATGCCCAGCTTGAAGGACCTTAAGAACCGGATCGGAAGCGTGAAATCCACGCAGAAGATCACGAAGGCGATGCAGCTCGTGGCTGCTGCCAAGCTGAAGCGCGCGCAGGACGCCGCAACGGCTGCGCGGCCCTATGCTGAGCGTCTGGCCGCGGTTCTCGCAAACCTCGCCGCAACGACTGGCCAGGGCGGCCCGAAGCTGCTGACCGGCAATGGAAGCGACCAGACCCATCTGATCGTGGTCATGACGGCTGAACGGGGCCTCGCCGGCGGTTTCAACGCCTATGTGGCCAAGCTGGCCCGGCAGAAGATCCAGCAGCTTCAATCCGAAGGGAAGACCGTCAAGGTTCTCACCATCGGCAAGAAGGGCCGCGAAGTTCTGGCGCGCGAGTACAGCGCTCAGTTTGCCGGACACATCAGCCTGGCGGACGTGAAGAGCAACAACTTTACCGATGCAGCGCTGTCGGTCGGCCAGATGCTCACCAAGGGCTTCGAGAATGGCGAGTTTGACGTTGCGACGTTGATCTATTCGCAGTTCAAGAACGTCCTGTCGCAGGTTCCGACAGCTCAGCAGCTGATCCCGGCAACTGCGCCTGCGGGCGCGCCGGCGATTGATCTGGGCGGGGCGCAGTACATCTACGAGCCGTCCGAGGAAGCCATCCTCGAAACGCTTCTGCCGCGCTATATCAATACGCAGATCCTGTCCGCCATGCTGGAAAGCTCGGCGGGTGAGCAGGCGAGCCGCATGACCGCAATGGACAACGCGACCCGCAACGCCAAAGACCTGATCAAGGCGCTGAACCTGAAATACAACCGGGCACGCCAGGCACAGATTACCAAGGAGCTGATCGAGATCATCTCCGGGGCCGAAGCCCTCTAGACGCTAACCAGACCAGAATACTTCATCTCCCGAGGAGACGATCAGATGAGCACCCCCGCAAACGCCAAAGGCCGTGTATCACAGGTCATCGGCGCCGTCGTTGACGTAGAATTTGATGGCGAACTGCCGTCGATCCTGAACGCACTCGAGACTGACAACAACGGCAACCACCTGGTTCTGGAAGTTGCGCAGCACCTCGGCGAGAACACGGTCCGCACCATCGCCATGGACTCGACCGAAGGTCTCGTCCGCGGCCAGCCGGTGTCTGACACTGGCAAGTCGATCATGGTTCCGGTTGGCCCTGCCACCCTCGGCCGCATCATGAACGTCATCGGCCAGCCGATTGACGAGCGCGGCCCGGTGACCACCGACCTGCTTCGTCCGATCCACGCCCCGGCGCCTGAATTCGTCGACCAGTCGACGGAAGCCGAAGTGCTCGTGACCGGCATCAAGGTTATCGACTTGCTCTGCCCCTACGCAAAAGGCGGCAAGATCGGCCTGTTCGGCGGCGCCGGCGTGGGCAAGACGGTTCTGATCATGGAACTGGTGAACAACATCGCCAAACTGTTCGGCGGTTATTCGGTGTTCGCCGGCGTGGGTGAGCGGACCCGCGAAGGCAACGACCTCTATCACGAGATGATCGAGTCGAACGTTATCAACCTGGAAGGCGAAAGCCGGATGTCGCTGGTCTATGGCCAGATGAACGAGCCGCCGGGCGCCCGTGCCCGCGTCGCGCTGACCGGTCTGACGCAAGCCGAATACTTCCGCGATGTGGAAGGCAAGGACGTTCTGTTCTTCGTCGACAACATCTTCCGCTTCACGCAGGCAGGTTCGGAAGTGTCCGCTCTGCTCGGCCGTATTCCTTCGGCTGTGGGTTACCAGCCGACGCTGGCCACCGACATGGGCGCCCTTCAGGAGCGCATTACCTCGACCAACAAGGGGTCGATCACCTCGGTTCAGGCCGTCTACGTTCCGGCTGACGACCTTACCGACCCGGCGCCGGCAACCTCGTTCGCTCACCTTGACGCAACGACGGTTCTCTCGCGCTCGATCGCCGAAAAGGGTATCTACCCGGCTGTGGACCCGCTCGACTCCACCTCGCGTATCCTCGATCCGATGGTTGTCGGTGAAGAGCATTATGAAGTGGCCCGCGGCGTTCAGCAGATCCTGCAGAAATACAAGGAACTTCAGGACATCATCGCCATCCTCGGCATGGACGAACTGTCGGAAGACGACAAGATCACCGTTGCCCGCGCCCGTAAGGTCGAGCGTTTCCTGTCGCAACCGTTCGACGTTGCCCAGGTCTTCACCGGTTCGCCGGGTGTGCAGGTGAAACTCGAAGACACGATCAAGGGCTTCAAGGGCCTGATCAGCGGCGAGTTCGACCACCTGCCGGAGCCGGCCTTCTACATGGTTGGCAATATCGAGGAAGCGAAAGCCAAAGCCGCGAAGCTGATGGCGGAAGCTGCCTGAGGAATTAGTTGATGGCTGACAAGCTGCACTTCTCTCTCGTATCGCCTGCCCGGGAGCTGTTCTCGGGTGAGGTCGATCACGTGATCGCTCCGGGTACGGAAGGCGAGTTCGGCGTGCTGGTGAACCACGCGCCGTTCATGACGACGCTGAAGAACGGCGTTGTGCGCGTTCTGGAAGGCGATGTCGTGCGGTATCGCTTTTATGTGCGCGGCGGCTTTGCGGACGTGACGCCCGCAGGCCTGACGATCCTTGCTGAAGAAGCTCGCAATCTTTCCGACGCAAATGCGCAGGAAATCGATGTCGAGATAGAAGCGGCCCGGATCAAGCTTCTGGAACTCGACGCTGGCGACACCAAGCGCGCCGTCCTTGAACATCAGATTTCCTATCTTGAGGGCCTGCGCACCGCGCTCGCCAACTGATCGGGATACAGATCAAATAAAAGCCCCGGTCATTTGACCGGGGCTTTTTTGTTTTCAGTGCCTCTTGGCCTATACAAAGACGGCGATGGTCTGGCGGCCAATCATGATCGGCTGGCGCTGCTTGTTCCAGAGCAGCATTTCCTGGCTTGAATAGCCATTGCGCGCCGTCTGGGCCACATGCCGCGCGAGAAACCAGCGGTCCTGTGTCTCGATGTCCTCTGTGAGGAATTCCGCCATCCAGGTCATCGAACTGATACGGCCCGGCTCGCGGAACATGGCCATGGCGGCGGGCGGCGGCGCATCGGCCAGCGCGAGCAGGGACACGGCGTCCAGGGGCGTGGCGGTATCCTTATGGCGCATCCAGATAGAAACATCTGCCTTGTCCGCGCCGGACATGGGCGGGGTGCCCCCGGCAATCAGCATGTCGAAATTCTGGGCAAAGGCTGGCCCCTGGTGATTGCGGAAATAGGGGGGAACATTTTCCGGGTCCGGTAGCGCCGGCGCGGGCAGGTCAACCAGATCAATCGAGGACTGGCGGGGCGCGCCGAAGGTCATGATGGCTTCGGCCAGCACGCCCTCTGCGCCCGTCATGCGGACTGAGACGAATACCGTGTTCTTTCCTTGCCGCAGCACTTCGGCTTTGCACGTCACCTCGCCATTCACGGGGCCGACAAAGGCAACCTGGGCGGCGCGGGCGGGCAGGCCGGGGGCAAGCGCTCTGGCCGCTTCCAGGCAGAGCGCAGCGGTGAGCCCGCCATAGGCGGTGCGGCCCTGCATCCATGTGTCCGGGATGGAGATTTGGTGTGTGCCTTCGGCTGTCCTGGAGATCGAGGACAGCAACTCGGTGTAATTCATCGGTCAGCTCCTGGGAGGATAGGCGACTGGAACGGCAGCATGGTTCTGAAAAAGAACCAACCTATCACGTTGCGTCACATGCAAACGCCCCGGCTGGCGGGCCGGGGCGTCAAGGTAATTCCGGAATGTGGGCTTAGTGCTGGCTTTCCGGGGTGGAGACGCGGAGACCGTCGAGGGCGTCGGTCACCTTGATCTGGCAGGAGAGGCGCGAGTTCGGCTTCACATTCTCTGCGAAGTCCAGCATCGACTTTTCCATCTCTTCCTGAACCCCGGTTTTATCCAGGAAGGCCTCGTCCACATAGACATGGCAGGTGGCGCAGGCGCAGGCCCCGCCGCAATCAGCGTCAATTCCGGGAATGGAATTCTTGATCGCCGCTTCCATTACAGATTCGCCGTTCTTCGCTTCCACCGTGCGTTCGGTGCCGTCATGCGAAATATAGGTGATCTTTGCCATGTGGGTTTCCGTCTCCTTCAGGCCGCGGCTGATGCGGCGATGTCTTTCATTGGGATGGTGGTGTCGCTGAGCATTTCAGGGGCAATCTTTGCGCCTGTCATGATGAGTTTCTTGGATGCCAGGAACTCCGGCGGGCTGTTGACCGCATCCACGGCAATGAGCGTTCCATTGCGCAGATAGAAGGCGGCAAACTTGCGGGTCCCCGGATCGCCGCGCAGGACGATCTGGTCATAGTCCGTGCTGAGGCCGGCGATCTGGAGCTTGAGGTCATACTGATCCGACCAGAACCAGGGGCAGTCTTCGGCCGGCCGGGGCAAGCCAAGGATGGCGGCAGCCACCAGCTTGCCCTGTTCGATGGCATTGTGGACGCTTTCGAGGCGGCCCGTGCGGCCATAGTGAACCAGCGGGCGGCTGGCGCAGTCGCCGGCGGCGAAGACGTGCGGATCGGAGGTGCGGCCATCGCGGTCTGTCAGGATGCCATTGGCGCAGGCGATGCCGGCCTCTTTAGCCAGCTCTTCATTCGGCAGGATGCCGATGCCCACGAGGACGATATCTGCCGGCAGCTGCGTGCCATCGGCCAGCACGGCGGCGCTGACATGGCCATCGGCGCCGTCGAGATGGGACAGGGCCGTATTGGTAAGGATCTTCACGCCTTTGGCGGTGTGCTCCTGGGCGTAGAATTCGCTCATCACCGGGCTGGTGACGCGGGCGAGCACGCGCGGCGCCATCTCCAGAACGGTCACATCGAGCCCCATGGTGCAGGCAACGGCGGCGGCTTCCAGCCCGATATAGCCTGCACCGATGATCACCATGCGGCGGCCGGATACCATCTGCGGGCGAATACGCTCGACATCCGACAGGGTGCGCAGGTCGTGGACACCCGCGAGGTCTGCGCCCTGGCAGGGCAGTTTGCGCGGGCGCGAGCCCGTGGCGAGGATCAGCGCGTCATAATCCAGCACGCCGCCATGCTCGATATGCAGCTGGCGGGCGGCGCGGTCGATCCGGGTGGCGTGCGCGCTGAGGATCACCTCGATATTGTTGTCCTGATACCAGGCGGCGGGTTTGAAATAGAGCCGCTCCTCATCCATCTCGCCTTTCATATAGGCCTTGGAGAGGGGCGGGCGCTGATAGGGCAGCGCGGTTTCTTCGCCGACAATCGTGAGCGTGCCTTTATAGCCACCCTGGCGCAGGGACTGGACAGCCTGCGCAGCCGCCTGACCGGCGCCGGCTATCACGATCTTACTTGCGCCCGAAAGGTCCACAACGCCCCCTGTTTCCTATAATGACGCTAGCGTCAACTTTTGCCCGGTTGTAAGCACTTGTAACGCAGCGTGCAAGCACTGCAAGCAGGGTCACTCCGTCACATAATCAGGTTAAACCGAGGTTGCGTAGCGGCAGGGCAAGACTAAGAGAAGCCATGACGACAACTTTCGATCTTGCTGATGAGGCCGCAACGCTTTCACTGGGTCGCGCGCTGGCAAGGATCCTGCGCGCGGGCGATTTTGTGGCCCTGCATGGCGACCTCGGCGCGGGCAAGACGACCCTTACGCGCGGGCTGATCCAGGCCCTGCTGGGCGAGGGGGAAGACGTGCCCAGCCCCACCTACACGCTGGTGCAAATTTATGAGGGGCCGGACTTTCCGCTTTGGCATTTCGATCTCTACCGGCTCGATGATCCCGATGGCGTCGAGGAGCTGGGCTGGGACGATACTGTCGAAGGGGCGGCGCTTGTGGAATGGCCGGAGCGCGCCGGGCGCCACCTGCCAAGGCAGCGGCTGGATGTGTTGCTCGAAATTCACGGCAATCAGCGCCGGGTGAGGCTGGAACCGAAGGGCGAAGGCTGGCAGGAACGGCTGCATGGATTCAGCCTCTGACTCGCGCGCCCATGAGATCGACCGGTTCCTCGCCAGCGTGGGCGATGGATGGGACCGGGCCATCCGCAAACCCCTCGGCCAGGATGCCTCAACCCGCCGCTATATCAGGCTCTTGAGGGAAGATGGCGCAAGCGCGCTGCTGATGGATGCGCCGAGGGTGGAGGATGATCCCTGCCCGCCGCAGGCTGACCGGGCGCAGCGCGAGAAGATGGGCTGGAATGCGATGACGCGGCTGGCGGCTTCGCGGGTGGAAGCGTTCGCGCTGATATCCGGGCATCTGCGCAGCCTGGGGCTGGCGGCGCCGGAAGTGTATGCCTTCGATCCGGCGCAAGGCTTTGCCCTGATTGAGGATTTTGGCGAGGGTCGCGAATTTGCCCGGATCATCGAGCGGGGCGAAGCGGACGAGCGGACGCTTTACCGCGCGGCGGCGGAGACGCTGGCGCTTCTCCACGCCGCGCCGGTGCCGCAGCGCCTTGAAAAGGATGGGATTGACTGGCCGATCCTGGACTTCGACGCGGTCGCGCTGGGCGCAAATGCCGACCTTTATGCCGACTGGTTGCCGCTGGAAGCGGGCGGAACGAAGCTGACGGGCGCGGCGCGGGCGCGCTGGGAAGCGGTGCGGGACGCGCTGATCGAAAAAGCCATGTCTTTTCCGAGGGTTTTCACGCTGCGGGACTATCATGCAGAGAACCTCCTTTGGCTGCCCGGCGGCCGGGTCGGCCTTCTCGACTTTCAGGACGCGGTGCGCGGCTGGGACGCCTGGGACATGGCAATGCTGACCCAGGACGCGCGCCGGGCGGTCTCCGAGGGGGCAGCGGAGGACACAATCCGGACATTTCTGGACAAATCCGGACAATCCCGGACAGATTTTGACGAACGGCTGGCAGTAATCGGCGCGCTCAATGCCCTCCGGATTGCCGGGGTCTTCTCCCGCCTGCAGCACCGGGACAAGAAGCCCCGCTATGGCCAGTTCCAGCCCCGGCAACTCTCCCTCCTCGCCCGCAACCTGGCCCACCCGGCGCTGGCGGACATGCGGGCCTTCGTTATGGAGCAGACCCCCTTCGTGTTCGAGGCAACAGCATGAGCGTTCCGGTTCCGCATACGGCGATGGTGCTGGCCGCAGGGCTGGGCACGCGGATGCGGCCTCTGACCAATGACTGCCCCAAGCCGCTGATCGAGGTGCGCGGGCGCAAGTTGATCGACCGGGTGATCGGGCCGCTGAAGGCGGCGGGGGTGAAGCGGCTGGTGGTGAATGTGCATTACCTGCCGGAGCAGATTGAAGCTTATCTGGCGACGCTGACGGATTTCGAGGTGATCGTGTCCGATGAGCGTGGCGAGGTGCTGGAGACGGGTGGCGGGCTGGCCAAGGCGCGGCCCCTGCTGGGGGAGGAGCCGGTGTTCGTGCTGAACACCGATGCCTTCTGGTTTCCCGAGGCGGCGGACCCGCTGCTGGCGCTGGCGGATGCCTTTGACCCGGCGCAGGAAGACGAACGCCTGCTGGTGGCCGATACCGGACGGGCGCTTGGCTTTGATGGGCCGGGGGACTTCTTCATGGACGCCGAAGGCCGCCTGACCCGGCGGGGCGAAGCGGCCACAGCGCCCTGGGCCTATGCGGGCGTGCGGATATTGAAGCCGCAGGTGTATGACGGGCAGCCGGTGGAGCGCTTTTCGGCGCTGCGCATCTGGGACGCGCTGATCCCGCAGGGGCGCCTGCGGGGGCTCCCGCTCGATTCCTTCTGGCTGCATGTGGGCGACCCGCAGGCGCTGAAGGATGCGGAGATGTGGGTGGCCTGTCATGGCGGGTGACGCGCTGTTCGGGCCGGATGCCCCGCGCATCCGGACGATTGCGCCGGGCACGGCCTTTGTGAAGGAACTTGCGCGCGCACTCGCCGAGGAGACTTCGCTCTCCACCCGGCCGGACGCGCTGGCGGATGCCATCATCTATGTGCCCAACCGCCGGTCTGCCCGCGCCTTGTCGCTGGCGCTGTATGATGCGGCCGGGGAGCAGACGATCCTGCCGCCGGATATCCGGGCGCTGGGCGACCTGGACAGCGGGGAGCCGCCGCCGATTGCCGAGCAAGCCCTTTCCGGCGCGGTGCCGCCGCTTTCGGGGGCGCGGCAGCTGGGCGTGCTGGCGACGCTGGTGCGCCATTACTATCGCAGCGCCATGGAGATTGACCTGCCGCCGGCCTCGGCGCTGTCGGCTGCGCGCGAGCTGGGCCGCCTGCTGGAACAGGCCGCGATGAGCGAGGACGCGGACTGGAGCCGGCTGGAAGCGCTGAGCCTGGGAGACCTGGCGGCGCACTGGTCCCGCTCGGCGGACTTTCTGAAGATCGTCACCCAGCTCTGGCCGGAATGGCTGGCGGAGAACCGGGCGTCTGATCCTTACAAGGAGCGCTTGCGGGCCGCGCGGGCACTGGCCGATCACTGGCAGAAAACGCCGCCCGCTGGTCCGGTGATCATTGCCGGATCGACCGGCGCAACGCCGCCGGGGCGTATCCTGATGCGCGCTGTTCTGGAATTGCCCAAGGGCCTGATCGTGATGCCGGGGCTGGATACGGCGCTGAGCGAGAAGCAATGGGACGCCGTGATCAAGGCGCCGGGCCACCCACAGAACACATTGATACGTACCCTGAAGGCATTGGGGCGGACGCCGGACAGTGTGGCCGCCTGGCCGGGCATTTCTGCCGATGCGCCCGCCCGCGCGCGCGTGCGCCTGATCCATGAAGCGCTGGCGCCCGCAGAAGAGACCGCCGACTGGCGCGCGACGCTGGAGGAACTGGCCAGGGCCGGCGGCCAGCCGATTGACGAATTTGTGCACGACGGACTGACCGGCCTCAGCGTGGCGGAGACGCCGAATGAAGCAGCGGAAGCTGAAGCGGCCGCGCTGCTGATGCGGGAAACGCTGGAGCGGTCCGGCGAGACGGCCGCTCTGGTGACGCCGGATGCGGGGCTGGCGCGGCGTGTTTCCGCGCTGCTCGGCCGGTGGGGTATTCATGTGCCGCCTTCGGCGCCAGTGCCGCTTGGGCGCACGCTCGCGGGAAGCCTGATCGGGCTTTGCGCGCGCTGGGCGGCAGACCCTGGCGAGCCGGCGGTTCTGGCCGCTGTGCTGAAGCATCCATTTGTTCGCGGGAAGATGGATTCGGGCAAGCTGGACCTCTATTTCCTGCGTGGGCCGCGCCGCTGGAAGGGGCTTCATGATCTGGCCCACAGCATCGACATTCGCGACAAGCTGGAGCCACATTCGCCGTTCCAGCGGGAAGGCCAGGATGAGGCGATCCTGCTGGTGCGCCGCCTTGCTGAGATCATGGAGGAGACCGGTTCGGATTTCTCCAGTCTCGAAACGGTGACGGCGGAGGAGGCGGCAAAGCGGGTGGCCGATCTGGCGGGCGCGATCAGCGAGACGCCGATGCCCTGGGCCGGGGAAGACGGCGCGGGCGCGTCAAACCTGTTGCAGCGGCTGGCCGAGCTTGGGACCTTCCTAGGGGAGATGCGCCCGGAAGCCTTTGCCGATCTTGTCGACGCTGAATCCTCCACACTGCCGGTGCAGACTGGCGCGCCGGAGCATCCGAGGCTGTCAATCTGGGGGCCGCTGGAGGCGCGTCTTCAGTCTGCGGACCGATTGATTCTGGCGGGCCTCAATGAAGATGTGTGGCCGGAGAAGCCGCCGGCGGACGCCTTCCTTCCGCGCCGGTTCCGCGCGCCGCTAGGGCTGAATGACCCTGAAGAGCGGATGGGCCTTTCGGCGCATGACTTTGCGCAGCTGGCGGCGGCGCCGCATGTGGTGATGCTGTATGCGGCGCGGCGGGATGACAGCCCGGCGGTCGCGTCGCGCTGGGTGTGGCGCCTGCGGACGCTTGCCGAAGGCGCGTTTGGCGAGCGGACGGCAGAGCTGCTGAAGGGGGAAACCGGGCAGCTGATGGACTGGGTGGGCGCGCTTCAGACGCGGGGGATGGGCAGCCTGCCGGCGGATTTCAGCGCGGAGCCAAGGCCGAAGAAGCGCACACCGGAAGACTGGCCCCGCCGGCTTTCGGTCACGCGGGTGGACCGGTTGCAGCGCGATCCCTATTCGATCTGGGCTGAGTCCGTTCTGGGGCTGAAACAGGTGGACGTGCTGGGCGCGCCGCTCGCGAGCAATCTGCGCGGGACGGCAATCCATGCGGCGCTGGACGCATTTGAGGCAGAGGGCGTGGCGAAGGATGCCGAGACGCTGCTGGGCCTTATCCGGGACGAGCTTGCGCAGACGGGGGAACCGGAATCCTCCTGGGCCGGACGGCTGGCGATCTGGCAGGATGTGGCTGCGTGGTATCTGGACTGGCGCCGCGAGCGGGATGTTTCGGGCGGCATCCTGCGTGAAGTGAGGGGCGAGTATCGCAGCGATATATCCGGGCACCCGTTTGAGCTTTCGGCAACGGCCGACCGGATCGAACGGACGGCAACGGGATCTCTGGTGATCGTGGACTTCAAGACAGGTCTGCCGCCTACGGACAAGGCGATTGATGCGGGCTATGACCAGCAGATGCCGTTGCAGGCGATCATTGCGTCAAAGGGCGGGTTTCAGAATGTCAGGGCTGCGCCAGTGGACGCGCTGGAATATGTGGCGATCCGGGGGCGGCCTGAGGCGCGCCGGATTGGCGAGAGCAAGAGCAGCCCGAAATCCCTGGCAGAGCTGATCGCGGCGGCAAAGGACGGATATGTGCGTCTGATTGCGGCCTATCGCGATCCCGAGGCGGTCTATGTGTCTGCGCCGCGGGTGCAGTTCGTGAAGTATGACTACGGATATAACCTGCTCGCCCGGCGGGCGGAGTGGAACCGGGATACGCCGGGAGGGGATGGCGGCGATGAGTGAACGCGCCCAGCATCAGGTAGCATTTGAGGCCGCGACCAAGGCGCAGGCCGATGCGGCCAATCCGAACGTTTCTGCTTATGCCACGGCGAATGCGGGGAGCGGCAAGACCAAGGTTCTGATCGACCGGGTGGCGCGCCTTCTGTTACGGCGGGAGGATGGCCGGCCGGGGGCGGACCCGGATTCCATCCTGTGCATCACCTACACGCGCGCGGCGGCCAACGAGATGCTGACCCGTCTCTTCCGTACACTGGGTGACTGGGCGGTGAAGGAGGATGACAGCCTCCGCGAGGCGCTGGCCAAGCTGGAGGGGCGGGCGGCGGAGAGCTATTCGCGGGACGATCTGCGCGATGCCCGGCGCCTGTTTGCGCGGGCGCTGGAGACGCCGGGCGGGCTGCGGATCGAGACGATCCATGCGTTTTGCGCGCGCATTCTGCGGCGGTTTCCGCTGGAGGCGGGCGTGGTGCCGGGCTTCATGGAGATGGAGGACCGGGACGCCCGCGCGCTGTGGCAGGCGGCCAAGGAGCGGGCAATTCTGGACGCGGCGGAGGCTGCGCCAGACCATCTGGCGCTGATTACGCGGGAGGCGATGAATGAGGGCGCTTCCAGCGCGCTGGACGCGCTGAAGGGGTCTGGCGCGGCGGTGATGCGGTTTGCCGAGCGGCATGATTTCGTCATTGAGCGGATGATGGAGGCGCTGCGGGCCGATCTGGGCGCGCCGCGTGAGACGCCCGAGGACATCCTGGCGGCGGCGATGGGAGAGGCCCTGCCACGCGGCGCGATCCGGGAGGCGCTGGGGGCGCTGCTTTCGGGGACGGCGACCGATCAGAAGCGGGCCGAAGCGCTGGAGCGGACGCTTGCGGCGCAGACGCCCGAGGCGATCTGGGCGGCGTATGCGCCCTTCTTCCTGACGGAGAAGGGCGAGTTCCGGGCGCAGAACCCCTACACCAAGAAGACGGGGGAGCTTTGCCCGCTGCTACCAGAATATTTCCAGATCAAGGATGGCGAGGGCCGGGAGACGGCGCGGGTGCGCGGGCTGGTGGAGACGTTGCAGCGGGCGCGGGCGTTTGCGCGGACGGCGGCGCTGATCCGGATCGGCCTGCCGGCGCTGGAGGCCTACCGGGACGAGAAGGCAAGGCGCGGGGCGCTGGATTTTGACGACCTGATCCAGAAGACGCGCGAACTGCTTGAAGCCGAGGGGATGGCGAGCTGGGTGCTCTACAAGCTGGATGGCAGCATCTCGCATGTGCTGCTGGACGAGGCGCAGGATACAAGCCCCGAGCAGTGGGATCTGATCCGTGCGCTGACGAACGAGTTTGGCGCTGGCGAGGGGCGCGATTATTCGCAGGACCCGCGCACGATGTTCATCGTGGGGGACGAGAAACAGTCAATCTATTCTTTCCAGGGGGCCGAGCCGGAACGATTGCTTCAGGAAACGCGGCGTTTGACCGAACGGATGCCGGGAGCAACGGGCGTCGAGATGCTGATGTCGTTCCGCTCGGCGCCCGAAGTGCTGACCTTTGTGGACACGGTCTGGAACCGGTCGCCGCCGATTGATGTGGGGATTACGAACGCGCCGCCGCAGACCGCAAACGATATTCGGCACACGGCGCGGCGCTGGGATCAGCATGGCGCGGTGGAAATCTGGCCGATCGAACCCAAAGTGCCGGACGATGAGACGGATGCGTGGGAACGGCCTGTGGATGTGGTGCGGGCGACCTCGCCCAAGGCGAAGCTTGCCGCCGGTGTGGCGCGGGCTGTGCGGCAGATGATCGACCGGGGAGAGACGGTCTGGGAAGGACAGGCCGAGCGGGCGATGCGGCCGGAAGACGTGCTGATCCTCGTCAGCAAGCGGCAGGGGGGGCTGTTTGACGCGCTAATTACGGCGCTGAAGGCGGAAGGGTTGCCGGTGGCCGGGGCAGACCGGCTGATCCTGACGGACTTCATCGGTGTGCAGGACTGCCTGAACCTGATGCGGTTTGTGACGCTGGACCTGAGGGATCTGACGCTGGCGGAGATTCTGCGCGGACCATTCTGCGGCTTGGTGGATGACGACCGTTACCTTTTCCCGCTGGCATCGCGCCGGGCCAAGGGGGAAACGCTCTGGTCGCGCGTCAAGGCGAGCGATGACGTGGATGTTCAGCGGGCGGCGCGCTTCCTTCAGGGACTGTTCGACCGGGCGCATCTGCCGCCTTACGAGTTCCTGAGCCATGTGCTCGACCGCGTGGGGGAAGGCGGGCTGACGGGGTGGGAAATGCTGAACGCGCGTCTCGGCACACCGGCGCGTGACCCAATAGAGGCCCTGCTGTCGCGGGCGCTGAGCCATGACAGTGCGGCGCCGTCATCGCTGCAGTCTTTCGTGGCGGCGATGGAAGCTGAGGCAGTCGAGATCAAGCGCGACCTGGCCGAAGCCGGGCGCGAAGTGCGGGTAATGACGGTGCATGGCGCCAAGGGGCTTCAGGCGCCGGTGGTGATCCTGCCCGATACGACCTCAAAGCCGAAGACCAGCGCGCCGGCCGTGCTGGCGAGCGCGAACGCCGTAGTCTGGTCGCCGCGCAAGGAGACCGATGCCGAAGCGTCGAAACGCGCGCGCGCGATTGCGGAGGCCAAGGCGCGCGAGGAGCATCGCCGCCTGCTCTATGTGGCGCTGACGCGGGCGCAGGACCGGCTGATCATTGCCGGGCACTGGCAGGGGCAGGCAGGCGAAGGGAAAACCGGATATGATAAGGATTCCTGGTATGCCCTCTGCGATATGGCGATGGCCGCGCTGGAGCCGGAAGAGTTTGAGTTGGGGCTGCGCTTCGGGAAGGTATCTCTCGCCGGATCGGGGGCAGCATTGGGAGCGGCGAGGGAGGGCAATCTTCCGGGCTGGGCGCTGACGCCGCCAAAGGCTGATCCGGTGGCGCGCAAGCTGTCTGCGCCGACAAGTCTCCTTGGGCCTAAAACGCGCATCGTCGCGCCGTTCGATGCGGCGCGCGAGGAACGTCTGAAGCGTGGCCGCGCCATCCATGCCCTGCTGCAATACCTGCCGGAACTGCCCGAAGAGACACGCGAAGCGGCGGCAGATGCCTACCTTTCCCGCGATGGCGAGCTGACGGCGGCGCAGCGGGCGGAGATGAAGGCAGCGGCCCTGGGCGTGATGCGGGACCCGGCGCTTGGCGCGATCTTTCAGCCGGGCGGCCGGGCCGAGGCGGCGATTATCGGGCGCGCGCCGGAGCTGCCCGAAGGCACGGTGATCAATGGCCGGGTGGACCGGCTGGTGGTGACACCGGCGCAGGTGCTGGTGATCGATTTCAAGACCGATCAGCCCGCGCCGGAAAAGGCAGAAGACGTGGCAGAGACTTATGTGGCGCAGATGGCGGCGTATTGGGCTGTCTTGAAGACGGCGTTTCCGCAGCGGGAGGTGGTCGCCGCGCTCTGCTGGACGGATGGGCCGCGGCTGATGCGCCTGCCGGAAGCTCAGCTTTTAGAAGTTCTCACAAGTGCGCGCGCCATGGTTTGACTTGGCCCGAGAGTCCCTATGTATCACACTCCAGAATTAGAATGCCGGCAGAAGGAGCCGCAACCATGGCAGCGATCAATGTAAATGAAGACGAATTCGACGGTGTGGTCACCGGGTCGGATACGCCTGTTGTCGTCGATTTCTGGGCCGAATGGTGTGGCCCCTGCAAGCAGATGTCTCCCCATCTGGAAGCCGTTGCCGAGGAAATGAGCGGCAAGGTGAAGATCGTCAAATTGAACGTGGACGATTATCCGCTGGTTGGCGCCCGGTATGGCGTGCGCGGCCTGCCGACGCTTCTGATGTTCAAGGGCGGCAAGGTGACGGCGACGCGCAATGGCGCAATGAACCGTCAGGCGCTGACCGACTGGATCAAGCAGAGCCTTTAAGGCTCTGCTGTTTCCGGCCCGTCTTCAGGCGTTTTCGCTCGTCAGCGAAATGAAGACGTCTTCAAGGTCGGGCGCTTCGGTTGACAGGTCGGCGATGCCGATGCCGGCCACGCGCACGCGCTCCAGCAAGCGGCCAATTCCTGTTTCACTGGTCCGGAAGGTGATGGCGAGGCCGCCATCCATCCGGATCTTTGCGTCGAGGCCCGCCAGATCACCCGGAACGGCGCTGAGCGGTTCCTTCGGGTAGATCACCAGTGTCTTGTAATCGAGACGGGAGAGAAGCTGGTGGGTCGGCTCGCACGCAACGATCTCGCCATGATTGACGATGGCGATGGTGTCGCAAAGCTCCTCGGCTTCTTCCAGATAATGGGTCGTAAGGATGATCGTCGTGCCCTTGGCGTGCAGTTCGCGCACATAGTCCCAGAGGAGGCGGCGCAGCTCGACATCGACGCCGGCGGTCGGCTCGTCGAGGATCAGCACCGGCGGGTTGTGGACAAGGGCTTTTGCCACCATGAGGCGGCGTTTCATGCCGCCCGAGAGCTGGCGGACATAGGCATCCTTCTTGTCGGCAAGGCCGAGCGCGGTGAGGATTTCCACAGTCCGGCGTTCGGACTTGGGCACGCCATAGAAGCCGGCCATCAGTTCCAGCATCTCGAACGGCGTGAAGAAGGGGTCTGCGACCACTTCCTGATTCACGACGCCGATGGCAGCGCGGCTCTGGCGCGGGTCCTGGTCGATATCGAGGCCCCAGATTCGCGCTGTGCCCGATGTTTTTTTGACCAGGCCGGCGAGAATGTTGATGAAGGTGGATTTGCCTGCGCCGTTTGGTCCGAGGAGGCCAAAGATCGAACCGGTGGGAATGGTGAGATTGATGCCGTTTAGCGCTTGTTTTTCCGGCATTTTTCCGGATGCAGCATAGGTTTTCCGCAGGTCGCGGACCTCAATCGCATAGGTGGGGTCAGGCATGGTAAGTATTTTCCCGTTGGCAGGGCGCCTTGCGCGGTCCATGCCCAGTCTTTAGTTAGGATGCCGCTGGCTGGGTCGCAAGCAATCGCGTCACCGCCAATTCAGGAGAACCCAAGGCATGCCCGCCAAACGCGATGTTTTTACGCCGCCAGAGATTTCCATGGTCTCGAGCCACAAGGTTTCCTGCAATGGCGGAGGCGGCGCGCTCGGCCATCCCAAGGTTTGGTATGAGATGGGCGACGATGATTTCGTCGAGTGCAAGTATTGCGACCGCCGCTTCGTGCTGATCGGTGGCAAGCAAGACCCCAACCGCGCACGCTAGGGAGGCGGCCCAAACAGGACCGGCGGCAAGCCCATGCAGATCCTGATTGCAGGCGGCGGTATCGGCGGACTGACAGCGGCGCTGGCTTTCCTCAAGGCAGGGCATTCGGTGACGGTGCTGGAAAAGGCACCGGAGATTGCCGAAGTGGGCGCGGGACTGCAGATCAGCCCCAATGGCATGAAGGTGCTCGATGCGCTGGGCGCATCGGCGCGTGTGGCGCGGGATGCGTTCCGTCCGCGTGCGCAGGAACTGCGTCTTGGGCGCAGCGGAGCACGGATATTCAGTGTGCCGCTTCGCGAAGCGTCGCAGGCGCGGTGGCGGGGAGAGTATCTCCATATCCACCGGGCGGACCTTGTTGAGGCCCTGAAAGCCTGCGTGACCGACCGCGCCCCGGATGCCGTGCGCCTGGGCGCGACGGTGACAGGATACGAGAATACCCCTGGCGGCATTGTTGCCCTCCTCAGCACGGGCGAGCGCGTGGCGGGCGACCTCCTGGTGGGCGCCGATGGCATTCATTCAGCGGTGCGAACGCAGATGCTGGGGCCGGACAAGCCGCGCTTTACCGGCAATGTTGCATGGCGGGCTGTGGTGCCGGTTTCCAAGCTGGGAGATTATCCGCCCCCGGAGACTGCCTGTGTGTGGGCCGGAAAACGCCGCCATGCGGTGACCTATCGCCTGCGGCGGGGGAGCCTTGCGAATTTTGTCGGCGTGGTCGAGTGCGCTGAGCCCGGAGACGAGTCCTGGACCTCCGTGGGCGCGCGGGAGCAGGCACTGAAGGACTTCAAGGGCTGGAACCCCGTGATCCAGCGGATCATTGATGAGGCGCCGCTGCTGCTCCGCTGGTCGCTCTATGATCGCCCGGAGATGCCGAAATGGCAGGATGGCCGGGCCGTGCTGCTGGGGGATGCGTGTCACCCGATGTTGCCGTTCATGGCGCAGGGCGCGGTGATGGCGATCGAGGACGCCTATGTGCTGGCGCGGGAAGTGGGCCGGACGCTGGCGAAGGGCGACGGGGCAGGCATTGAAGACGGGCTCAAGGCTTATGAAGCGATCCGCAAGCCGCGGGCAACGCGCGTGCAGAATGTGGCGCGGGAGAATGCAGCGCTGTTTCACCGGTCCAACCCGCTGTATCAGCTTGGCACCTATGGGCCGATGTGGGTGGCGGGAAAGTATCTGCCGTCAATCGTGCATGGGCGGCATGACTGGCTTTACGGCCATGATGTGACCGGGCCCGGCTGAGCCGGGGTTGCGGCCAGCGGCCAATTCGGCCACCAATCGGCAAAACTTACGCAAAGGAAACGGGCGCAGAACATGCTGTCTGTACTGGATATTTTTCGGGTCGGGATCGGCCCTTCAAGTTCGCACACCGTTGGGCCGATCCGCATCGGGAACCGGTTCATGGCGCATCTCGCCCAGAGCGGGAAATTGGCGCGGACGGCGCGGATCGAGGCGGAGCTGCAGGGTTCTCTTGCGCTGACGGGTGTGGGCCATGCGACGCCCAAGGCGGTGGTGCTCGGACTGCTCAATCTGGAACCGGAGACACTGGACCCGGAAGAGGCGGACCGGCTGGTTGCGCAGGCCTATGAGCAGAAGGTGCTGGCGCTGGCGGATGGACGGTCAATTAAATTTAATCCGGAGACGGATATTCGGTTTGCGTATGACATCATGCCGGACCTTCACCCGAACGGGCTGCGCATCCGGGCGTTTGACGAGGCTGGTGCCATTCTTGCCGATGAAACCTGGTATTCCACAGGCGGCGGTTTCATTGCCACGCGGAAGCAGCTCGAAAAACCGGTGGAGGACGATATCCTTCCCGTGGGCGACCCGGTGCCGTATGAATTTACTTCAGCAGCGCGGCTGCTGGAAATCTGCCGTGCTGGCGGTCTCAGTATTGATGAGGTGATTCTGGCGAACGAGGACGCCAAGCGGCCCCGCGCTGACACCGAAGCGGCGCTGGACCGGATTGCGGGTGTGATGATGGCGTGTATCGACCGCGGGCTCGTGCGGCGCGGCGAGTTGCCGGGCGGCCTGAAGGTGCGCCGCCGCGCGCCGGAAATCTGGCAGAAGCTGCAGGAGGGGCCTCCGTCGAACGAGCGGGAACAGTTGTTTGACTGGCTGAACGTCTACGCCATGGCGGTGAACGAGGAGAATGCGGCGGGGGGGCAGGTGGTGACCGCGCCGACAAATGGCGCGGCGGGGATCATTCCGGCGGTGATCCGGCATTATTGTGCAGAGACGGAAGATGCGACTGTCCGCCTGCGCAGGTTTCTTCTGACCGCCGGCGGCATCGGCCTGCTCTACAAGCAGAGGGCATCCATTTCCGGCGCGGAGATGGGGTGTCAGGGCGAGGTTGGCGTGGCGTGTTCGATGGCGGCAGGCGGTCTTGCCGCCGTGTGGGGTGGCACACCGCAGCAGGTGGCCAATGCGGCCGAGATCGGGATGGAACACAATCTGGGCCTGACCTGCGATCCTGTCGGCGGCCTGGTGCAGATCCCGTGCATTGAGCGCAATGCGATCGGCGCGGTGAAGGCGGCAAATGCAGCCCGGCTCGCCCTGCATTCTCTGGAACAGACGAAGGTTTCTCTCGATCAGGTGATCGAGACGATGCGGCAGACGGGGCTGGACATGTCATCCAAGTATAAGGAGACGAGCCAGGGCGGTCTGGCGGTAAATGTCATCGAATGCTAGGAAATTGACACAAAACATTATCAGACCCGACACCGAAATGTAGCGGAACCGCATTAGCGCTGCATCCTGTATGACAGGGGCTGCGGCATGATGCACGATCCGAAACTCGTCTATTCTCTTGAGGTTCGCGTTATGGACCTGGAGCAGAAAGTGGCTGATCTGGAGCACAGTCTCCGGGAAATTACGGCCGGCCGGGTGAAGAACGCCGATCCGAATGTGGTGCCGCTTCCGCCGGCGCTGCTCAAGCGGATCAGCGACGGGGAACATCCGGTGCGGGTTATCCGCCAGTTCCGCCTGATGACGCAGAAAGAGCTGGGCGAACTTTGCGGCATCCGGCCCAACCACATCTCAGCCATTGAGCGGGGCATGTCTTACGGTCTGAAGACCGCCAAGCGTCTCGCGGATGCGCTGGCTGTGCCCGTTGACCTGCTGACCTGACGGGCGGGTTCCGGGTCAGCCGGGAATGCAGGCGCGTACGCCGGTCACCGGAAGAACGGTTTCCCATCCATCGGCGCCGGTCGTGACCAGGCGCCCGGATTCGACGCGCTGACCACCTTCGAGCATCTCGCCAGGCTTCAGGCTGAGATTGACCGACCATGTACCGTCAGCGGAGAGATACTGGGTTTCGGTGAAGAACTGCCCGAAGACTTCGCCGTCCGTGTCCGTAACGATAAGTCTCTGCGCGGCGCCGTTATGCAGGACGAGCGCCTCGCCGCTGGAGGCCTCGGTGAAGAAGGTGAAGCGGCGCGGCGCGGCCATACCCCAAAGGAACAGGCCACATTCTCCGGCGGCCAGCTTTTGAGGAGGCAGCCCTTCTGCGGGCACCTCTGCCACTGGCGATTCCATGGCCGCGACCGCTGAGGCAGTCTGCTTGGCGGCAGGCCCCGACGCGCAACCCGCCAGGCAGCCGGCGATGAGAGAAATGCTCAGAAGACGGATCATTGTGGCGCCTGTGTAAAAGTTGCAGGATAACGATAAACATAGGTGCCGCCCTCTGGGGCGAAGCCGGCAAGGGGAAGGCCATACTGGAACTGTTGCGGGATGACCCCCGATACACGCGCCTCGATGCTGCCGCCGCCCCCCAGGCGGAACCGGCCGGCGGCGTCCAGCTTGGTGCCGAGCGGACTTGCTGACTGGAGAGGGATGAGCAGCGTATCGCCCTCACAGGAGAGGTTGCCGGCAAGGTCCGGCCAACCCGGCCCAAGGAGAGCGGCATTCTTTCCCAATGCATCGCTCCAGGATTGGCCGGATGCCTTGGCGCAGGCGCCGTTTTTGAAGCGGATGATATCTCCGGTAAGGCGCGCCTTACCGCCCGACTGGCGGATCCAGGCCGCGACACCATCAAGGGTGGCAAAGTCCAGTTCGATGTTGAAGTCGCGCAGTTCGGTAGCGCCTGAAGCGAAGGCGGCCGCTTTGCCGGTACCTTTGCCGGAAGGGCCGGTCCAGTCGAAATCGTATTCAACACCAAGGCCGAGGAGGGAGACGGGATTCAGTTTGAGGCTGGCATCGCCAAGAATATCCTGCCCGGCCTTGAGGCCGGTGATCTTTCCGCCCACGAGCGTGCCTTCCGCCGAAGTCCAGCTGAGACCGCGCTCTTCGGCGCCGGCAGTCTTCAGAATGAAACTGAGAGGGGCGAAGGCGACGAGACCCACCAGAAAGCCGACGATCAGGACAAGGAGGAGAATGAAACGCATCATGGTCTTTTACCAAGGCTGAATTCCGCGCTGGCGTCCATGCTGCCATCTGCATTCTGTTTGAGAGTGGCGGCGCTGACCGTCACGCCGAGGCCTGTTTCAACCTGTTCTACCCATTGAAAGAAGACCGGGCTGGTTGTGCCCGTGAGCTTCACCTGGAATGACGACTGGCTGGCTGGGGGTGTTTCCACGGAAAGCCCGGCCTGGCGGGCCATCTGGGCTGCTTGTGTCTGCAGCGCGGCCGCGTCCTGGGTCGCCGGAGCTGCAATCGCGGGATGTAGGGTCTGACCCTGCTGGATCAGCGCTTCTATCCGGTCGAGGCGCGCAAGGGTCTGCGTGCCCTTTTCGTGATTGAGTTTTGCGCGGTCCAGCGTGTGGATTGCGGGCTGCAACACGAGTTGCCAGATGGCCGCAACAGCAAGCAGCAGGCCGGCAATCCCGAGCAGGGCCTTCTCGCGGGGGCTGCGCGTGTTCCACCAGGCGTTCATGGCATCAGCTCCAGAGTAATCCGAATTGAAGCGGCGCCGGAACTTTGTTCCAGAGCATTGGACGAGACCTGGAAGCCACGTCTTTGCAGGAAAGTTGCCACGCCGTCGACCGTCTCCGGGGATGGCGCCTGAACGTCAACCACAAGGCGGCCGGCGCTACCGTCGAATGTCAGTGCAGAAATGTGTGTATCCGGATTAAGCGCGATTGCCTCATAGAGGGCAGCAACGGATGTGCGGAAGTCCAGCTTGCCGGGTAGTGCGGCGACGGCCAGCATGTCACGGGTCGCCCTGTCGATATCTGCCGGAATGGCGGCGGCTGGGAAGAGGGCCGCATAGCGCTCCGCCGCGCGTCTGCTGAGTTGTTCGGCCGCGTAATTATAGTTCCGGGCTTCGAGGATCTGGGTGCCTGTCCAGACCGACACGGCAGCGATGCCGATCCCGGCGGCCTTGCGCCAGGCGCTGACGCCCTGTTTCTTCTCTCTTGGCGGGGCAAACGGCCCGGTGCGCAGGTTCACGCCTGGATGCGTGGCGCTGCGCTCCGCCAGCCGGATGATCTGGATGCCGTCCTGAAGGCTTGGGACTGTGGCCGCGCCAGCCAGGGCTTCTCGGGCCTGATCTGGAAGTCCGGCATCAATTCCGATGATACGGTTTCCTTCCCGCTGGAGGATGTGGCCCCCCAGATCTACCGGGTGCATAATATCGGTATACAGACTTTGCTCGGGCAGGAGCTTGACCGGGGATAGCCCTGCCTTTGACAGAAGCTCCAGCCAGGACTTCATCAGCGTGCGATCAACAACATAAATGTCGCGCTCCACGGACTCCTTGAGCCTTGGCCCCAGGACAAGATGAACATCTTCCACCGGTTGGGCGAGTTCGTCTTCGATGGCATAGAGCGCGGCGCGCGCCGCTTCGGCTTCGTTGCGGGCGGGGACAGGGGCGCGGAAATGGCCCACGGCCGTGGCGGGTGCAAAGGCAAGGCAATCGGCGGCGCCGAAGGGGCCGCGGTGATTGACAATTTCAAGGCGGCCGCCCCGCTCCTGCGCAATCTGCAGGGCGCCATCAGGCTGTGGGGGAAGCGCGATGTAAATAATGGTTTTCATCATTCTTCTCCCATCCGGCGCCATATGGTTTGGGGCGCGGCGCCACTTTTGGCCGAAATGATGAAGGAGAATGGCCAGCTGCCGCCGTCAAGGGTTGTTTGCCCTTCGGCGAGATAGGTTGTGCTGAGTGTTGACAGGGCTTCGGTCCGTTTCTGGCCTTCGGGAATGGTGCGGATGTCGGGCAGCGCCTCAAACTCATCAACGCTCGACCAGCCTGTATCCGGGCGATTGAGAAGGAGTCTCTCGGCCGCAGCCAGAGTAAGGGCTTCGGAATATGTGGCGCGCAGGAGGGCGGCCTGATCCGGGCGCAGCGTGTTGATATTGAGGCGGGTCATCTGAGGCTCCGGCCGTGCGCAGATCAGGGGCGCGAGGGCCTTCCGAAGGGGCGGTGTATAGCCCATCACAGAAGCCAGTTCGCTGGGGCTGTCCATGGGCTGGTTGGCAGCGCGGTAGCCGGGGCTGAGCGTGAGGTAGTAGCCATCTTCCGCGCCACCCTGCCGGGTGTTGCTGTCCGCGTCCAGCCAGTCTGCCAGCGCATTGGCAAGGTTGCTGGCATCCGTTGCGGGTATGTCGAGGTCGCGCAGAAGGGTGGCCCATGACAGGCGGGCATAGGTGGCGGCGCCTTCGTCCGGATTGGCGAGCGCATTGATGTTGAAGCAATTGGACGCATCGCTGACCTGGAGCGAGACAACGCCCCCCCTTAGGGGCAGAACAACCGGCTGAGAGAGGCCTACGGTCAGCGGTGTCAGCTGGCCGCTGGTAAGGTTGGACATCTCTGCCACGGCGCTGAGCGCCAGCGCTTCTGCAGAATAGGCGGCCCAGCCCGCATCGGCGCGGCGGGAGGCTGCCTTCGCCATCGTCGTTTGCTGGGTGATGGCCATCGTCGCCATGAGCGCGGCAACAGCAAGCGCCGCCACGATGAAGAGGATCGACAGCAGGGCTGCGCCGCGTTGGGGATCGGGCCGGATCATTCGCGCAGCCCAATGCGGAACTTTGCCGTCAGTGTGTCGTCTTCGCCGAAGGTGAAAACCATCTCGATCTTGTCCGGGAAGGGGGCGCCTGCCGGACTCGCCGGGACGATCCACTCAGGCTTCCAGCTCTGCTCGCGGCCATACTGGACGGAGATGTTTTCAAGCCCGGAAAGAAGGAGCTGCTCTGCGACGGCGGTGCTGGGGCCTGCGTCAGGCGAACTCCAGGACCTGCGGATAAGGACGCCGTTGTCGAAACGGTATTCCACTCGTTGGAGATCGCCGCGGGGCTGGTCTGCGGGGTTTGACCAGCCATTGCGGACGAAGGTCACGATGCGTCCGTCAAACCGGATCGGCTGGCCTTCAAAACGGGCAGGCAGATCCGAACTTGCGTCGGCGCGGCTGGGGCGGTCCACGAAGGCCGCAAAATCATCCCGCAGAACGGCAAGGGCTGTCTGCAGTTCGCGGGCATGATCGCCGCGATCCTCAATCAGCCGCGTCCCGCGCAGGGATTGGGTCAGCATTACGCCGCCGGCCGTCGCCAGAAGGGCAACGACGAACAGGGCGATCAACGTTTCCATTAGCGAGATGCCCGATTGGGCGCTGGCGGGGGCCTTCATGTGTCCCCCTTGATGCGGTGGAGAAGCGTTACCTCGCTGAGCACGGCCTCTTCGCCGGCGGCGCGGACACGGATGGTGACTTCCACAAGATCGTCGCGGGGGGCGGGGGTGATGTCCCGCTCCCAGGCAAAGCTGCGGCGGCGCTGTCTCTCTTCACCAATTGATCGGCCGATGACCTGCAATTGCGGATTTGTGACCGTCTCCACGGCGACATTCTCGGCCACCTGGCGGGCAAGGGCGCGGTCTCCCATCTGGGCGCTGATACGGATGCTGTTGGTGTTGAGCGAGATGAGCCCCATTGCCGCAGTCGCAAACACCGCGACGGCAACGAGCGCTTCCATCAGCGTGAAGCCCTGCTGGTTGCTCATCACCGCATCTCCGTCTGAACGCTGCCGTCCGGTAGCAGGGTGAGGCTTGTGAGGACGCCGTTGCGCGAGAGTTCCAGGGCGACCGGCAGGGTATGGCCCAGGGGATCAAAGATGACGGCCGGGGCCGGGTCTTCGCCCTTCTCAAGCACTGCTGGGGGTTTGCCGTTTATGCGGATGGCGATGTCCTTGGGGAGTGGATGGCTTTCCATCAGGCGCCAGGTGCCGTTCTGCCAGATGGCGGGGGCGTAGCTGTGGCCTTCGACAACAAGCCCCACGGGCTGGCCGGTGACCATTGCGCGATTGGCAGCCTGCTCAAGCGTTTCGCGGAGCCGGTCGGATTCCTGCTTGTAGGCATGCCGGGTCGGAATGGTGAGCAGGATCAGCGTGGTGGCGACAGCGATGATGGAGAGGGTGACCATGATCTCCACCAGCGACAATCCCGCCTGAGGGGCGCCCGCAGGCGTCCTCAGGGGCTGAGTGGCCGAAGGAGAAGCTTCACGGCACACGGGCGCAGCGTCAGTCCCAGTTGCCGATGTCAGCGTCGTTGCCTTCTCCACCGGGTTTGCCGTCAGCACCGAAGGAGTAGACATCAAACCGGCCACCGGAACGCACACCAGGGAATGCGTACTGATAGGGATTGCCCCAGGGATCGTTCTGGACGCGGCGGATATAGCCGCCGGGGCGGTAGAGCGTGGTGTCGATGCCGGGGGGCGGGCTGGAAAGGGCGGCCAGGCCCTGATCGGTGGAGGGATAGGTGTAGAGGTCGAGGCTGTACTGCTCGAGGGCGTTCTCGAGGTTTGAGATGTCAGCCTTGGCTTTGGTGACGCGCGTGCGGTCTCCGACCGGGGCGACGTTGACGATGATCAGCGTTGCCAGAAGGCCCATGATGAAAACCACGACCATGAGTTCGACCAGCGAAAAGCCCGCCTGACGGCGGCGCTTTTCTGCTGTGTTTGCTTCAGTTTCAGGCGTCATGAGGGCGCTCCTTTATCCGAGGGCGAGAGTGTTGAGCTGCATGATGGGCAGCATGATCGAGAGGACGATGGTGCCGACAACGCCGCCCAGGAAGATGATAATCAGCGGTTCGAGCAGGCCGAGGGCAACATTGGTGGCGGTTTCAAATTCGTCTTCCAGAAAATCGGCAGCGCGGTTCATCATGGCGGGGACGTTGCGGGCTGCTTCGCCGCTGGCGACCATGTGGACCATCATCTGGGGGAAGACCCCGCTGGATTTCATGGCCGAAGAAAGGGCGCCGCCGCGCTGGACGGTTTCGAGGATCTGATCGGCTGCATCCCGAAACACCATATTTCCCATGGCGTTACGCGCGCCTGACAGGCTTTCGAGGACGGTGGCGCCGGCGCCGGACATGGTGGCGTGGATGCGGGCAAAGCGGGCCGAGGCGACCTTGCGGTTCATGTCGCCGAAAAAGGGGATGCGCAGGGCGAAGGCGTCCCAGCGGCGTTTCCAGGCCGGAATCTTCAGGACTCGCAGGGCCAGGAACACGCCAGCAACGGCCACAACCAGGACAACCAGACCCCAATCGCGGACAAATCCGGACAAACCGATGACAAATCTGGTCAGCGGCGGCAATTCCGAGGCCCCGAGCATGGCAAACTGCTCAACGAGCTTGGGCACCACCCAGACCATGAGGGCCGTCACCATGGCGGTCGCCATGATGCCGAGGATGATCGGATAGATCAGCGCCGAGCGAACGAGGGTGCGCAGCCGGTAGCTGCGCTCCAGATGGTGGGCGAGCTGATCGAGGACGAGGCCAAGGCGGCCGGAGCTTTCGCCGGACGAGACTACCGCCCGGAAGAGCGGCGGGAAAGCGCGCGGGGCGCCCCGCATGGCTTCGGCCAGGGTGGCGCCTTCCATGACCTGGGAGCGTACACCGAGGAGCAGGCCCCGCTGGGGCGAGGCGTCGCTGTCACCCGCCGCAGCGGTCAGCGCCTGTTCGACCGTCATGCCGGAGGACACCAGCACGGCGAGCTGCCGGGTGAGGAGGGTGCGTTCCTTGTCGCTGAGGCGGCCGGTGCCGCCGAAGCCAAGGGCCTTTTCTCCACGCGCTTCGGTGAGGGAGACGGGTGTCAGCTGGCGGTCGCGCAGCTCGCGGCGGGCTGCGCGGGCGGTATCGGCCGAGATGACGCCGCTGGTGCGCCGCCCGTCGGCTGTCAGAGCCTTGTATTCAAACGCTGCCACCGAACCAGGCCTCCCGGCGGCAGACGTGGAGCAGTTCCTCGGCGCTCGAGTCGCCGCTCAGCACATGCCGCAAACCGTTCTGGAACAGCATATCAGATTTCGCGAAAGCTGTGCGCTCAATCTCTTCTTCGGTGGCGCCGTCATGGATCATGCGGCGGATGGGCCCGTCGATCAGCAGCAGCTCGTAGACGCCCAGCCGGCCTTCATAGCCAGTTTGGCCGCAGGCGGCGCAGCCGGTGGGCCGGTAGAGGGTGAGATCGGTTCTGCCAGCAAGGCCAAGGCGCTCCAGCAGGGCAGGCGGCGGCGAATAGGCTTCCTTGCAATGGACGCAGAGTTTCCGGATCAGACGCTGGGCCAGAACGGCGCGCAGCGTGGAGGCGAGCAGGAAGCTCTCCACACCCATATCCCGAAGGCGGGTGATGGCACCGGCAGAGCTGTTGGTGTGGATGGTGGAGAGGGCGAGGCGGCCTGTGAGCGCAAATTCCAGTGCGACTTCGGCCGTTTCCACATCCCGGATCTCGCCGACCATGACGATATTCGGATCGTTCCGGAGGATCGAGCGCAGGGTGGCGGCAAAGGTGAGGCCAACCTTGTGGTCCATCGGCGTCTGGCTGATGCCGTCGAGACCATATTCCACCGGGTCTTCCAGCGTCATGATGTTGACGCGGCCGGTGTTGAGCTGGGCGAGGGCAGAATAGAGCGTGGTGGTCTTGCCCGAGCCCGTCGGGCCGGTGACGAGGATCACGCCATTGGGCTCGCTGAGGGCGGCGCGGAAGCGGCGCTCTGTGTCTTCGTCCATGCCGAGGGTTTCAAGGCCCATGAGCGCCTGACGCGTATCCAGCAGGCGCAGGGCCACGCGTTCGCCGTAGCGGGTGGGCAGTGTGGCCACGCGAACATCCAGCGCGCGCCCGCCGAGCGTCAGCGAGATGCGCCCATCCTGGGGCATGCGCTTTTCGGCAATGTCGAGCCGGCTCATGACCTTGATACGCGAGACGAGGGGGGCTGACACGCGGCGGGACGCCGTGAAGACTTCCTGCAGCTCGCCATCGATCCGGTAGCGGACCGAGAGCTTGTCCTCGAAAGGATCGATGTGGATGTCGGACGCGCGGCGGCGGATGGCATCCTGCAGCAGCCCGTTGATCAGGCTGATGATCGGGGCATCAGTGTCACCCGCGAGCAGGTCTTCCGTTTGCGGAAGGCCATCGAACAGGCTTTCAAGATCACCGCCGGTGCCGGCAGCGGCCTCGGCGGCGCTGCCGTCGAGGCGCGACTGGCCGAAGCTTTCCGAGAGCTGGCGCTCATACTGGCTGGCATTCATCGCTTCCAGATGCACCGGCAGGCCGGCAACGCGGCGGGCTTCAACCAGGGCGACGGGATCAGCGCCTTCGCGGACCGCGAACGTCAATTCTGCGCGGCCGGGAACGACGACAATCCCCTTGTCGCGGGCAAATGCATAAGTGACCTGGGCGCGCGTCATGAGACAATTATCGCGGAGGCTGGACCGCTTGGGAAGCCGGGCCGCCTGTTCCGAGAACCTCGCGGACAAACTGGTCGACCGTACCGCCGGGTGTCTTGTCCCGCATCAGTTCCTCTGCCTGAACGTAGAGGTATTTCTGCTGGGTGACCGCCTGGGCGTCGGCCTTGCTGCGGACGATGGTGGGGCGGATGAAGACCATGAGATTGCGGCGCGTGGCGGCCTTGCCTTCGGACCGGAAGAGACGGCCGACGCCGGGAATGTCTCCCAGCACGGGGACCTTGGTGTCGCGCAGCGTGTCTGTCTGTTCGACGAGACCGCCCAGGACAATGATCTCGCCGTCATCTGCCAGGACGCTGGCGCGGATTTCGCGTTTGTCGAGGATCAGGTCGGGCGTCACCGTGCCGACGCTGCCGAACACGCTGGAGACTTCCTGGCGGATGTCGAGGCGGACGGTGTCGTTCTCGCCGATACGGGGGGTGACTTCGAGCTGGATACCGATGTCCTTGCGCTCGACTGTGCGGAAGGGGTTGGAATTTGCGTCCCCCAGAACCTGGCCTGTGGTGACCGGAATTTCCTGGCCAACGATGAGCGCGGAGGTCGCGTTGTTCAGCGTCATGCCGAAGGGGGTCGACAGGATGCGCGAAGATGTATCGTCCTGAACGGCATTGAGGATGACGCCGAAGAGATTGTCGCCGGATGTGCCGCCGAAACCGAGGGTGAGGCCTGAGGAACCCGTCAGTGAGCTGATGGCCGCATCCCGGAAGGGGTTGGTGGCCGCAGGATCGGAGAAGGCGTCCGTGACGAGCGCGCCCGTCAGGGCAAGGAGATTTGGCGCCGCGCGCGAGAAGTTGGTCGAGGCAAAGGGAACTTCGCCGCCCGTGCCGGAAAGCAGGAATTGCAGGCCAAGCTCGCGCGCCGCATCATCCGACATCTCCACGATGATGGCCTCGACCATCACCTGCGGCCGACGGACATCTAGCGCCGTGACCACGCGCTCCATGGCGAGGATGGTTTCAGGATTTGCGCTGATGACGATGGAGTTGGTGGGCCCGTGATGGGCGATCGTCTGGGAGACGGGCGCGGTCTCTGCCGGCGATCGCTGCATGGCCATGCTGTTGGCCACGCGCTCGAGGATCGGAACGACTTCTGCGGCGTCGGCATAGTTCAGCGTGATGACACGGACATGATCGCGCTGGGGGTTGGTGGCGTCGAGTTCGAGCGCGACGCGTTTGGCGCGGTCAACTGAGGTGGCGTCGCCCCGCAGGATAATGGAGTTGCTGGTGAGGGAGGCAACGGCAGAGAGGCGATTGATGGTCTGGCCGCCCTGGCCGCCGGCGTCACCCTGAAGCCGTGTAAGGACGGTTTCTATTTCTGCGGCCGGAACGTTCGCCAACGGAATTGTTTCCGTCACGGTCTGATCGCGGTCCACGGTTTCAATGATGCGGCGGACGCGCTCGAGATTGGACGCATAGTCGACAACGACCAGCGTGTTGGTGGCCGCATTGGCGACAACCTGACCCTGCGAGTCGAGCAGGGGCTTGATCATCTGCGCGGTTTCCATCGCATTCGCGCGGTTAAGCTTGATGACTTCGGTGATGAACGCGTTGGCACCGGGGCCCGACATCGGCGCTTCGGTGGACGCGATGGCGCGGGGCACGATGCGGTAAGTGTCCTTGCCGGCGGGAACGGCAGCGAAGCCCTGAATGCGCAGCGTCGTCAGGAATACCTGGAAGAGTTCCTGGGTCGACATCGGCGTTTGCGAGACGACCGATACGCGCGCCTTGCGGACATCCGGGTGCGTGACGAATGTGTATCCCGTCAGCATGGAGATGTCTTCGATCAGCGTGTTCAACTCGACATCTTCAAGGTTCAGGACGTGCTTGTCCTGAGACGGCGCAGGCGCCTGGGCGGCCGCGAACTGTGTGGCGGTGAGCGCAGCCGCAGCCGCGAGCAATATACGTTTGGTCATTGAGAGAGGCCGGAATCGGGGGAAAGCCGTAGGCGGACGATGGCGCCGTCGCGGACAACATCAAGCGCGATCGATTGAGAACTCATTACTGCAGACTGGATCGCCTCGGGGCCCATGCCCTCGATGCTGGCGCCATTGACGCGCAGGACCATATCGCCCGCCTCAAGGCCGGCTGACTGGAAGTGTCCCTGGCCGCGGGGGGAGAGGCGGTAGCCGGCCACGGCGCCGTTGCGCAGTTCCGGTTGCATATCCACATCTGTCAGCAGCAGCGCAGGGGTGACCGGCGCGGCGCTTGAGCCAGCGGGAGGCGCAGAGGATGTTGGCGGCGCCGGTTGAGCCGGCTGGATGCTGACAGACGCGGCGCTGGACGATGAAGACGAGCCGGCAAACAGCGGCTTGTTCGGATCGTTCAGGAGAAGTTCCTGAAGCTGGCCGTTGAAGCGCAGGAACACACGGTCTGCCGCGACGGTTTCCAGGACGGCGCCCGAAACGATCTGTTCACCGATGGAAAAGCGCTTCTGGGTGTTATCCGGCAGGATCAGGACCGCGCTGCTGGAGCCGGCGGCCCCGTCCGACCAGCGCAGGCCGGCGATCTTCAGATTGAGAGAGGTGGGAACGGCGATCTGGCTGGGCTCGGCAGCGCTGGCGCGGAAGGGGTCTGTCTGGGTCAGCAGTGCCAGCGAGGTCTGTGCACCGGCCGCGCCGGTGACAGCGGGGATCTGGTGAAGGGCGCTGGCGCCGTCACCCGGCGCGGCAATGAGCCAGGCGAAACGGGCCAGCAGCAGGCCTGTGGTGAGGGCGAGGGCAGCTTCGATCGCGGTACGGCCGATCGAACCATACGCCAGCCGAGTGCCGCCTTCCGGTCCGAACAGTTTCATCAGCCTTAGACTCCTGCGAGATACAGAGCTTCTTAATCACACTCTTGCGACAGTTCTGAGACGAACACTGGCCTGAGTGAACAGGTTATCAGCAGATCGAGCGTAGAAATGTATCCGGTTTTCCGTAGCTCGAAAGGCTTCAGACTTCACTAAAAATATGAGGCGCAGCAGGTGATTATATCCTGCTGCGCCTCGAATCTCATCCGGCTTCTCTGGTGGCGGGAAAATTAACCAGAGTTAGAATGCCGCGCTGAGGCCAACGGACAGGGTTGTGCCGACTTCGTACTGGTTTACCCGCACATAGCCGTCATTGCCGGTCTGATATTCCTCGAAATCCTCCTGGAGGAGGTTTTTCGCCTTGATATCGAGCGTGAAGGCTTTGCCGCGAAGGTCGAAGCCCTTCTTGTAGACGAGATCAAGGTTGATGCCCGGATCCTGCAGGAAGTCAGGCTGGCCGGCCGGCGCGCGGGCGGTGACCCGCTCGCTGGCATAGTTGGCAAGAAGGGTCAGCTGCGAACGGGCAGCCTCGTCTTCCCAGCCGATCTGCAGGTTGGCGATATGCTCCGACTGCCCCTGAAGGCGCGTGCCATCGATGATGAAGTCCGTAGCGGGACGGGGCTGGCCGCCCGCCTGCAGCGGAAACACCACGTCTCCGGAGCCGGCCTTCACCTCAGATGTGGTGTAGGTGTAGTTGGCCTGCACCAGGAATTCCTTCGAGTCGAAGAAGGCTCCCTTGATCGGGCTGTCGAAAACACGTTTGAAGTCGATCTCGGCGCCGTAGAGGATGGCTTCAGGCGCGTTGAGGTAGGTCTGGAAAACCGAGGCGCTCTGCTGAACCACGACAGATTCCACCGGACGGTCGAGCTGCTTGAAGAAAACGCCCGCGGTCACGGCCTGGCCGCGATCAAAGTACATTTCGTACCGGGCGTCGAGGTTCAGGATTTCCGTATCGGTCAGGTAGGGGTTACCGATGAAGGTCCGGCCGCTGTCCGTGTCGTAATACTGCTGGGGCGCAAGTTCGCGGAACTGCGGGCGGCCGATGCTCTTGGAAGCCCCCAGACGAAGCTGCTGATCTTCGGCGAAGTTCCAGGTCAGGGTAAGGGCCGGCAGCAGGTACTGGTTTTCCAGTTCCGGCGGCGCTTCCGGCGCAGTTTCTGAGGAGATCAGTGAGAGGGGCGTTACCGACTGGGTAGCGTCTTCGAAACGCAGGCCGACAGCGGTGCGCACCAGAGGAATGATTTCCGCATCAACCTTCGCATAGGCGCCGAAGACCTTCAGGTCTGCGTCATAAGCGGCCGCACCGGATGAGCCAGTGGTTTCGCGCAGGACAAAGAGATCAGGATTGATGTTGTAGTTTGCGAACAGGAAGTCCGGGCGCTGTTGCGACACGAGGAAATCCAGTGGCGGATTGCCCACAATGAAGCTGAAGATGCGCGCCTGGGCGCTGCGTTCGTTCTGATAGGCTTCCACCCCCGCCGAGTATTCGATGTCGCGGGCGGAGGAGAGCGCCTGAACATATTTCAGATCGGCGCCACCGCTTACAACCTTATCGTCGAGGAAGGAGAACGTCGTGCTGTTCGACGAGCCCGAACCCGAAGGATCGTAGATATAGCTGTTGGTGAGGTCGCTGAATATGAAGCGCGTGGCCCGCTCATACGGAGCATCGCGCTTGGTCTGGGAAAGCGCGGCTCTCCAGTCGAGAGTCCACGGGCCGCGATAGTGGTCGCCGTTGATCTGGGTGCTGTAGAGTTCGCGGGCATACCAACCCGTGCGGTCATCCCGCACATCGCGCGACGCCAGATCGTCGTATCCTTCGCGGATGCTCGTCTGTTTCGTGGTGCGGCGGACGTAGAGATTGGTCCAGTTGAACTTGTCATCGCCAAAATCAAGACCGACGCCGAAGAGGCCGTCCCAGCCGATGTTTTGCTCCGTAGTCAGATAATCATAGGTAGAGGTGGCGCTGAGAATGCCGCCGTTGATCTCGCCGACTTCCTGCCGGCCATCCCGCGTACGCCATTCATTGCTGTAGCCAAGGACACCGATGATGCCGAGTTCTGCGCCGCCGAGATCAAAGGACGTCCCGCCAGAAGCTTCATAGCTGCCGTTCATCGGGATGCTGTCATTCGACTGGATCAGGTTGATGGGCGCATTGGTGAATGCCTGGCCCATAGCCTGCAGTTCGGCGTTGGTGAAGTTGTTGTTCTGGATCCGATTGCCGGTAGCCATAGCCTGGCGCACCAGGCCGGGGATCTTGCGTGTGCCATCGTCAAAGCCGAGTACATCGCTGTCGGCGCCGTAATGCGTGATGCCGTCCTTACCGGTCGTTTCGGTATTGTAGCTGCCCGAGACGCTGAGTTCGAGGAAGCGTTCCTTGGGGATGTTCAGCGTGCGAAGATCGATGATGCCACCACCGAATTCGCCCGGATACTCAACCGAGTAGGTCTTCTGGACAAGGACGTTTTCGAGAATGTTCGTAGGGAAGAGATCGAGCGGAACGACGCGCTGGAGCGGTTCCGGGCTCGGAAGGGGGGAACCGTTAAGGCGGGCAGCAGAATAGCGCTCACCCAGGCCGCGCACATAGACGAAGCGGCCTTCGGCAATCGTGATGCCGGTTACGCGTGCCAAAGCGGAGGCGGCGTCGGAGTCGCCCTGACGCGCAAGGTCTTCCGGCGCGAGGAACGCGGCAACCTCAGAGGTGCTGCGCAGCACTTCCGGGATATAACGCCCAAGAACCACAACCTCCTGAAGTTTAAGATCCTGAGCTTCGGGTGCTGCCGCCTCAGGGGAGGTTTCGGTGGAATTTTCGGATTGAGCCGATGCGAAAGCCGGCACGAGGATCGCTGTCGAAGCGATCAGCAGGGTCCGGAGGGACAGCGAGCTGAATTTCATGAGATAAGATCCTGAATGGATGCTTGAGATGAGAAGAAACGGAGGCCCCGGTTGAGAGGCCTCCGTCATGGTCATGGCATTAATGGCAGGTCGGCTGGCCGGGCAGGCTGCAGGTCCAACCCGCATACCAGGTGTCGTTCGCATTGCGGACGGCGCCGATATAGTCGACCGGCGTGAGGAAGCCCGTGATGAACGTGTTGCTCGTGCCCAGACCGACCCCTGCGTTCAGCGCGGTGGGGAAGGCAGATGCGGTAACAGCGTTCTCGTTCGCGCCGTTGATGAACCCGCCCGTCAGGGTGGAGGTTCCGTTCAGCACGTTGGTGGGGTGGGTCAGCAGCGCTTCGACGGTGGCATCCGGGATGTCGGTTGCCGGCGTGGTGCCAGCCGCGCCGCCATCACCATTGCCGCCGGCGCAGGAGAAGAACACCGAGCGATAGAGCGGACCGTTGCCGTCAACGCCGTTCGGATTGTTCAGCGTCGAGTTGGTGGCGATGTTCACGCACTGATGGTTGCCCGGATGGCGGATAACCGTGTTGTAAACGCGCGCCGTGTGGCCGGTATTGTGGACGATGGCGTCCCGCGTGCTGTTTTCACGCATGACGACTGTCCAGTTGGCGTAGGTCGGACGGGTGAAGAAGTCAGCCGTGTTGGTGCCGCGCGAGCTGGTTTCCCAGCCAAAGTCCCCGCCACCCGAGCGTTGATAAACGATGCCGAACTGAGCCGCGCCGCGCCAGCCGGAGTCGGTGTCGAAGCCATCATCATCGATACCAGTCAGCACGATGTATTTGAGGTTCACGTTGCCGCCGAAGATCTCGATGCCGTCATCCGAGCTGTTGTGAACCTGGACGTACTCAAACGTGGTTCCGTTGCCGACGCCGGCCAGGGTGATGCCGTTGAGTTCGTTGTTCGGCGCAATTTCAAAGCCGGAGTAGGAGAGGCGGAGGTAGCGGATACGGCCGCTGTTGTCGGTCGGTGTGTTGCCGCCGTAGAATGCGTCTGCGCCTTCCACCTGTGCCTCACAGGCGATGTTCGGAGGGGTTACAGCGCCGCAGCCATCCGTCGTCGGAGCACGGCCCAGGATCACAAGACCGCCCCATTGGCCAATCGAGTTCTCGGTGGTGTTTCCTTCGATGTCTGTGCGGCTCGTCATAATGATCGGGTCGTTGGCTGCGCCTTCAGCGAAGATCTGCGAACCACGGTTCACGAGAAGGTAGTCGCCACCCGAGTTGCCGAACAGCGTGACGCCCGGCTCGATCGTCAGGATGCCCGACTGGCGGCCCGCAATTGGGGCGTTCGGGTCACGGCCGAGATCTGTACCCACCTGGGTGCGGCCAGCGATTGAGTAGAGCGTGCCGGCCCGCTTGGGAACCACGAGGTTGCCAGTGATGGTGCTGGGCAGCTGGCAGATGCGGTTGTCAGCAAGAACGCCGATATTTGCAAAACCGGCCGGGCAATCAGCAGCCGGACCGCCGGTCGGGGTGGTTGGGGTGGTCGGAGTGGTTGGGGTGGTCGGGGTGGTGGGCGCCGACGGCGGCGGTACGAACGCGCCAACGCCAGGCGAGGCGACGCCGTCGGCGCCGCTGCAAGCGCCAAGCAGCGCGACTGCAGCGCAGCCGAGAAGCACCGCGCGGAAGTTATTCTTGGTCAACATCAATGTCTCCGTCATGAACCCTGAGCGGGCGCGCTGACGGTTTCCCCCGCCGCGCTCGCCAGACGTTAACTGCCGTCTGCCCGCAGCGCGGAGCCTTAAGATTTGATTGCAACACTTACGGGAAGTTTAGATGACACTTACATGAAGCTGTCGCGCAGCGCGACTTGTGTGACACCTTGGCAACATTACAGATTTGTGGAGTATTCGGCGGGAAACATCTCCCCCCAACCCCGTTCCCGGAACCATTTGGTAATGACGTATTTCACGCCCGAGCGTACCTTCATCCCGTGATGGATCGTGTACGGATTTACGGTTCCGTCCGGATTCAGATTGTTCCAGATCACGGCTTTGCCCTTTTCGGGCATGATGGTTTTCTCAAGCCTGCGAAACCGGGTGCCGCCACCTTCTTCCACATCATTGAGATAGATCATGAAGGTCCAGGTGCGCTGGCCGGTGAACTGGCAGTGAACCTGATAATCCCTGGTTCCCGGCATGAAATAATCATAGTGCGCCTTGTATTCCTGATCGACATCATAGCGCTGCGTTTGCGTGGCGTCGGAATAGGACCAGTGAACGCCGAGGGCTTCGGCGATGAGTTCGTCCAGCTGCATCACCAGGTTGTGGCCAAGCGAGCCGATATCGGAGGAGCGTGACGTGCGGATCTTCGGGTCAGCGAAGACATCTGTAGTGGTGGAAGCACGCAGGCGCTCATCTGTAAGGGCGATCAGCTGGTCGCAGATCTCAGGAACAAGGAAATTAGGCCAGACATAGAGCTGTGCCTTGGACACAGGAACCCGCCGCAGCAGGGGATGGTTCAGAGCCCGCCGGGTGAGGGGGGCATTGGCGAGTGCGGCATGGTCCACATCTGAGACCGGCCGGCGGCCGTCATAGGCAGCGCGCATGAGTGCGCGTACCGCCGCGTCGTCAAACCCGTTCTTGATGAGCAGGCGTTTGACCTCATGCGGCTCCACCCCTGATCTCAGGCGCACCCATGTGAAGGTCAGCCACTCATCGCTGATAGTCGTGTTTGTCATCGCAGCACCATTCCTGTGGCGTGAATAGTGCAGGGATGTGACGATCAGATGACACCAAAAAACAACGTAGGCTGATTAAAAATCGATCTACACGGAATATACCATATTATGTATCTCATTGACGCAAATATGTAAAATATGTACTGTGACAGTTATGTTACAGTGGAAATACAGAGCTTTGTCACTCCTCGCTCTGGCGATTGCGGCGCCAGGGGTGGCCCTTTCGGAAGCCGGTTCGCCGGCGCGTTTCTCACCCGGAGAATCGAACGGCATGATTGCTGCGGCAGACCGTTCGAACGTCAGTAGAGATCTTCTTACTGCAATGGATGGTGTCCGGCAGGATGCCGGCCTGGCGGAATTGGCGGAGCATCAGAAACTGTCCCTCGTTGCCCAGGAGCATGCAAGGGACATGGCGCGCCGGCACTATGCGGCGGACGTCTCCCCCGAGGGCCGAACGTTGCTTGATCATGTCCGGCAGGCTGACCGGCAGACGCTTTACAGCGCGTTCGGGACGGCAATTGCCATCGTGGATGCTGGCACCAGCGCAGAAACCGTGCTGGCGGCACTGATGTCTGATCCGGCCAACAAGGCGAACCTGCTGCGGTCAGGCTTCGATCATGTCGGGATCGGCGCAGTCGAGCAGGATGGCCGGCTTTATGTCGTGCAATTGCTGGCGCGTGTTGAGGGGCAGCTGCAACGGCCGCTGCCGGTCAATTCGAGCGGCGCAGAGAGCCTGCGTGTGGACCTTGCTGCCCGCGGCATGACCCCGGTGAGCTGGTCGCTCAGCGATGGCGCGGGGGCAACCCTGCTTCGCGGTACCGGTGAGCGTATTCGCGATCCGCGCGGCACAGGCGCTGAAGGATACCTCAACCTCGACGTTGCCATGGGGCCGGACGTCTACACGCTGCGTGGGCCGTATGTCCGCGTGAACTGAGCGGGGGATCTGTCCCTGGCTGGCAGCCAAGAAAAAAGCCGGAGCATCACTGCTCCGGCTTTTTGCTTTCCGAGGGAGCCAACTCAATCGGCGGAGAGCGCGCGAAGAACCTTCGCCATCGTCTCAAGTTTGGCAACGGAGCTCGTGCGGTCGATCAGAGCATGACAGCGGGCGCGTGATTCGCTCACCGGGTCTCTTGATTCCTGCGAAGCGGCGTCGGAGGTCTGAAACAGTTCGGCAATCGGCACGCGGAGGGCGCGGGCGACGCTGGAAAGCATACCTGCGCTGAGCCGGTTCGTGCCGGTCTCGTACTTCTGGAGTTGCTGATGGCTAATGCCCAGTTCCTGGCCAAGCTCGGACAGGGTGAAGTTCTGAGCAATGCGGAGTTCCCTGATTTTTTCGCCGACCTGCTGGTCAACCTTTGTGGGAGAGCGGGAACCAGCGGCCCGGATTTCTTCTTGCATCATTTTCCACCTTTAGGTTTTAATCTGTCTCCTAAGTGACAGGCGTTCTAGCAAGTTTTGTGGTGCATAAATTTCTGAAACGCTTGCCAAATATTTGAAACGCCGAGGGGCGTGGGCTTAACGTTCATGTCGGAGGCGTGGAGGTATCTTGCAATCCCAATTCCAGACAATCGCCTTAAATACTAGTAATCTCGCTTCCAGCGGACAGAAATCCTTGATTCACCAGTAGATCGGGCTTCGGACGTAACAGAAATCTGAGGGCGGGGTTGCCATTCAACTTCTACAGAATTCCCGGCCGCGCCAGCCGTCGTCACCTCCAGATAGACATCCGGCGCCAGATACTGTCCCACCCCCAGTTCTGTAGTACCTTCATCACTCAAGCCCAGACGCAGGCGGTCGAGACCGAGGCCTGCCTGGATCTGGCCAAGGGGATCAAGTCCGCCGCCCTGGCCACTGAGGCGGGCAATCGAATTGGCCAGTTCGGCCGCTTCCAGCGCTGACAGGTCCATGACCGAGCGCCCGAACAGCATTCTGGCCAGAATTTCGTCGGCCGGGAGGTCCGGCGTGCTGGTGAGTTCGATCCTCGGGCTTGTCGGGGAGCCGGTGACATCGATCCTGGCGGAGAAACCGTCGACCACGCGTGCCGCGCTGATCGCAACTCTGGCCGAATCGATCGGTCCGTCGAAGGTGACCGTGCCTGCGTCAAAGACGAAGGGGCGGCGCGCAAGCTCCAGTTCCCCACGAACCAGGGTGGCGCGGCCATTGAGAAGCGGAGCGGCGGGAGAGCCGGTGACGCTGACATTGACGCCCCATTCGGAGTCCAGACCGCGCCCATCGATGAAAATCCGGCGATCCGACTGGATGCGGAAATTGAACTTGATGGGTTTTTCCAGAACCGGATCGGCCGGCTCGTCCGACAGGTCTTCCCGCCAACGTACATCCAGCCGCCTGACGCCCGCGGTGGGCAGATTGTCGAGCGAATAGCGCGCTTCATCTACAGTGAGACTGCCGGAAATGACCCGGTCTGTGGCCGATTCGGTAAGGGCCGCCGTGCCAGACAGCCGCATGCTGTCCGAATTGCGATCATAGACGAGTAGCCGCCTGAGCTCGATGTCGACCTTGCCTTCGCCGCCCTGATCGAGCCGGCCTGTGGCTTTAAGGTTGCCGCCGTCCGGCCCCTGTCCGGTGGCATTGACGCTAATTGCGCCGTTCTCCAGGGCGGCATTGAGATCGAATCGCGCGATCCGGAAACCCATGGCGCCGTATTCATACAGGCCGTCGGCAATATCGACGCGGGCATCGATCTGCGGTGTCTCAAGCGTGCCTGCGAGGCGGAGGGATGAGTTGAGCTTTCCGCCAATGTCGTGGCCATAGGCCAGAGCAATCTGGCGGATGGCTTCAAGATCGCCGCTAAACTTTGCATTCCCCAGCAGGGGGGCTTGATGATTGAGGCGCGCCATCTGCCCTTCCTGGGCAATGACCGGAAGCGCGAAAGCGAAATCCCCGCCCAGGGTAGGGCCATACTTGGCGCTGCCATCAATGGAGAGGCGGCGCGCATCCAGCTTGCCGCTGATGTCGAGGTCAATGGCGCCGTCCAGACCGGTCACCGGGCTGTTGTTGCGGATGTCAAAGCTTCCGGAGGGGGTCAGCCCGTAAGGACGGAACGAGCCCGTGCCATCAATCCGCGCGGATGAGACGAGCGCGCCAAACGAAGACAGGACCGGGCTGACATCCACATTATCAAGGGCAAATTTGAACTCCGGCGCTGTGCCAACCATGTCCAGGGACACTTGGGCGACGCCGCCGAAAATGCCGAGTTCAGCGTCCACTTCGGGCGTGTCCCCCAGCCGCCAGCGGGCGTCCCGCCGGGTCGAAACCGTCTGTCCAAAGATCATTCCGCGCAGCGACAGCGTGCCTTCGGGAGCGCCCCCCGAAAAAGACGCGGTTCCCGACACCCGCATGTCCGTCTGGCGGTTGCGGGCCGGATCCTCAAGCTTTGCGGAAAATTGATAGCCACGCTCGGTGGTCGTGATGCCAGCGTTGATGCGCTCGAAGCGCACGTCGTCTGAAACGATTGTGTTGCGGGCATCCGCGTTCAAGACAATGGAGAGCGGCTCTCCGGAGGATTGGCGGACCGAGGCATCCAGAGCGATCCGCCCGAACTCGACGCCGCTGAAGACGAAATCATTGCCGGACACGCGTGCGGCCGCATCGAGCGCGCCGCCATCAGAGAATTCGGCATGTCCGCCAATCTGCAGCTGACCGAGAAAGCCTGCAATGTCGTCAATCCGTGTAGAGCGCTGGCGGCGTTGCAGGATTGCGGAGAGCGCGATGTTTTCATCACCATACCGGCCGGCAACCCTCACCGGGCCATCAATGTTTGAGCCGGACTGTTCAAGCGATGTGGTTACCGCAAGGCGATCAATCCTGTGAGCGCCATTCTGCACGTAGCCGTCAGCGCTCTCGGCTGTGATGAGGATGGTATCGCCGGGGCGGGAAATCGCCCCGTCAATCGCGCCGAGATTCAAGGTTGTGCCGCTGGTTGAGAGGTCGGCCGTCTGCTGCGCGGTAAAATCAAGGCGGAGGCCACCCGCGCCAGAGAGCGTTCCCGACATGTCGGCGCTGAGGCCGGGCAGGCGGGCGCGGATCATCCGGGCGGTGACATCCCCGCCGGCTATGCGCAAGGACGCCGCCGCGTTGCCGTTTCCGTTCACGAGCGCGCCGGCCGCCTCTGGCCCGGAAAGATTCCGGAGGGCAAGATTTGTCGAAACATCGAGGGATGAAAACGGTCCTTCGATGCTGACGATACCATCGGCTGAGCCTGAGAACCCCGCTACGAAAGGCTCAATTTTCTGATCAAGGCGCCCTGCCAGAGAGAGGCGGTTTTCCCTGGTTTCCACGGTGCCTGCCAGGTTGAAGGATCCCGTCTGGTGGCGGACGTCGCTGTCCTCGAGCGTCAGCGTTCCCGATGCCCGGTCAAAGCGTCCGGTCAGGGTGACGGTGGGCGTGTCGCCGGCCGCAGCTCTGGCAAGATCGCCGATCGGGAAGGGCCCCTGCAGTTCCAGATTGCCTGCAAATGGAATAGTTCCATCGGCAAAACCCACCGAGACACGTCCCGTGGCGGCCTCGAAAGGAAGAACGGACTCTTCTTCTGCCACGAGGCGGATGTCACCGGTATAGCCGGCAGTGCCGCCAGCATAGGTCAGCTCCCCATTCAGCCACACGCCGGCGCCGTTCTTCCAGAAGGGCCGCAGCGAGGCGAGATCGGCGCTGAGATGGGCGGGGCCGATCAGTTCGCGCTTGTCGAGATCGGCGAGCCCGGCGAGATGAACTTCGCCTTCCGCGATCAGCCCGTCCAGTTCGAAATGAGCTTCATTTCCATCGAGACGGGCGGAGAGGGATGCCTCGGCTGATTTTCCGAGCAGGGAAATGACATCATCCGGCAACGGAAGGGCTGTGGAGTCGATCTTGGCCGAAGCGCTGAGCCGGCCATTCTCCATCTTGCCCGAAAGATAGGCCTTGTCTTCCCGGTCGATGGAGAAGCGCGCTTCCGCCACGCCGTTCTTCAGATCGCCGCCGCCATTGGCTTCAAGGCGCGCGGCTGAGCCCGGTTCCAGTTCGAGCATGTGTGCAAACATGCCGTCTGCGGGCGCGTCTGCGATCACGGTGATGTCAAACCGTTTCGAAGCGGTCATGACGATCAGCAGGTCCACGCGGTCGCCGCGACCCTCCAGCGGCCGCAGGCGAAGGGCGGCATCCAGCGCGCCACTGGACTGCTGCACGAAGCGTGCGCTGATCTCCGAGGCTGATTGCGGGCCGGCAACGCCGTCGGCCAGCACCAGCCGGTCCAGCACGAGCGAATTGAGATTGACGCGCCAACGCCCGCCATCTTCAGACGGCGGACGAGGCTCTCTTTCGGGCCGCGCAAAAATCGATACGGTGTCGATATCGAGTTCGGATATGTCTACAGTTCGCGAAAGCAGCGACAGGGGCGACCAGCGAAGACGCAAATTCTGAGCTTCGGCCCAGACCCCACCTTCATTGATGACCTGTATCTTGCCGACGCGAAGATCAGAGAGAGGGTCTCCGCGCAATCCTTCAACGTGCAGCCGGCCATATCCGGCGACATCCATACCGTCGATCTGCGAGACAATGAAATTCCGTCCACTGTCAGTCGTGATCCACACTCTTCCGGCGCCGACCACGGCGACGCTGCCGGCTGCCGCAAGGAGGGCGCCGGCGAGCCAGGGGTGGCGTTGCCGCCAGTCCTGCAGGGGAAGTGCAGGCATCTTCATCAGAAGGCTTGTCCGATGGAGACGTATATCTGCAGCGGCGCGTCGCCATCGCGCTTGCTCAGGGGCGCGGCGATGTCAAACCGGATAGGGCCGAACCCGGGATAGTAGCGGATGCCAAGGCCTACGGATGCCTTGGCGTCGCTGAAAACCGTGCCCGGATCATCGCTGGCTGCGCCGACATCCACAAAGGCTGCATAGCCAAACCGCTCCGACCGCCGCCAGCGCAGTTCTGCCGATGCCGAAAAGAGGCTGCGTCCGCCGAAATACTCGCCGAACTCGTCGGTGGGGGAAAGGGACTGGTATTCGTACCCCCGCACCGTGCCGCCGCCTCCGGCGAAGAACAGCCTGTCGGTTGGCACGGCATTGGAGCCGGCAAAGGCGCCATATTCGGCGCGGACGGCCGCCACGAGATCGCTGGCAATTTTCCGGTAAGTGGCGCCAGAAATCTGCATGCGGGTGTAGCCCGGTGTGCTGTTGCCCACGGATATGCCGGACTCGACGGAGGCAAAGCCGCGGATGCCTTCCTGCGGGTCCAGCGGATCACCAACATCCGTATACGCCGCTGTTACCGGGATGGAGAAGGTAACCTGTTCGCGCTCGCCGAGATAAATCCGGGTACGCTGATCGGTAATGCGCGTGGCGTCTATGGCGGCGCCGATGGAAAGCGTGAGCTGGCGCGTGAAGGGTTGGGAGAGCGTTGCGGCGATCTTCGCCCCATCCAGATCATAGGCCTGGGTTTCTTCCTGGCGAATGCCGGTTTCCGTCGTGAGCGTGCGGCCGAACCGGCCAATGTTTGGCCGCTCATAAGCGGCGGTGAGGCTTCTGGCGAGTGTGGCGGCTTCGGCGCTGACGGTGACCTTGTCCGCGCGTCCGGTGATGTTGCGTTTTTCCCAGCGCGCGTCAGCGCCGACGCCTTCGGTTGTGGAGGCGCTGACACCGAAGCTGACCGAGCGCGGTTTGGCTTCAGTCAGGGTGAGGGCGACGGTGTGATACCCGTCTGCGTCCGGCTCTCTGGAAACGACAACGCCGATGCCCTCATAGAGGCCGCTGGAGCGCAGGCGGCTGCGCAGCCGGTCGATCGTGCGCGGGTTGTAGGTGGCGCCCTCCCGCCAGGGCTTCAGAACCTGAATGGCTTTCTGGGAGCGCGGATCGGTTTCATCACTTTGCAGTTCGCCGAGGCGCACAAGGGGGCCGGGATCAACGGTGTACGTGATCTCGACATTGGCATCTTCGCGTGAGGCAAGAGCGTCGATGCCGGGGCTTGTGGCAAACGCATAGCCCCGCATCTGCAGGGAGGTGACGAGTTCGGCCTCAACCCGCTCCACTTCCAGAGCCTTTACGACACTGCCGGATGGCAGCTTGGCAAGGTGGCCGTCAATGATCCTGCGTGTTTCCGGATCGACCGTCTCGGCGCCATTCAGGCCGACAGAAAGAATGGTGAAGCGCGGGCCGGAATCGACCGTGAGGGCGGCGCTGGCCTCCATCGTGGTGAAGTCTTCCGGGCGCACTTCGGCGGCGAGGTATCCCTCAGATGCCAGAAGGTCTTCTATGGACCGCGCCAGCGTCTGCGCGCGGTTTCGCTTTTCCAGAACGCTGCGCGGTGCCGGCTGGTCGGTATTGAGCAGGGCGTTCGCCCGGGCGGCGAGCGCCGGGGGCACCCCGACCAGATGAAAGTGACCCTGGGCAACAGAGCCGTTGGCCCCGCCATTTCCATTCTGCGTTCCATTGATGGACGCGCAGGCGGCGACGGCGCCCAGCAGGCAGGCGCCAGCAATCGGCCGGAGCCGATTAAATCCAGAGTTCGGAACGCCGCGTATCATGGTTACCAATATTCAGCTTTCTGCCGATCTATTTCCCTGCAAGAACTGGCCCAATCATCCTGAAGGAAACGTGAAGCTCGGATTGCAGCCCTCCACAGGCGAGTTTTTCCGGCCCATGTAACTCTGATGCAGGGGACAGTATAAGGTCCGGATTTCAGTGGGATTAATGATAAATGATGTATCTGATGATCTTGGCGGGGCTTGTTCTGCTGTTCGTTGGCGGGGAAGCGCTCGTGCGCGGCTCGGTCAGCGTGGCCCGCAGGCTCAACATCTCTGAGCTTGTCATCGGTCTGACACTGGTGGGATTCGGCACATCGGTGCCGGAACTTGTCACCAGCCTGCAGGCGGTGGGCCGGGGCGCTGTGGGCATTTCCGTCGGCAATGTGGTCGGCTCGAACGTCGCCAATGTGTTGCTGGTGCTGGCGATTGCGGTGATCCTGTCGCCCATCATCGTACACCCAAAGGCAATCATGCGCGACGGGCTGGTGATGGTGGCGGCGACGGCGATTCTGTGTGGTCTGCTGTGGTTTGACCAGTTCAACCGCATTTCGGGCTTCATACTGCTGGTGATTCTGATCAGCTATCTCGTGATCTCCCTCGTCCTCGACCAGCGGCGCCAGGACGATACGGCTGTGATGCACCGGGAAGAGGGCGAAGTGGTGGATGCCCAGTATGGTTTGATGCTGGGGATCATCATTGCGGTGGCGGGCCTTATCGGCGTGGTGGCAGGGGCCAACCTGCTTGTGGAGGGCTCTGTGACCCTCGCCCGGTCGATCGGCATCAGCGAGACGGTGATCGGCCTGACGATCGTGGCGATCGGCACCAGCCTGCCGGAGCTGGCGACGTCTGTAGTGGCGGCTTTCCGGAAGAAGGCGGACGTGGCCCTGGGGAACGTGATTGGATCTAACATATTCAATATATTGGGTATTTTGGGTGTTACCGCGCTGGTTAAACCCTTCAGCGTGCGCGGCGATGCCAATGCCGCGGCCCTCGCGGGCACAGAGCCGGTCAGCATCATGAGTTCCATCGATATCGGCGCGCTGGTCCTGTCTGTCGCGCTCTTGTTCCTGTTTGCGCTGACCGGCCGGAAGCTGGCGCGCTGGGAGGGGGCGGTGTTGCTCCTGGGATATGTCCTCTATATGGGCCTGACCTTCGATCTCATTCCTGTACCGGCGATCCTTTCCAATGGCTGACAACCCGATCTATCAGAAACTTGGCCAGCTCGGCCAGCAGACGGCGCAACCTCAGAGCCCTGAAGAGGCGCAGCTGGAGCGGGTGGAAAACCCTCATTCTGATACGCTTTATCTGACACGGTTTGTGGCGCCGGAATTTACGTCGCTGTGTCCGGTGACGGGGCAGCCGGACTTTGCGCATCTGGTGATCGATTATGCGCCGGGGCCGTGGCTGGTCGAATCCAAGAGCCTGAAACTGTATCTGACCAGCTTCCGGAACCATGGGGCATTCCATGAGGAGTGCACTGTTTCCATTGGGAAAAAAGTCTTCGAGTTCACCGAGGCCAAATGGCTGCGGATCTCCGGATACTGGTATCCGAGGGGTGGGATTCCCATCGACGTATTCTGGCAGTCAGGCGACGTTCCGAAGGGTCTCTACGTGCCCGAAACGGGGGTCGCGTCCTATCGCGGGCGTGGCTGAGCCGGTCAGATCGCGGACAAATCCGGACAGTTCTGGACAAATCCGGACACTTCCGGTCACCCGGCGGACTTGGCCGGCCAGGCTGTGACCAGTCCCGGCAGGTCCGGACGGATACGCTCCTGAGGCTGGGCGGTGGCCGTGCCGATATAGATGAACCCGGCGAGGCGCTCTGTTTCGCGCAGGCCGAGCAGGGCGTCGACCTCCGGGCTGAAGGTGATCCATTCCGACAGCCAGACGCCGCCCCAGCCGCAGGCATTGGCCGCCAGCAGCAGGTTGTAGCAGAGGGCGCCGGCCGAGAGTTCCTGTTCCCAGACGGGGGTTCTGCCATCGTCGGTGGGGGAGGAGACGACCGCCACCACCGTTGGGGCGCGCAGCGGCAGGCCGGCGGCTTCCAGAATGTCGCGTTGTTCAGCGCCGGGCTTGCGGCCGGCAATGTGGGCGAGTTCCTTGCCGAAATGCGCGCGGGCGTCGCCCTGGAAGGTGATGAACCGCCAGGGGGCCATCTTGCGGTGATCGGGCACGCGCACGGCAATGGTCAGCAGTTCCTGCAATTCGTCCGGGGTGGGCCCCGGCTCGCTGAGGAAGAGCTTGTTGGCGGATTTGCGCAGGGCCAGGAAGCTGCGGACGGCATTCGCGGGCCTTGCGGCGAGAAGCGGAATGCCTGCGGGCGGGGGATCTGGGAAGAGCTTGGTCACACAGATCGCCTTAGCCCTTTGCGAGGCGTTCGCAAAGCCTGATTCGGGCCAATGATTTGCTTGCCACGGAATTGGAGGCGGCGTATCACTTCAATGTGAACAGTGTTCACTAAATGAACAATCATTGAGGCGCCGACTTTGGACTCCGATACCCTTCCGGAAGAAAGCCCTGCAGAGCGCCGCCGCCAGCGGGTACGCACGGCGATTCTCGACGCGGCCGAGCGCGTCTTCTCCAAGGAGGGCGAGGCGGGCCTCTCCATCCGGAGGCTGGCCGAGGAAATCGATTACTCGCCCGCAGCGATCTATAAGTATTTCGGCTCCAAGGAGGAGCTGCTCGACGAGTTGAAGGAATCCTTCTTCGAGCGGCTGATGTCGACCGTAGACCGGGCGGCCCTTACGACCCTGCCTTTCGAGGCCCGCGTGCGGCAGTGCTTTGCCAAATATGTCGAGACCGCCATTGCGCGTCCTTATCACTATGCCGCCGCCTTTGCCTCGGCCGCAGACCCGAGTGCCGGCATGAATGGCACGGACTGCTGGGAGGATTTCGAGAAGACCCATAAGGGCCAGGCGTTCATGATCGTTGTGGGGCTTGTCCGGGAAGGGCAGGAGATTGGCGTCTTCGACACATCTTTTGACCCCTACGTCGCCGCAAAGTCTCTCTGGGCGTCCATGCATGGCGTAGCGCTTCTGCTGATCCACCTGCCGGACTTTCCCGGCCTTCTGCCGCTTCCGGATCGCAGGATCGATACCGCCAACTTCCTCCAGTTTCACGCCGGGCTGCTGTTCCGCAGCCTGTGTGCTTCCCCAGTACCGCCAGTTTGTTCCGGGCACGACGAATGACCTCTGAGACCGCTTACGAGCCCGCCCCCAGCCGGCGCCGCCCGACCCTTCTGAAGGCCGTGATATTCATTGTGCTGATGGCCGCGATCATGGCAGGCCTGCTGGCAGCGGCGAGCCTGCTGCGCAGCAAGGAAGGGCCGAAGATAGCCACGGTCGAGCCTCAGCCTCTGGCCGTCAGCGTGTCGCCGGTGGAATATCTTACCGAGCTGGATATCGAGGAGCTGTTCACCGGCATTGCCGAGGCGCGGCGAACCAGCCGGCTGGGATTTCAGACCGGCGGGCGCATCGAGCGGATTGATGTGCGCGTGGGCGACACGGTAAAGGCAGGGCAGACGATTGCCCGGCTGGATACGCGCGGCCTCAGCGCGCAGCTGGCTTCGGCCCGCGCAGTGGTGGAAGAGGCCCGCACTTCCCACCAGCTGGCCCTGGATACGGCCGATCGGCAGCGCCAGTTGCAGGCGCAGGGGCATGTGTCTGCGCAGCGCGTCGAAGAGTTCGTGGCGCAGGCCACCACGGCGATGGCACGTGTGGAAGCGGCCAGGGCGCAGGCAGATACGCTCCGTGTACAAATAGATCTGGCAAGCATCACCGCGCCTTATGATGGCATGATCGTTGCCCGCTTTGCCGATGAGGGCGCGATTGCCGGGCCAGGGCAGGCCATTCTGGAACTCGTGGAAGCCGGAGACCTGGAGGCACGCATTGGCGTTGCGGCGCGGATTGTTCCGCAGCTGGTGCCGGGCGACACTTACACGCTGGAAGCGGAAACCGGCCCGGTGGACGCGGTACTGAGAAGTGTGACGGGGGTTGTGGATGCTTCCCAGCGGACGGTGGCGGCGGTGTTTGAGGTTCCGGCGAGCAGCGGGGTTCCCGCAGGTTCGCTCGTGCGCCTCAAGATGCAACGCAAGCTGGAGGAGAAGGGCTTCTGGGTGCCGCTGAAGGCGCTGTCGAGCGCCAATCGGGGCATGTGGACGGTCTACGCGGTTGTGGGCGAGGGCGATGACTGGCGCGCGCAGCCAAGGCTGGTCGAGATGGTCTATCCCGCCGGAGAGCGCGCTTTTGTGCGCGGTCCTGTGGAACCCGGCGAGCGGATCATCGTCGACGGGCTTCAGCGGGTAACGCCGGGGGCGAAGGTATTGCCCCGTGAGGTGCAACACGCCGAAACGGCGAATGGCGGCTGACGGCGCGGAGGGGGCTGGGGTGAGTACGCTTTTCTTCCGCAATGCGCGGCTGACGATCCTGACAATTCTGGTCATCCTGATGGGCGGCCTTGGCGCGCTGTTCTCGCTGGCGCGGCAGGAAGACCCCACCCTGGTGGAGCGCTTCGGATCGATTGTCGTGTTCCTGCCGGGGGCGGACGCGGAGCGGATGGAAGCCCTGGTGGCCCAGCCGCTGGAAGCGGCGCTGATGGAGCTGCCCGAGGTCAAGCAGGTGGACACCATATCGCGCAGCGGGGTGGTGCAGCTCAGTCTGGATATTCAGGAAGACCTTACTGAAACGGAGGTCGACAATGCCTGGTCGCTGATCCGGCAGAAGGCGGAGCAGGCCCGCAGATCGTTCCCACCCGGAGCATCCGAGCCGGAAGTGACGCGGCAATATGTGGGCGCCGCCACCATGATCGTCTCGCTGACATGGAATGGGGAGGGCGAGGCGCCCCTGCCGATCATGCGGCGGCTGGCGCTGGACCTTCAGGACCGGTTTCAGAGGCTGAACGCGACCGAACTGACCCAGACCTACGGGATGCCGGTTGAGGAAGTGCGTGTCGTGATGGACGCGCAGGCGCTTTCGGCGGCGGGATTGTCGTTCAGCCAGGCGGCCAGCGCCGTGCTGGCGGCGGACTCAAAGAACCCGGCAGGGCGCCTGCGCACCGGGGGCGGCACGATTGGCGTTGAGGTGCAGGGCGAGTTCACGAACATTTCCCGGATCGGTGAGGTGCCCGTGCTGCAGCGGCAGGATGGCAGTTCCCTTCGGCTGGCCGATGTGGCGCGCATCGAGAAGGGGCTGCAGCAGCCTTCCACGCGGGCAGCCTATGAGAACGGGCGCCGGTCGGTTCTGGTGGCGGCCTATATCTCGCCGGAACAGCGCGTTGATATCTGGTCTGAGAGCGCGCGCCGGGCCGTTTCGGATTTTTCGGTGAACATGCCGCCGGGCCTTTCGGCAGAAATCGTGTTCGATCAGAGCGTCTATACGCATGACCGGCTGAGCGGGCTGGCGCAGAACCTGCTGATGTCGGCGCTGATTGTCTTTGCCGTATTGTTCTTCCTGATGGGGTGGCGATCGGCGATTGTGGTTGGCTTTGCCATGCCGCTCACGGTCGGGCTGGTGCTGATCCTGTTCAATGTGTTCGGGCATCCGTTGCATCAGATGTCGGTGACCGGCCTCGTCATTTCGCTCGGTCTGCTGATCGATAATGCCATCGTGATGGCGGATGATGTCGATCAGTGGCGGGCCAAGGGATATGGCCGGATGGAAGCGGTGCAGCGCAGCCTGAAACAGTTATTTGCGCCGCTGGCAGCGTCCACGCTGACGACGGTTCTGGCCTTTGCCCCGATTGCCATGCTGCCGGGGGCGGCGGGCGAGTTCATCGGCATGGTGGGGCTGTCGGTGATCTATGCGATCACGGCCTCCTTCTTCGTGTCGGTGACGATTGTTCCGGCCATGGCGGGCTGGTTTGACCGGACGCGGGGCTGGGAGAAGGGCGAGGCGCGCCGGCCGAGACGCTGGTGGCGCGACGGGGTGACCTTCGATTTCCTGTCTGACGGATATCGCGGCACAATCGAGGCCGCGCTCCGCTTTCCGCCGCTGGGGATATTCATCGGAGTGGCGCCAGCGGTGCTGGGGCTGGTGCTGACCAGCACATTGCCGCAGCAATTCTTTCCGCCTACGGAGCGGGACCAGTTTCAGGTGGTGCTGAACCTGCCGTATGAGGCCGATATTGCCGACGCTGAAGCAATCACCCGCCGGGCGACGGAATTCATCCTGGCGCGCGAGGGCGTCAAATCCGTGACCTGGGTTCTGGGGGAACCGTCGCCGCGGGTTTACTACAATGCCATCAACAACACGCAGGGTGTGGAGGGATTTGCCTCCGGCTGGGTGCAACTCGACAGCGCGGCGCGCACGCATGAGATCATCAACGAGATCCAGCAGCAGGTGCGGCAGGAGTTTCCATCGGCACGCTTTCTGACGCTGCCGTTCGAGCAGGGGCCACCGGCGGATGCGCCGATCGAGCTGATCCTGCGCGGGCCCGATATCGAAACGCTGAACCGGCTGGGCAATGAGCTGCGCACCCTTCTGGGCGAGACGCCGGGGGTGACCTATACGGTCGGGTCGCTGCAGCTGGGGGCGCCGACGCTGCGGCTGAATGCCGATGAAGCGGCGGCCGCGATGGCGGGCTCACGGCTGGTGGATCTGGCAACCAGTCTGAATACGGAGCTTGAGGGTATCCGGGCCGGGTCCATCCTGGAGGGGACAGAGGAACTGCCCGTCCGCATCATCGGATCGGACAGCCGGCGGCAGTCGCTTTCCGATCTTCAGTCCAAGACCATCGGCGCGATGCCGGGCATGACGGGGACGCCGATTTCGGCGCTGGGCGCGATGGAGCTGACGCCGAAAACCGGCACGATCTCGCGGCGCGACGGGCTGCGGATCAACCAGGTTCTGGCTTATCTTGAGCCGTACACGCTGCCGGCGCCGACGATGGCGGAGTTCCAGAAACGGCTGGCGGCGAGCGGATTTGTCCTGCCGCCGGAATACGACATGCTGATCGGGGGAGAAGCGGAAAATTCCGGGGAGGCCATTGGCAATCTGGCGAGCGTGGGCATTCCGCTGATGCTGGTGATGGCCGGGGCGATCACGCTGGTGTTCAACTCGTTCCGGATGATGCTGCTGATCGTGACGGCCGGGATATTGTCGGTCTTCTATGCCTTCTTCGGGGTGTGGCTGTTCAATCTGCCGTTCGGATTCAATGCCATTGTCGGCAGCCTTGGACTGTTCGGGATTGCGATCAACAGCTCGATTGTGGTGCTCTCCTTGCTGCAGGCGAATGAGGACGCGCTGGCCGATGATGTGATCGCGCAGCGGGAGGTGGTGGTGGACGCCACCCGGCATATCATTGCCACCACGCTGACCACGATGGCGGGATTTGTGCCGATCCTGATGACGGGCGATACTTTCTGGCTGCCACTGGCAGCCGGGATTGCCGGCGGGGTCGGCGGATCGGCGCTGATCGGGCTTTATTTCACCCCGGCCGTGTTCCGCATCATGACCATGAAACCTGTCCGGCGGATGCTGGGCTACCGGCCGCCGCCGCGCCAGCAGCCGGCCGAATAGGCAAAAGGAATTGAAACATCGCTTTTGCGATGCCATCTCAACCCCCAACAGATCACAGAGAGGCAGCCAGAATGGAAAATCCGGATATCGGCGCGCCGCCCCCCGCCTGGAAAAGGTTGAGATTTGAGGCCCAGGCTGCGGCGGCAGAGGAGCCGACGCTGGCGAGCTATCTGAATGCCGCCATCCTGTCACACGACACGCTGGGGCAAGCGCTTTCTTTCCATCTGGCCGAAAAGCTCTCCGGGCCGGGCATGGGGCCGCAGCAGGTGCGGCATATCCTTTCGGCGGTTTATGACAGCGCGCCATCTCTGATCGATTACGCCGAAGCGGACATGCAGGCGGTGATCGAGCGCGACCCTGCAGCGCGCGGGATGCTGCAGCCTTTCCTGTTCTTCAAGGGCTTCCTGGCGCTGCAGACCCACCGGATTGCACATGAGCTGTGGCGGCAGGGGCGGGAAACGCTGGCCTTTCATTTCCAGAGCCGCGCTTCGGAGCTGTTCGGTGTGGATATTCACCCCGCCGCCCGCATCGGCCGCGCTGTCATGCTCGACCATGCCTCAGGCATCACCATTGGCGAGACGGCGATTGTGGGCGAAGGATGCTCGCTGCTGCATGGCGTCACCCTGGGCGGCACGGGCAAGGAAGTGGGCGACCGGCACCCGAAGATCGGGCGCGGTGTGCTCTTGTCTGTCGGCGCGAAGATCCTGGGCAACATCACCATTGGGGACGAGGCGAAGGTTGCCGCCGGCAGTGTCGTGCTGAAGGATGTTCCGGCGCGCTGCACCGTGGCGGGCGTTCCGGCCAAGATCGTTTCCGGGCCCACCTGCTGCCAGCCGGCGCAGAGCATGGATCAGGCGATCCCCGAGACTTAGGCAGACTAGGCTTCACAGGGCGTTGCAGCCCGTGCATTGCACTGGAAGCGAAACTGGCTAGGTTCCGCGCCAGCAAGTTCAGATAATACAAGGAGTGCCGCCATGGAGCGCGAAGAAACATTGCGTCTTGAGGCATATCTCAAGGAAAAGCTTCATCCCGGCCTGCGCCTGCTGGCGCGGGACAAGGCCAATGACTCGGTTGAGGTTTACCTTGGCGCAGAGTTCATTGCGGTCGTCTACAAGGACGAAGACGAGGGCGAGACCTCCTACCAGTTCATGATGACGGTCCTCAAAGAGGATATCATGGGCGGTTGAGGCCGCCCGGCATCAGCTATCCCGGTGCGCGGCGCGCGCCAGCCTGTCATTGATGGCTTCGCCGAGCCCTTCCTGCGGAATGGGCGCCACGGCGATGCGGTCAAACCGGGCGTCCAGCGCGCGCAGCATGGCAAACAGCTTGGTGGCGGCTTCGGCGAGGTCTCCCTCCGGGGAGAGGTTGAGACCCTCGCGAACGCCCGGCCCGAAACCCAGATAGCCTTCGCCAGACTCGGGCGCTTCCGCGTTCAGGCGCAGGCGTGCCTTTGGGGCATAATGGGATTTGAGCATGCCGGGCGCGGAAATGCCGCCGCCGCTGGGGCGCGCTAGCGGCTTGCCGATGAAGGCTTCCAGCCTGTCTGCCGGGACAGCGCCAGACCGCAGCAGGGTGACGGCATCCCCCTCCACGGCAATGATGGTCGACTCGATGCCGACATCGCACGGGCCGCCATCGAGGATGAGGTCAATCCGGTCTGCCAGGTCAGCGGCAACGTGATCGGCGCGCGTGGGGCTGACATGGCCCGACCGGTTTGCCGAGGGCGCGACCACCGGGCGGTCAAATTCCTTGATCAAGGCATTCGCGGCCATGTGGGACGGGCAGCGCAGGCCGACCGTCTGCAGGCCGGAGCGGGCGAGATCGCAGACCGTTCCACCCGGAATGACGGGCAACACCAGCGTCAGCGGGCCGGGCCAGAATTCCTGGGCGAGGCTTGCCGCAAGGGGCGAGAAAACCGCCTCCCGCATGGCCATCGGCAGCCCGGATACATGCGCGATCAGGGGGTTGAAACGCGGGCGGCCCTTCGCCTCGTAAAGGCGCACGACGGCTTCGGGGTTGGAGGCGTCCGCCGCCAGGCCGTAAACGGTCTCGGTCGGCATGGCGACAAGGCCGCCCTCATTCAGGATTTCCACCGCCAAAGCGAGGGTTTCGGGCAGGACGGGAACGATGGGCGCGGACATGCCGTCTCGCTTAGCACTGCGCCCGGCGGGGTCAATGAGGCGAGGCGGCTGGCTGGCCCAGCCTAGTTGGTGCGGGTTGCCTGGCCGGTGACCGTGACGGTGATTTCATCAGAGACCCAGCTGCCGCTGGCATCTGACACCTGGCCAAGATCGAGCGCCTTGCGGGAGAAGACGGCCTTTCCCTCGAGGGTGGCCTGGTCGCCATTGATCCTCAGCTGGAAATCCAGCGGGACGCTGGTTTCCCTGCCTTTGAGTGTCATTGTGGCGGTGGCGCTGTAGGTGTCTTCGCCTCTGGCCTGAAAGCCGGAAAGGGCAACGGTTGCCTGCGGGAAGGCGCCGGTGTTGAACCATTCAGCTTCACGCAGCGTGGAATCGTAGAGCTTGGTGCCGGTGGTGACGCTGCCAGTCTCGACCATGACAGTGACGGCTGAAGCCGCAAGTTCCTCAGGATAGAAGCCGACATCGGCGGACCAGTTCTGGAATTTGCCGCCAAACGGTTTGCCATCATAGACGCCGGAGAAGCCGATTTCCGAGACGGCATAGTCCACGGCCCAGTTGCCTGTTGCTTTCGTGCCCGAGGCGGTTTGTGCCGGGTTGGTGCCCGAGCCGTTGGCGCCGATGAGCGGCACTGCCGCGATCAGCGCGAAGAGAACGAGGCTGCTGCCGAAGGCGATTACCGCGCCGCGGGCTGGCGGGGAGGGCGGCGATGTCTTGCCGAAGAGGCCGGGGACCATCCGCTTGAGGACGCCTTCTTCGCCGCCAAATTCGTGCTTCACGGCGCCGGCGATGTGCAGACCCAGCAGCACAATGATGACCCAGGCGCCCTTGGAGTGAACATTCTCCACGATGCCATGAAGCAGCTCGTTGCCCTGGCGCAGGCCGGAAGTGAAGGGCAGGTGGGGCCAGTCCACCGCCCCGAAGAGAACGGTTGAAATCTGGAAGGGGGAGATGGACACGAGCAGCCAGCCGGCCAGCGGAATGATGACCATCAGGGCGTAGAAAGCGATGTGCACCGCGCTCGACAGCTTCTGTTCCCATGATTTCAGCGTGCTAGGTTCAGGAGGTGGGGGGTTGAGCAGCCGCCAGGCGATCCTGGCGACTGTCAGAAAGAGAAGCGTGATCCCCACCGACTTGTGCAGCTGATACCGGACCTCGTTCTCGTCCATGTTCCAGCCCAGCCAGATCATGAAGAGGATGAGGAGCGCCATGGCCCAGTGAAGGGCAATGGCAACCGACGTATAGCGCGCAGCCGGTGAGGAGGATGTCATCTTGGCCTACTCTGCAGGGGCCGGTTCAGCCGGCGCAACAACCTGCTGGAACTCGGTTTCAATAATGACTTCAACTTCATCACCGATGTTCGGGGCATACGTAGCATTACCGAAATCCGACCGTTTCAGGACCGTTCTGGCGGAGAAACCGATCTTGTCGGCGTCCGGGGCCCAGGGGAAGTTTGCCTTGCCGTTATAGGTCACATCCAGGGTAACCGGCCGGGTCACGCCGAGGAAGGTGAGATCGCCGGTCACCTTGCCGGTGCTGGCGGTTTCCTGGGTGATCGAGGTGCTGGTGAAGGTGATTTGCGGGAAAGCGTCACCATTCAGCCAGTTGGAGTTACGGCCAAGATCTTCGTTCCAGGTCGCGTAGGGGCTGTCGGCATGGCTGGCTTTGTAGTCTGCCGGATAGTCGGTTTCGACCGAGAGGGGGTCGATGGTGACGGTGATGCTGTTGGCGGCTGGGTCTTCCGGGTTGAACTGCAGCGTGGCATCCACGGTCTTGAAGCGGCCGGTGTACTGGGAGAGGCCAAAATGATCGACGCGCCAGGTGACGGAGGTGTGCGTCGGGTCGATGGCGTAGGTGCCGGCCGCGCCGTATTCGACGTTCTCGTCAGCCGCCGGTGCAGCCGCTTCCGGGGCCGGGGCTGCGGGGGCAGAAGCTGCCGGGGTGGTTTCAGAGCAGGCCGCCAGCATAAGCGCGCTGGCGGAGATGAGCAGAAGTCGCATGGAATCAGTCCCTCCAATTGCCGTATGGGAACACACTAACTAATGCACACACCTACAGTGTGAACCTCAACTTTAACATCCGCGCGACATATCATTTATTCAGAAACACGAAGGGATCGACATGGCTTACGACGCTCCGGTCAGCGATATTGAGTTTGCCTTGAACGCTTTTGCGCGGATTGAGCGGCTGCAGGGGCTGCCGGGCCATGAGGCGTATGATCCCGATCTGGTGCGCCCGATCCTTGAGGAGGCCGCCAAGCTGGCGCGCGATGTGCTGGCGCCGCTGAACCCGGTGGGGGATGCGCATGGGGCCCTCCTCACGGGGGAGGGTGTGATTGCGCCGCCAGGATTTGGCGACGCGTACAAGGCCTTCGTGGAAGGCGGCTGGATGGGGCTGGCAGCGCCCGAAGAATGGGGCGGGCAGGGCCTGCCCAAGGCGCTGGCGCTGGCCGTGATGGAAATGTTCCATGGCGCCAATATGGCGTTCGGCCTTTGCCCGATGCTGAGCTTCGGGGCGATTGAGGCGCTGCTGGCGCATGGCACCGATGCGCAGCGCGCGGCCTATCTGCCAAGGCTCGTCTCGGGCGAGTGGACAGGCACGATGAACCTGACTGAGCCGCAGGCAGGCAGTGATGTCGGCGCCCTCAAGACCAAAGCCGAGCCCAATGAGGATGGCAGCTATTCGATCACGGGTCAGAAAATCTACATCACCTGGGGCGATCATGACATGGCTGAGAATATCATCCATCTCGTGCTGGCGCGCCTGCCGGATGCGCCGGCGGGGTCGAAGGGTATTTCGCTGTTCATTGTTCCGAAATTCCTTCTGGATGCGGATGGAAATCCCGGCGCGCGCAACAGTCTGCGCTGCATCGGCCTTGAGAAGAAAATGGGCATCCATGGCAGCCCGACCTGTGTGATGGAGTATGCGGGAGCCAAGGGCTGGCTGATCGGGGAGGCCAATCGCGGGCTGGCCTGCATGTTCACGATGATGAACTCGGCACGCCTGAATGTCGGCCTGGAAGGCGTGGCAGTGGGCGAGGCGGCGTTCCAGACGGCCTTTGCCTATGCGCAGGAACGCAAGCAGGGCGCCGCCGCAGGCGTCACCGGCCCGGCGCCGATCCTGCATCATGCCGATGTACGCCGTACACTGACGACCATGCGGGCGAAAGTCGCTGCGGCCCGGGCGATCTGTTATGCCTGCGGTGTGGCGGCGGACCTTGCCCACAGCGCCCCCGATCCGGATGTGCGGGCGGCGGCGAAGATGCGGGAAGACCTGCTGACCCCCATCGCCAAGGCCTGGAGCACGGATGTGGGCGTGGAGGTGGCGAGCCTCGGCGTGCAGGTGCATGGCGGCATGGGCTTCATGAACGAGACGCTTGCTGCGCAGCTTTACCGGGATGCCCGGATTGCGCCGATCTATGAGGGCACTAATGGCATTCAGGCGATCGACCTTGTTGGCCGCAAACTCTCGGGCACCAAGGGCGCGTCGATGCAGGCAATGATCGGGGAGATCGAAGAAACCGTGCGTCAGGCCCGCGCCACGAATGATCCGCAGCTGGTGCAGATTGCCGACCGGTTGAAAGCCGCGTCCGCTGCGTTGTCCGAGGCGAGCGACTGGATGGTGAAGACGCTGGCCGACGAGCCGGAGAAGGGCCTTGCAGGCGCAACGGAGTATCTGGCGCTGGCGGGTGATGTGATCGGTGGGCATTTCCTGGCGCTGGGCGCGATTGCGGCGCGCGGCGGGCAGGACATGGACCAGCGGGCGCGGCAGCTGGCGCTGGCGGGCTTCTTTGCGGAGACGGCATTGGCCTCGGCACCGGGGCGCGTGCCGGCCATCACGGAAGGGGGGGCGCGTTTCCTGGAGGGCAGCAAGGCGCTGTTTGGGATCTAGCGCCCAACGCCCTGTGCCTGCGGGGCTGTTGTTGATGGTTTGAGCAGAGCCCCGTAAGAGGGGCGCTGACCCCGAGGGAGCAAACCGGCGCATGGCCTGGACGAAGACCTATACCGGCGAAGAGCCGGTACGCATCAACAAATGGCTGGCCCAGGAAGGCGTGTGTTCGCGCCGGGAAGCCGATGCGTTGATCGAAAAAGGCCTTATACAACTGGATGGTAAGCCCGTGACGGTGGCGGGTGAGCGCGTCACCAAGGGGCAGACGTTGAGCCTGACGGACGCCGCTTCCCGGCGGCTGGACAATCAGCTGTCGGTAATCCTGAACAAGCCGGTGGGGTATGTTTCCGGGACTCCGGAGCCGGGAGAAATTCCGGCGATACGGCTGGTTACCGAGGAAAACCTGTCTGGCAGCGCGCATGCTATCCCGCAGCGTTCGAACAAGATGGCGCCGCTGGGACGGCTCGACAAGGATTCGCACGGACTGCTGATTCTGTCGGAGGATGGCGTGCTGGCGAAGGCGATCATCGGCCCCCTGAGCGACATGGACAAGGAATACCTTGTGCGGGTGAGAGGCGACATCACGCCTGCCAAGGTGGCGCTGCTGCGGCATGGGCTGGAACTGGACGGGCGGCAGCTGCGCCCAGCGGAGGTTCAGCAGGAGCGGAACAACACGCTGCGCTTCATCCTGAAGGAAGGACGCAACCGCCAGATCCGGCGGATGTGCGACCTGGTTGAGCTTAGAGTCCTGGATTTGCAGCGGATTCGGGTGGGCCCGATCCTGCTGGCGGGGCTGCCGGAGGGCAAATGGCGGCCACTGGGCGCCAAGGAACGGGCCGCCTTGCTGGCAGCCGGCGCCGGGGAAGAGGTGCGCGCGCGCCCACCCCTCCGCGAGGACCGCCCGCGTGCCAGCGACGGGCCAAAACGCGACAGATCCGGGACAGGCCAGGACAGTTCGCGGACAAATCCGGACAGAAATGGACAATTCGGGACAAAGCCCGGACAGGGCCGGACGGATAAGCCCCGCTCCGGACCTGGAGCCGGCCGGGACGGGGCCAGACCCGAACGCAAAGGCCCGAGACCCGACCGGGATGGCCCCAGACCAGAGCGTGCCGGCCCCAGACCTGATCGCGCGGGTCCGAAACCAGACCGTGCAGGGGCAAAGCCGCCGCGCCCCGGTGGCAAGCCTGCCCGGGCGGGCACCAAGCCGGTGGCGGCCGCGCCCAAGGCGGATGGCAACCGGCCCTCCGCGCTGAAAGGTGACAAGTTCAAGCGCACGAAGCTTGCCCCCAGGGATCGCAAGCCGATCAAGTGATCTTTCCCCCGCGTGACGGCTCGACGGGGGAACCTGCCGCCGTATCGTGGACGCATGGATGGATTTCTCTCAGAACCGACCCAGTACAAGGGTCTGACATTTCCGCATGGCACGCGCGCGCCGGAGCCTGGCGAAACGATCGAGGTGGCGCCCGGCGTCGAGTGGACGCGGATGCCGCTGCCTTTCTCGCTGAAGTTCATCAATGTGTGGATCATTGATGATGGCGATGGCTGGACGATTGTGGACACCGGGATGCCGCTGCCGGACACCAAGGATGCCTGGCGGAAGCTCCTGGGCGAGCGGGTGACGGCGGACAAGCCGCTGAAGCGGGTGATCATCACCCACATGCACCCCGACCATATCGGGGCGGCGGGCTGGCTCTGCTACAAGTATGACGCCGAGCTGTGGATCAGCCGCTTGGAGTATACGACCTGCCGGATGCTGGTGGCCGATACGGGCCGCGACGCGCCGAAGGCGGGAATCGATTTCTATGTCCGCGCCGGCTGGCCGCAGAAGGCCATCGACAATTACGTCTCCCGATTTGGCGGGTTCGGGCGGGGCGTCAGCCAGATGCCCGACGCCTTCCGCCGGCTGGAGGAGGGCGACACCGTGCGCCTGGCCGGGCAGGACTGGCGGGTGATCACCGGCAACGGCCATTCGCCCGAGCATGTGTGCCTGTTCAGCCCCGCGCTAAATGTGGCGATCACGGGCGACCAGCTGTTGCCGCGGATTTCGTCGAACGTTTCGGTGCATCCGACCGAACCGGCGGCCAATCCGCTGGATGACTGGATCAGGAGCTGCGAGAAGCTGCTGCGGGAGCTGCCCGAGGATTGCTTCATCCTGCCGGCGCACAATGAGCCGTTCACCGGCGCGCATATCCGGCTGCGCAACCTGATTGCGGGCCATGAAACCTCGCTGACGCGCCTGCGGCAGAAGCTGGAGAAGGGGCCTGCAAAGGTGCCGGAGACCTTCGTGACGCTGTTTGGCCGGGCGATCAAAGACGATGAAATGGGCAGTGCAACGGGCGAGGCGCTGGCGCACCTCAATTACCTGATCCATCGCGGAGAGGTGAAAACCCGGCCCGATACGGATGGCGCGCTGCTTTACAGCCTCGCCTGAAGCGCTGTTTCGTCTCACATTGAATAGCAGTGGCGCGGGGCATTTCGCCTTCGCAAGGGGGCAGCTTATCGTTTAAGACTTCCCCGCCTGCCTTAAGAGCGGCGCCTGCTATGGGGTTTGAATGACTGAGGATAACAGCGTGGCCGCCGAGGCGCCGGCAGCAGAGACAGGCCTCTGGGCGAAGATCAAGCAGGAGCTGCGCGAATGGGGCGCGACGCTGGCGATTGTGGCGCCGGCGTTCCTTCTGTTCACCGGCCTGCTTTACGAACAGCGCGTTATCCCCTCCGAGAGCATGGTGCCGACCCTGGAAGTGGGCGACCGGGTGGCGGTGGCCAAGTTTGCTTTCGGCTATGGGCGCTATTCGCTGCCCCTGAGCATCGGGCGCTATCTGCCGCTGGGCGAGGGGCGGTTCTTCCCCGGCACGCCGGAGCGCGGCGATGTGGTGGTTTTCGAGCATACCCATTCTGACCGGGTGATGATCAAGCGCGTGGTGGGCCTGCCGGGCGATACGGTGCAGATGATCAATGAGGCGCTGGTGATCAATGGCCAGCCGGTGCAGGCGGAATTCGTGCGCACGGTGCGCTATATTCCCGACCGGACGAATATTATCGACACAGCGCATGAATGGCGCGAGACGATTGGCGACAAGACCTGGCTGACCCATCGCGGCCTGCGCGGGCATGCCGTGGATGACACGGTGCTGTTCATCGTGCCCGAAGGGCACATGTTCCTGGTGGGGGACAACCGCAACAATTCCTATGACAGCCGCGAGCTTTCCGGCCATTGCCCGCCGGTCAACGGTGTGGTGGACCGGGCAGGCTGCCCCCTGCGCGTGGCGGCAGATGATGCCTCCATCGGCTTTGTGCCGCTGGACCATCTGATCGGGCGCGCCGACACCGTGTTGATGACGTTCCACCGGTGCAAACTGCAGGATGATGAGCCCTGCCGCAAACGCGTCTGGAAGGGTCTCTGACCCCGGAAATCCGTATCTTGCCCGCTGCGGCTAACCCCGCTAGTCCGGATTTGAACGGGGGCGCGGGGCCCCTGCGGCAGTACGGATAACTGGCGATGCCCAACACGACATCGACAAAGCAGCGCCGTGGGCCGATCATCATATCGCGCCATGGCCGCCCGGCGCTTGACCGGAATCTGGGGCCGCGCCTGCACTGGCAGGACTATATCGACTGGTGGGCCAATTATGAAAAAGGCCCCCTGGCGGAAGGGCAGGAAGCGCCCAGGGAATTGAGGGACATGGTGGCCGATGCGGACATCGTGTTTGCCTCCGCCCGCCTGCGCGCGCAGCAGACGGCCGACAGCGCCGCCCCGCACCTGACGGCGACCTATGATCCGGTGTTCAATGAAGCGCCGCTTCCCCCGCCAAAACTGCATGGCTTCCGCGCCCTGCCCAAGACCTGGAATGTGCTGGCCCGGACGGTCTGGTTAACCGGCCATTCACTGGACGGCGAATCGGTGGGCGAGGCGCGGGTGCGCGCCAAGGCGGCGGCGCTGAAGCTGCACGAGGCGGCGGCCGATGCGAAGGTGTATCTCGCCGCACACGGATGGTTCAACCGGATGCTGAGACCGGAGCTGCGCCAGCTTGGCTGGGTGTGCACGCGGGATGGCGGGGACAGCTATTGGAGCTACCGCGTCTACGAATACCGGGGCCGGTGACACGATTACGGTTGTCGGGCCCGGCAGCGGGCTCTAGACAGGCTGGAACGAATTTTCAGGACAGGCGCGCCATGTCGGATGTCAAATCCAAACCCGTGGACAAGATGAGCTTCGAAGAGGCCCTGGCTGAGCTGGAGGGCATTGTCCGCCAGCTGGAGGCCGGTGAAGTCGAGCTGGAAAAGTCGATCGCGATCTATGAGCGCGGCGCCGCCCTGAAAGCGCATTGCGAGGCGCGGCTGAAATCGGCCGAGCTGAAGGTGGAGCAGATTGTACAGGGCGCCGGCGGTCCGACGACCGAACCGGCCGCCTTTGATTAGGTTCGCCGTCATGGGGCCGGACCGGGGCGAAGTGACAGACTTTGAACAGCGCCTGACGGAAGTTGCCGACAAGGTGACGGTGGCGCTGGATCAGCTGATCCCGCCGGCCAGCGGCCCGGAAGCCAATCTGATGCGCGCCATGCGCCATGCGGCGCTGGCCAATGGCAAGCGGATGCGGCCTTTCCTTGTGCTGGAAACGGGCGCCATGTTCGGGGCGTCGGAGAAGAGCCTGCTGCGGACGGCGGCGGCGCTGGAATGCGTGCACTGCTATTCGCTGGTGCATGATGATCTGCCCTGCATGGATGATGATGACTTCCGGAGGGGGCAGCCGACCGTTCACAAGGCCTTTGACGAGGCAACGGCCGTGCTGGCCGGGGACGCGCTGCTGACGCTGGCGTTCAAGATCCTGGCCTCTGCCGAGACCCATGATGACCCGGCGGTGCGCGTTCTGCTGATCGAGCGGCTGGCCGATGCGGCCGGAGCGCGGGGCATGGTGGGCGGCCAGATGATCGACATGCTGGAAGAGGCGAGCCCGCGCGATCTCAACACCATCACCCGTATGCAGCGGCTGAAGACCGGGGCGCTGATTTCCTATGCGCTGGAAGCCGGGGCGATCATCGGCCATGCCCGCGAGGCCGAACGCAATGCCCTGGCAGGTTTCGCCAATGATCTGGGGCTGGCCTATCAGATTGCCGACGACATCCTTGATGCAGAGGGGGATGAAAGCATCGTGGGCAAGGCAGTTTCCAAGGACAAGGACGCCGGAAAGGCGAATTTCGTGACCCTTCTGGGGGTGGAGGGGGCCCGGCAGAGGGTGCGGCTGCTCGCCGCGCAGGCCAAGGAACATTTGGCAATTTTCCGTGACAAAGCCCACATCCTGCTGCATTCCGTTGATTATGTGCTGAACAGACCCCGCTAAAACCGGGCACGCGACGACAAGAAAAGCACGCAGATATGACCGAGACACGCCCGAACCGCCTCCTGGACGCCATAGATTCGCCGTCCGACCTCAAAGGCCGCAGCCGCGCCGATCTGAAACAGATCGCCGTGGAAGTGCGCGATGAGGTGATTGATGTCGTCTCGGTCACCGGGGGGCATCTCGGCTCCGGGCTGGGCGTGGTGGAGCTGACCGTGGCGATCCATGCGGTGTTCGATGCACCGGCCGACAAGCTGATCTGGGACGTGGGCCACCAGTGCTATCCCCACAAGATCCTGACCGAGCGCAAGGACCGGATGCGGACCCTGCGCCAGGGCGGGGGGCTTTCAGGCTTCACCAAGCGTTCGGAGAGCAAATACGATCCGTTCGGGGCCGCGCATGCCTCGACCTCGATCTCGGCAGGCCTCGGCTTTGCCAAGGCGCGTGACCTGCAGGGCAAGGACAATCATGTCATCTGCGTGATCGGCGATGGGTCGATGTCGGCCGGCATGGCGTATGAAGCCATGAACAATGCCGGTGCCGACCGTTCCCGGATGATCGTTATCCTCAACGATAACGACATGTCGATTGCGCCCCCGGTTGGCGCGATGAGCCATTATTTCTCGCGGCTGGTTTCCTCGCGGCCTTACCGGGGCCTGCGCCGGATTGCCAAGAAGGTGGTTCAGCCGATGGGGCTGGAATCTCCGGCGCGGCGCGCAGAGGAATATCTGCGCGGCTTTGCGATGGGCGGCACGCTGTTTGAGGAGATGGGGTTCTATTATATCGGCCCGGTCGACGGGCACGACCTCGACACGCTGCTGGACCTTCTGGAAAACATCAAGGCGATGCAGGACGGTCCGATCCTGCTGCATGTGGTGACGCAGAAGGGCAAGGGCTATGCCCCTGCCGAGAACTCTGCCGACAAGTATCACGGGGTTTCGAAATTCTCCGTGGTCACCGGCGAGCAGGCCAAGGGCGCCGCTGGAGCCCCAGCCTATCAGAAGGTGTTTGGCCAGACGCTGGCGAAACTGGGCGAAACGGACGACAGGATCTGTGCCATCACGGCGGCCATGCCATCTGGTACGAGTACGGACATTTTCGGGAAGAAGTTCCCCGAGCGGCATTTCGATGTCGGCATTGCCGAGCAGCATGCGGTGACGTTTGCTGCCGGCCTTGCGGCGGATGGCATGAAGCCGTTCTGCGCGATCTATTCGACCTTCCTTCAGCGCGGCTATGACCAGGTTGTGCATGATGTTGCGATCCAGCAGCTGCCGGTTCGCTTTGCTATCGACCGGGCAGGGCTTGTCGGCGCCGATGGGGCGACCCATGCGGGAAGTTTCGATGTCGGCTATCTTGGCGCGCTGCCGGGATTTGTGTGCATGGCGCCGTCTGATGAAGCGGAGCTGGCGCGCATGGTGCTGACCTCGCTTCAGATCGATGACCGGCCCAGCGCTTTCCGCTATCCGCGCGGCGAAGGGATCGGTGTTGAAATTCCCGAGCTTCTCAAGCCGCTGGAAATCGGCAAGGGCAGGGTGGTGCGCGAGGGGACGGCGATTGCGATCCTTTCCTATGGCACCCGGCTGCAGGAAGCGCTGAAAGCCGCCGAAATGCTGGCCGCGCAGGGCCTGAGCGCCACCGTAGCCGATGCCCGCTTTGCCAAACCGCTCGACCATGATCTGGTCGAGCGCCTGGCGAAGGAACATGAAGTGCTGGTGACGATTGAAGAGGGCGCTCGTGGCGGCTTTGGAAGTTTCGTTCTTGAGCATCTTGCCAATTGCGGCGGGCTGGACAGGGGCCTGAAGGTGCGAGTTATGACGCTACCTGATATCTTCCAGGATCAGGACACGCCGGCAGCCATGTATGATCAGGCCGGGCTCACGGCGCGCCATATTGCATCGCGTGCAATTGAGGCACTGGGTCGGGGCGACCTGTCTGCCATTGAACGGCTGGCATCTGCCTGAGGCTTTGCCACACTAACATCACACTTCTGCCCTGTGCCGCTTCCTTCCGGCAGGCTATGGAGAAGGCGCGAAACTCATGATTCCGCCTGCAAGAAGGAAGTTTGATATGACCCGTTTCAGCCTTGCCGCCATGGCCTCAGCGCTTGTTCTCGCCGCGTGCGCGACGCAGGCGCCCCCGAGCGATGAACCGGCGGCCGTTGTTGTTGTGGTACCCTCCCAATATGAGCTGGGCATGAGCACGGCAGCCGAATTGCAGGCCGCCGGGAATGTGCCCACTGCCATTCAGCGCCTGATGCAGCTGGCCGGCGATACCGGAATCACCCCGGCGCAGAAGGCGGACGTTCTCTATGAACTCGGCGTGCTGAGCATGAGCCCGACGGGATATGACCTTCCGGGCGCGGTCGGTTATTTCGACGAAGTGATTGCCAATCATCCGAATACGGATGCGGCCCGCCGCGCCAGGACCAAGCTGCCGGAAGCCCGCGCGCAGGTGGACGCGCTGAACGCTGTGCTGGCCTCGGTCGATGCGACCCATACGGAGCGCTTCAACGCGCTGATGAAGCTGGGCCGGCATCTCGATGCGATCGACCTGATGGCGCAGTATGACATCCAGCCTGACAATGAAGTGAAGCTGGCGATGTATCAGATCGGCTATCTGTGCGACGAAAGCGGCCTGACCGGGCAGACCTACACGGTGGCCGACCGTGACGGCACGACCCGCAGACTGCGCTTTTGTGACTACGGCAAATAAGGCATAGACTGTCTCCCGAACCTGGGGGGACAGGATGGAAAACACGGAATTCCGCCAGAGAATTTCCGCCTTCGAGAAGGGCGAGATTCTCTGGCGCGCCTTTCCAGGCCGGCTGGAAAAGCACGGGGCGGACGGATCGCTTCAGCTGACAATTCCCTATGACCGTGTGCGGCGGGTGCGGATTGCCTGGGCGCCGAGCCGGGGGCAGCCGGGGCGCATGCTGCTGGAGCTGACGGGCGACCAGTCCCGCGTGACCATCTCCAACATGCATTATGCGGGCTTTGCCGATTTCGAGGACCGGGCGGAGAGCTTCTATCCGATGGTGTGGCTGGTGGCGCTGGGCGTGCGGCGGGCCAATCCGGCGGCTGAGTTCCGGGCAGGCGAGCGGGCGGAGATTTACTGGCCGCTGCTGTGCTTTGCGTCCGGCGCCCTGGCGATGCTGGCGGGCGTTCTCTTCGCGCTGCCGATCGGTGCCGGGGATGGGACCACCTCTGCCTTCATCAAGGCCGGCTTCATCCTGATTGCGTTGCCGCTGCTGCTGGGTTGGGCATGGAAGTCGCGGCCCAGGAAGTTTAACCCCGATACCGATCTGGACGAAATGGTTGCCATCCGCTGATGGGGCAGAACTCACCTGAAGCTGAGGGTTCTGGCGCCCGCCAGGAAAAAACATGCTGTCAAAGGCCGGATTTGGGCGCCGGTTCACACAAAAATGACGCCGTGTCGCATGTGAGCCCCTTCATTATCCGGCCCGCGCGTGGTTGTCTGGCGCCAGCACAGAAACAACCCGAGGAAACCCATGCCGACAGACCTTCTCCCCCCGAACTGGCCCGCCATGTCGATCGCCCAGGCCAATGCCGCGCTGGCCGGGCCGGGATCGCCGCTGGAGCTTGAAGAGGCCGAGATTCGCGGCGTCCGCATGAAGGTCTACAAGAACGCGCCGCCGAACATTCCCGTGATCCTGGAACTGGCGGCACAGCAATTTCCGGAGCGCACCTATCTCGTCTACCAGAATGAGCGGGTGACATTTGGCGCGCTGAACCTGGCTGTGCGCAAGCTGGCCGCCGAGATGCGCGACGTCTACGGCATTCAGAAAGGCGACCGGGTGGCCATCGTCATGCGGAACTATCCGCAATGGCCGCTGGCCTTCTATGCTGCGCTGAGCCTGGGGGCGATCGCCACGCCGATGAATTCCTGGTGGACCGCTGAAGAGCTGGAATACGGCCTTTCCTTTGCCGGGGTGAAGCTGGCGGTGATGGACCTGCAGATTTATGAGCGCATCCGCGATCATCTGCACAAGCTGCCGGACCTGCAGCATATTCTGGTTGCGCGGGATTCGGCCGAGGAGATTGCCGATCCGCGCGTCTCTTCGCTTGATGCCATCGTGGGCCATCCCAATGACTGGGGGAAGCTGCCCGATGCCGGGCCGACGGGGGTTCAGATTGCGCCCGATGACGACGCAACGATCATGTATACCTCGGGCACGACCGGAAAACCCAAGGGCGCGCTGGCCACCCACCGCGCGGTGATCACCAACATGTTCAACTCCAGCGCCTGCCAGGCGCGGATGTTCCTGCGCAAGGGCGAGCCTGTGCCCGCGCCCGATCCCGAAGCGATGCGCGCGACGCTGATCTCCATTCCGTTTTTCCATGCGACGGGGTCGTTTGCGATCCTGATCCCTTCGGCGCTGCGCGGGGACAAGGTTGTGTCGATGTACAAATGGGACGCGGGCGAGGCGCTGCCGATCATCGAGGGTGAGAAGATCACCGCGGTGGGCGGCGTGCCGGCGATTGCCTGGCAAATCCTGGAACATCCGGACAGGGACAAATATGACCTCTCCTCCATCCAGGCGATTTCCTATGGCGGCGCGCCGTCTGCGCCCGAACTGGTTTCGACCATCAAGAAGCGTTTTCCCGAAGCGGCGCCCGGCAATGGCTGGGGCATGACCGAAACCTGCGCCACGGCGACGCTGAATATCGGCGAAGACTATGTGAACCGCCCCTCCAGCGCTGGCGCGCCGCCAGCAGCGGTGGAACTGAAGATCTGCGATCCCGAGGGCAATGAGGTGCCGGCCGGGGAGGTGGGCGAACTCTGGTGCAAGAGCGCGGCGAATTGCCGGCTCTACTGGAACCGGCCCGACGCGACGGCCGAAACCTTCCGCAATGGCTGGGTGGTGACCGGTGACCTTGCGCGCATCGACGAGGAGGGGTTCCTCTATCTCGTCGACCGGGCGAAGGACATGCTGATCCGGGGCGGCGAGAACGTCTACTGTATCGAGGTGGAAAGCGCGCTCTACGATCATCCGGCGGTGATGGATGCCGCCGTGGTGGGGATTGCGCACAAGGTGCTGGGCGAGGAAGTGGGCGCTGTGGTGCAGCTGAAGCCGGGAAAGACGGCGACGGAAGCGGACCTGCGCGCGCATGTGGCCGGGCAGCTGGCAGCGTTCAAGGTGCCGGTGGAAATCCAGTTCCAGGATGAGCCCTTGCCGCGCAATGCCAATGGCAAGATCCTGAAGGCGGACCTGCGCCAGCGTTTCAAGCCGAGGGGGTAGGCCGATGACCGTGGAGCGGCGGCGCATTGGAGACCGGCAGGTGCATCCTGTGGGCCTTGGCTGCATGAACATCATGCATTCTTATGGTCCGCCTGCAGATGAAGGCGAGGCGAAAGCCCTGCTCTTGCGGGCGCTGGATATCGGCTGTGATTTTCTCGATACGGCGACGATCTATGGCCTTGGCCGGAGCGAGGAGCTGATCGGAGAGACGCTGGGCAAGCGGCGGCAGGAATATTTCCTGGCGAGCAAGTGTGTGCTGGGCTTCAAGGAAAAGCAGCGCACGCTGGATGGGCGGCCCGAAGCGATCAAGGCGGCGTGCGAGGCGAGCCTGAAACGGCTGCGCACCGATGTGATTGATCTCTACTATCTTCACCGGCCTGACCCGAAAGTTCCGGTTGAGGAGTCCGCTGGCGCGATGGCTGATCTCATCCGTGAGGGGAAGACCCGCTTCTATGGCCTGTCGGAAATGGGGGAAGATCAGCTGCGCCGGGCGCATAAGGTGCATCCCGTGGCGGCGCTGCAGTCTGAATATTCGCTGTGGGTGCGCAATCCGGAGATTGCCGTGCTGGACGCGTGCCGGGAGCTTGGCGTGGCCTTTGTGGCTTTCTCGCCGGTCGGGCGCGGGTTCCTCGCCGATCCGCCGGCGGACCCGGCGAGCTTCCACGAAGCCGATATGCGCAACGTGCTGTTCCCGCGTTTTGCTGACGAGAATTATCCCGCAAACCTGCCCTTGCTTGAAACGGCGCGGGTGGTGGCCGGGGAAGCAGGATGCAGCGTGGCGCAGATGGCGATCGCCTGGACCATGGCCAAGGGCGGCCATGTTCTGCCCATTCCGGGCACACGGAGCATCCCGCATCTGGAAGAGAACCACAACGCCGCGAAGGTTCGTCTGACGGCGGAGCAGGTGGCGCGGCTGGACGCAGCCTTCGCGCCGGAGCGGGCTGTCGGGCCGCGCTACACGCCTGCCGGGCAGGCAAGCGTGACGACCGAGATGTTCGACTTCGAGAAAGCCCGGCATGGCGGATAAGCCGCCCGTTGCGCTGGAGGATCGCGGCGAGAGCGGGGATGGGCGGCGCTTTTCCCCCTCCACCGCGCGCAACCGTGAGCCGATACGCGACGTGCTGAAGGCGCATCTGGCGCTGCCCGCGCACGTTCTGGAGATAGCGTCCGGAACTGGGGAGCATGGCGCATTCCTGGTTGCGGAACTGCCCGGCCTGTATTGGACCTATTCCGACATCGACCCGCCAAGCCTTGAGAGCCAGCGCGCCTGGCGGGCCGCCGCGCAATTAGACCGCTTACAAGGGCCGCTGATTATCAACGCCGCTGACAAAGACTGGGGCGCAGCGGAGCAGGCGGGCACGTGGGACGCTGTATTCAGCGCCAACATGGTTCACATCGCGCCGTTTGAGGCGGCAGAAGGACTGATAGCGGGGGCGGGGCGGTTGCTGAAGCCCGGCGGCGCCCTGGTGCTTTACGGGCCGTTTGCGCGCAGCGGCGTGATCGCGCCTTCAAATGCTGCCTTTGATGAGAACCTCAAGAGCAGAGATGCCCGGTGGGGCGTGCGGGATCTTGATTTGGATCTCGCGCCGCTGGCGCAGGCGGCGGGGTTGCGGCTCGATGCTGTCATCGAGATGCCCGCGAACAATCTGATGGCGGTCTTCCGGAAGGCTTAAACCATCCGTATGCGGCGGGACCAAATGGCCCCGCCACTGTTTACTCCTTGCCGCCGCCGAAACGCTCGGTCCATTCGGCGACATGCGTGTCCTCGATCTTCTGGAAGAGGACGTCTGGCGGGGTGATGGCATGGCCACGCGGAAGCGCATCGAGCAGGGCCGCAAAGTCCTCCGCTTTTGAGCCGCTGGGCATCTTGCGGTTTTCTTCCGGAATGCCGAGGGCATCGAGGATTTTCTTGGCCGCGTCCGGTATGATCGGCTGAGCGATGATGCCGAAGAGGGCAGCAAGATTGATGCCCGCGCGCACGCCGACAGCGGCGGCGTCCACATCATTCTTGTACTTCACCCAGGGCTCCGCCTTGGTGAGGTATTCATTACCGGCCGCCCAGATGGCACGCGTTTCGGCAGCCGCCTTGCGGAACTCCATGGCTTCGTAGAACTCGACAAGGCGCGGCAGGCGCTCGGCCAGCTCGTTTGCCATCCAGGCTTCGGCCTCACCGGAAACGCCAGCCTCAGGAACCTTGCCGTCGAATTTCGAGGCGCAGTATTTGGTGATCCGGTTGATGAAGTTGCCGAGCACGTTGGCAAGATCGGAGTTCACCGCCGCCTGAAAGCCTTCCCAGGTGAAGGCGGCGTCGGAGCCTTCCGGCGCGTTGGAGATGAGATACCAGCGCCAATAGTCAGACGGCAGAAGGCTGAGGGCCTGATCCATGAACACGCCGCGCTTCTGGCTGGTGGAGAACTTGCCGCCATACCAGGTGACCCAGTTGAAGGCCTTGAGCTTGTCGACGGTTTTCCAGGGCTCGCCGGAGCCGAGCAGGGTGACCGGGAAACTGACCGTGTGGAAGGCCACGTTGTCCTTGCCCATGAACTGGACATATTCGGTCTGGTCTGCGCCCTTGTCGGTGAGCCAGAGTTTCTCCCAGTCATTGCCGGTGGCTTCGGCCCATTCCTGCGTCGCGGAGATGTAACCGATCGGCGCGTCGAACCAGACATAGAAGACCTTGTTCTCGAAGCCTGGGCGCGGATTGCCGTCCACGTCGGTGACCTTTACGCCCCAGCTGAGATCGCGGGTGATCGAGCGGGCGATCAGGCCTTCATCGAGCCATTTATTGGCGATGGAAACTGCCAGAGAGGGCCAGTTCTTCCCCTTCTCGTTGACCCATTCGCGGATGCGGCCCTGCATGCCAGTCTGGAGCAGGTAGAGGTGGTCAGTATCCCGGATCTCGATATTCCGGCTGCCCGTAACCGCCGAGTAGGGATTGATCAGATCAACGGGATCGAGGAGGCGGCCGCAGCTGTCGCACTGGTCGCCGCGCGCTTTTTCATAGCCGCAATGCGGGCAGGTGCCTTCCACGTAACGGTCCGGCAGGAAACGGCCGTCATCGACGGCGTAGACCTGTTTGGAGGTACGCACTTCAATCAGGCCATTCTTCTCCAGCTGCTGGGCGAGATGCTGGGTGATCTTGTGGTTTGCCGGGCGCGAGGTGCGGCCGAACCAGTCGAAGGAGAGGTTGAAGCCTTCACCGGCCTTGCGCTGGATTTCGTATTGCTCGTCGCAATAGGCCTGCACGGTCTGACCAGCAGCCTGTGCGGCGAGTTCGGCCGGGGTACCGTGTTCATCGGTGGCGCAGATATAGGTCACCTCATGGCCCATCAGTCGCATCACGCGGGCGTACACGTCTGCCGGAAGCATCGAGCCGGCAAGGTTGCCGAGATGCTTCACGCCGTTGATGTAGGGCAGGGCCGAGGTGATGAGGATGCGCCGTTGCTGGGTCATGGGGCCTTTTCAGAGCCTTTCTGTTGGAGAACGCGCCTTTTAACGCTCTCGCCGGTAAAGGAAAGCTCTAGGCGCGGCCCCAATAGGTAACCCGCCTCAAGAGGACTTCCAAAGGCCCCCGCGCTGCAAAGCTGCGCCAGAGCCCTGTAAGGAGCAGGGAGGCAAGCCCTACGCCGAGCGCTGTCAGGATAGCCTCAGCCGCGCTCATGCGCCCGAACTGGCCCAGGCCATAGCCAGCAAAAATGAAAGAAAGAACGAGGGATTGCACCAGGTATGCCGTCAGGGAGGCAGACCCTGCGCGTGCCAGGAAGCGGCGGATAGGGCCGGGGCGGCCTTGAGAGGCCAGCGCCATGAGGCCCGCATACCCCAAGGCTGAGAAAGTTGAGAAGGTCATGAGGATCGCCGCAGCCAGCATGTACTGGCTGGAAACGATTGTTCCGGCGCGGGTCATCAGAATGGCGGCCCAGAGGCTGCCGAGCAGGCCGATGGGCAGGAACACCCAGCGCGAGAGCCTCCAGATGCGCGCCTGTGGCTGGTCAATCACGCCGGCTTTGGCGGCGGCAAGCCCGAGGCAGAAGAACCCGAAGACAGCGATGCCCTGCTGGATCAGCACGCTGGGCAGGACGAGCGGAAGCTGCGACAGGCGCCAGGCCGCTGCGTCCAGGAAGCTGCCCTCCGTGAAGGCGCGGATCTGCGCGGCATCGGCTGCAGGATCGCGCGCCTTGGCCATTTCTTCAGGCGCATAGGCGTCACCCGCGCCGATCAGTGCTGCGAGGAGGAAGAGGATCAGCGTGTTGAGGGCAATCAGGCCGAGTCCCAGGCGAACCAGCGAGGCCGCCGAGGCGTCGCGCAGGGTGAAAAGCAGACCGCCCAGCAGGCCGTAGGTGATCAGGATGTCGCCATGCCAGAAGAAGATGAAATGCAAGGCGCCCAGGAAAATGAGCCCCGCCATCCGCCGGAAATAGCGCGCGCCGGCATCTGCGCCTGCGCGGTCCGCCGCCTCCAGCTGCCAGGCGAGACCTGCGCCGAACATCATCGCAAACAGCGGATAGGACTTCATCAGGAACAGGCCTGACATGGCCGTATAGGCCGCGCGGTCTGCGGGGGTCTCCAGCCCCGCGCCATAGAAGCCGTCCGTGGCCGGCGCAGCGAAGCCGGATACGTTCACCACCGCAATGCCGATCAGGGCAAAGGCGCGCAGCAGGTCTGGCATCAGGGCGCGAGGTGGGGCGGGCGGCAATGCGGCAGGGCTTTCGAGACGTTTGCGGGCAGCAAAACAGCTCCGCCGGCCCATAGCAAGCATCGCCGGAGCAGGGCGGCGCAAGCGGGAACGCCAGTCAGAAAGCTGACTTGACCGCCCCCTCCAACCCCTGTAGCCACCGCCTAAGTGCCGGCTTAGCTCAGCTGGTAGAGCATCTGATTTGTAATCAGAGGGTCACGGGTTCGAGTCCTGTAGCCGGCACCATCGACCCGCCTTCACTGCCGGTTTAAAGGGTGTGGACGCTGTAGGGGGTACTCTTGCGCAAGATACTGGCCGCAACCCGGTTTTCTGAAAACTGCGCCCGCGCCCAGGCGCGCGCCATGCGTATCGCCGCCAACACAAAGGCTGAGCTGTTGCTTGTCCATGCGGGCGACGCTGCGGCGCGGGACCAGCTGAACGAGGCGGCGCGGGCGGCGGGCGCGGTAGCGCAGCTCCAAGAGGGCGATCCGGCCAAGGTTATCCTCGAGACGGCCCGCGGCGGCGAGGCGGAGTTGATTGTGGTCGGCGCGCCAGGGCGCCGCGGTTTGCGGGAAGTGCTCACCGGCACGAATGTCGAGCAGGTAATCCGGCAGAGCAACGTGCCCGTGCTTATGGCGGTCAATGCTGAGGATGTCCCCTATCGCCGCGTATTGCTGGCAACCGATTTCTCGGAGGCGTCTGTGCTGGCGGCCACCAGCTTTTTCCGGAGCGGAATAGCCGCCGGGGCGCAGGTGTCTCTCTGCAATGTTTTCGATACCCCGGCCATCCGCTTGATGACCAAGGCCGGAACCACCACGGCCAGCATTCAGCACTATATCGCCGAGCAGAGGAAAGCTTCCGCCGACACTCTGAAAACCATTGCGGATCAGATCGGGCTTGCCCACACCGGGGTCATGCCCCGCATGCAGCAGGGAACGGCGGCGCAGACATTATGTGCTGCGGCGCAGGAGATTGGCGCAGACCTCATTGTTGTGGGAACGCAGGGCCATAGCGGCATCCGGCGCTTCTTTCTCGGCAGCGTGGCCGAGGAGGTCTTGCGCCGGTCGCCGGTGGATGTGCTGGCGGTTCCCGCGCTGGCGTAAGCCGCTGGCAATCGCGCTACCGGGATAAGCAATATTCTCGCCGGAAGCCGCGCAGGACGCCGCGTCAAGGGCGCCTTACGGCCAGGTGGCTTCCTTGCAAGACACCGGAAAATGCGGCAAGCCCGCTCCATCATAAACGCCGTGACGGCGCGCAGAGTGTGCTGCGGCTGCCGCATAGGCCCATAGGCAGGAGGAGCGCGCGTGCGCGAAGTTCATCATTTTGTGAACGGCAGGATGGTTGCCGGAACGTCTGGCCGGTTTGGCGATATTTACGATCCCAATACAGGCGCTATCCAGGCGCGCGTGGCGCTGGCAACGAAGGCGGAGCTCGGCGCGGCGGTGGACGCGGCAACGGCGGCGTTTCCCGGCTGGGCGAACACGAACCCGCAGCGCCGGGCGCGCGTGATGTTCGAGTTCAAGCGCCTCGTGGAAGCTAATATGGACGAGCTGGCGCACATGCTGTCTTCCGAGCATGGCAAGGTGATCGCCGATTCCAAAGGCGACATTCAGCGCGGGCTGGATGTGGTGGAGTTCGCCTGTGGTATTCCCCACCTTCTGAAGGGCGAATATACCGAAGGCGCAGGCCCCGGCATTGACGTCTATTCCATGCGCCAGCCGCTCGGCGTGTGCGCGGGCATCACGCCGTTCAACTTTCCGGCCATGATCCCGTGCTGGATGGCGGCCGTGGCGATTGCCTGCGGCAATACCTTCATCCTGAAGCCCTCGGAGAAAGACCCGTCCGTGCCGATGCGCCTGGCCGAACTGATGATGGAGGCCGGCCTGCCGAAGGGCGTGCTCAACGTCATCAATGGCGACAAGGAAGCGGTTGACGCGATCCTGACCCATCCGGACATCAAGGCGGTGAGCTTTGTCGGATCGTCCGACATCGCACAGTATGTCTATTCGACCGGCACGGCGAACGGCAAGCGCGTTCAGGCGATGGGCGGGGCCAAGAACCATGGCATCATCCTGCCGGACGCCAACCTTGAGCAGGCGGTGAAGGATATTGTCGGCGCCGCTTATGGCTCGGCCGGTGAGCGTTGCATGGCGCTGCCGGTGGCCGTTACGGTTGGCAAGAAGACGGGTGACGAGTTTGTCGAGCGGATGCTTGAGGCGGCCCGCGGCCTGAAGGTTGGCGTCTCGACCGACACGGATGCGCATTATGGACCGGTGGTTTCTGCTGCGCACAAGGCGAAGGTCGAAAGCTATATCCAGATGGGCGTGGATGAAGGCGCCAGCCTGCTGCTGGACGGCCGGGGGCTCAAGCTGCAGGGCAATGAGGGGGGGTACTTCATTGGCCCGAACCTCTTCGACAATGTGAAACCGTCGATGAGATCCTATCAGGAAGAAATCTTCGGGCCGGTATTGCAGGTGATGCGGGTCGAGACGCTGGAAGAGGCCGCTGCGCTGCCCTCAAACCATCAGTATGGGAATGGCTGCGCCATCTTCACCTCCAATGGCCGCGCCGCGCGCGAATTTGCGGCGCAGGTGAATGTCGGCATGGTGGGCGTGAACGTGCCGATCCCGGTGCCGGTGGCGTATCACACCTTTGGCGGCTGGAAACGCTCTGCCTTCGGTGACACGAACCAGCATGGCCCCGAGGGCGTGCGCTTCTACACCAAGATCAAGACCGTGACCCAGCGCTGGCCGGAAGGCGATATCGGCGACCAGGCATTTGTCATTCCAACAATGGGATAATCCGATGACCGAGTACAAGACGATCCAGTTCGAACAGAAGGGCCGTGTGGCTGTGGTGACGCTCAACCGTCCCGACAGCCTCAACGCCCTTAATGCAGAGATCATGCGCGAGGTTGTCGATTGCTTCATGGCGATTGACCGCAACAAGGAGATTGCCGTCAGCGTGCTGACGGGCGCAGGCCGCGCCTTTGCGGCGGGCGCCGACATCAAGGAAATGCAGCCGCAGTCTTTCTCCGACATGTATGTCGAGGACTATTTCGCCGGTTGGGACCGTTTCGCTGCCTGCCGCAAGCCGGTGATCGCTGCGGTAAACGGCTTTGCGCTCGGTGGCGGGTGTGAGCTGGCGATGATGTGTGACGTAATCATTGCCTCCGACAAGGCCAAGTTCGGCCAGCCTGAAATCAAGCTCGGCGTGACGCCCGGCATGGGCGGCTCGATCCGGCTGACCAAAGCTGTCGGCAAGGCAAAGGCAATGGATCTGGTGCTGACCGGGCGCATGATCGATGGCGCGGAGGCAGACCGGATTGGCCTTGTCTCCCGCGTGGTGCCGCATGATACGCTGATGGACGTTGCGCTGGAAGCAGCCAATGAGATTGCCGGCTTCTCCATTCCTTCGATCATGGCGGCCAAGGAAATGGTGGCGCGGTCTCTGGAACTTCCGACCACGGAAGGCGTGAAATTCGAACGCCGCCTGTTCCAGGGCCTGTTTGGCACTGCTGATCAGAAAGAGGGCATGGCCGCGTTCAGCGAGAAGCGCGCAGCGAAGTTTGAAGACAAATAAGCAGCCCGCGCTGCAGGAGGAAACATCATGGCGAAGATCGCTTTCATCGGGCTTGGCAATATGGGCGCCGGCATGTGCGCCAACCTGGTCAAGGCGCACCATGAGGTGGCCGCATTTGACCTGAATGCGGAGGCTGTCTCGGCTGCGGCCGAGCGGGGCGCGCGCGCCGCAACATCGATTGCGGATGCGGTGAACGGCGTGGATGTTGTGGTCACCATGCTGCCGGCGGGCAAGCATGTTCTGGGTGTATATTTCGGCGCAGACGGCGTTGCCGAACACGCGCAGCAAGGCATTCTGTTGATCGACTGTTCTACCATCGCCGTTACCGATGCGCGCGAGGCACATGAGAAGGCTTCCAATGCCGGCTTCATGATGGTCGATGCCCCTGTCTCGGGCGGCACTGCGGCGGCAGATGCTGGTACACTGACTTTCATGGCCGGCGGCACGAAGATCGCCTACGAACTGGCCGAGCCAATTCTCAAAGGAATGGGCAAGAACATCTTTCATGCCGGCGGGGCGGGGAACGGGCAGGCGGCAAAGATCGCCAACAACATGCTGCTCGGCATTTCCATGATCGGCACCTGCGAGGCGTTCAACCTGGCTGAAAAGCTGGGCCTCGACGCGCAGACCTTTTTCAACATCTCGTCTGTTTCCTCCGGCCAGTGCTGGAGCATGACCAGCTATTGCCCGGCGCCGGGCCCTGTCCCCACTTCACCCGCCAACCGCGACTACAAGCCGGGCTTCGCGGTTGCCATGATGCTGAAAGACCTGCATCTGGCCGCCGACGCCGCCAAGGCGGCTGGGGCAGACATTCGCCTCGGAGAACTTGCCGAAAGCATCTACCAGAACCTCTCCGAGCGCGGCTTTGACGGCCTGGATTTTTCCGGCGTGCTGAAAGACCTGAAAGGGGATCTCTGATCCATGCAGCAGGCTGAAGATTTCCGGGCGGAAAGCCGGGCGTTGCATGCGCTGATTTCCGCGACGGCGCCGGTCCGATATACCGAGCCGACCCAGTTCAAGGGCTGGGGCATTCATGATGTGCTTCAGCATCTGCACTTCTGGAACCGGATGGCCTATCTTCAGCTGGCGGACGAGGCCGAGCTGGTTCACCATCTGAAGACGATGGCCAGTTCCGGCAAATCCATGCGGGCATATGAGAGTGAAGTACTGGCAGGGCTTGAGGGCTATGCTCTGGTCGCCGAATGGGAAAAGCAGTTCGAGGAAACGGCCGGCCGTTTCGCGAGCGCTGACCCCAGGGCGCGCCTGAAATGGGCGGGGCCGGATATGAGCGCGCGCTCTTCGATCACCGCTCGCCTGATGGAAACATGGGCACACGGACAGGAAGTCTACGACCATCTGGGCGTCGTGCGCCAGAATGAGGACCGGATCGGCAATATCGTGACGCTGGGCATCAATACCTTTGGGTGGACTTACGCGACGCGCCGGGAAAAGCCGCCGGGGGAGATGCCCTATGTCTTGCTCACGGCGCCTTCGGGCGCGGTCTGGACGCATGGAACCCCCAGTGACGCCGAGAGGATCGAAGGCCGGGCGGAGGAATTCTGTCAGGTCGTCACGCAGACGCGCAACATTGCCGACACATCCCTGGAGGTGACCGGCGCGGTGGCGGCCGACTGGATGTCCAAGGCGCAGTGCTTCGCCGGGCCGCCCGCAACGCCGCCCGCGCCGGGCACTCGCCAAACGTCCCCGTCTGAAACTCACTGAACACGCTAACGTCAAAGGAAACGCCCATGTCCATTCTGCTGCTGGAGAAACGCGGCCCCATCGCCGTGATGACGCTGAACCGTCCCGAAATGATGAACGCGCTCGGGCAGGAAGGGGATGGGCCCGCTGTGGCGGCGGTGTGCGCCGAGATTGCAGCCGATCCGCAGATCCGCTGCGCGATCCTCACCGGCGCTGGCCGCGCCTTCTCTGCGGGCGGTGATGTGAAGGCGATGAAGGAGAAGACCGGCGCATTCGGCGGAAGCCCGGCGGACATCCGCGAAGGCTATCGCCGCAACATCCACATGATCGTCCGCTCGCTGTATAATATGGAAACTCCGCTGATTTCCGCCATCAATGGCCCCGCCATCGGTCTTGGATGTGATGTGGCCTGCATGGCGGACATCCGCATTGCTTCGGAAACGGCAAAACTAGGCGTGACGTTCCTGAAACTGGGCCTCATTCCTGGGGATGGCGGCGCCTGGTTGCTGCCGCGCCTCATTGGATCGTCTCGCGCAGCCGAATTGCTGTTCACGGGCGACGTGATCGACGCGAAGACCGCAGCAGAATGGGGCCTCGTCTCCCGCGTCGTGCCGACGGACAAACTGATGGATGAAGCCATGGCGATGGCCGAGAAGATTGCGGGCCAGCCGCCCCAGGCGCTGCGCCTTGCCAAGACGCTGATGCGCCATGGGACCAACGCTTCCTATGATACGATCATGGAGCTGTCGGCCGCCTCGCAGGCGCTGATGCATGAAACCGATGATCACATCGAAGGCGTCAACGCGATCCTTGAGAAGCGCACACCGGTGTTCAAGGGAAAATAAATTCCGTCTACTGCTTAAGTTAAGAGGGCGCGAGATAATCTCGCGCCCTTTTTGTCAGAAGACGATGCCGGATTTGTAGAGGGTCTCTATGTCTGCCTCGCTCCGCCCAAGAGAGCCGAGCACGGCTTTCGTGTGTTCGCCGGGTGCCGGGGAGGGGCCTTTCGGGCCGTCGTCCGCGCCGGGGAAACGAACCGGTGATGCAGGTGAGGCATAGGTCGTGCCGTCGCCCTTGGAGCTGGGCGTCTGGACGATGGCGCCCGCCGCGAATGCCTGCGGATCGCTGGCAACTTCCGCCAGCGTCTGAACCGGGGCCCAGGCAATCGATTCTGCGTCAAGGCGCGCGGCCAGTTCCTTCATCTCATAGGCGCCGAAGCCCGCATCGAGAATGTTGACGACTTCTGCATTGTTGGCGCGTCGGCCCTTGGCATTGTTGAAGCGCGGATCGGTGGCGAGTTCGGGCCGGTTGATCACCCGGCAGAGCGGCGCCCAATCCGTCTCGCCCTGGCGGGCAACGATGCAGAACCATTTTTCGTCCTTGCTCTGATAGAAGTTCGAAATCGGAACATTCTGCTCGTGCCGACCCTTGGTAGAGGCGACGCGGCCAAAGAAAAGCTGGATCGCGAGATCGGAGCCCATAGTGTAGAGGCCGGTTCGGAAGAGGGATGCCTCGACGAGACGGCCATTTCCGGTGCGCTGGGCTTCCACCAGCGCCGCGCAGATGCCGGCGGCCGCCGCAATGGAGGTTGTGTGATCCCCAAAAGCCGTCCGTAGAGGGAAGGGCTCGCCGCCCTTGGGGATGGTGAGGTTGGCAACGCCCGTGCGGCTCCAGAAGCTGGCGATGTCAAAGCCCGGACGATCCGCATCCGGACCTTCAAGGCCGTAACCCGAAAGGGAGCAGTAGACGAGTTTCGGGTTCAGCTCCTTCAGGGACGCGTAGTCCAGCCCCGAGCGGGCAAGGCCGCCGGGGCGGACATTGGTCAGGAACACGTCGGCGTCTTTCACCAGTTCACGGATGAGCGCCTGGCCCTCTGCCTTGCTGGTGTCGATGATGATCGACTGTTTGCCACGATTGTCGAAATCGAAGACGGGATTGTCGGGATAGTCTGTGCCGATCGTGCGGAAGAAGAGGCGGATGGGATCACCGCCGGGCGGCTCGATCTTGACGACATCGGCGCCCCAGTCACGAAGGATACAGCCGGCGCCGGGGGCGGCCATGTAGGTAGCGTATTCGATGACGCGGATGCCTTCGAGCATAATGGGTCTCCCTTATGGGCAGCGAAGCCGCCTGTTCTGACGGCAGATTAGGCGGCGGGGGCTTGCCTCGCCAACCCGTTCCGCAAGGTCAGTTCAGCCCGCTTCGGGGCGCGGGGCGGCGCCGGGCATTCCGGCGAGCGCCTTTGCCTGGCCAACCCAGTCGTCCCGCTCGATCCGGCCTTTGAAATGCAGGAGCTTTTCATCGACATAGGCGACGTCTTCATCCGTCCATTCGGCAATCTGCCAGAAGTAGAACACACCCACTTCGTGGAGCAGCTCAGTGAGGATGGGGCCGACGCCGATGATCTGGGCGAGGTCGTCGCCTTCGCCAAAGGCGGCGTGGGTGAGGAGGTTTGCCTGATCGCCGGGTTTGCGGGCCTTGGCGATGGCTTCGGCGCGGCGGTGGATCTCCGCAGCCGGCAGAGGACGGGTGGTGCGGGTGCTGGGGCGCGCTTCCAGCGCGGTTGTTTCCGCGCGGGCGCGCGGGGTTTCAGGCTCTGCCCGGCTGTCGCCGCGGCCGCGAAGCATGTGGTGGAGCGCCGTGATGCCGTATTCGATGGAGGTGAGCCGGTCTTCGAGGGCGGTGAAGTCCTCGCGTGAGACCTCGCCGGGCGGAGGATTGTGGACGGCCTCCTGAATGGCCATGAGGCGCCGCTCAAGCGATTCCAGGCGGTTTTGGCCGCGCAGTTCGTTGCGGATTGTTCCTACCGATGCGTCCAGAGAGGCGAGTTGAACGAACAGCGGTTCGAGATCGGGGCCGCGCCGGGAGGCGACGACTTCGAGATCTGACTCGATGGCGGCGAGTGTGCCGATCAGCGCGTCGTTGAGCGGTGTATTCGCGGCGATCCGTTCCTGCACGAGGGCGAAGCGGTCGGAGAGGGAGGCGTCAATCTCGGCAAGCCGGCTGTGGAGCGGGTCGAGGTCTGGCATGTCGGGCAGTTCGATGCGGGCGATGGCCTGGCCGACCGAGCCGACTTCCCCCGACACTTTGGCGACATCGGCGGCCACGTTTGCCACTTCGCCGGAGACGGCGGAGAGTTCGGCGGCCAGAACGGCGACATCACCGGCAAGGCTGGCGAAATTGTCTTTGGTATCAAGGGCGTCCAGAAGCTCTTCCAGCTTGGACAGGCGGGTCTCGATGGGCCGCAGGTCGACTTCGGGCGGCTGAAGCTCCGACAGGCTGAGATCGAGCCGCGCAAGGCCACTATGGACCGGGCCAAGATCGACCTCGGGGATACGGAAGTTGGTGATCGCGGCTTCGAGCGCGCCGAGGCGGTCCTGCAGGGGCGTCAGGTCTGGCCGGCTGGCGGCGACTGTCTCGGAAAGGGCGGCGACGCGCAGGTTGACGCTGTCGACATCGGGCATCTGAATGCCGTCCACACGCTGGGCAACGTCCCGGATGCCCTGGGAGAGGGCATCGAGGTGAATGCTGCGCAGGGAGGCGATGGAGGCGGAGATGGTGGAGACGGCCTGCTCGATCATGCCGATGCGGTCTTTCATCGCGCCGAGATCGGGATCGGGCGCGGCAAGCTGTTGTTCCAGCAGCAGGAGGCGGCTCTGGAGCGGCTCAAAGTCCGGCTGTGGCGGCTGGTAGGCGGCGAGGGCGGCTGTCAGGCTGGCGTCTATGTCTTCGCGCTTGAGGGCGCGGCCGTCGGCGATGGCTGTCTCCACCTGCCGGGTGAGTTCGGCATGGGTTTCCGTCACATCAATGAAGCGCCGGCGCAGCCACCACCAGGCGAGGGCTGCCCCCAGCGCTGCAGAGACGCACATGAAGAAGAATATCTGGATAAGCAGGAACCACATGGTCAATCTCCGCCGGTGGGCGCGTTAGGGGGGATCAGCCGGCTCATTCGTCTGGCCTGACAATTCGGATTTCTATCCGGCGATTACGGGCGCGCCCTTCTTCTGTGGCGTTGTCTCCAACGGGCTGGTTCTGGCCCAGTCCGGCGGCGAGCAGTCTTTCGGGAGGTACGCCCCGCGCGATCATGGCGGCGCGGACGGCTTCGGCCCGGCGCAGGCTGAGCTGGTCGTTGAAGGCCGGGGTGCCGGTATTGTCCGTGTGCCCCTCAACCCGCAGGGTGCCGGGGCAGTCGGCAGCGGCGCGGGCGGCCAGATCCAGCACGGGACCACTGGCGACATTCAGCACGGTGCTGCCGGGGGCAAACTCGATGCGGGCAGCTTGCAGGAGGCGGGAGAGTTCTTCTTCGCAGCTGACAACTGCTTGAATCGGAAGGATTTCTACGGTTCCGAAGGCGCCGAGGGGAAGACCGGCATTGGCGGCCGCGCGGATGCTTTCGACCTTGGCGTCGTCAGCCTGGCAGCGGAAGCTGAAGGTCAATTCCGAGAAGCTGGCGGTGCCGGTTTCACACTGGGCGAGCGTGTCGATGGCGCGCTCGGCAACCGCCTCAAAGCCCGCCGGCGAGGGGCCGTTGGTGACCGTCATCCGGTTGATCACATCCTGCAGATGGCCGGGTGATCTGAGGCTTTCAGCGCGGGCTGCGAGGGCGGTTCTGAGGGCTTCTGTCGGAACGCGGCCATTGAGGGTGAGCGCGCCGGCGGTGAGGCGGAAGAGGAATTCGGGATCAGTGGCCGCAGCGGGGGAGGCGGTGATCGAGTTGGCCCGGGCAGGCGTACTGGTCGCGTAATTGGCAGTGACCCGTGTGACGGGGCGGGCCTTGCCGAGCCAGGTGGGCATGGTGGCCTGGCGCACGGCATTGATGGCACGCTGACCAGCCTCGGGGCTGGGCGGGTTGCCTTCGAGGGTGACCCACTGGCCAGAGGCGCGGACTTTGGCCCAGCTTTCGCCGGTCTCGGCGAGGGCGCGTTCGGCAGCGGCGCGGGCCGTGCCCTGGACTGCCGTGACCGCGAGCACCATCCAGCCAAACAGCAGCAGGGCAGCGAGGCCGAGGACGGGGACGAGGCCATAGGGGAAAAACGGCAGCGCAGCGCCTTCAGCGCGGCGGTAGCGCCGTGCAGAGGGTACGCTTTTGAGACCCGACTGGCTGGAGTCGACCGACATTCTTCCGCCTCTGGTGACCTGACCCGGACATAGGGATCATGCCTCACCGTCCCCTGACACTACAGGAAGTAAAGCCACAATACTGCATGAGCGGCAATACGAGGCATTAATATTCGGGAAACCGTCAGGCCGGGAATTGGCCGATATCAGAGCTCTGTTTTACTTCGATAATTCTTCCTTCTGAGCAAGGGGGTGGGGGATGGCCGCGAGGTCTTCGGTGAGGAGAGAGGAAACAGGGGCAAGTCGAGCCGGTGATTCCTTCGCCTGTGGAGAGAATATCTGAAGGCTTATTCGTGGCGGGAGAGTATTGGCCTCAGAAATTCTTGGAGATCGGCGGAGGGCGGCGGCCCTTTCATTCGTTTGTCCGGGGACTCTTTGCTGGTTTGATCCGAAAAAAGCGGGGGTGAGGAGGATGCAAGTATAGCTCGGCCTGGGGCCCCGCCGGATAAGGCGCGGGCGCGATGGGGGACAAGGATGGGCGGGCGTGCCCAGGGCGCAGCAGGAGGGGCAGGGCGGCGCCGTGGACAGGCCGCGCGAAGATATGCCGTATCCGGACCAAACTATCCTGCAGCCGGGCGTGACAATGGCCGGCAAAACCGTGACATTCCGGGGCCATTTCCGGTCAGGCGCGGACACCGAAGGGACAAATCCGGACAGATTTGGACAATTCCGGACACATCCGGACAGGTTATCCACAGGCTGGCGAGGCGCGCGGATCAGCCCCCGGCGGTGAAGGCGATCGAGATCGGATTGGCCTCATAGATGCGCAGGCCATCGCACCAGAGGGAGCCGCGCCCGGTGACGATGCGGCGGCGGGCGTCGCCGGAGATCTCAGTGATCTCCATGACGGTGGTGACCTCTTTCTTCTCCGGCGTGACCTGGCCGCGATAGGACCATTTCACGGGCATGTCTGCCGCGAGGGTTTCGATATGGGCGCTCTGCAACGCGATGCCCTTGAGGAGGCTGGCGCGGGTCAGGAGCTGGACCATGGCATCAAGGCCGAGAGAGCCGGGCTGGACGGGATCGCCGAAGAAGTGGGCTTTGAAATACCAGGCATAGGGGTCGATAACCTGTCTGGCGCGGGCGAGGCCAAGGCCGGCCTTGCCGCCGGCAGGGTCAAAATAATCCACGCGGTCGAGCATGCGGAGCTGGCCGGATGCGAGGCGAGGATCGCGGGGTGTGAGATCCTGCGCGCTGGCGGGGAGGGCGAGATAGGACTTGTCCACTTGACCGGCGCCGAGACCTGCCTGACGCACGAGGGCCTGAGCCGGGAAGAAGCCGAAACGGGTCGAGAGATCCATCACCGGCTCGCCGGTTTTCAGGCGGGCTTTGAGATCGAAGGCCACGATGGTCATCGGGCCGACCTTGGAGAAGGAGGAGAGAGTGGTGTCGACGCAGATGGTGCCGTCGCGTGGCCCGAGCGTGCGATGGACGCGGCCATCGCCTTCAAGGTTCCGGAAGCGGTCTCCGCCATCAAGGGCGAAGCCGCAATGGCTGGCGAGCCAGCCGCAGGGTTGGAGCACGATTTCGGAGAGGACCGAGAAGGGCATTTCGCCGTTGCGATTGTCTGCGAAATACCAGGCGTCAGGCGGGATGTCGTATTCGGCCGAGATGGTGGCGCCGGGGCGGCGCACGCCGGGACGGTCTGTGGCGGCCACCACGCGGGACATCATGTGATAGGGCGGCTGGGGCAGGCGGGGGACTTTGCCTTCGGTGTCGAAGCGGCGGTACATTTCTCCGAAGGCGGAGGAAGGCGCGCCATTGGCGCAGTCCAGCAGGGCGGCATAGTCGCCCCGGCTTTCCTGTTGCGGGCCTGTGCGGATGGGGGACGGCGAGACACGCGGCGCGGGCCATTGGCGGCGCAGCTGGACGCCGAAACGGGGGCAGTAGAAGACCTTCTTCCCGTCACTGCGCGCCAGAAGCGCGGCGAAGACCTTGGGCGTTTCGCCGTCGATCACTTCGTCGATGAAGACTTCATAGGTGATCTCGTGATCGCCATCCGGGATGACCTGGCCCCGGCAGATGAACTTGGCCGTTTCGCCGGGGACAGGCTCGAACACATAGCCGTCGCGTTCCTGGGTGAGGCCGAGGGCGGCGGCGTAGAACTCCAGCGCCTGGACCGCGGCTTCGGCCATCAGCGTGCCGGGCATGCATGGATCGTTGTGGAAGTGACCTTCATAGAACCACGCATCTTTCGGCGTGCTGGCGCGGGCTTTCAGATAGCCGCGTTTCCAGGGGCCGCCTGCGGGGTCAAATTCCGGCACGTCGTCAAAGAAGGAGAGGTTCCCGTTTGGCAGATGCGGCGGGAAGGAATGGGCAGCGCACAGCTCAAAGCCCGGCCCGAAACAGGCGAAGGCGTCGCCCCGGCGGAAGGCGGAGACGTCATCGGCGGAGAAGGCGCGCCTGGCGCTGGCGCGCGCGGTGTCGATGGGCGCGGGGCTGGCGGTGGGCGGGGGCTCGCTGGCGGCGTCCCAGACGACACCTTTGCCGGAGGCGAGTTCGCCGTCTGTGAAGAAACCCGCCTGGCCCTGGCGGACGGAGAAGGCGCGGCGGCCGGCGGCCTCGCAATCATACTGGAAGAAGAACATGCGCACGCCCGCGAAGGTGGCGTGCTGGGTGATCTCGATCTGGAATTTCAGCGTGTCGCCGGCTTGTGGGAGGCCGCCTTCATGGAAGGTGATCTCGCAGCCGAGGAGACGGTAGACCCGGTCGTTCCGGTTGCGCAGGTCTGCGCCCATCCAGCCGATCAGGGTGAGGTCTGCCTGGCCGCATTCGATCAGCGGGCCGGGGCGGATGCGGCCATTCTGCATCATCCAGTGATCGGCGGTGAGGTCTGTCTCCGTCCAGATGACGCCCTTGCCATCGACCAGCGGGGCGGCATCGATGCCGGTGATGCGATCCACCAGCAGCAGTGGCGGGGCGGGCAGGCGGACATTGCGGGCATACTGGTCCTGCTCGGTAAAGGCGTCGCCGAAGAAAGCAGACATCGGGCCGCGCGAGGCCGCTTCAATGGCGGGCCTATCCCAGGCCTTGCCGGTGGGGGCGCGTTTGGCGAGGGGCTGGCGGCCGGAGACGATGCTGGTGGGCGGGGGCAGGGCGGGTTGCGCCAGTTTGGGGCTGCAGGGTTGTTGCGTTCCGGGCGGACGCGGGAAGGGGACGGGGCCGGTCGGGGCAGGCGCAGGCGTTGTGCGCGTGTAGACGGGCGGGGGAAGCGTGGGGGCGGCGGGCATGGTGGCGCCGCGCGGCGCAGTCGATTTTGTGCGCGTGGGCAGTTTGGGCGTTTCGTAATTTGCCGGGCGGGTGACGGTGGCGGGTTTGGGCGCGGTCCAGGGGTGTGCGCGGGCGGCGTTGAGGCGGGCGGCGACCGTGTCTATACGGATGGGATGGCCTGCGGCGAAGAGTGTGGCCGCGAGGCGGGCGATCTGGGCGAGGTCTCCGCTCTCGATCTCGTCCGTCGCGATGGCGAGGTGGGGTTTGTCCTTCAGGGTCAGGCGGATGGACTGGGTGAGGGAATCGCGGGGGCCGAGTTCGATGAAGGTCCGCACACCGTCTTCCCAGGCCTGGCGGACAGTGGCGGGGAAATTGACCGTGGTGACGGCCTGCCGGGTGAGCATGTCAGCAACCGTGGCCTTGGTGGGCTTGTAGGCAGCGTTGATGGCATTGGCATAGAGGCGGGGGCCATTTTCGATGCGGGAGACGGGGCGGGTGTGCAGCTGGCGCCATTTCTCTGCGAAGGGGGTCATGGCGCTGGCATGGACGATCAGGTGCTGGTGCATCAGCGCGCCGGCGCCTTTGCCGAGAGAGTTTGCTACCGCGCGGCAGGCCTCGGCGGGGCCGCCGATCATGGCGTCGATATCCGAATAGATGATGGTGATTTCGACATTGGGATGGGCGGCCACGGCCTTGCGGACGTCTGCGATGGGCGCGCGCAGGCGCCAGTTGGACCAGTCTGTGGGGACGTTTGGGCCCCAGGCTTCTTTTGCCGTTTCAAAGTCTCCGCCGAGATGGCGCTCATACATGGCGGCGCCCGAAATATCGTCCAGCAGGGCGCCCATATCTTTCCAATAGCCGAAGGCGAAGAGGGCGTTGCTTTCACCGAGCGACAGGCCGAGGGCGGCGGTGGGGACGAGGCCGAGGACATCTCGCAGGAGGAGGGCGTGGGCCTGGGTCAGCAGGCTGACGGCGCAGAGCTGTTCAAATTCGGTGAGGCTTGATTTGGCGAGCAGGGGCGTCATGGCCTGGGCGGCGGGGATGGCGCTGAGCGCTGCGGCGACTTCCGGGAAGGCGGCGAGGAGGCCCCGCCCCATGCGGGGATAGGAGGCGGCGGAACCCGTGAAGGCGAAGGCGAGTTCGCCGTCGGGAGTGCAGGAGCCATGGAAGATGCCGTCGCCTTCGGGGGCAGCGTCTGCGGCGAGGGCCGTGGTGGCAGCCTCTGTCAGTTGGCGGAGCTTTTCTGCATCGGCGGCAAGGAGGGCGATGCGGTGGTTTCCCTTGCCGCCGGGTTTGCCGGTGGCGAGTTTCCTGGCGAGTGCGGCGCGGCTGGCGGCGGCGGCCCAGAAGAGGTGGGGCGTGGGGCGGAGCATGTCCGGAGACGGACGGACGGGGGCGGGGGTGAGGATGGCAGAGACTGAGCCGGCACTGGCGGTGAAGGGCGGGAGGGGATCGGCGAGGCAAGGGGCGGCGATGGATTCGCCCGTGGCAGGGGCGAGGCCGCGCGCGGCGAGGGCGAGGCGGGCGGCAAGATCGAAGAGGGCCTCGGAGACCGGCGCGTGGCCATAGGCGGCCTGGATGAGGGTGGACGCGGGGGCGGGGGACGCGGCGGCCCAGCCTATGGCGCTGACCGTTCCGAGGATCGGGTCGCCGGCGGCTTCAGCGTCCTTGCGGCGTTTCAGGACGAGGGCGGCGGCCATGTCGGCGGGCGGAGCGGCGGTATGGGTGGCGGTGACGGTTTCGGTGGCGAAGTCGGCGGCAGCGACGACGGCGAGGTCGAGCGCGCCCTGGCGGAGGGCGTCCATGGCGGCGTCGAGGGCGGCGAGGCCGGAGGCTTCTTCGGCGGCGATGGCGAAACCCCGGCCGCGGAAGTCTTCCGAGACGGTGAGGCGGTTGGCCGTCATGTTCGCCATGGCGCCGAGGACATCTGCCGCGACGAGGGGCGGAGCAATGGCGGCGAGGGCTTCGGGCGAGGCGGTGCCTTCGGAGGCGATCCGCTCGCGCAGCAGCCAGCGGGCGCTGTCATTGGCGCAGGCGGTGCCGGTGAAGACGCCGCAGGCTTCGGGGGCGGGCCGGGCGATGCCTTCCAGGGCCATGGCGGCGACGTCGAAGATGGCGAGCTGCTGGGGCTCTGCGCGCAGCAGATCGGCGGGCGGCGTGCGGGCGCGGATGGGGTCGGCGGCGACTTCCGGCGTGGCAGGGGCGGCCTGGAGGGGCGCATTCATCAGACGGCGGAGGACGGCGCGCTCGCCCCGGTCCGGCCCGGCGAGGAGGCCTATGCCGCAGATGACGATGTCATCTGCTTCCGGAGCGGGCGGCAGCGCGGCGCCCTTGACGGCGCGGGTGCGGGGTTCGTGCTGTTCGAGGATGAGGTGGGAGTTGTTGCCGCCGAAGCCGAAATTGCTGATGGCGGCGCGGCGGGGAGTGGCCGCGCGTGTCCACGGCTCAGGATCGGCAAGGGGCGTGAGGCTGCCGCCGCCGAGGGCGGGGATAAGCTTGCCATCCAGCGGCATGGCGGGGAGCGTTTCGCGGCGCAGGGCGGCGGTGAGCTTCAGCACGCTGGCGAGGCCCGCAACGGTGATGAGGTGGCCGGTATTGGCCTTCAGCGAGCCAGCGGGGAGGCGGCGTGAGCCGAAAATGCTGGCGGAAGAGGCGACCTCCACGCCGTCTCCGACCGGTGTGCCGGTGGCGTGGCATTCGAGGAACTGGACCGTGCCAGGATCAATCCCGCCATCGGCATAGGCGCGGCGCATGGCTTCGGCCTGGCCGGTGGCGTCTGGCGCGAGGAGGCCCTTGCGGCGGCCATCATTGGAGAGGCCAATGCCGCGGATTACGCCGTGGACCGTTTCGCCCTTCTGGACATCGGCGAGGCGTTTGAGGATTACGGCGGCGGCACCCTCGGACGGGACGAGGCCGTCTGCGCCGTCGATGAAGGGGCGGGAGCGGCCTGTGGGGCTGAGCGCCTTAAGCGCGCTGAATCCGATATGCAGGATGAGATTGTCGGCGGCGTTGACCCCGGCGACGGCGGCAATGTCGATCTGGCGGGCGGCGAGCTTGCGGCAGGCGATCTCCAGCGCGTAGAGCGAGGAGGCGCAGGCTGCGTCCAGCGCAAGGACAGGACCGGTCGCGCCAATGGCCTCTGCGATGAGGCGGGCGGGATAGCCGGAGTTCAGACTATCCGTAAGGGGACGATCTGTGCGCCCATCGCGCCAAACGTCGGCGGCATAGGCGGCCTTGGCGCGGCTGGGATAGAGAAGGTTTGCCAGGATGACGGCGCGGCGCGCGGGCGCGATGTGATCTGTGGCGGCGCCGCGCCAGGCATCGCGGACGGCCTTCAGCGGCCAGCGGCAAACAGGGTCGAGCGCCTGATCTTCTGTGCCGGGCACCTCGTCCACCAGGCCGGAAACCCAGGTGGGATTGCCAGCGCCGCGATCGGCGAGGCCGAGGCGGGCAGGCGAAACACGCTGGGTGACGACGCGTTTCTGCGCGACGATATCCCACAGCGCATCGGGAGACGCCGCGCCAGGCAGCACGCAGCCTTCACCGACGATGGCGATGGGTTCAAACCGGCTCATGTGTCGCTCCAGACTGTGCCGACAACGAGTTCGACATCGGCGGTGTCTCCGGCAAGGAGTTCGTGGGCAAAGATGCGGGCGCCTTCGCCGAGCGGAATAAGTGGGACGCCCTGCTGCCTGAAATGGCTGGCGAGGGTGGCGTCAACCATGCCGCCTTCCCAGGGGCCCCAATCGAACACCTTGACCTGCGCGGCGGGCAGCTCTGCCCGTAGCGCGCGCCCGGCATTGGCGAGGATGGCGTTCGCCATGGCGTAATCGGACTGGCCCCGGTTTCCGAAGAAGGCCGAGGCCGAAGAGAAGAGGCCGACATGGCGAAGGGCGGCGCGGTCTATCCGGGCAAGGATGTGGAAGAGGCCTTCGGCCTTGGTGGCGAGGACGCGGCGGAGTTCAGCCTCGGTTTTCTCTTCCACCAGACGGTCTGCAATGATGCCGGCGCCATGGATGAGGCCGGTGATCTGGCCGAAGCGCTGGCCGATGGTGGAGAGCGCTGCGTCTACCGAAGCGGCGTCTGAGGTGTCCATCTGGAGATAGTGCGCCCCGGCGCCTGCCGCGCGGATTTCGGCGAGAGTGGCGCGGATTTCAAGGCCGGCGAGGGCGGCGCGGGCGGCCTTGTCGATGGCGGCGGGCGAAGGCTTTTCACCGCGCTTGACGGCGGCGGATGCCATCAGGCCCCGGAGGGATTTCAGATCAGAGGTTTCGGGCACATCTGCGGGCCAGGGCGTTTCGGCCGAGCGGCCTGCCAGGAGGAACGTGCCGCCGCTTTGCCGGGCGATTTCGATGGCGCAGGTGGCGGTGACGCCGCGCGCGCCGCCGGTGACCAGCCAGAGGCCTTGTTCGGCAGGCGGGAGCGGGCGGGGCGCCGCCAGCGGGCCGAGCGCGGCGCGGCGGGCGGTGCCATCCGGCGAAATCCAGAGGTCTTCGGAGGCCGAAGCCAGCCAGCCGGCGATCACCTCCCCCGAGACATTTTCCAGCAGCGTCCAGCAGGCGGCGGAGACTTCCGGCCATTCGCGGCGCAGCGTGCGCGTTAGGCCCTCAAGACCGGTATCGGCAGAGAGACGCTGCAGGAAGATGAGCTTTGCGCCCGGCTGGCGCGCAGGGCGCGCGGCGGCGAGGGCGGCCCAGTGGCGGGCCGTCATGGGGGCGGGCGCGAGGCCTTCCGTGAACAGAACGGTTCGGGCGCTGCCGCCGGGGGCCTGAACGAGGGTGGCGGGGATGCCGGCCGCCGCGAGGGACGCCTGCAGCGCCTCTGCCGCAGCGGGCTCTGCCAGCGTGATCTCTACCGGCGTGGCGAGGGGCAGCCCGGCGGGGGGCGCGACCGCTTCCCAACGGGCGGGGCGCACCTCGCAGGTGTAGGCCGGCAGGGCTGGTTCAGGCGGCGCGGGACGGGGGGCGGCAGGGGCCGGCCCGCCATCCCTCAGGCAAAAAAATCGGCGATCTTCCGGATGGTGCGCAGCTCGGCAATGTCTTCCGGATCGACTTCCGGCAGCGAGGGATACCGGTCGCGCAGGGCGGAGAGGATTTCCACCTGCTTGATGGAGTCGACGCCCAGTTCGCCTTCCAGATCCATGTCTTCTTCGAGCATGTCATCGGGATAGCCGGTCTTTTCGGCGATCAGGGAACGGACGACCGCGACCGTGACGCCGTTGCTGGCAGATGCGGCCGGGGCTGGGGCGGGCGCCTGGGGAGCGGGGGCCGCAGACACGGCGGATGGGGCGCTGCCAAGCATGGCGGCGATGGCGGCGATGGTGCGCAGCTCGACAAGCTTTTCCGGGTCAATCTCCGGGAGTTCCGGAACGCGGTCGCGCAGGGTGGAGAGGATTTCGACCTGCTTGATGGAATCGACGCCGAGTTCGCCTTCAAGGTCCATGTCGATTTCGAGCATGTCTTCAGGATAGCCGGTCTTTTCGGAGATGATTGCGCGGACGAGGGCGATGGGGTCCGGGCCGGAGGCGGCCTTTGCGGGCGCGGGGGCGGGCTGTGATTTCGGGGCTGGTGCCTGCGGCGTGGCTGCCCCGTTCGTGTACGGTTTGGCGGCGGCAGGGGCGGGTGCGATGTTGATTTCAGCGGGGCGGGCTGGCGCCGGGCTTGGCGCAGGCGCAGCTTGAGGCGCTGGCGCAGCAGGCGGCGGCAGGGCGGGTGTGGGCGCGGGGAGCGCGGCCTGCGGGATATGCGCGCCGCCGAGCAGCGCGGCGGCAGCGTTCAGGTAGGCAGTGTGGGCGGCAGCGGTGGTCTGGAGGTAATCCTGATGCCGCTGGGAAACTTCGTGCCAGATGCGCTCTATGGCGCTGGCGGGCGCGGCGAAGGGTTGAGATGTGGGTGCCGGAAGCAGGGAAGGATCGGTCGGGCGGGGCAGATCAGGCATGGACGTCGAGATCCTTTCTGGAGAAGCGGCGGCAACTGGCTGGGAGGAGGGGGACGGGGAAGGGATTTGTGGGGGCGGCTGCGGGGCAGGGCTGGGCTGCACCCGTGGCGGGTTGGGTGGGGCGCGGCCTGCGGCGCCGTCTTTGGGCGGGTAGGGGCGATCATGATTGGCGCCGGTGAGCATCACCGCATGGCGCGATGGCGGCGGCTTTGGAACCGGCGGCGGCGTTTGGCTGAGTAGGGCGGCAAAATCGAGCGGGATGCCCGCGACGCTGAGCGCGCCGAGGGCTGACAGAAATTGCATGACGCCATTGACGCGCTTGTTGTCGAGCGAGACGGCGAGATGGTCGCGGCTGCCGAGCGTGTCGGCGACGAGACCGCTGACGACATTGCCGGGGCCGATCTCGACGAAGAGGCGCGCGCCAGCGGCGTACATCGCGTCGATTTCCTCCCGGAAACGAACGGGCGTTGCGACCTGGGAGGCGATTTCGGCAGCCATGTCGGAGGCCTTTGCCTTGTAGGGCGCGGCGGTGGCATTGGCATAGACCGGCAGGCGCGGCTTCTTGATCTTCTGGCCGGAGAGAACCTCCCGGAACGGATCAACGGCCGCGCTGACGACGCTGGAATGGAAGGCGGTGGCAACCGGCAGGCGGCGCGCCTTGACGCCGCGCTCTGCGATCAGCGCTTCGGCCTTCTGGATGGCGGCGACGGGTCCGGAGAGGACGACCTGGCTTGGGCCATTGTCATTGGCGATGACGAGACCGCCGCCGATCTGGGTGACGAGATCGCGCACCGCGCCGGCTTCGCACTGGACAGCAAGCATCGCGCCTTCATTTGAGGCGGCGGCATCCGCCATGGCGCGGCCACGGGCGGCGGCGATGGTGAGGGCGGCATCCATATCAAAGGCGCCAGCATGATGCAGGGCCATGATCTCGCCGAAGGAATGGCCGCCGGTCATGTCCGCTTCGAGGCCGAGGGCCTGGATGAGGGCGAGATGGGAGAGGGCGACCGCCGCGATGGCCGGCTGGGCATGCTCCATCGCGGTGAGGCGTTTGGTCTGGTTGCCGAACTCCACCTGGTCGAAGGCCGTGGGCGGAAAAGCAAGGCGGTGGAGCTTCAGCGCGCCGGTGACGGGGTGGCTCGCGGCGGCGTCCCAGACGGCGCGGGCGGCGGGGAAGGCCATGACGAGATCTGCGCCCATGCCCGTATACTGACTGCCCTGGCCGGAGAAGAGGAAGGCGATCTTGCCCGGCGCGGCGGGCGCGAGCGACAGGCTGCAGCCCTGAGGCAGGGGCGCGCGGCCGGCAGAACCGTCGGCGATCTGAGCGGCGAGGCGGCCTGCCTTGGCGGCAAGGTCTTCCGGGCTGGTGGCGGTGATGGCGGCGCGGACGGGGGCGCTGGCGCTGAAGTGTTTGAGGGTGGCCTCGGCAGTGGCGGCGAAGGCATCTTCCGGCAGGCTTGTCTGGACGGCGGCCGTCAGCTGGTCGGCCAGGGCGGCGCTGTCATCGGCGCTGTAGAGGAAGAGTTCGGCGGGGAAGACGCGGGCGGGCCTGGCGGCGTTCGGGCCAGTGTATTCTTCCAGGGCGACATGGAAGTTGCTGCCGCCGAAGCCGAAGGAGCTGACCGAGGCGCGGCGGGGACGCGCAGGGGCGCTGATCCAGGGGCGCGCTTCGGTATTGACGTAGAAGCAGGCGCTGTCACGGATGACGTCAGCGGGTTCCTCGATCTTGATCGTGGGCGGAAGGACTTTCCGGTGCAGAGACTGGATCGCCTTGATGAGGCTGGCTGACCCGGCAGCGCCCTTGGCGTGGCCGATCTGGGATTTGACCGAACCGATGGCGCACCAGGGCTCATTGCCGCTGGCGCTTTCGCCAAAGACCTGGTGGAGGCCTTCCAGCTCTGCCTTGTCGCCTGCCTTGGTGCCGGTGCCGTGGGCTTCGACGAGATCGACGGTAGCCGGGCCGTAGCCTGCCTGCTCGTAGGCGCGGCGCAGGGCGCGGGCCTGGCCGGAGGGAAGGGGTGTATAGATGGCGGTGCCCTTGCCGTCCGAGCCGCCGCCGATGCCGCGGATCAGTGCGTAGATGCGGTTGCCATCGCGCTCGGCATCCTCAAGGCGGCGCAGGGCGATCATGCCGATGCCTTCGCTGAGCATTGTGCCGTCGGCATTGTTGGAGAAGGGCCGGCAATCACCCGTGGGAGAAAGGGCGGGCGTCTTCGAGAAGCACATGAACATCAGGATGTCGTTCAGCGCGTCGACGCCGCCGGTGAGGACCATATCGGAATCGCCCGCGCGCAGTTCGTGCATGGCGATCTGGAGCGCAGAGAGGCTGGAGGCGCAGGCGGCATCGGTGACATAGTTGCTGCCGCCGAGATCGAGGCGGTTGGCGATGCGACCGGCGACGACGTTTCCGAGGAGGCCGGGGAAGGTGCTTTCCTTCCACTCTGTATAATGGCTCTCGATGCGGCGGGCGATGTCCTGCACTTCGTCTTCGGGCAGGCCCGCCTGGCGCATGGCATTGACCCAGGCGGGACGCTGGAGGCGGCCTGCCATATGGGCCGTGAGTTCGGTGGCGGAGGCAACGCCGAGGATGACGCTAGTGCGTGTACGGTCAAACTTGCCGCCGCTGTCGCGTTCGGCATCATCGAGCGTCATCTTGGCGGCAACGAGGGCGAGGAGCTGGGCCGTGTCAGTGGTTTGCAGAGCGGCGGGCGGAATGCCGAAAGCGAGCGGATCGAAGGCGACCGGCGAGAGGAAGCCGCCGCGCCGGCCATAGGTGCGGTCCGGCGTCAGCGGATTGGCATCATAATAGTCGTCCACCAGCCAATGGGTGGGCGGAGTATCCGTGAGGAGGTCGCGGCCTTCGAAGATGTCGCGCCAGAAGCCGGTGGTATCGCCCCGGCCTGGGAAAATCGCGCCGATGCCGACCACCGCAATGGGCGCTGCCGGATCGTAAAGGGAAGACGTGCGTGTCTCTGTCATGATCTTACTCGAAGGCAACAGGCCGGAAGGAAAAGAGCTCGGCAGGAACAGTGAGGCCGATGGCGCGCAGCTGGCCAGCGCGGGTGATGCGGGCCGCGCCTTCCATCAGATTGAGCGCGATCTGGCGGACCGTGCGGGCTTCGACAGGCTCCAGGAAGCTGCCCGCGACCCATTCATTGAAGGCGCCCATCGCCGGGCCGCACCATATCTGATAGTCGGCCGTGCGACCGGCCTGCCCTTCGCGCGCCCATTGGGCACCCATGAACAGATACCGGCGCGCCACCAGCGCCAGGCGTTTGTTGCCATCAGTCTCCGCGCGGGCCGCTTCGCCCGGATTGACCTTCCGGATATAGCTGCGTGTTGCCTGCCAGGCGGCCTCGAAGGGCTCGCCCAGGACATCCTCAATCCATTTGCGGTCTTCGGGAGGCAGCGTCTCATAAGACGCGCCGCTGCGATAGAAAGCGTGGAACTTCTTGCCGCGCATGGCGAAGAGCGTGCCGCGCTTGAGCACCTGAACCTGCACGCCCTGTTCGAACATGTCAGCGGCCGGCGTCATCGCCACATCGGCCGGGCCCGCCTTGGCGAGCAGCTTGCGGCCGGGCAGGGCGAGGCCGGATTCCACGGCGCTCTGATTGATGGAACCGGTGAGCACATAGGCGGCGCCCATCTGGAAGGCGGCGGCGACAGATTGCGGCGTGGCGATACCGCCGGCGAGGCCGATGCGGATGCTGCTTTCAGCCAGATCGTAGCGGGCCGCGACCCTGGCGCGGGCCGCGCAGAGCGAGCTGAACAGCGGCGCGGCGGGGCGATTGTCTGTGTGGCCGCCAGAATCTGACTCGGCGGTGATATCAGCGGCGACAGGGACGCGCGCGGCAAGGTCTGCCTGTTCCGGGGTGATGGCGCCGGCTGCAACGAGCTGCTGCAGCATCTTTTCCGGCGCGGGCGCCATGAAGGCTTCGGCAACTTCGGCGCGGGAGACCTTGGCGAAGACATGGTTGGCGCGCTGGACGGTGCCATCCGCAGCGCGGGAGAGGCCGAGGGCCGTGTAGCGGACGACATCTGCCGTCAGGCGCATGAAGGCGGAGGCGGATACGCGGGTGACGCCTTCTGCCAGGAAGAGGTCGATCACCGCTTTTTCCTGGCCGGGTTCCTGCGGGGAATGGATGAGGTTTGCGCCCCAGTTTCTGGCCTCGGGCCCAAGGGCGGATTTGATTTCCGCGACGGCTGACTTGATCTCGGCCACCGGCAGACCGGCGCTGCCATAGAAGCCGACACAGCCGGCGCGCGCCGCTTCGACAACCATTCTGGGGGTTGCGATTCCGCGCGCCATTTCACCGGCAACATAGTTGAAACGCGCGCCGTGAGCGGCAGCGAAGGCGCGGTCGCCCAACCACTCTGGATAGACGGGCGGAAGTGCGGCAGCGGACGCCTCGCCCGCCGGAGCGGCGCCTACCGAAACGAGCGTTGGAATGCCGGAATCGCTCAAGGAAACCCATGCGCTGGCGCGCGGCGCCTCAACGGCTTTCCGTAGCAATTCTGTCACGATTTCCCGCCCTTCTGGCCGAAATGCAGCAGCATGGATGTCCGCCCGCGCATAGTCTTAGAGGGCATTCGCAGACGGACTCAACCTCAAACTAAGGTTACCGGACGAGTTTCTTGTATCAGCATGGTGAATTCTACCATGATGGGAATTTCCGCAGGCAACTCGCGCCGCTTCTGCCTGATTTGAAGGCGAGGCAGGGGTGGCTAATCTGCCGGGCGTCTATACGGGCGCGATCTGTGTCCAGCCCGTTGCCGGTTTCAGGGCGGGAAAATCCGCGCGCCAGAAATTGCCCTGAAATGGCTGATCATGGCGGCGGCTGATGGGCACTCCCGTCAGCGCGCAGTAAAGCAGCGTGCCGACGGCGCCATGAGAGATGATCGCGACATCTCCAGCAGGGGGGTGCCGGGTGATGTTGGCGAATGCCTTCAATATACGCGCCTGCGCGTCCACGGCGCACTCCCAGCCGCGCACGCTTCCTTCTGGATTGGCGAAGAAGGCATCGGCGACCTGTTCGAACTCGGCCGGGGGCAGGAAGCCGGTCGCCTGGCGGTTATTCTCCCCCAGCGCCTCATCGACCTGAACTGACAGGCCAAGCTGGCGGGCAAGTATTTCGGCAGCTTCCAACGCTTTCGTTTCACCGCTCGACCAGATGGCCGTGACGCCCGCCATCATGTCTGAGGCGGCAAAGGCTTGCATTCGCGCCGCACCCCTGGGGCTGAGACGCCAGCGCTCGACGGGAACGGCTGGATCCACGACGACTTCCGGATGGGTGATGAAGAACAGCGACGGCATGGCAGACTTAACTTCGACCAGAGGGGCAGCCTGCATTATGCCTTAAACGGGCTGTCTGGGGAGGTGCTGCTGGCGGGCCGTGCGGGATGAAGGTGGGCACTATTGCTACGCGATAGCACTATGATGACATTAACATTTTCGGTTGTTGGCTGGAATGGAAGCCATTTGATACGGAGGTCGCAGGGTGTCCACACATGATCCAGGAGGAGCCGCGCAGAGGCGGGAAAAATTCTTCGGAAGGACGGTTTCAAGGTCCGGCAGGTGTCGTCCAAGTCACCCGGCGTTAGCCGGGAACAAGGGGCGAGGCACTTCATTTGGAAATGGAAAGAACTTCTACTGGCCGGCTGCGGCTTCATCGCGTATCACCATTACTGATGAATTGACCTGATGCAGGACGCTTGACGGGGGTGCCCAATGGAATCGAGGCTGGCCACAAGCTTTGAGGACTTAAAAAGGTGTATTGCAGGGGAAAGGTGACACCCGACGTCTGGTCACCTCTCGGCGCCAAAAGCGTCTCGACGATGAAAAGTGCTGGTGCGCCGATCGGTTTTTAGTCAAGAAAGCGGGACGTGCTTGCGTACTCCTCGCTCGGGCCGGAGCAGTTTGAGGTTGCCTGGAAAGCTGGCATCGATTTTTGGACGACAGTTCCGAAAGAATCCGCGTGGGTGTTCGTTGTAAAGACCGGATTAAAGTCAGATGAACTCGACCTTGTGTGCGGCAAGATTGACTATCCGAAGACGATCCGGGTCGACCAAGGCTCTGAGTTCATCTCCCGTGAACTTCGACCTATAGGCACATCCAAACAATGTGACGCTGGACGCCTCACGGCCCGGAAAACCGACAGACAGTAAGCGCCTCGCCGATCGCCTACGGATTTAGGCATGACATTTTCCGGAATCGTCAGGGCATGAGTTCCTCGATCTGGCTCTGCGGATGGCCGTTGATGATGGCGTCGAAGGTATCTGCGCGGTAGGCAATGGGATTAACGTCGTTGAGCTTGCAGGTGGCCACGACGGATGAGAGCAGCGCTCAGTTTTCGGCCGCGATCTCGTGTCCAGAAAACAGGGCATTTTTTCTGATTAGGCATATCGGCCGGATGGCGTTTTCGACCGGGTTGGTATCGAACTCGAGCCGGCCATCGCCAGGAAGCGGGTGAGCCCTTCCCAATGGGCAAGACCTTAGAGAATGTCTTCGGCCAGCTTAGAGCCGGAGGAGACCCTTGACAATTGCTTTTCAAACCAGGGCTTCAAGGCGGCTATGATCGGGGAGGAGTGCCGTTGTCGCGCGGCGATCCGAGTTTGTGGCGTCATTCCTCGCACCGTCGCCTCAATGGCGTATAGCTTAGTGAACTGGCGCACGGCGGCCTCGGCGATCGGGGACTTGGTGTTGCGCGCCAGCTTCACGAACCTTCGGCGCAGATGGACCCAGCATTGGACGAGCTTCCACGGTCCTTGCGGTCATTCCAGGCGCGTCAGCCGTTCGCTGACGTCCTGGCCAATCCTGGCCATCTCGCCGCAGCCGCACGGGCACAACGCGCGCTCGGGCTAGATGACCTGCTGCACCCGCGGCCTCACGCCGACAGGCGCGCGCCGAGCGCCTGAGCTTTGGGATGGCTCCGGGCTCGGCGCGCTCGCCAACCAACACGCTTTGAGCTATTCAACCAACGGACTCTCCCAATAATCTCGGAACCCATTGGGGGCGCCTCAGGACGTCCATTTTGCCGTCTGCTCCCAATTGGACCGTCCGACTCTAACGATCGGCGGACTCTTGCCACATTCACCTCATGCGCCGCACGAGGGGAGCAGTGTGGCGCTTACGACAGACAATGACTTTTCATCGAGTCATTCAATGGCCGGCTCAGGGCAAAATGCCTGAACCAGCACTGATGGATCGCCTCGTTAGAGCCAGCCCGTAGAGGTAAGGAAGCGCCAAATACTCCAGCCCTGAATGAGGGCACTTTTAGGGGCGGCCAAAAAATAAGGTGAGACTCCCAGAATAAACTCTGCCGCGTGGAGCTCAGGTCAGTCACGCAATACGTGTCCGCTTCGTTCTGAGGTCGGGCCCGTTTCCTCACATCTCCAAGAGCTTGCTTTTCGAGTTTTTGTTACTCACTTTCCTTGCCAGCTCTTCTAGCAATAATAGCTTAAAACCGGTAGGCAATACCGATATTGAGAATTGTTGGGTCCACCGAAATCTTGCCTCTGACTGGCGCCCCGCCGAGTGTCCCAGAGATATCTGTTTCGAATGGCGTGTAACGTATATCGGCATTGGCAAACCAATTATCGCTCATTTGATAGCGCATTCCAACTTGGACAGCGGGCGCCCAGGCGTCTTTCAAGTCGAAGTCCGCGAGTGCATCCCCTTGTTCTTCCAGAAACAAGATTCGAGCGATACCGGCACCAACATAAGGGCTAACGGATGAATTAGTCGAAAAGTGATATTGAAGCGACAAAACAGCAGGGCCATATTCCGTCTCTCCAACAGGCAGTCCTGCCAAACTGCCGCTCCCTGCAAGATTAGCGCTGGCAGGCAAACCACCAAAGAAGTTCAACGCTACAGATGAATTCAAAAAATAGGAAACGTCGAAACTCAGCGTGGTGTCATCGGTGATATTGACACCAGCCCCGGGTATTGGCGCACCGCCCGCGCTGATTGAATCCAACGTTTCGTTCGTGAATACTTTCGCCGCATTCAGGCCAAAAAGCCAGTCGCCCTTGGAGTAAAGCGGTTCCGCATTTGCGACGCTGAACGACGAAAAGCCACCGATCATCGTGATTAACACAAACTTCGAGGCAAAAGGCCCCTTGGATTTTACATTAGATTGTTTCATTTATTCCTCCCTTTTGGTCGTTTTTTTCGCGCCCTATGCGCGGTCGCAAACAGGCGGAACATGCGATCCGCAAACCCGCTTGCCTGATTTCAGGCTATGCCAGAAGCACGTCCCCATAGGCTTCCCGCAGCTTGTTCTTCAGCACCTTACCGGTTGCGTTTCGTGGAAGTTCATCCACAAAAACGACCGTATCCGGGATCTGCCATTTGGCGACTTTGTCAGAAAAGAAGGCAATCAAATCCTTCTCTGACACTTTTGCTCCTGGTGCCTTGACCGCGACAAGGACCGGCCGTTCGTCCCATTTTTCATGTTTTGCCGCGATTGCGGCGGCATACACGATACCGGGATGACCGACCGCGATGCCCTCAAGTTCGACGGTGGAAATCCATTCGCCGCCAGATTTTATGATGTCCTTGGAGCGATCCCGGATCGTCATGAACCCATCGGCATCAATCGAGGCCACATCGCCGGTTTCAAACCATCCATCGGATGCCAAAGTCGTGCCTGGCTCCGCACCAAAATAGCTGTCTACGACCCAATGGCCGCGAATGCGAAGATTGCCTTGCGCCGCCCCATCCTCGGGAAGTGTGCTGCCTTCATCGTCAACGATCTTGAGTTCCACGCCATAGGGCGGGCGGCCCTGGCTTTCTCGCACTTTCGCCTGCTCTTCCTCGGTCATGCCTGCATGGCGTTCCAGCAAGGCATTCGCGGTCCCGAGAGGCGAGGTTTCGGTCATGCCCCAGGCGTGCACGACTTCGGTGCCATATTTGTCGCGGAATTCGGCGATCATCGACGGGGGACAAGCCGACCCACCGACCACTGTCCGTGTGAGGGTTTCGGCTTTGGAGCCGAGTTTGTCGAGCGATGCGAGAAGCCCCTGCCAGATTGTAGGAACACCAAGCGCGACCGTCACGCCTTCGTCGTCGATGAGCCGTGTAAGGCTGTCACCATCAAGTCCCGGACCAGGCAGGACCAGCTTTGCGCCGACCATCGCAGCAGCATATGGGATGCCCCAGGCATTGACGTGGAACATCGGAACCACGGGCATCATCACTTCGCGTGCTGAAATGTTCAGCGTATCGGGAAGGGCCGCGCCCAACGAATGTAACACCGTAGAGCGGTGCGAATACAGAACGCCCTTGGGGTTTCCTGTAGTCCCGGAAGTATAGCAAAGGCTGGATGCATCATTCTCATCGACATCCACCCAATCGGCGTTTTCGTCGCCCGAGGCCAGGAAGTCCTCGTAGAACACAAGTCCGGGGATTTTTCTTGCTGCTTTTTCATCACGCACGGACATAAGAACGAAGGTATCGACAGTCGTCAGCTTCTCCTTGATCCCCTCAATGATCGGCAGGAACGTCTTGTCAAAAAAGATGACCCGATCTTTCGCGTGGTTGATGATATAGACAAGCTGTTCCGGGAAAAGGCGCGGATTGATCGTGTGACATACCATTCCACAGCAGGAAATGCCAAAGTAGCATTCTAGATGCCGCGCATTGTTCCACGCGATCGTCGCCACGCGATCCCCTTTGAAGAGCCCCATCTTTGTCAGCGCCGAGCCGAGCTGCCGGGATCTGTCAGAAATACCTTTCCAGTTCGTCTTAGTCTTTGTGCCATCTGTTTCCACCGACACAATCTCGGTGTCGCCGTGGTAGCGAGCTCCGTGGTCGATCAGTGAATGAATGGTCAGTGGCATAGCCATCATCTGTCCGCGCATTTGGCTTCCTCTTCAGAACTTGAATTTTGGGTTGGAATCGTGCCGTTCTGAAACTGCTCGAAGCTTCTTACAATAAACCCCATCGCCCCCTGACACCGGACTGTTTTTCGCTTTTCATCATAAAGTTCAGGCAACTGAACGACTCCTGTCAAAAATACGCACCTGCCCCAGAATGATCTCGGCCGCATTCTCAGCGATGACCATGGTCGGGGCGTTTGTGTTGCCGGCGACAAGGCTTGGCATGATGGATGCGTCCACCACTCGCAGCCCAGATACACCGCGAACTTTTAGTTCCGGATCTACAACTGAAGCCTCGTCCGCACCCATTCGGCATGTGCCAACCGGGTGATAGATTGTTTCTGCGCTTTCCCGAATGAATGCCGCAATCTCATCGTCGGTCTGTACGGATTTGCCGGGGTGCACTTCGTATTTGCTGTGCGCAGACATTGCCGGAGCTTCGAGGATCCTGCGCCCGGCTTTAAAGGCCGCAATCATCGTTTTCATATCTTCCGGATCCCCAAGATAATTCGGCTGAATCAGAGGATCGTCCATCGGATCCGGGCTTTTGAGGCCAATATAGCCGCGGCTCTTTGGCAAAAGATCGCAGATGTGAAGCGTATAGCCATAACCAAAAGCGATCTTGCGGCCATGATCTTTCAGATATGTGGGCAGGAAGTGAAACTGAACATTCGGCCTATCGCGGTCAGGGGACGACTTAATGAACCCACCGCTTTCCGCAACATTTGACGTGAGAAACCCTTTACGTCTGAAGATGTAGGAAAACAAACCACCAATGCCACGCGGCAGAAAGCTGGGCGCGACACCGATCGGGCGCCGTGAGCTAGCAGCATGCATAATCGTTACATCGAGGTGGTCGGCCATGTTCTTGCCCACCTCGGGAAGGTCGTGAACGACGGCTAGACCATGCCGTTTAATTTCTTGGGCATCCCCGATACCTGACAGAAGGAGAAGTTGAGGCGAATTCACGGCCCCGCCAGACAGGATCACCTCGCCGCCGGCATTGAGACGCAGTTGGCGATATTCGCCGCCCTGCCGCAAGGTGACACCCGTTGCGGACTTTTCTTCCATGACGACGCGGGTCACACGGGCGTCGGTGATGACTTCAAGATTGGAACGGGACTCAGCCCCCCGCAGAAAGGCTTGCGCCGAACTCCAGCGCCTTCCGTCCTTTTGCGTGACCTGGTACATGCCCAGCCCCTCTTGCGAACCGCTATTAAAATCGCCGTTGTGAGGAATCTGCAATTCACGCCCAGCCTGTACGAAATCGCGGCTCAAAGGGTTCACGGTTTTCAGCTCGCTCACGGAAAGCTCGCCGCCCTTACCATGACTATCGGATGCTCCGAACCGATGGTTGTCTTCGATCCGCTTGAACAGGTCTGTCATGCGGTCCCAGCCCCAGACATCCGTGCCTGCCTCGGACGCCCAGTAGTCGTAATCGGCCTTGTGCCCGCGGATATAGACCATGGCGTTGATGGACGACGACCCGCCCAGTGTTTTGCCACGAGGCCAGAACAGTCTACGGCCATTCAAATGTTCTTGTGGTTCGGTATCGAATGCCCAGTTCAGCTTTTTGCTATTGGCCAACAATGCGATCCCCACTGGCATGTGAATCAGGGGGTTCTTATCCTTTGGGCCCGCTTCGATAAGCGCGACGCGTTTTGCCGGGTTTGCAGACAACCGGTTGGCCAGAACGCAACCGGCGGATCCGGCGCCGACGATGATATAGTCGTACATTTCTTATCTCCCTATTGGTTCCGGGCGGCTGTTATCCAAGCACCCGGACCACGATGTTTATGAGGCGGCGTACAAAGCCCGTGTAAGGCGGGAAAAGCATGTGCGTAATCGAATGCTTTTCCTCCAGCACAGCTTTTTCATGCGAAAATGCCTTGAAGCCATATTCCCCATGGGCCGCCCCGATGCCGGAGTTGTTGACGCCGCCAAATGGCAGGTTCGGGTGCAGGAAATGCACAACAGTAAGGTTTACGCCCACCGCGCCCGAAGAGGTGCGCGTGATAATCTGGTCAGCGAAGTCCTTGCTTTTGTCGAAGATATAAAGAGCAAGGGGCTTGGGGTTTGCGTTGATCTTGTCGATAACTTTGTCCAGATCAACATATTCGATGATCGGCAAAATTGGCCCGAACAGCTCTTCCTGAGTGATTTCCATATCATCCGAAACCTCGGAAATCAGCGTCGGGGCAACGAAGTTCTGGCCCGCATCGGTCTGACCGCCCTGAAGGATACTTGCGCCTTTGGCACGGGCATCCTCGATCAGGTTGCGCAGCCGGTCAAAATGCCTATCGTTCACGATCCGGCAATAGTCGGGCGTTGCTTTTTGTGCCTCGGGCGTTTTCCCATAGACCCGACCGATCTCGGCCTGAAGCGCGGTCTTGAACGCGGCCGATACATCGCGGTGCACATACACATGATCGGGGGCGATACAGGTCTGACCGTTGTTTGAGAACTTGCCCCAGACGATGTTTCGCGCGGCCTTTTTGATATTGGCGTTGGGCCCGACGATAGTGGGCGACTTGCCACCAAGTTCCAGAGTGACCGATGTCAGGCTTTTTGCCGCCGCCTCCATCACGACCTTGCCGATCGCCGGGCTGCCCGTGAAGAATATGTGGTCGAAGGGCAGTGACAGAAGCTCCTGGGAAACCAAGGCATCGCCTTCGATGACCTTGACCAGATCCGGTGTGAACGCCTCTTCCACGATGTCGGTGATGACCTGGGCCGCATTCGGTGTCATTTCGGACGGCTTGATAATGGCGCTGTTGCCGGCCGCGATTGCCGAAACCAGCGGCCCGAGCGAAAGATTCACCGGATAATTCCAGGGCGCGATGATCAGGCATACACCCTTGGCCTCGGGGCGAACCCGTGCCTTGGTGCCAAACACCCCCAAAGTGGCGCGCGCCCGTTTGGGGCGCATCCACGACTTCAGATGGTGTTTGGTGTGCCGGATTTCCTGAAGCACAGGAAAGATCTCGGTCAGTTTCACTTCTTCGGCGGGTTTGCGAAAATCAGCCGCGCAAGCCGCGATGATTTTGTCCTCGTTCCGTTTGACGGCCTCTGCCAGGCGGTCCAGCTGTGCGATACGTGCCTTGCGGTCAAAGACCGCCCGCCGGGCAAGTTGTGCTCGAATCTGGGTGTCAAACGCCGCTCGGATGTCATCGGCACCGGCTGTTTTGGCGGGAAATGAGGCAACCTGATTCATGTTCACGCTCTTATTTTTCTTCGTAGAGGACATAGTCCTCTTTCGTGGCACCACAGTCCGGGCAGCACCAATCATCGGGGATCTGGCTGAACAAAGTTCCCGGCGGAAAACCTTCGTGTTCGTCGCCAAGGGCTTCGTCGTAGATATGACCGCATGTGATGCAAAGCCATTTCCGGTAGGCGGTTCCGGCGGCGGGGGCCGCCTGTGCCACCGGAGCAGGCGGCGGTGCGGCGGCAGGAGCGGCAACCGCCACGGGTGCGGGTGCCGGGGCCGGAGCGGATGTCGGTGCCGGTGCCGGGGTTGGTGTAGGCGCTGCGGCTTCTCCGATCAGCAAAAAGTCCTCTTTGTCGCGGACCGCGCAATCGGGGCACGCAAAGTCTTCGGGCACTTGCGACCACGGCGTTCCCGGCGGGAAACCTTCATGCGGGTGGCCCTGGATTTCATCGTAGGTGTATCCGCAATCCGGGCATTGATATTTGGCCATTGTTCATTCCTCCCTTACACACATGAGTTGACAGGCAAGCACATGCGTCGTCCCAGATTTTCTGTCGGTTGTGTCTGCGGCCCCGTCTTCGAGTGCGAGCAAGGGGCTGTTTGTCAGGTCAGGGTTGGCCCCATCGGGGCCAACGCCTTTGTCTGAGATGCCAAGCCTTGGGTTTTATTCGGCGGGCATTGCGGCAGGCTGCGCAGGTGCGACCGACCCGAATTTGCGGTCATAGTAGTCGCGCATACCGGGTTCGATCTGGATCTTGTTCAGATCGCCTTTGGCCCAGTCCAGGACACGATGATCCATGATCGACCGGAACCAGGAGGGGATCAGCGCGGCAAAGAACATCCCGGGATAGCCCGAAGGAAGCGCAGGCAGATCCTTGAAGTCCCGCAGGGATTGATAGGACCGCGTCGGGTGCGCGTGGTGGTCCGAGTGCCGCTGCAGGTGGAACAGGATCAGGTTGGACATGATATGGTTCGAGTTCCACGAATGGTGCGGCTTCTGATGCTCATACTTGCCGTTGGGCAGTTTTTCGCGCAGCAAGCCATAATGCTCGATATAGTTGGCCGAAGTCAGCTGCCACCATCCGTACGCCATCTGAATGGGCAGGAACACAAGCATGATGGGCCCGAAGAATGCCAGCAGCCCGGCGTAAAGAACGACGGTAATGATCAGCGGCTGAAGAATTTCGTTATCCAGGCTCCAGACGCTCTTACCACTCCGCTCAAGGCGCACCTCTTCTAGCTCCCAAGCGCGTTTGAAAGCCCCGGGGATTTCGCGGGTTGCGAAAGAATAGATGTTTTCGCCCATACGCGAGGTTGCCGGGTCTTTCGGGGTGGCCACGTCACGGTGGTGCCCTTTGTTATGTTCGATGAAGAAGTGGCCATAGCCCACCACTGCCAGCACCAGTTTTGCCATCCAGCGATCAAAAGCTTCCTTCTTGTGACCGAGTTCATGGCCGGTGTTCAGCGCCAAACCGTTGACGACCCCCAGCGACAGTGCCAGCGCGACGAATTCGAGCGCATTCAGAGAATGGGTTGCGACCCACCAGCAAGACCCGATCAAAGCCGCATAATGCATGGGCACCGTCAGATAAGTAAGCACGCGATAATATCGGTCTCTTTCAAGATCAGGTACGGCCGATTCGGGGGGATTGGAAAAATCCTCGCCAAACATAGCGTCCAGCATCGGAACCGCCAGATACCATAAAATCAGCACAGTCCCGTACCAGATGCTCCAGCCGGTTACCGAGACCAGATACAGTCCGATTAGCGGCGTTGCCGGCCAGAATACGGACAAAATCCAAAAATACCGTTTCTTATCAACGTATACTTCATCGGCGCCAGCTTGCGCCGTGGACGCTTGGCTTAGATCGCTCATAGTCTACTCCTCCCAAGGAAAAGGCTGTTGTAAGTTTCTGTATTGGCCAGAAGAGCATCTCCTTTTCGTACTTGCTGCTTCTTGCCGCTTGGAATTAAGCTGCCTCTCAATCAGGTCACCCCACAACTACACGTTCGTGTAGTTTAGAGTTTTTGTGCGCTAGGTAAGATGTCGGCACGCCTACGATACATCACTTTCAGGGAGGGAGGGATGATTAAGACCTCCAGCGCAATCCCGAACGACATCTACGATTTTCTGGAACGCATGAATGTCCGTCAAAAGAAATTGACTCAGGGCTGCCTGAGACGTGACAGACTGGATATTGCGGGACACCCCGGCGCGAAATGCCTCCTTTATCAGGCACCTCGCGGCTTCGGCAAATCAGTGCAGATCGCCTTGTGCGCCCAATCGGCTGCCGACCGAGGAGACGATTGTATCTATCTGGACCTGTCGTCGTTCTGGCCAGAGAGCGTCTCTGAAGCGGACCTTATTGCAACCGCGATTGTCGCAATGCTTTCGCCACCGGACCTTCCCGTCACGTCCGGTGATCGCGGCCCAGAGATCATCGCACTGCGCCTTCTTTTCGATTGGAAAAGACCCGTCATGATTTGCTTGGACGGCGTTTCTGACTCTGCCGCCACACAGAGATTTCTGAAAACGATCACCCTGGAAACGCCAGAAGCCGTTCGACTGGTAGTAAGCGGGCACCAACCGGGCACGTTGGTCACCCTGTCGGTAGTTTCGCATGTGGTTACGATCGGTCCAAGAGAGTTAAGCTTCACTCTTGACGAGACATGTTCAATTCTACCGTTGGAAGCCGACCGGGCGACGAAGATATACAACAAGACGGCTGGTTGGCCGCTTCTATGCGCACTGGCTGGCAAATCGAAAGCATCAGGCGACGCGATCGCTGACCTTTCAGAGGTTCAGGCATACTTCGAAACCGACGTACTGGCACAGATTACGCGGCCGCTCCTCGATCACCTGATTAACGCCAGTTGGCTGGAGGAAATCACGGCAGACTGCAGCGATTATGTGTTCAAGATTAACGATTCCAGTTGCAAATTGGCAGAACTAGCATCGCGCCACGGGCTTTTGATATCCAGCGTTGAAAAACCAAAATGCTATGAAATGAACCGGGCCCTGAAAGAGTACCTGCGCAATCGTTTCATCGAAGCAAATGGATCGCGTCGGTCGTATTTCCTAAAACGTATCGCATTCTGGCATTGGCGAAAAAAAGAGTACCGTTTGGTCGTGGATGTTGCTCTTCGCGCACACGATCACAACTGGGCCAAACGGCTAACTGATCAAGCTCTGTTCGATCTAGCCCTGAGACAAGGAGAGATTGAGGCCTTGACGATCTGGTTCACGGGCATTCCCAGAGCCAAACTGCTTCAGATGCCATCCTTGGCTATCGGATATGCTTGGGTGCTGTACTTCAGTCAACGCGCACAGGAAGCACAGGATGTGCTTTCCAGGCTGAACGACCAGAGGGTTTCCGCACCTTCGGAGGAGGAAGATTCGAATGGCTGGGGGAAACTGGTGCATGCCATCGGTCTTGCCACCCACGATGAATTGAAAGAAAGCGATGAAAGATGCGCGGCCTGGGTTGATACCTATGGGTCGGCCAATCCTGTCGGCCATGCCGCGGCACAGACGTGCAGAGCATTCATCGCCGCTTCCGGCAGGCAGTTTGCTGCCCTTTCAGATCAAATAGCCTCCGCCACGGTCGTGAGCGGCGCGGTCCGTCACCGTTATGCGTTTGGCTGGCTTGCTGCTGCTGGGATTCTGGCTAAGCTGCTCAATGGCGACATCTATGGCGCGCGCAGCGAGATTCGTCGCGCACAGAAAAACGAAAACGTCGCCCATGAGCGCACACCCTTTATCAAAGGAATGCTCGCGGCCTTCGAGCTTCAGGTCCAAACAGAAGAAGAGTCGATCACACCCGATGAGCGTCTTGTGCAAGAGGCTCTGGATTTTGCGCTGGAATTCGGGGTGACGGATGTGGTGTGGAACACCGTCCGAAGCGCGGCCGAGATCTATATTCGCCAGGGTGACACATTGCAGGCGTTCTTGTTGCTTGAACGTTGCCGCCTGATGGCAAAGGATCGCGGTCTGAAGCGGCTGGGCATTCTGGTGCGATTGGGCTCCGAAGTCTTTGCTATGGGAACCCGAACCAGCACTCCGCTCTCGACCGAGCCGCTTCCGTCCGACGAAGACCTGCTGTTTCTGCCAAACCAGAATCGCGCCATCCAGGCGGAAATCGCCTTGCTAGAAGCCTCAAGATTTCTGCGAGACGGCAAACTGGGCCTGGCCGAGATGCACGCTCGAAAAGCCCTTTCCAACTTTTCCGCCGTCCGAGACCAACGCGGAGAAATCAGGGCGCAATATACGCTTGCGACTGCAATTTATCTGATGGGCGAAAAAAAGCAGGCGCTGAAAAGAATCGCCGATGCCGATCTGAAGGCACAACAACTGGGCGCTTTCAGGTCCTTGATAAACAGGCGGCATTTTCTGCGTGTCATCAGTCCAGCGGCGAAAGCGTTCTTGGATCAACGGACAACTCAGGTCGCCAGGACCAAAGTACCTGCGCATGATGTGCAGATTACTGAACGCCCCTTTGCATATAGATCGGCCCCCATAAGTCAGAAGCAGGTAATCGTCCTGCAACATGCCGCACTTGGGCTGAGCAACAAGGAAATTGCAGTGCGCATGCATGTCACGGAAGACACCGTGAAGTGGCATTTCAGAAAAATTTTGCGTGGTCTAAACGTCGCCAATCGCACCGAGGCAGTAATGGCTGCGCGCTCGCTTAGCCTCATCTAAACAATCGGTAAACCCGGGGAGGAAAGAAACATGAACACAACTGTGATTATCGGCAATGGAGCGGCCGGAACAAATGCTGCCGCAACCTTGCGCATGAATGGCTACGAAGGTGCGATAAAACTTATTGGCGATGAGGTGTCGCTGCCTTATCAGCGCCCGCCTCTGTCCAAGGCGTGGCTGCAGGGACCGGATAGACCGCAGCCAACTCTGATACGTCCTCTTTCATTCTACGAAGACAATCGCATCGACCTGATGCGGGCGCGCAAGGTCGTCAAGATTGATAGGAATAAGCGTAGAATCCACTTTGCGGACGGGAAGACGATGAAATTCAATACCTTGATCCTTGCCACAGGGGCATCGCCGCGTCGTCTTAATGCGAAGGGCGCGAACCTGAAAGGGATCCACTATCTGAGAGACCTGGGCGATTCGGCAAGGCTTCGCCAAGCCTTGAGCGATCCTGGCTGTCGCGACGTTGCAATCATTGGCGCCGGTGTTATCGGGCTCGAAGTGGCCTCTGCCGCGGTCAATCTTGGGAGAACCGTCACTGTTGTCGAGGCCGCCGCTCGCGCCATGGCCCGCGTTGCCTCACCCGCAACAACCAATTTCGTTACTCAGAAGCTGAAAGATGCCGGTGTTCAGTTTCTCTTCAATCAGAAGATTGAGAGGTTCGGCGCCGCTGATCGCCGCGTTTCCTCGATCCATCTTGGCGATGGATCCCAAATAAAGACCGATCTCGTGTTGGCGGGGATTGGTGCAACACCCAATATTGCGCTTGCCGAAGCCGCGGGCCTGGAATGTGACAATGGTATCTGCGTCGATCAGGACATGCGGACATCTGACTCCGAAATATTTGCAATCGGAGATTGTGCCCGCGGTGAAAACGAATTCGCATCCGGAAAACTGCGTATCGAAACCATTCACAATGCAACCACGCAGGCCCAGATTGCGGCAGCGGCCATTTGCAACAAAGAACGTCCTACCCCAGTTCCCCCACGGTTCTGGTCCGATCTCAAAGACATGAAGGTTCAGGCGGTCGGAATATCGTCCGGTTACGATCTGGTTCGCAGCGATGCTTCTCAGCATCCACCAACTTTGGAAACGCATCTGAAATGCGGCGAACGTCTTATCGCAGCCGAGATCGTAAACCTTCCCAATCGTCAGAGCGCCCTTGCGAGAGCGATTTCTCCGCGCATTCCAGTTGACACTCAATAATCCACAATCAGGTCTGATTTTGGGGCGAGTTCGGCCACTTTTTCTGCTTCGAAGCCGCATCCAGAGTATTGGACAGATTCCACACCTCGTTCTTTGCGCCTGGATTTGAATTTTCAATAGGTTGTCCATTGGGCGATGCCGAAGGAGACTGATGTTCCGACACGTCAACTTCGCCGGAGGAACACCACATGGACATGCATCAGAATGCGCGCACTGACCCGATCCTTTTGGACGCGGCCACGAACAAAGAATCACCTGGCTGCATTCATGGAGGTAAAGCGATTTCGGCCTGAAGAAATCATATCGAAATTGCGCAAGGCGGAGGCAACTGTGCGCATCGCGACGACTGCCACCCTGCTTTCTTCCCACAAAGACAGCTATACTCAACAGGACATTGACAGCTGGCGATCCAGCCCTCCCGCCAGGTTCCTCACAGGCGGTAGCCACCGGAAGGCGAAGCTTTTTTGGTGATTGAACGCTCGATGCCTGGATGGCCGTGATGATGAAGCTTCGGACATCAGGTGATTTGTGGTTCCGACGTTGACCGGGGGGAGTAAGGCGACCGGCCACTTTTTCGAGATTTCGAGAAACCACGATCTGTCGCCATGAACCGCGCCAACATAGGTGCGATAAGCTTTGCGGCTTCGTTCTTCTGTCCGGTCTCACGGGCCAGCACGTCAGCATAGGCAACAAGATCGCGATGCACATCGGCGGGAAGTTCAATACTCAATTTGACAGGTTTATCGTCTGGGATGGCGCCGAGTTTCAATTTGGTCATGGGTCAATTCCGATAGGGTTCGAGGATGAGGTCGCGCGTGACCATCACGCGCACTGGGAATCCGGGGCGAATGGTCAAGGTCGGCGGGATGGAAAGCTGACGACGAACAACCTCCTCACCGGCGCGGCCGATCGTGTCCTGCGTTCCTTCGCGAATGGCGCGGGCGATGTCGTCGTCATCATCGGCGCCAAGCTCCACACCGATATTCAGGACAGTGGCGAGCCCGGCCGCCATGAACAGCCGTCCCCAGTGGTTGTTGACGCCGTCTTCGAGGCCGGCATAGCCGGCCTCGTCGGCGCCGGGCTGGCGTTCGAGAACGATAGAGCGCCCATTGGGCAGAATCAGCCGTGTCCAGGCCAGCAGCACGCGGCTTTGGCCGAAAGCGACGCGGCTATCGTATTCACCGATGAGGCGCGCGCCTTGCGGGATCAGCAGGAAGCGACCGGTCGGGCTGTCATAGACATTGGATGTCACCTGCGCGGTGATCTGACCGGGAAGGTCCGAGCGCAGACCCGTGACCAGCGCCGCCGGAATGACCGCACCGGCCTGGACCACATAGGGGCTTGGCGGATCGGTGAGCCGGTCGTTGCTTGTCGTGCGTCGATCAATGGGTTCGTCAAGGAAGGCTTCCCGTCTGTCCGTGGCATCTGGTGCTGCGCTTGTTACGCTCGCGGGAAAGAAGGATCCGGCGCCGGATTGTAAAGGACCGACCGCCGACGAAGTTTGAGGCTGGTCATCGATGGTGGTCGTGGCTTCAGCGAAAAGTCGGCTGAGCCGGGCTGCCTCCAACTCCTGCGACCGGCGCTGTTCGTCAGGATCGACGGCAGGCGCAGCGACGACCGCCGGCACGGGCTGACCGCGTTGTTGAGCTGACAGGATCGGCCGCCCGAGCTCCCCGGGCAGTGGCGGCCCAAGTTGGGGTATGTTTGTGTAGTCGGTCGGAAGGCGCGACAGACCTTCGGCTGCCTGGATTCGCTCGGTCGAATAGAGTTCCGGCGGTCCATCGGCCGGTTTGCGATCTTGCAGAGCCACAATCAGGATGGCACCGAGACCGAGGCCTCCGACCGCGCCAAGCACCGTCAGCGTGCGGCGCGAGAGACGCATGACCGTTGGCGGATCGGCGCGCAGCCGCAAAGAGGCGGCAATCTCTTTGTCCTCACGGGATTCTCTATCGTCGCTCATTTGCGTGGCCCCACGGCGCCGGGGCGTGACGCGGTAGGGGCGTTGCGGCTCACCCCGTCGGTGCGGACGATCCGCACGCGTTTCTGCCTGTCGCCGAGACGCAGTTCGGCGGCGGCGAAGAGCCGATCGACGATCATGTAGTTGCGGGCGATGCGATAGTTGACGAGCTGGCCTTCGCCTTCCGGACCGATAACGAAGAGCGGCGGCATTTCCCCCTGTCCGATCCCGCGCGGGAACTCGATGAAGACCTGCCGCCCATCATCGAAAGCGCGAAGCGGCCGCCAGGGCGCGCGGTCGCCCTCGATCCGATAGCGGAAGCGCAAGGAGTCGAGGACCACGTCACGTCCGATCGGCAAGGCTGCTTCCGCCTCGGCGTTGCGCCGCCTGAGCGCGATCAAGGCATCCTCGGCATAGGTCCACGAGACGGACGCCATGTAGGCGGACGGGTTCGCTCTCAGTTCGAGATGATAAGTCCGCCGATCCGTATTGATGACGAGGTTGGTCTGAAGATCAGGCCGCGTCGGTTTGACCAGAATATGGATGCGCTGATCATCCCCTGAACCGCTCTGGGTGTTGCCGATGATCCAGCGCGCCGTGTCGCCGGCCGCGATCGGTCCGGAGCCAACAAGGCTCTCTCCGGGCTGCAGGGCGATATCGGTGATCTGCCCCGGCGATGCGTAGACCTGATAGAGCGCGCCCTCGGTGTAGGGATAGAGTTGTACGGCGTTGATGAAGCCGTCTCGTACCGGCTCCATCCGGGCGGCGGCGTTCGCCTCGTTCACCCGCTCAGCGGGACCGGCAGATTCCGGCGCTCGGTCTCCCCCATTGATCGGCTTGAGTTGACCAGGCAGCGGCAGTGGGCTGGTGCGCTCGACGATCCGCACCGGACTCTCCGGTTCCGGAAGAAGCTTCGCTTCGATCGGAGGGGTGTCGTAAGCGATCTCCGGCGGTTTGAAGGTCGCGCATCCCGAGAGAGTGGTCGCGGCGAGGAGGACCGTCATGGAGGCTTTGTTCAGGCGAAGTGTCTTTATCATTGGGCGGACTCCCGGGACCAGTTGATGGCGTTGACAAAGATGCCGAGCGGGTTTTTGCGCAGGCGCTCGGCATCGCGCGGCTGTTGCAGAACGATGGTGAGAATGGCGGTCCAACGTTCCGTTGCGGCGAGTTGTCCGTTGGCGTAGCGGCGCTCGATCCAGGCGATGCGGAAGCTGCTCTCGGAGGCGCGGATAACGCTGGAGACTTCGACCGAGATCTGCGTGTCGCCGACCTTGGCGAAGGGATCGTTCACCCGGGCGTAGTCGTTGAGCGCCAGCGCGCCCTTGTCGGTCGTGAAGTCGTAAGCGTGCAGCCAGTTCTGGCGCAGCACGATCGGATCGGCCGGGATTTGGCGCACATTCTCGATGAAGCGCGAGAGGTGGTAAGCGATCTGCGGATCGGTCGGTCGGAAGTCGGCGGTGGCAGGCGTCACGGCTTGCGCCGCGCCAAGCCTGTCCACCTCGACAACATAGGGCGTGATCGTCCCTTGTGTGGACTGCCAGACAAGCGCGGCGCTGAGCCCGCCTGAGAGCAGCAAAGAGCCGAACGCCATCAGTCGCCAGTTCCTGGCTTGCACGCGGGCGGACCCGATGCGTTCGTCCCAGACCTGTGCGGCTTTCTGATAGGGCGTGACGGGCTCTGGGGTCTTGGAATAGCGAACGCTTGGACGACGGAACATCATGATTTCTCCGAAAGGCTGACGGCGGTCCCGCCGCCACCATGGTCGCCAGAGCGAACGGCATGAGCTGCGACGGCGGCGCCGTGGTGAAGGGTTTGCTGTTGTTTCATGCGCCGCGCCCAGGCTGGCGGTACGCCACTGGCTGAGGGCGAGACGTCGGGGCTGTTACTGAACTTGCCGCCGGTCGCTTCGAAGGCTGCGCGCGAACCTGAGCGGTAGCTTTCGCTCATGGAACGGCGAAGCGGGTTCGTTGCGGCGCTGACGCCCGCTTTTCCAACGCTAGAGAGACCGGCGGCGACACCGGAGGCGCCGCCGCCAGCGGCAGCGTTTCCCATGCTGTAGGCGGTCGAGGCGCCACCAGCGACTGCCGCCGCGCCGCGCGCTCCGGCGCCGACTGTTCCGACGGCCATCCGGGCGCCAGCGACCCCGCCGACAGCAAGCCCGCCGGCGGCGAGACCTGCGCCAACCGCAGCGCCTGCGCCGAGTTGCGGGCCGCCCGAAACGATGCCGTTGGCGATGCCCGGACCGAAGATGCCGAGCGCGAGCATGGAAAGCGCGGCGAGAACGATTGCCATGGCGTCTTCAATGGTCGGCTCACCCGTGAACCCCGCGGTGAACTCGCCAAAGATGGTCGAGCCGATGCCGACGATCACGGCGAGCACCAGGACCTTGACCCCGGACGAGATCACCAGCCCCAACACGCGTTCAGCCATGAAGGCGGTTTTGTTGAACAGGCCGAAGGGTACGAGGATGAAGCCGGCCAGCGTGGCGAGCTTGAACTCGATCAGCGTGACGAAGAGCTGGATCGCCAGAATGAAGAAGGACAGGAGAACGACCAGCCAGGCGAAAAGCAGGATGATGATCTGGAGGAAATTCTCGAAGAAGGAGACAAAGCCCATCAGATCGGAAATCGACGCGAGAATCGGACGGCCCGCATCAAGGCCGATCTCTGCGATGCGGCCGGGCTGAAGCAGCTCGCCGGGGCTAAGGCTGCCGCCCGAAGCGATGAGGCCAAGCCCGGCGAAGCTTTCGAAAACGATGCGGGCGAGCGCGTTCCAGTTGCCGATGATGTAGGCGAAGACGCCGACGAAGAGCGTTTTCTTGATGAGCCGGGCGAGGATGTCGTCGTCGGCGCCCCAGGCCCAGAAGAGCGCAGCGAGCGTCACGTCGATGACGATCAGGGTCGTTGCCAGGAAGGCGACGTCGCCGCCGAGCAGGCCGAAGCCGC
>NZ_PNMA01000002.1 GCF_013823385.1 Hyphomonas sp.
CCCTTCGAGGGATCAGAAATCGCACGGCGATTTCCCCGAGAAGGCCTGCTGTCTGAAAGACAGCTGGCAAGGCCACCTGAACTGATCCGAACCCGGATGGCACCCGCCAGTCCGGATACAGACATATGGAAAAAACTCATGGCAAGACGAAAACGAGACCGCCGGCTGGATTATGCGCAGATCAGCTACCCTGAAGACCGCGCCGCCCTGCTGAGGCTCAGCGGCGCGCCCGCCTGGCTGATCGCCCGCGCGCAGCGGGAGGAGCGCCCGAACGCCCTGCGTGCCCTTGGCAATCCTCAGCGGCGCCGGGAAAAGGCGCGCCCTATTTCTCGCCGGCGGCCTTGCCCATCTGGCGCAGGATCCAGACCGTGATACCGATCATCACCAGTATCAGGGCGCCGAAACCTGCAAGCGCGCCCACCGCCAGGGGATCAATCGTCAGATTACCGATCTGCATGTGAGGCCTCCTCCAGCATTGAGATTCTCAAACGGAAGATACGAGAAGCCTGGCGCCGGGGAAACCCGCGTAAGACTACCTAGGCTGGGAACGCCCCCGCCCGGCTGAGCGCGCTGGCGACCGGGTGGCCCAGCACGGTTTCCAGCCATTTTGCCGTTTCGATCAGGCGCGCAAGGTCGAGCCCCGTCTCATATCCCGCCCGCTCCAGCATCCAGACAACATCTTCGGTCGCCACATTGCCCGTCGCCGCCGGCGCGAAAGGACAGCCGCCAATGCCCCCGCAGCTGGCATCGATCACATCCACGCCCGCCTCCACGGCGGCAAACACATTCGCGAGGCCTGCACCGCGCGTATCGTGGAAATGCATCCGCAGGAACACGTCCGGCGCCTCGATCCGTACCCGGTCGATCGCGCGGCGCACGTCCCACGGCGTGGCCGCCCCGATCGTGTCGCCCAGCGCCAGCTCGGCAACGCCTGCCCGCTGCGCCTGCGCGGCAAGGCTGCCGACCACGGCGATATCCACATCGCCCGTATACGGATCGCCAAAAGCCACCGAGATCGTCGCCGTCAGCGGAATGCCCGCCTCATGTGCCAGCGGGGCGCAATGGCTGAGCATGTCGGCGCTCTCCTGCGGGCTCATGCCCTGGTTGCGCCGCCCGAACGCCTCGCCTGCCACCAGCACGAAATTGATTTCATCCGCCTTCGCCTCAATCGCCCGGCGCATGCCGGTCTCGTTGAGAGCCAGGGCAATGTGGCGGGTCGTCCGTGTCCGGTCGAGCCCGGCAAACACGGCCGGAGAATCCGCCATCTTCGGCACGGCCTTGGGGCTGACGAAGCTCCCCGATTCCATCCGCCGGACGCCCGCCGCCTCCAGCCGCGCAATGAATTCCAGCTTCTGTTCGACGCTGAGATTGGCCGGATCATTCTGCAGCCCGTCGCGCGGGCCAACCTCCACAATATCGATACGCCGTCCCATGCTCACTTCCCTGTAAATGCCGGCGCCCGCCGCTCGACAAAGCTCGCCACGCCTTCCTTGAAATCATGCGTCGCAAAGCTCGCCTCCATCTCGGCATCGGCCACTTCCAGCGAGGCCGCGTAAGACTGGAAATAGCTCTCGCGCACCTGCCGCTTCATGATCGCTACCGAGCGCGGCGACACCTGCGTCGCCAGATGCCGGGCCGTCTCGCCCACAAATTCCATCAGTTCACTGCCGGGCAGCGCCTTGTTGACGAGGCCAAGCCGCTCTGCCTCCACCCCGTCAAACTTGCGCGCGGTGAACAGAAGGTCCAGCGCATGGGCTTCCCCGACCAGGCGCGGCAGCTGCCAGGCAATGCCATGCTCGGCAATCAGGCCGCGCTGGGCAAAGGCGGTGGTGAACTTCGCCTCGGCGGCGGCATAGCGCATGTCGGCAAAGAGGGTGAGGATCAGGCCGATACCGGCGCAGGGCCCGTTGATCGCCGCGATGATCGGCTTGGGGCAGGCAAACATGTGGCCAAAGCGGCCCGGGAACACCTTCTCGAGCTCTGACGGCGTCTGCGGCCTGGGGGCAGAAGGCCGCGTCGCGTTATAGTCTGCCCCGGCGCTCGCCTGGATCGACTGGAGGCCGTTCATGTCCGCCCCGGCGCAAAAGCCGCGCCCCGCCCCGGTGATCACGATGCAGCGCACGGCGTCGTCAGCCCCGCCCTTCCGGATCGCGGTCTCCACCTCAACCTGCATCGTGCCGGTCCAGGCGTTCAGCCGGTCGGGACGGTTCAGCGTGATCGTCAGCACGCCGTCTGAAAGCCCGGTCAATATCTCCTGATAGGCGCTCATCGCTCGTCTCTCCCTATGGTCTCTGCATCAGTCTAGACCCGTATCCCAGGATTGGGCAGACGCAAAACCACGCTCCCCTGCCGCTTGACTTGGGCGCGGCCATGGGCGACCGCTGCGGCGATGAGCAGCTTCCTCCCTCCCCTCTCCGGCAGCGCGCAGGACGAAACCGCCGAGCTGCGCCCGCGCTTCGATGCGAACGGTCTCATCGCCGCCATCGCGCAGGATGCTGTCAGCGGCGAGGTGCTGATGCTCGCCTGGATGAATGCCGAGGCGCTGCAGAAAACGATTCTGACCGGCCGGGCCACCTACTGGTCGCGTTCGCGGGGCGAAATCTGGGTCAAGGGCGAAACCTCCGGCCACATCCAGGAAGTCACCGAGATCCGCATCGATTGCGATCAGGATGCCGTGCTGCTGAAAGTCCGTCAGACCGGCGGGGCCTGCCACACCCACCGGGAGAGCTGCTTCTACCGGCGCGTCGACGGCTCTGCGCTATCCTTCCCCGGCGAGGCAGATTAGGGTTCCGCCGAAAACTGGAGGAACCGCCATGCGCCTGCCCACATCATTGACCCAATGCCTGCTAACCGGCGCTGCCGCCGCCCTTCTGGCTGCCTGCGCCCCGCCTGCCGAAACGCCCTCTGCCGAAGCGCCCCTGCCTGCTGCCGAAACCGCAGACGCAGCCGCCCCGGCGCTCTACGTCGATGTGCTCGATTGCGGCACCATCGCCATCTCCGATCTCGATGCCTTCTCCTCGGCCGGCGACTATGCTGGCCAGGCCGACGAGTTCACGAACACCTGCTATCTGATCAACCACCCGAATGGCCGCCTGCTGTGGGATCTTGGCCTGCCGTCCCAGCTCGTCGGCCTGCCGCCCTTCACCCAGCAGATATTCACCGTATCGGTCGAACGCTCGATCACAGACCAGCTCGCCGATCTCGGCGTGGTGCCGTCCGAACTCACCTATGTCTCGATCTCGCATGCCCATTTCGACCATATCGGCCAGGCCGATCAGGTTCAGGGCGCCACCTGGCTCGTGAACCAGACCGAGTATGACTACATGTTCCCGGCCGATGGCTCGCCCCCGGCGGACCCGTCACTGGCGGCAAACTTCGCCCTGTTCCAGGCGATGGACAAACAGATCATCAGCGATGGGCATGACGTGTTCGGCGATGGCAGCGTGGTGATCTTCCAGACGCCTGGCCATACGCCGGGGCATTCATCGCTCCAGCTGACCCTGCCGGAAACCGGGCCGGTCCTGCTGACCGGCGACCTCTATCACCGCACCGAGAGCCGCGAGCTTGGCCGCGTGCCGCGCTTCAACACGAGCGAAGAGAATACCCTCGCCTCGATGGCCGCATTCGAAGCGCGGGCCACCGACCTTGGCGCCAAGGTCGTCATCCAGCATGAGCCGGCTGACATTGAGCCGCTGGGCGGAGCTATTCGCTAGGCGCCGTCTCATCCTCAGCGGGCAGAGGGGCGGGCCGGATGAAAATCCGGTCCTCCCGCCCGGCAAACTCGCCCCGGCGGAATTCGCCAGCAATGCTGGCTGAAAGCCCCGCCTCCGTGAGCACGGCGGCGATGCGGGCGGCGCGGCGGTGCCCCAGCGCCCGCTCGTCAAATGTCTGCGCCGCCACGGCGTTCGGAAGATAGGCCACCACCTCCACCCGCCGCGCGCCCCAGCGCTGCAGGGCCCAGACCTGATCGGCCAGCATATCGGCGGCGCGCGGGGCCAGCGCATCATCATTGGGCGCAAACGGGATGGGCAGCAGCGCCAGCGGCGGCGGTACGACTGAGATCGTCCAGTCGGCATAGTTCCGCGTCAGCCCTTCCTCCAGGCTGCGCCAGACCGGCAGGGTCACCCCTTCGGTCGGCGCGGCTGCGAACACAGCCGAGCGCGCCTGCGGGTCGATGTCTGCGGCGGCGAGATTGAAGGGAAAGGCGGCGCGCAGATCCCGCTCGGTCCGGCGTTCCTGAGCCAGGGCTTCGAACTGGGACATCTGGGCCCGCAGCGGCGCGCCAAGGGAAGACTCCGCCGCCTGAAGGAAACGCGCCGTCGCGGTGTTGTTGTTGTCGTCCACCTGAATCTGGTCGATCGAAACCTTCACCGTCCGGCGAAACCGCTCTGCCAGCCGCTCCGCCAGCGCCGCTTCGGCGCCCGGCACACGGTCATTGGTCAGCACGGTCGCCTGCAGCACGATCTGATGTTCCCCGCGCCGGGGAAACGCCACATCCATATCGGAAAGCCGCGCTTCCCTGCCCTCAAACGGGACCAGTACCAAATCCCGCGCCACATCCCGCACGCGGGTCTCATAGGCAATGTCGCGCAGCGCCAGGCCGAGCGGAATCGAAAGGGCAACGAAGACGCCGACGATCAGCCCGGTCTGCCAGAAATTATGCTGCGGGCTGTGGCGCTCGCCAAACCCGTAGAAGCGGGACAGCACCGTCACCGAGAGCGCAATCGCCAGAAGGTTCGTCATGTAGAGAAAGAAGGCCCCGCCCGCGAGCTGGAACTGCGCCGTCGCAAGGCCATAGCCCACAACCGCCAGCGGCGGCATCAGGGCCGTGGCAATCGCCACGCCGACGATCGTCTCGCCCTTGCGGTGGATCACGGCATAACCGCCCGCAAGACCGGAGAAGACAGCGACCAGAAGATCAAAGAAATTCGGCCGCGTCCGCGCCAGGATCTCCGGGGTCACATCCGTCAACGGAGAAAGGAAAACGATCAGAAAAGACGTGCCAAGCGCCAGACCGGTGCCGATGGCCAGCGAGAGGATGGCCTCCCGCAGCGCTTTCAACTCCAGGATCGAAAGCGAGAAGCCCATCAGCATGATCGGCCCCATCAGCGGAGAGATCAGCATAGCGCCAATGATCACCGCCGGAGACGACAGAAGCAGGCCGAGAATGGCGATCCCGCAGGACATTGCCGTCATGAAAAGATAGCGCCCGGAGACGCCGCCTTCTTCATGGACGTGATCGACCACTTCCATATGATCAATGCTGCGGATGCCGCGCCAACGAGCCACCCGCAGCCGGCGATACCATTCCGGCCGCCGGGGCGGCTTGTGCTCAGCAGTATTGGTCATGTCCCGTCCTCGTTCACGAGAGTCCGTTCAAGCAAGCCACAGTGTAGCTCGCTCTCGCAACTGAAGTGTTACGCTAAGGAACGAGGCTCAGTTGCCACCCTCAACCAGGCGCCGGGCGATCACCATCGCCTGCACTTCGCCCGCGCCCTCGAAGATGTTCAGGATACGTGCGTCCTGCAGAATGCGGCTAATCGTGTATTCCAGCGCAAAGCCATTGCCGCCATGGATCTGCACGGCATTGTCCGCCGCCGCCCAGGCAACCCGCGCCGCCAGCAGCTTCGCCATGCCCGCTTCCAGATCGCACCGCTTGCCATTGTCCTTCTGGCGCGCCGAGAAATAGGTCAGCTGGCGCACGCCAATCAGTTCCGCCGCCATCATCACCAGCTTGTTGGAGACACGCGGGAACTTGAAGATCGCCTGGCCAAACTGCTGCCGGTCGAGCGCGTAACGAAGCCCGGTTTCGAAGGCGTTCTGAGCCACGCCCACCGCGCGCGCCGCCGTCTGGATACGGGCGCTCTCGAAGGTGGCCATCAGATGTTTGAAGCCCTGGCCTTCCACGCCGCCCAGCAGGTTCTCGGCCTTCACCTTGAACCCGTCAAAGCCGATCTCGTATTCCTTCATGCCGCGATAGCCGAGCACTTCGATTTCGCCGCCCGTCATGCCCTCTGCCGGGAACGGCTCGGCATCGGTGCCGCGCGGCTTCTCCGCCAGCAGCATGGAGAGGCCGGAGAAATTGTTCGTCGCCGGATCGGTTCGCGCCAGCAGCGTCATCAGGTCGGCGCGCACAGGGTGGGTGATCCAGGTCTTGTTGCCAGTTACGATATAATCGGCGCCGTCAGCAGACTTGACCGCGCGGGTGCGCAGCGAGCCAAGGTCAGACCCGGTATTGGGCTCGGTGAACACGGCCGTGGGCAGGATCTCGCCGCTGGCAATCTTGGGCAGCCACTTCTCCTTCTGCTCGGGCGTGCCCCCGATCAGGATCAGTTCAGCAGCGATCTCGGACCGCGTGCCGAGAGAGCCCGTCCCGATATAGCCGCGCGACAGTTCCTCGGAGACAACGCACATCGCCGTCTTGCCCATGCCGAGGCCGCCGAACTCTTCGGGGATCGTCAGCCCGAACACGCCGAGCTCCGACATTTCGTCGACCACATCCATGGGAATGTATTCATTGCGCAGGTGCCAGCCATGAGCGTGCGGCTTGATCCGGTCTGCGGAAAACTTGGCAAACTGTTCGCGCACCATTTCCATGGTCTCGTCGAGACCGGTGGTCTCCACCGTATTGCGCGACAGCGCATCGGGCAGCAACGCAGCAGCGGCTGAAAGAACTGCCTGGCTCTTGCCCTCGATGATCAGCTTGCGGATGACCGGCACGGCGAACAGTGCGTCGGACGCCTCAAGGCTGCCGAGTTCATGCGGGCGGATCGTCTCGCCCTGGTTCATCGGAATGCCGCCAATGATCTGGGCGCAATACTCGCTGAACAGGATCTGGGACAGCAGCGCCTCGGCCTCACCGAACCTGCCCTCAGCCTCAAGCCGCGCGGCCCATTCGGAAACCTGGCGCAGCGTTTCGACATAGGTGACGAGCCAGGAGAGGCCATGGGCCATGTGCTGGTTGCGCTCGAAGGCGCCGCGATCCGGTTTCCCGTCAGCGCCGGCCAGCAGGCCCCTCGCCCCGGCAATCGCGGCGGCCGCATAGGTGTCGAGCGCGGTGACGGCTTCCGCCAGCACGCCCACAAGCCCCGGAAAAACCGTGCCCTGGCCCTGTTCCAGCGTCTCAACTGCACCCATCGCGTCTCTCCCTCATATCTGTTGCCGCCTCATGTCGCCGAATAGGATAGGGCGGCAAGCGCTTTCTGGCATATCCATGTTGTGCGGCGCAACATCGCGCCGGAGTCCATCTCCTGGCCTCAGCCTTCCAGTTTCCGGTAGCGCGCCGTCTGCGAATGCGCCAGGGCCCGGCCCGCCGGCTCCGGCAGAAGGCGGGTCAGCGTCGCCACCGCCTTGTTGAACAGGCCCGGCACCACCACCGGCTGGCCCCGGTTGACCGCCTCAATTCCGGCTTTCACCACCGGCGCGGCGTCCATCCACATCCATTTCGGCATCTTGTTGGTCGTCTCGCGCATGCCGTTGACGTCATGGAACTCGCTCCAGGTAAAGCCGGGGCAAAGCGCCGTGCAATGAACATCCTTATGCCCCAGCGTCTCGCATTCGGCCGCGACACTCTCGGAGAACTTGATCATCGCCGCCTTCACGCTCCCGTAAAGCGTGTGCCCGGCGCTGCCGGGCGCATACCCGGCCAGAGAGGCAACATTGATGATCCGGCCATAGCCCCGCGCTGCCATGCCGGGCAGCACCCGGTGCGTCAGCTCCACCGGCGCCAGATAGAGAACCTGCAGGAAATCGGCCTGCTCGGCCCATTTGGTGGAGAGAAACGTGCCGGGCAGTCCGTAGCCGGCATTGTTGACCAGCGCGTCGATCTCCCGGCCCTTGCCTTCCAGCGCAGCCATGATCCGCGGCGGCGCGCCGGGATTGGCCAGATCTTCGGGAATGACCTCCACCAGCACGCCGTAGCGGGCATGCAGCTCGGCCGCCAGAACCTGCAGCCGGTCCACCCGCCGCGCCGTCAGGGCGAGGTCCCAGCCCAAAGCTGCGTACTGCTTCGCAAACTCAGCACCTATGCCGGAAGAGGCACCCGTGATGAGGCAAAGCCGCCTATTCATGCCCATTTTTCATGCTCGCTTCGTGAGTTGTGTCAGAAATGCAACAAAAGCATAACTAAAGCATGGCGTTAGCGCGGCCTCCTTGTTGATTGCTACGCCGCCCTCACCTTACGGTCAGTTCAGGTTTCCACAACCACCCGCCGGCAAGCCGGCACACACGCACACGGAGTGACCCCATGAAATTTAAAACAGCCCTATCAGCGGCCGTTGCCGTTGTTGCGCTTTCCGCCGCCGCAGCCCCCGTCTGGGCACAGGCACAGGAAGGCGACTCTGCCCGAACCCTCGATACCGTCGTCACCGTCGGTACCCGCGTTGCCAACCGCTCTGCCCTCGATACCGCCGCCCCGGTAGACGTGGTGTCCGCAGAGACCATCCAGAATATCGGCGTCGGCGAGCTTAACCAGGCGCTCTCCGTCAACCTGCCTTCCTACAACTTCCCCCGCCCTGCCCTGACCGATGGCACCGACTCCGTGCGCCCCGCCGCCCTGCGCGGCCTGGCGCCCGACCAGACCCTCGTGCTCGTCAATGGCAAGCGCCGCCACTCCGCCGCCCTCGTCAACGTCAACGGCTCGATCGGCCGCGGCGCTTCGGCGGTTGACCTCAACACCATCCCCTCGCTGGCCGTTGGCGGCGTGGAAGTCCTGCGCGATGGCGCCTCGGCCCTTTATGGTTCCGACGCGATTGCCGGCGTGGTCAACGTCCGCCTGCGCGAAGCCAATACCGGCGGCGCAGTCCAGGCGAGCTATGGCTGGCGCGAAACCGAATATACGACACCGGTCATCGCCCCGACCGCCGCAGGCGTGCCCAATCCCGGCAGCACGGTCAGCCGCAAACGCTCGGACGGCCATGTCCTGACCGTCGCCGGCTGGAAAGGCTACAGCCTCGGCGAAGATGGTTTCCTCACCATCACCGGCGAATACAAGGACCAGAACCACACCGAACGCTCCGGCTATGACAGCCGCCAGCAATATCCGACCGTCTTCCCGGAAGGCGAAGCGATCATCAATCGCTTCAATGGCTGGACCGGCGAGCCCGACCTCGAACAGCTGAGCTTCTTCGCCAATGCAGGCTACACCCTCGCCAACGGTGTCGAGCTTTATGGCTGGGGCAGCTTCCAGGACCGCGAAACGGTGTCTGCCGGCTTCTTCCGCCGCGCCAATGATGCCCGCAACGTCATCGAGATCTACCCGAACGGCTTCCTGCCGAAGATCAACCCGACGACTACGGACTATTCGGCCCTCGGCGGCGCCCGCTTCAACTGGGCCGGCTGGGATGTCGATGCCTCGCTCGGTTATGGCTCCAACAAGATGGAGTTCCAGATCATCGACACGCTGAACCGCTCGATCGGCCCGGCATCCAAGACCTCCTTCGACGCCGGTGGTTTTGAAGGCTCGCAGCTGGTGGCCAATATCGGCTTCGTCAAAGGCTTTGCCATGGACGGCCTCGCCTCCGATCTCAACGTGGCCTGGGGTGTGGAAGCGCGCAAGGAAACCTACGAAATCTTCGCAGGCGAGCCCGACTCCTACCGCAATGGCGGCGTGCTGCTCGGCGGCGCCCCGACCGCGTCTGGCGCCCAGGTGTTCCCCGGCTTCCGCCCCGAAAACGAGCGTGACGAAGACCGCACCGCCGTCGGTATCTATGTCGACCTTGAAGCCAACGTCACCGACAAGCTGCTCGTCTCCGGCGCCGTGCGCGGCGAATCCTATTCGGACTTCGGCGAAGCCCTCACCGGCAAGCTCGCAGCCCGTTACGATCTGACCGAGAGCTTCGCAGTCCGCGGCTCGATCCAGAACGGCTTCCGCGCCCCGTCGCTGCAGCAGCAATACTTCACCACCACCTCGACGAACTTCATCGGCGGCGTGCCCTTCGACATCACCACCTTCACGGTGGACGATCCGGTGGCCATCGCGCTCGGCGCAACTCCGCTGGATGCAGAAAAGTCGGTCAACTACGCCCTCGGCTTCGTCTTCCGTGCCGGCGCCTTCAACCTCACGGTCGATGGATACCGGATTGATGTTGAAGACCGTATCGTCCTGTCGGAAAACCTCACCGCAGCCAACGTTCAGGCTTACCTGCAAGGGCTCGGCTTCGTCGGTTCGGGCGGCGGCCGCTTCTTCCTGAACGGCGTCGACACCGAAACCACGGGCGTCGACATCATCGCCAACTACGCCTTCCCGGAAACGGAAATCGGCACCTTCCGCGGCACGCTCGGCGCCAACTTCAACAAGACCGAAGTGACGAAAGTGCCGGCCGTTCCGCAACTGGCAGCGCTTAATCCGGCCCCTGTCCTCTTCGGCCGCGTCAACGTCCTGACCCTCGAAGAAGGCGCCCCGAAGGACAAGTTCACCGGCCAGCTCGACTGGGAACGCGGCCCCTTCGCCGCCACCCTGCGCGCGATCCGCTATGGTGAAGTGCTGGTGCCCAACTCCAACCCGGCCAGCGACTATACGCTCGATCCGAAAACGGTCATCGATCTGGAAGCCCGTTACACCTGGAACGACCGCCTCACGCTCGCCCTCGGCGCCGACAACATCCTGGACGAGTATCCCGATGCGGCCCCGGCAGCGCAGAATGGAACGGGCAATACGCCCTTCTCCACCTACTCGCCCTTCGGCTATTCGGGCCGCTTCGTCTACACGAAGGCTACCCTGAAATTCTAAGGCGCGATCCCTCCGCTTACCAACAAACGCCGCCCTTCCGGGGCGGCGTTTTTCATTGCCCTGAGGGCAGCGCTTGATCTCTTCTGGCCCGCCCCTACTGTCCGGCGCCAGCACACGATCCTTGGGGGGAAACACTATGGCCCGCATCCGCGCCAACGGCATTGAACTGGAATATGACACGCTGGGAAATCCGGCCGACCCGGCCATCCTGCTGGTGATGGGCTTTGCCTTCCAGATGACCCGCTGGCCAGACGCCTTCCGCCAGGGCCTTGCCGAGGCTGGCTTCCATGTCATCCGGTTTGACAACCGGGATATTGGCCTCTCCCAGGAAATGGGCGGCTTTTCCAGCTATACCCTGAACGACCTTGCCGCCGATGCCGCCGGCCTGCTGGAAGCGCTCGGCATTGAGCGCGCGCATATTGTCGGGATGTCGATGGGCGGCATGATTGCCCAGCTGATGGCGCTCGACCATCCGCAGAAGGTTCACAAGCTGGTTGCGATGATGACTTCGTCCGGCGCCCCGAACCTGCCCCCGCCCACCCAGGAAGCCCTCGCCGCGCTGACCGCCGTGCCGATGCAGCGCACGCCCGAGGCCATCGCCGACATCGCCGTGAAAGCCCAGCACGCCATCGGCTCGGCGCCGCATCTGCGCAACAGCGCAGATACCATCCGGCGCAATGCGATTGAGGACTTTCACCGCTCGGACCGGCCATTTGGCGTCATCCGTCAGTTCACGGCCATTCAGGCCCAGCCCCGCTGGCATGACCGTCTCGGCGCCGTCACGGCCCCTACCCTCGTATTGCACGGCAGCGATGATCCGCTGGTGCGCCCGGCGGCCGGCGAAGACATCGCCCGGCGCATTCCCGGCGCCCGCTTCAAGGCCCTTCCGGGCTGGGGCCATGATCTCGCCGACGCGCTGTCGGAAACCCTCGCCAGCGAGATCACAGCCTTCCTGAAAGCATGATCCGTTAGCGGATGGCCACCGGGTTGATGATCGCCTGAACGGCGCCTTCAAGGCGCGGCGTGCCCAGCGTGAAGAAGAACTCCGTCACACCGTCTTCGGCCAGTTCATGCGTCACCATATTCTCGAGGATGTAGACGCCATTCTTGGCCAGCAGTGTCAGGTGAACATCAAACGGCCGGGCCTCCTTCTCGAACGGGATCACTTCCAGCGCCCAGGTATCGGCGCCCACCGCGACGGCGCCAAGATCGGCCAGATACTGCGCCCCTTCCACGCCAGGGCCTGGCTCCGTCGGCGGAAGATCGGCAGAACCTTCATTGGCCTTCATCGTGCCCGTATGGAAGAGAACCACATCCCCCTCCCCGATGCTGACACCGGCCGCCGCCATCGCCGCGTCGATCTCCGCCTTATTGAAAGCTGTTCCGGCAGGCACCGGATTGCCAAACTGCTTGGTCATGTCCAGCAGCACGCCGCGCGTCGCCATCGGCGGCAGATCATGCGTGCCAAACTGGGTAAGCCCGCCGGTCGTCACAAAGTCCGCCACCGGCACACCGTTATAATAGCGATGGTCGATGCCCATATGGCCAAGCCCGTCAATCTGGCTGCCGATGCCGATATAGGTGTTGACGAGATCGTCATTGCCCACCGCCTTGTTCTCGCCCAGCGGCGTGCCCGATCCGTCCGAGAGCTGAAGGATCGTCATGGAGAAGCTGCGCGGCCCGTATGCCGGCGTCTTGCGCCCGGTCACCTGGCCCAGCGCATAGGTCTTGCCCGTGGTGATCAGCTTGGCAGCTTCGGCTGTCTTCTCCGGCGAGAGCAGGTTCATAGCCCCGATCCGGTCCTCCGCGCCATAGCGGGAGGGATACCAGACCTCTTTCGCAGCCCCCTTTGCCCCCGGCGCCGGCGCCGGCGCGGCCTCATCCGCCGCCATATGCCCGCACGCCGCCACCAGCAGCACCGATGCCATCAGAACCTTCTTCATCGCTTCCTCCCGATTTTCTGTTTCTGGGAGAAAGCCTAGCGCCGGATCGCGCCTGCGCAACCCGTATCAGGCCCGGCGCACCAGGAAGCCCGCCCGCGGGAAATGCACATGGATGGTCTCGGCCACGTCGCTCACCCGCTGCAGGATCACGCGCTGGCTGTCGGCATGCACCAGCTCGCCCTCCACCCAGTCCTGGCCGTAATCGTCTGGCGCCACCGCCACATGCTCGCCCGGCGCAAAGCCCTGCGGTTCGTTGCGCGTGGTTGCCGCCACCAGGCGCGGGGCCGCATCCTTGGCAATCGCAATGGCCTGAGCCGGCGTGATCGTCTCGGGCGTCTGGCCTTCCACTTCGGTCAGCCGGTCATACCAGGCCCGCGTCAGCGGCGCGCTCTCGAAACAGGCATCGGCAAAGGCCGGCACGGCCTGCTTCATCCACCACACATTCATGTAGGCATGCACATCGACAAAGCCCGGCTTCGCGCCGATCAGATACAGCCCGCCGCCCGCGCCCTTGGCGCCCGCCAGCCGCTCCTCCAGCAGCATCAGCCGCGCCCGCCACTGGTCGCGCATCATCGGCGCCACCGCCTTCATCGCCGGGATGTTGAACGGCCGCCCGGAAAGCTGCTCGCGGTCCTTGATGAAGGCTTCGGGCACATTGTCCCCGATCTCGCCAAAGATCACCGCCACCGAAGACTGGAACCAGCGCCCGTCGCTCCAGCCCGCCACCATCTGCGAAAGGCCCTCATGGCCCGGCAGTTTCAGCGACACCATCGGATAGCGGATATCCAGCTCCCGCAGGATGATCGCCGTGTCGCAATAGATATCCGCGCCGATCTGCAGCACCGGAATGCGCCGGTAGCCGCCCGTCAGCGGGATAAGGTCGGGCTTGGGCATGATCGAGGGCTGCTCGACCCTCGCATAGGCGAGGTTCTTGAGGCGAAGCGTCAGGCGCACCTTCTCGGCATAGGGCGATGCAGGATATTCGTGCAGGATAATGCTGCGGGCGTCCGCCATGGTAACCGTTTGCCTCCCAGGCTGTTTTTGGGGCGCACTCTGCGCGCGTTCCTGTTTGCAGGAAAGTGTAAATTCCGCCCTTAACTCTGGGATAAGAAACGGCAAGAATCGGGTGGCGCCGCCCTGGCGGCTCCGGCAAACTCCCCTCCATGGCAGACACCCTCTCCCCCCTCGACGAACGCGCCCGCGCCTATGCCCGCATGGCCAAGGCTCTCGAATGGCTGGGCGACACCTGGCAGGAATGGCCCGGCCTTGACGCCGCCGCCCGGGCCATGGGCCTCTCGCCGCATCATTTCCAGCGCGAGTTCACCCGCTGGGCCGGCATCAGCCCGAAACAGTTCCAGGGCGCCCTTGCCCATGCCGCTGCGGGCGATCTCCTGCGCCAGGGCGCCAGCGTGCTGGACGCCAGCCTCGAGACCGGCCTTTCCGGCCCAGGGCGCCTGCACGACCTTTTCATCGCCCATGAAGGCCTCACCCCCGGCGAAGCCAAATCCGGCGGCAAGGGCGCAGACCTTACCCTCGGCAAGGCGCCCACCCCCTTCGGCATGGGCGCCTGGCTGATTGGCCCGCGCGGCCTCATCGCGCTCGGCTTCATCGACGAGGAGGCCGCCCCGCGCACCGGCTTCGAGCATCAGGGCCGCCAGGAAGAAGACGCCTTCGCCAATCTCGCCGCCCGCTATCCCGCCGCCACGATCCGCCGGGATGACGCCGCCGCCGAGCGCATGGCGCGGGACGTGTTCGAGGATGGCGCGCCCCTGCCCGTCTGCCTCTATGGCACGCCTTTCCGCCGTCAGGTCTGGCGCGCGCTGCTGGATATTCCAGCCGGCGAAACCTGCACCTATGGGCGCCTGGCCGCCGCGATCGAGGCGCCCAGGGCCTCCCGCGCGGTCGGCGCGGCGGTCGGGGCCAACCCGGTCAGCTGGTTCATCCCCTGCCACCGGGCCCTTGCAGCCGATGGCCGGCTGCATAACTATCATTGGGGTGTGGCGCGAAAGCGCGCCATGCTGGTATACGAACGCGCCCATCTGGCCTGATCCTCAAGGGGGCCAGCCAGCTTCGGGCGCCCAATTCTGGCCCTGAAGCGGACCTGACCCATGTGGCTCTACTTTCTTCTCATCTTTGCCATCCTGGCCTGGGGTGCCCACCTTGGCTGGCGGTGGAAACAGACGCGGGAATTTGCGCCCCAGCTGCTCGCCCTGCGCCAGCAATCGGGTGAATTGCCTCCTGGCATTGACGAGAAGGAGTTCACCGATCTCTATCTCCGCGCCGAAGGCCCCCGCGCCGCCACCTATATCTATGTCTGCGCCGCCCTGCTGACGCTGGGCCTCGCCCCGTTGATCGCCGTGTTCAACATGATCTGGGACACTTTCTGGCAGCTCTCGGGCACCTCCCCAGTGTTCGAGCGCGGCACCCTGATCCACACCTTCAGCATCTTCCTCGCCTTCATGGGCGTGACGGTGCTGCTCCTCGCCGCCGCCCTGCGCCGCTACTACACCCTGACACCGCCAAACCTCCGGCAGGTCATCCGTAATCTGAAGGAAGCCTATTCATGAGCCCTGAATTCCTCCACACCATGATCCGCGTCGGCGACATTGACGCGGCCAAGCGCTTCTTCTGCGACGGCCTCGGCCTCACCGAAGTCACCCGGTACGACAATGAAGCCGGGCGCTTCACCCTGGTCTTCCTCGCCGCCCCGGCAGACATCGCCCGCAATGGCGGCGTGCCCGAAGGCGCCTCCCCAACATCGCTCAATATCCCGATGGTGGAACTCACCCATAACTGGGACGAGACCGAATATGCCGGCGGGCGCAATTTCGGCCACCTCGCCTATCAGGTCGAAGACATCTACGCCGCCACCCAGCGCTTTGCCGATCTCGGCGTCACGATCAATCGTCCGCCCAGAGACGGCCGGATGACCTTCATCCGCTCCCCCGACGGCATCTCCGTCGAACTCCTCCAGAAGGGCAAACCGCTGGCCCCGCAAGAGCCCTGGGCCAGCGCCCCGAATATCGGGGCCTGGTAAGAAGGAGGATAAGCCCCCCGCCTATCCAACACCTCCCACCCGTCATCCCGGAATTTGCGGAGCAAATATCCGGGACCCAGAAAGCCCCTCCACCCCCCGTGTCATCCCGGCCAAGGCCGCGCAGCGGCCGCAGAGCCGGGACCTGCTCACGGTTTGCAGAGCGCCCTCACCAAGGTCCCGGATCACCGCTGCGCGGTGTCCGGGATGACACGCGCGGAGAAAACCTTATCCGACCGGGTGTCCCGTTCCCCCACATTACACGCATCCTCCCCACAGGAGCCGCGCCGGTACCGTTCGGTTTGGGGGGAGGGGCGCCCCGGAGGATGGGAGGCGGTGGACGTAACGGCCCACCGCAACCCTAGGGACGTTGATCCAGGCAAGCCGGACCAAAAAGCCGGTAGAGAACCCCGACTGGCCCGCCTCTCACCCGAGAGGTCACGTGAGCAATGGTAAGTGGTCAAGGCCTGGCAGCGCCGAAGTCATCCCGAAAACTGCCCGAAACTCCGGCGGCAGTGCGCGGCGGGCGAATGCGCCCACACCGCAACAGTAAAACTTAAACCACCGGGCGCCGCGGCGCCCGCCGCGCAGGCTCCACTTCAAGTGAGCCGACCGAACTGCTCCGAACCCGGATGGCCCCGCCAATCCGGATACAGCCGCATGGAGACACGCCGCACCAGCATTCCGGCGACCGGCTACCCGGTAAAAACGCGCACCGGCTCGAACTGTCCGGCGCGGACTTCGCCCAGCGCAATCGCCTCCTCACCCATAAGGGCAAGGGCAACCCGGTCGTCCTCATCGCTGCGCCCTTCGCGCCAGCCTTCCACCACATGCGGCAGCAGGACAATCGAGCGCCCCTGGCGGATATTGGCCGCGTCATGCGGGCTGATCTGCACCTGCGGCATGCCGGAGAGGACCGCATGCAGTGGCTGCAGCTTCGTCATCAGGGCGGGCTTGTCCTCCTTCAGCGCCTCCAGATCGGCAAGGGAGACGGCCGATTGCGCCCCGAAAGCGCCGACGCGGTTGCGGCGAAGCTGGGTGATATGGCCCTCCGCGCCCAGATCATTGGCCAGATCCCGCGCCAGCGCCCGGACATAGAAGCCCTTGCCCGAGACGACATGGATCACCGTATGATCGGCGTCCGGCATACCGATCACGCTGGCGGCATGCACATCCACCTCGCGGGCCTCCAACTCGAACGCTTCGCCTTCCCGCGCCAGGTCATAGGCCCGTTCGCCCGCCACCTTGATGGCGGAATATTTCGGCGGCACCTGCTGGATCGTCCCGATATAGCGCTTCAGCGCCGCTTCGATGGCGGCCCGGTCCGGGCGCACATCTGAGGTGGCAATCACTTCGGCTTCGGCGTCCTGGCTGGCGGTCGAAATGCCCCAGCGGATGGTGAAGACATATTCCTTGTGCGCGTCCATCGCCCACTGGACGGTCTTGGTCGCTTGGCCGAGCGCGATGGGGAGGATACCGTCCGCCAGCGGATCAAGCGTGCCGCCATGGCCCACCTTGTCGGCATTGTAGAGCCGCTTGATGATGGCCACCGCCTGGGTGGAGGTCATGTCGACCGGCTTGAAAAGATTGATCCAGCCCGTGATGGGCTCGCCTTTGCGCTTACGTTGGCGGGACACTGGTATTCTCCGGGCTGGCCAGTCTGGCGGTTCGAACGCGCAGCCGGCAAAGGGCTCATATTGTGCCGCCGGGCTTATGCGCGCTGGCCCTGCCGCGTCAACGGGGCCTGCTGCTGCGCCCGGCAAAAAGGATCAGAAAGTAATGCGCGGGCCTTCGAAAACATCGTCTTCCTGGGCAGGCTCCGGCTTGGCCGGCGCGGCGGCACTCAGCGCTGCGCCCTTGGGCAGGCGAAGGTTCACGACATCGAGATTGAGATCGAAATCGCCCGTGATGGCCGCGTCGCCCGTATCCATCTTGTGGCGCACCACATCCCGGATCTTCACCAGAACATCCCGGTTATTGTCCACCAGCGGGATCTGCCGGGCATCCGAAGTGCCGATCAGGAGGCGGTAGTAAGGCTCCCGCTTCTTCAGCATCACAGCAATCATCGCCGCCCGGATGCCCAGAAGGACGCCGAGAACCAGCAAACCGATGCCGGCAAAGAGGCCGATCACCCCATCGCCCTGCGCCGGGCGCAGCGCCCACCAGCCGAGCCCCAGCAGGCCGAAGAAAAGAAGGGAGACACACAAGGTGGCATAGACGCTCTGCGTCTTGCGATTGCGCGGGGTATCCCAGGGGGCAAACTCATGGCGCTCGACCGACATGGTCGCGATCCGGCGGATGGCGATGGTATCGTCGCCCATCTGCAGCGAAGCTGCGGAAACCTCGCCCTGGCGGGCGCCTTCCATGTCGAGTGTCTGACGGTCCATTCTGAGCCCCGATTACCCAATATGATGGGCTGGCAGGGCCATCCCATCCTGTCAAATGACAAAGCAAAAAGGCAGAAAGACGGCAGCCGCCTGCCTTCAGTCCTGGCTGTCCACGTCGCGGCGCACGCGCGGATCGTTCAGCAGCCTGTCGATAGCGGTTGCCTCATCATAGGAGGCGTCCGCGATGAAATGCAGCTCTGGCGTGAACTTCAGTTCGATCTCGCGGCCCAGCCGCGCGCGCAGGAACCCCTTCGCCCGGGTCAGCGCCTCGGTGAGACGCTTGCGCCCCTCCTCGGACTCGTCGCCCAGCGGGGTGACGAAGATATTGGCATGCTTGAGATCGGGGGAGCAGCGCACTTCCCCGACCGTGACGATGACATTGGCAAGATCGGGATCGCGGAAGTCCTCGCGCGAGATGATCTCGGCAAGGGCATGGCGGATGATCTCCCCAGCGCGCAACTGGCGCTGGGAAGGAAGACCGGGAGGTGTCGGGCGGCGGGCCATATCGGGGTGTTACGCAAGCGTCCTTGCGATTTCCTCGACCTGGAAGCACTCGATCTTGTCGCCGACGCGGATATCGTCATAGCGCTCGAACGCCATGCCGCATTCCATGCCTGCATTGACCTCGGACACTTCGTCCTTGAAGCGCTTGAGCGTCTTGAGCTTGCCCTCGTGGATAACGACGTTGTCGCGCAGCAGGCGCACGCCGCAACCGCGGAGAACCTTGCCTTCGGAGATCCGGCAGCCGGCAACCTTGCCGACCTTGGTGATGTTGAAGACTTCCAGAATATCGGCATAGCCGAGGAAGGTCTCCCGCTTCTCCGGGGCAAGCATGCCCGACAGGGTCGATTTCACGTCGTCGAGCAGGTCGTAGATCACCGAATAGTAGCGGATCTCGACACCTTCACGCTCGGCCAGATCACGCGCCTGCTTGTTGGCGCGGACGTTGAACGCAAAGATCGGCGCATTCGACGAGCGCGCGAGCAGAACATCGGACTCCGAAATACCGCCGACAGCGCCATGAATGACCTTGGCGCGAACTTCCTCGGTCGAGATCTTGTCGAGCGACATGGTGATCGCTTCGACAGAGCCCTGCACATCGCCCTTGAGAACGATCGGCAGTTCGCTGGTCTCGATGGCGCCGTCCTTCAGGCGATTCATGATCTGATCCAGCGAGGCACGCGCTGCCACGGACGCATTGCCGGCAATCTGGCGCTTCGTCCGGACACGGTATTCCGTGATCTCACGGGCGCGGGCCTCGTTCTCGACGACGACGAAAACGTCGCCCGGATCCGGCGCGCCATCCAGGCCGAGCACCTCAACCGGAAGCGAAGGACCGGCATCGGCAAGTTGCTGGCCGCGCTCATCGACGAGCGCGCGCACCTTGCCCCAATTGCCGCCCGCAACGACGATGTCGCCGCGCTTGAGCGTACCGCGTTTCACCAGAACCGTCGCGACCGGGCCACGGCCCTTGTCGAGCTTGCTCTCGATGACGACGCCGTCCGCCGGACGGTTCGGGTTGGCTTTCAGTTCAAGCACTTCGGCCTGCAGCGAGATCGCGTCCGTCAGCTCGTCAAGGCCGAGGCCGGTCTTGGCCGACACTCTCACGGCCTGCGTCGTGCCGCCCATGGATTCGACCTGAATGTCATGCTGCAGAAGGTCTGTGATGACCTTGTCCGGATTGGCGTCGTGCAGGTCAGACTTAGTGATTGCCACGACGATCGGCACACCGGCCGCCTTGGCATGGCTGATGGATTCAATCGTCTGCGGCTTGATGGAATCGTCTGCGGCGACGACCAGAACGGCGATGTCGGTCGCGTTGGCGCCGCGGGCACGCATGGCCGTGAAGGCAGCGTGGCCCGGCGTATCCAGGAAGGTGATCCGTTCGCCGGATTTCAGCTGAACCTGATAGGCGCCGATATGCTGGGTAATGCCGCCGGCTTCACCGCCGGCCACATCTGTCTTGCGCAGGGCGTCCAGCAGCGAGGTCTTGCCGTGGTCGACGTGGCCCATGATGGTGACGATCGGCGCACGGGGTTGCAGATCTTCCTCACGGTCGTCCTCGCCCTCAAGACCGATTTCAACGTCGGCCTCAGACACGCGCTTCACGGTGTGGCCGAATTCGCCGGCGATCAGCTCTGCCATGTCGGCGTCGATGATGTCATTCCCGCGCAGCATTTCGCCCTGCTTGAACATGAACTTCACGACGTCAGCGACGCGCTCGTTCATACGCTGGGCGAGATCCTGGAGGGTGATCGTTTCCGGCAGGGTGACTTCGATCGAAACCTTGTCGCGGTGATCAGCGCCGCCAATACGGCGTTCGCGTTCACGCTCGCGGGCCCGGCGGACCGAGGCGAGCGAGCGTTGACGGTCTGCATCATCGCCCAGCGCCGAAGCGATGGTCAGCTTGCCACGGCGGCGTTCGCCGGCATCGCGCGACGCCTTCGTTGCCACTTCCCGGGCGCGCTCGGCACGATCATCGCGCGCCGGCTTGCTTGGGCTTCCACCGCCGCGCTTGGCGCGGCCGGCATCGGCTTCTTCTGCTCCGGCGGCCGGAGGGGCCTGAACGGCAGGGGCAGCACGGGGCGCCTTTGTCGGGCGTTCCACGCGTTGTTCGCGGGTGGCAGCTTCGGCGGCCAGCTTGGCGGCTTCTTCCTCAGCGCGGCGGCGAGCCTCAGCCTCTTCGCGTTCGCGGGCTTCCTGCTGCTTGCGCTCCTGTTCGTTCCGCAGGCGATCCTGAGCGGCCCGTTCGGCCTCGGTGTCCTTGGCGCGGGCGGCTTCTTCGGCCTTGCGCTGCTCAAGCACTTTCTGCCGGGCCTTGAGCTCGGCAACTGTGATGCCGAGCTTGGCAGCAAGAGCGACCAGCTTGGCTTCCATTGCATCGGAAGCAGACGGCGTCGCGGGGCCAGCATCATTGCCACCGCCCTGCCCGCCACCGGCAGACACCGGGCGGCGCTTCTTGGTCTCGACGACCACCTGTTTGGAGCGCCCATGGCTGAAGCTCTGCTTGACCGTGCCGGAGGTCTTCCGCACCACAGTCAACGGCTTGCGCCCACCGGAATTGCCTTGATCGTTCGTATCGCTCATTCGTCCTACATATCACATATTACACCGAAACACCTCTGTGTTCCGGCAGTTTCCGTTATCGGCCCGTTTCCTGGAACCAGGTCAGCTCTGGTGCCTCCCGAAATCCGGTGAGGCGCCGATAGGCGATCTCCCAGGAATCCGCGATGGGCCCCCTACGGACGAGCCCGTGTATCACACGGTCGCGTCCAAATGCCATGCCCAATTCCGGCGCGCTGAGCGCTCCGGCGACTTTCACGTCGCTATATAGGGCTTTTGCGAGAAAATATACCTTCGAGCGGCCATCTTCCGCGCCATCTGCCGCCTCAAGCAGGAAAGCGGGGTGCCCGCCGCGCAGAGCGTCGCGCACCTGGTCAAACCCGCATATGGCTTGCCCGGCCTTGCGCGCAAGGCTGAGCGTGTCGACGCAGCGTTTGAGGAGAAGGCGCTCAATCAGATCGGCCAGCCCCTCAGGCACTGTGACCTGAGATTTGAACCCGCGTGCGAAAGCGCCTTTCTTGGCGGCCAGATCGATCACGCCGCGCTCTGCCTTCACCCAGACGCCCCTGCCCGGCAGGCGCTCCTGAATGTCCGGCGTCACAACACCATCGGGAGACAGCACAAAGCGCAGCATCGCCGCCTTCGGCAGCCGCTCGCGGGTAACCGCGCACTGGCGCTCGGGCGAGGAAGTATCCTCCTCGCCCGGACCATCATCCAAATTGTCTGCGATCAGGCGCGGATCACTCTCGGGACGCGGCTTCGTCATCGCCGCCCTCCGATTCAAGTTCGGAGAGGTCAATGCCGAGCTCTTCGGCAAGGGCCTCTTCCTCTTCATCATCGTCAGTCGAATTGCCGAGCTCGCCAAGCGCGAGGAGCGCACGCTCCTCCTCGGTCAGCTCAGGGGCTGCTTCGGTTGACTGTTGCTGCGCCAGCATCTCCTCAATGGCTTCCGGCTCGATCCAGCCAGCGGCAACGCGCGCCTTCATGACAAACAGATTGGCGTCGTCCTTGCGCATCTCGCCCTTCTTGAGGATGCCTTCGACCCAGACGGGCTTTCCGTCCGGACCGGGCTCGCGGTAGCCGGTGATGTCGTCCGGAACGAGACCGGCCACATCTTCAACCGTCTTCACGCCTTCCTGACCAAGCTTCACAGCAAAGGAGGGCGTCATGCCTTCCAGCGCCATGACGTCGTCCGTCACGCCAAGTTCGCGGCGCTTGGCATCGTTTTCAGCGGCGACGCGCTCAAGATACTCGCGGGCACGCTCCTGCAGCTCTTCAGCCACATCGGTGTCGAAGCCCTCGATCGTGATGAAATCATCGGAAGCGACATAGGCAATCTCTTCAACCGACTCGAAGCCTTCCGAAGCCAGCAGCTGGGCGAGGGTTTCGTCCGCATCCAGAGCTTTCATGAAGAGTTCGGTACGCTCCTGGAATTCCTTCTGGAAGCGTTCGGAATCTGCCGACTCGGTGATCAGGTCGATCTGCCAGCCGGTGAGCTGGGATGCCAGGCGCACGTTCTGGCCGCGGCGGCCAATGGCCAGCGGGAACTGATCGTCAGCCACCACAACCTCGACGCGGCGCTCGTCTTCATCGAGCACCACCTTCGAGACTTCTGCCGGCTGCAGCGCGTTCACGATGAAAGTGGCCGCGTCAAAGCTCCACGGGATGATGTCGATCTTCTCGCCCGAAAGCTCGCCGACGACCGCCTGGACACGCGCGCCGCGCATACCGACGCAGGCGCCGACCGGATCGATCGAGCTATCATTGGAGATAACGCCGATCTTGGCCCGGCTGCCCGGATCGCGGGCACAGGCCTTGATCTGGATAACGCCTTCATAGACTTCCGGCACTTCCTGGGCGAACAGCTTGCGCATGAAATCTGGTGCCGCGCGCGACAGGAAGATCTGCGGGCCCTTCACTTCACGGCTCACCTTGTAAAGGTAGGCGCGCACGCGATCATTCGGCTGGAAATTCTCGCGCGGGATACCGTCATTGCGGCGGATGATGCCCTCAGCGCGGCCAAGATCGACGATCACATGGCCATACTCGACGCGCTTGACGATGCCGGAGACGATCTCGCCGACGCGGTCCTTGTATTCATTATACTGACGCTCACGCTCGGCATCGCGCACTTTCTGCGTGATCACCTGCTTGGCGGTCTGGGCAGCAACACGGCCGAAATCGAAGGGCGGCAGCTCTTCCTTGAGCTCGCTTCCGGAGACCAGGGAGGCATCAATGCGCTTGGCTTCGGAGAGACGCAGCTGTTTGGCTTCGTCTTCAAAAACTTCGTCTTCCACAACCGTCTGCACGCGCCAGAGCGTCTGTTCGCCCGTCGCAGGATCGATCTTGGCCCGGATGTCATGCTCCTGGCCGTACTTGGCCTTGGCGGCTTTCTCGATCGCCTCCTGCATCGCCTCAATGACGATACGCTGGTCAATCGACTTCTCCTCGGCAACCGCCTTGGCGATCTGCAGGATTTCAAGCCGGTTGGCTGAAACGCCGATGGCGCTCATTGGACATCTCCTGTCTCTTCATCTTCGTCTTCGGACTCGTCGATCTCGAAATCGGCGAGGGATTCTTCATCGTCTTCCGGCTGCGGTGGCAGATTTCCTGCGGCCCGCGCGGCTTCAATCAGTTCGTCCGTGAGCACGAGACTTGCCCGGCTCATTTCGTGGATGCCGGCAACGAGTTCGGTCTCATCGTCAAGCTCGATCCGGGCGCCGTCATTGTCTTCGCCGATAATGATGCCGGTGAAGCGGCGGCGGCCATCAATCGGACGCGCCAGTTCGATCTTCACGGCATGGCCGATCCAGCGGGCAAAATCGCCAGGACGCGTCAGCGGCCGGTCGATGCCCGGCGTCGATACTTCCAGCGTGTAAGCCTCGGAAATCGGGTCTGCGGCGTCCAGCGTGGGCGACAGGGCCCGCGAAAGGCGCGCGCAATCTTCCACATCGGTCGGCGCGCCCCCTGCCCTCTCGGCCATGATCTGCAGGTGCGGGCGGCGCCCACCCTGGACGCGCAGGCGCACGATTTCCATCCCGATGCCCTCAGCCACAGGCTGGATCAGCGAAAGAAGACGGCGTTCCTGTTCAGTCAGAACGATCATGTGTAGGGGGCAGGCTCCGGACTAAAGAAAAGCGGCGGACCCGTTTCCGGACCCGCCGCCGATATATTTCGACTTGGCCGCTAGATAGTCGCAATTGATCGGGATGTCGAGGGGCCAGATGAATACCATGATGGCCTGACACCCTTAGGGCCACATCACAAACTGGAAGGGTATGGTTACCAGCTGGCTATTGGCTTTAGAGCAATCTGGCTCTGGCTGCTGTTCATTGTAAGTCCAGCGAACATTCTTCATCGAATCCAGCGCCGCCTTCTCAAACTTGCTGTCGGGCACAGCTGCCAGAACTCTTACATTTCTTATCTCGTCCACTTCTAGATCGAACCCGATCAGAACTGCGCCGATATATCCCTCCTTCAGTGCATCACGAGGATAATTTGGGCTGGGCGTCTTATCCAACCCTCCTCGACAATATCGCGGCGGCCTCTCGCGTGTCTCGTAGTACGCTTTTCGCAGCTTCTTTCTTTCTGTGTCGACGTACTCATCAGCTGCGGCGATTGCGCGTCGATGACTGGATGGGTGCGAACGGAACCAGGAGGTTATTGCGTAACGCCACGCTTGGGTCTGGTAATAAAGGTCCTTCAGCACGGGCCGGTCATCTTGTTCCTCAAGTATATAAGGATAGAGACTGACCTCCAGCCGAGCCAGACGATCAAGGGCTTCCGACCCTCGTTTTCGCGAAAAGGTCGTCGCTATCGAGGAGAGTTCAACTGTTGCCCAATTTTCTGGAATGACGGCGCGCACAGGAGCGTAGTGAGCGATAGCTAAGTCCGCAATTTTCTGGGTTTGAGCAAGATTGCCCGCCTTGAGTTTAGCCGCGTGAAATTTGTCGAATGCCACAATGGTGAGTAAGGTGGGCTGTTGAGGTGCTACAGCGCTGAGAGCTTTTTCCAGTGCCGTGGACGTCTTGGAGTTCTGCTCCACGCTCCATTCGGATAGAGCGATCAGCAAATTACCGAGTTCCGCCGAAACTTCTTGACTAGCTGGCCCGCGCATTATGGACGCCGCGCTGCGGGCCCGATCACATGCCTCCCGAATACACAGCTGCGTTCCCGCTTCAAAAGCGATCTCGCGCGCATAGGGATCATCAGGGTTCTCAGCGGCAGCAGCGATCAATTCTTCTGAAATCAGCAGGATGGCGGCAGAGTCGTTTTTCTCGAGAGCAACATTGAAGCTTTGGATGAGATCAGGAGGAATTTTTGCTGAAGCCGATGCGCAAAACATTAGCCCAAACAATACAGCCAACACCCATCCACGCAGTTTCATTTTCACCTCGGCAGCCACCTCCTTTAGGTTGCCAGATTAAGCGCAACGGTCAACCCAAAACAAAAGCGGCTTGGGTCGCCCAAGCCGCTTCCGCGCGTCTTCCCGAGGAAAAGACTTAGAGGACTTTCAGGTCCACAGCCGAGGTTTTGCCGCGGCGCTCGTCTTTGTAGAGCTCGTAGGAGATCGACTGGTTCTCAGCGAGGGTTTTGAGGCCCGAGCGCTCGACAGCAGAAATATGGACGAAAACGTCCGAGCCGCCATCGTCCGGCTTGATGAAGCCGAAGCCCTTCTGATCGTTGAACCATTTTACTTTGCCGGTTGCCATAATGGCTTTCCTTTGCCGTTCCGTCGGCCGCGCAGACGCGGAATTACGCCTTGCGGTGCCTGTCGAAACTCGGAGGAGGGAAAGTCATTGCCGTCGGTCTGACGGGGTCTTGATATTCAGACCGACCGGTTTCGATAGCCTAGATTTGCGCATGTACGGGGGTTTTCGTCAAGAAGGACCGTCAACTCACCGCACGCGGAAGTCGAACCAGACCGGCCGGCAATCACCCAGCTGCTTGGATTCGTAGCGGGTCGTCACATGGTCGGCAGGGGCACAGCGCCAGTCATCAGCGGCCGCCGCCAACCACTCAAACCTGCCATCGCCGAGGAAGGTCAGCAGGGCTTCATCCGCATAGCTCTTCACATCGGTGGCAAAGCGAAGATGACCGCCGGGCTTCAGTTTCGGGTAGAGCGCATCCAGGAACGCGGGCTGCACAAGCCTGCGTTTATGCTGGCGGCGCTTGGGCCATGGGTCCGGAAAAAGGATGAAGACCCTGTCCAGACTCTGATCCGGCAGGCGCGCGATCAGGGGACGTGCATCGTCAGGCCAGAGGCGGACATTGCCGGCGCCCGTTTCCTCGATGCCGGCTAGGGCCTTGGCGACCCCTTCCAGAAAAGGCTCGCAGCCGATGATCCCGGTGCCCGGATTACGGCGCGCCTGGGTTATCATGTGCTCGGCGCCGCCAAAGCCTATTTCCAGCCAGAAGGCCGCCTTGCCGGGAAACAGTTCCGAGAGGACGATCGGGGCCTCTCCTTCGGCGATCCGCCAGGTGTTCAGCGTCTCGGCCATCAGGGCTCTCTGCCGGGGAGAGAGCGGGCGCCCTCCTGTCCGGCCAAAGCTGCGCAGCGGCCGGTCCCGAAACTGGGAGTCGTCTGCGCTACTCATACTGCCCCTGGTGCGTTGCGCGGGTTTCGAAGGCGGAGGCGGCGGCCCGAATGGTGGCCAGAAGGGAGCGGCGCAAGGAAGCGTCTTCGATCTTCTGGAACGCTTCTATCAGTTGAAGCACCTCGTCGGACAGGACCGCAATCTGGGGTTCCTCGGCCTCTTCGGCCAATCCTGGTGTTTCCCTAAACGGGAGGGTGCCGGCGCCCTCGAAGAAGAAGCCGACGGGAACTTCGAGCACATTGGCAATCTCATACAGGCGGCCGGCGGAAACCCGGTTCACGCCCTTTTCGTACTTCTGGACCTGCTGAAAGGTCAGGCCCAGCAACTCACCCAGCCTTTCCTGGGTGAGCTTCAACCTGCGGCGCTGGCGGTAGATGTTCTCCCCGACGATGCGGTCAATATCGCTCGGCAATTTGCTTTCTGACATGACCTGATCCTAGGCGCGCCGCGCATTTCCACAAAGGAAATGCCCTTAGCGTCTCCAGGTCGCGAAGGCCAGTAGTGCGAACAAGCAGAGCGAAATCCAGAATAGGGCCGCGCCGAACCGACTCTGAAACAGGGTCACTTCGGCAGCCACGGGCAGCCTCGCCCGGCCGTATGAAGTAGACCAGCCTTCCGGCGCCGTTTCCGCCGGAATGGTGCGCATGATCTCGCGGCCATACCCATCGACGATACCGGACGTGCCCCGATTGGCCGCCCGGACCAGCGGCAGGCCGGTCTCGATCGCGCGATAACGGTTCTGCGCATAATGCTGCGCCGGCCCCATCCCGCGCCCGAACCAGGCATCGTTGGAAATCAGGACCATCCACTGCGCCCGATCCGTCAGGTTCACGCCCCGCGAAATTTCCGGGAACAGCCCTTCATAGCAGATCAGCGCGACAAAGGCCGGAAGGCCGCCGGTATCGATCGCCGTCGCCCCTGCCCCTGGCCGGAAGCCGTCTGCGGCAAGCCTCTGGACTGTCGGCGGCAGCATCCCGCTAAGCTGGGGCCCGTACGGAATGAAATTGATGGCGGCCAGCTCCCCGAACGGGACAAGCCGGTGCTTGTCGTAGAGCGCCAAGGGGCCGGTCTGGTTGACCGTCTCGTCCATCACCGCAAGGCTGTTATAGTAGGTGCGGCTGTCAGTGGTCGTCAGCTCATACCGCGTCGTGCCCGCGATCAGCTTGCGCTGGCCGATATAAGCCGCGATGGCATCCAGCGCATTGGCATCCTGCAGCAGATAGGCCGGCACCGCCGCTTCGGGCCAGACCACGATGTCGCCCGGCCGGCTGTCAGGATATGTCAGCATGCGCAGATATTCATAGAGAACCGGATCAGGCCCGAGCGTATCCCACTTGTCCTGCGGGACCCCGGCATCCATCACCACGACTGCCTGATCGGTGAGCGGAGAGGTTTCTTCGGTGCGGTTTGCCCCCCAGGCCCAGCCGAGCGCAAGCGCCACGACCGAGACAAGCGCCGGCGCAACGCGAAGCGGAATGCCCCGCGCGTCCCGCGTATCCACAAGCGCTGCCGGCGACGCCATGACGAACACCGTCATAAGCGTCAGCCAGTAAACGCCGCCCAGGGAGGCGGCCTGCGAAAGCGCGCCACCGGGAATCCAGGTTGTGCCCGGAAGGTTCCAGGGGAAGCCGCCGAAGAGATGGCCCCTCGCAAATTCCGCAAGGGCGAAGAAGAGCGCGAAAATGAAAACGCGGGAGGGCGAGGCAGACCAGAAGGCGCCCGCCATGGCGGTGAAGGCGCCCCAGATGATCGCCATGCCCGCCGGCAGCAGGATGAGCGGCATCCAGATGAACCAGATCGTCCGCGCCGGATCGACCAGGAAGGGCATCGCCGTCCAGTGAAGGCTGATCAAGAAGAAGCCCGTCCCAAATGCCCATCCGCGCAGGAACACCGCCCTGCCCCAGCGCGCCTGCGCGCGGGCGCCATCAATCATCCAGACAAGGCCGGTGAAGGAAATGACCAGCACAGCGCTGAAATGAAAGGGCGCGAAGGCGACAGCCGAAAGCGCGCCCAGCGCAAAAGCAGCGGCCAGAGCCGGCAGGCCGGACAGGCGCGCAAAGGCCTCATGCAAAGGCCCAAGCGCAGTGAATCCATGGCTGCGCACAGCTTTGCTCATTTAACTCTACTCCTCGGCAGCAGGCTGCGGCGGGGGTTCGGGCAGGCGCAGACGCAGGCGGCGAACGCGCCGCGAGTCCGCATCAACGATTTCAATCTCAGTTCCGCCGGGATGGCGCAGAACTTCGCCCCTGGCTGGGACCTTTCCGGCGAGGGCAAAGGCGACCCCGCCCAGCGTGTCAATGTCCGCATCCAGATCATCCAGGCTGAGGTCCACCCCGGACTCTTCCTGGAAATCCTCGATCTCCATGCGCGCGTCCGCTTCCCACAAACGGGCACTGCGGCGCACGAACATCGCCTCTTCATCATCGTGTTCGTCTTCGATGTCACCCACGATGACCTCAACAAGGTCTTCCAGGGTCAGCAACCCATCGGTGCCGCCATACTCGTCCACCACCAACGCCAGATGAATGCGGGTCGCCTGCATCTTCACCAGAAGATCGGTCAGCTTCATCGAAGGGGGAACGTAGAGCACTTCCCGGTGCATCCGCTCAAGCGGGCGGCGCGGCGGTGTTCCGCCTTTCGCCAGCTCGGTGACAAGATCCTTGATGTGAACAAAGCCGATCGGATCATCCAGCGTTTCCCGGAAGACCGGGAGCCGCGAATGGGTGACCTCGGCGAAGAACTCCAGAAGTTCCTGAAAACCGATGCCCGCTTCCACTGCCTTTATGTCGGCCCGGGGCACCATCACATCGTCGACGCGCAATTCTTCGAACTCGGCCAGCCGCAGCCGCATGACCTGTGGCGCATCGGTGGGCTCGGCATCCTTGCCTGTCGCATTCACAGGCTCTGCCGCCTTCTTCCGGAAGCCGAAGAGGTTTCTCAATCGGCCAGAAGGGGCCGCGTCGGAGGGGTCTGAATCGCTCATTTCCGGTCAGTCAGTCTGGTATGGATTAGCTATGCCGAGGGTTGCAAGCGCCTTTATTTCCAACGCTTCCATTTCTGATGCTTCTTCATCCGTCTCGTGATCGAATCCGAGGAGGTGCAGGTATCCGTGGATCAGCAGATGAACAAGGTGGTCTGCCAGCTTCTTCCCCTGAATTTCGGCGTCTGTTGCAGAGACGCCCCATGCAACCGCAATGTCGCCTAGAAACGGCCGGTCCATCGGCAGCGAGGGGAAAGAAAGGACGTCTGTTGGTTTGTCCTTGCCCCGAAAATCTCGATTCAGCTGATGAAGGGCGCCATCATCTGCCAGCAGCAGGGCAATGTTGCCGGCATCGACAGACGCGACCGACTGGGCTGCGTCAAAGGCCTTGCGGCATAGAGCGTCGAGATCTCCCAGCGCGCTCCAACTGTCATCCTCGACGATAAGATCGAAACTGATCATGGCCGGGTCAGCCCTGCCCGGCAGCGGCATAGGCATCGATGATCCGGCTAACCAGCCCGTGGCGGACCACATCGGCAGCGGTCAGCCGCTGAACCGAAATGCCTTCGACATTCGCCAGAATGCGCAGGGCCTGCTTGAGACCGGATTCCTGATTGCCAGGAAGGTCGACCTGATCGGGATCGCCGGTAATGACCATGCGGCTGTCACGGCCCAGACGGGTCAGCACCATTTTCATCTGCGCCGCGGTTGTGTTCTGCGCCTCATCAACGATGACGAATGCGTTCTTCAGGGTACGTCCGCGCATGAAGGCAATCGGCGCAACCTCGATTTCGCCGCGCGCCATCCGGCGCTCCATCTGCTCCTGCCCCATCAGCTCGCGCAGGCTGTCCCAGATGGGCAGCATGTAAGGGTCAACCTTCTCTTCCAGCGTGCCCGGCAGGAAGCCGAGCTTTTCGCCCGCTTCAACGGCCGGCCGCGTGACGATCAGGCGCTGACGGATGCCCGCATTGAGTTCGGCAACGCCGGTTGCCACGGCAAGGAATGTCTTGCCGGTACCGGCAGGACCGACGCCGAAAACCAGCGCATTATCCGGATTAGCAAGCATATCCAGGTACTTTGCCTGACCGCGGGTCATCGCGGTGACAGACTTTTTCAGACCCCGCAGGGCGGAGAAAGATTGCGCTGGTGATTGAGCCGCCTGCAGGGCGCCATCAAGTTCCATCTCGCTGGGTTCCCCACCGCTCCGCAGGCGGCGCTCGAAATCTGCAAGGGCAGCTTCAGCGATGGACACGCCCTCTTCCGCGCCGCTCAGCCGGATGCCGCCGCCCTGGCTTTCGGCCTGCAGCCCAAAGGCCTTCAGCCGGGTTTCCAGAAGGGTCAGATGCCGGTGATGGGGCCCGCAGAGATCGCGCAGGCGTTCGGCTTCGCGCACCTCATACAGGCGGCTGACCGTTTGCGGCTCAGTTTCGGTAGAAGACCGCCGTTTTCCGCTCACAGAGCCGCCTCGCGCACGCGTGCCAGTTCCCCGGTCAGCGAATTGAGGCTCGCACCGACGATTTTCACGTCGACAATCTGCCCGTTGAGACTTTCAGGCCCCTCGAAGTGAACCGCCTGCAGATAGGGTGAGCGGCCATGCATCTGGCCCGGATTCCGGCCCTTGCCCGTTACCAGCACCGGCAGAGACTTGCCGATCTGCGAAGCATTGAACTCGGTCTGCTGCTGCCGCAGCAAGGCTTGCAGAGCCTGGAGACGTTCGTCCTTTACCGCTTCGGAGACATGTCCGTGCATCTCGGCGGCCGGTGTTCCGGGGCGCGAGGAATATTTGAACGAATAGGCGATGGCGTAGCCGATATCCCGGACGAGTTGCATCGTGGCCTCGAAATCCGCGTCACTTTCCCCCGGAAAACCAACGATGAAGTCAGACGCGATGGCGATGTCTGGCCGGACCTTGCGGACGCGGGCGATGATATCCCGGTAATGGTCGGCTGTGTGCCCGCGGTTCATGGATTTGAGAATACGGTCGGAGCCTGACTGAACCGGCAGATGCAGGAACGGCATCAGCGCCGGTGTGTCGCCATGAGCGGCAATCAGATCGTCATCCATGTCGCGCGGGTGGCTGGTGGTGTAGCGGATGCGCTCGATCCCGCCAATTCTGGACAAATGGCGACACAGCTGGCCAAGCGTCCAGTCATCCCCGCCCTCGATTGCCGGGGCGGGCCCGTGAAACGCATTCACATTCTGGCCAAGCAGGGTGATCTCGCGAACGCCCTGCGAGGCAAGGCTGCGCGTCTCGAGGACAATATCATCCACACGGCGGGAGATTTCCGCCCCCCGTGTGTAGGGCACCACACAGAAGGTGCAGAACTTGTCGCATCCTTCCTGCACCGAGACGAACGCCGCCGGGCCATCGGCCTCACGCGTCTTCGGGAGGGCATCGAACTTCTCGATGGTGTCGAACTCGGTTTCCAGACGGTCCCCAATGGCGCGGCTGGCGCGGGCGATCATTTCCGGCAGCTTGTGATAGGCCTGCGGGCCAAGGACCAGATCCACGGCGGGTTGGCGGCGGATAAGTTCCTCGCCTTCGGCCTGGGCAACGCACCCAGCCACCGCAATCGTCATCCGCCCACCGGAGGCTTCCTTCATCCGCTTCAGCTGGCCAAGTTCGGAATAGACCTTCTCGGTTGCCTTCTCGCGGATATGGCAGGTGTTGACGACCACGAGATCGGCCGCTTCCGGGGCGTCCACAGGCGCATAGCCCAAGGGCCGCAGCACATCGCGGATGCGCTCGGAATCATAGACATTCATCTGGCAGCCATAGGTCCTGATAAACAGGCCCTTGAGGCTCTTTTCGTCGGGGGTGCCGGTCATCTGGCGGCTTATGCCTCAAAAGCGGGCAAGCTGAAAGAACCTTCCTCAACGCAGCAAGCTCTACAGCAGCTTTAGGCTTCACAGGTGAGAGAAGCGGGCTAGTGTGCCCCCAAATTGACACCTTTGGCGCCGGGGAGGCCCTCTGTTCATGTTCGAAAATTTCTATGCCAGCCTTGAGACTGGCGTACAAAATGTCAGCGGCTTCATCTGGGGCGGAGAATGGGGTGGAGAACAGGTTCTGCCTGTTGGTCCGATCGCCGTTATCCTGCTCGGGACCGGCCTGTTTTTCATGCTTCGCCTTGGCGGCCGGCCGCTGCTCCGGTTTATCCCGGCCCTTGTCGAGGTCTGGAAAGGCCGCAAGGGGAATGGCGATCCTGCCGCCATCACGCCGTTTCAGGCACTTTCCACAGCCCTTTCCGGCCAGGTCGGGACGGGTAACATCGTGGGTGTGGCCACCGCCCTGACGCTGGGCGGCCCCGGCGCCATCTTCTGGATGTGGGTGACGGCGATCTTCGGCATGGCACTCGCCTTCGCCGAAAGCTCGCTGGCCATCAAATACCGCGAGATTGACGAATATGGCCGCATCAATGGCGGCCCGATGTATTACATCAAGAAGGGCCTCGGAAAGAACTGGACCTGGCTGGCGGCGATTTTCTGCGTCGGGACATTGTTCTCCGCAACAGCCACCGGCGGCATGATCCAGGCCAACAGCCTGACGGCAAACATTCATTCGGCGTTTTCGGATGGCGGTATCGGCATTCCGCTATGGGTGCTGGGCCTCATTCTGGCGGGCCTGGTCTTTGCCGTGATCGTTGGCGGCATCAAATCCATCGGCCGCGTGGCCGGTAGCCTCGTGCCGACGATGGCGGCGCTCTACATTCTCGCCTGTATCGTCATTCTGCTCCTGAACCTGCAATACATTCCCGGCGCATTCGGGATGATCTTCTCTTCCGCCTTTGGCCTGAACCAGGCCGCCGGTGGCCTCGCAGGTTATGCTGTCCTATCCGCGATCCGCTTCGGTGTGGCCCGCGGCCTGTTCTCGAACGAAGCGGGCCAGGGCTCGGCCCCGATCGCGCACGCCGCCTCGCAGATGAAGAACCCCGCCAAGCAGGGCGAGATCGCGATGATCGGTGTCTTCATCGATACGATGGTCCTCTGCACCATGACCGCACTTGTCATCCTGACAGCCGAGGGCAGCTGGGCCACGGCCGCGCAGTTCAAGGAATGGGCGGGCGAAACCACGACCCATATGTGGATGGCGGAAGGCCACAACCCGGCAACGCTGACCAATCAGGCCTTCACCGATGCCGTTCCCGGCCCCGTCGGGGGCTGGCTCGTAACGCTATGTCTGGCTCTCTTCGCCTTCACCACGATCATCGGATGGTCCTACTATGCCGAGCAGGCGGTGACATTCCTCGTCGGGGAATGGGCGACGAAGCCGTTCCGCTATATCTGGGTGATCATCATCTTCATCGGCGCGATGGCCGAGGTGAATATCGTCTGGCTGTTCGGCGACATCGCCAACGCTTCCATGGCGCTGCCCAACCTGCTTGCCATCCTGCTGCTGTCAGGCGTGGTCTATGGCATTCACAAGGCAAATGGTGATCCTGAAACCGCAGACGGCGACAGCCTCATTGAAGACCTGCGCATAAAGGAAACGCCCGCCGAATAGGCGGGCGTTCAGCGGGCTCAGGCTTTCGCTGAGGGTCAGATCGTCAGGACGATCTTGCCGAAATGCTTCTGGCTTGCCTGATGGGCAAAGGCAGCGGCGATCTGATCCAGCGGGAACTTGCTGTCGATAACCGGGCGCATGTTGGAGGCCTCAATAGCCTCCACCATGTCTTCCTGATGGCGGCGCGAGCCGACCGTGATGCCGGACACGGTGATATTGCGCGAGAACAGCGCGGCGGTTGGCACTTCGCCAGACACGCCGGTCAGAACGCCGATCAGGGAGATATGACCGCCGGGACGGCAGGCATTGATGGATTGGGCCATTGTGCCCGGTCCGCCGATCTCGACCACCTCGTCCACACCGCGGCCACCGGTCAGCTCAAACGCCTTGCGGCCCCATTCCGGCGTCGTCTTATAATTGATGACATGATCGGCGCCGAGCGCTTTCAGGCGCTCCATCTTCTCATCGGAAGAGGACGTCGCAATCACGCGTGCGCCAGCCATCTTGGCAAATTGCAGCGCAAAGATCGAAACTCCGCCGGAGCCCTGAACCAGAACCCAGTCACCCGGCTTGGTCTTGGTTTCCACGAACATGCCGCGCCAAGCCGTGAGCGCCGCACATGGCAGCGTCGCCGCCTCCTCGAAACTCCAGCCGGCCGGCATCCGCGTGAACGCCGTCTCAGGCGCAGCAACAAATTCGGCGCCAAAACCGTCCGCGCCATCGCCGGGCACGCTGGCAAATCCAGCTGCCTCGATCTGGCCTGACTGCCAACCGGGGAAGAAAAGCGAAATGACCTTGTCGCCTACCTTCCATTTGGTGACACCTTCGCCGACCGCGACGACTTCGCAGGCGCCGTCCGACATCGGAATGCGGCCATCCGGCGTCGGGATACCGCCGAGCACGACGACGAAATCGTGATAGTTGAGCGAGCTTGCCCGCACGCGGACCAGCACTTCCCCCGCTTTCGGCGTCGGGTCGTCCCGCGTCTCGATCACGAGATTCTGGAGCCCGCCGGGCTTCTTTACGGCTGCTACTTTCATTGTCTTGTCCTCCCTGGGTGTGACCGGACGGGACCTATGGCGCCCTTGGGGAAGTCAAGAGGAAGCGGCGAGCCTTGCCTCGCGTAAAGCCTTCCGGCGGACCTTACCCGCATCATCGCGCACCGCTTCGGCAGTGTATTCGAAGCTTTTCGGGATCTTGTAGCGCACGAGCCGTTCGGCCAGATGAGCAAGCATCGCGGCATCATCCACCGGGCCATCGGGCCGGTCGATCACGGCATGGAGCCGCGCGCCCATATCCTCATCGGGCAGCCCGATGACGGCAGAGGATCTGACGCCGGGATAAGCTTCGATCGCCGCTTCCACTTCTGCCGGATAGATGTTGGCGCCGCCCACGATCACCATGTCGGACAGGCGGTCGGAGAGGTAGAGATAGCCATCCTCGTCCATCCAGCCGAGGTCACCCAGGCTTTCCCAGCCACCATCAATGGCCTTGGCGTCCGCGCCGATATAGCGATAGGTGGTGCCGGCGCCTGCAATGGGACGAATGAATACCTCGCCCACTTCGCGTGGTGGCAGGGTCTGGCCATCCTCGCCGACGATCTTCATCTCGCAGGTTTCCACTGGCTTGCCGACCGATCCCTTATGTTTCAGCCATTCCGTGCCCTGAATGGTTGTGGAGCCCTGCCCTTCCGTGCCGCCATAGAGTTCCCAGATCACTTCCGGGCCCAGCCAGTCGATGAAGCATTCCTTCAGCCAGGCCGGGCAGGGCGCGGCCAGGTGCCAGAGCGCCTTCAGGCTGGAAAGGTCGTAGGCGGATCGTACTTCTTCGGGCAGCGACCAGATGCGGCGCATCATGGTGGGCACGGTGTAGACTACATCGACCTTGTGCTTCTCGATCAGCTTCAGGGTTTCCTCAGCATCAAACCGTGTGGTGACGACAATCGTGCAGCCCTTGAACAGGGCGGTCATGGCCCAGAGGAACGGGCCGTTGTGATAGAGCGGGCCAGGGATCAGCATGCAGCCCTGCTGTGGAATCTCCAGAAGGGGTACGTCTGGATCAGATGCGGCGGGCTGTTTGGAGACGATCAGTTTGGGACGCCCGGTCGAGCCGCCCGATGTCATCGCCTTGAAGCTGGCCGCGGTAACCTCCGGCAGCGGCGCATCTGACAGCTCTGCGCCGGGCTGATACCCCTGCGGAACACACGCCGCCTGCGGATATTCCCCATCGGGAACACCAACAACAAGGCTCGGCGCGCCAATCTCGACGATCTGGTCGCGCTCCAGCTTTGGCAGACGCGCTGAAATCGGCTGGGGTGTCGCGCCAGCTTTCCATGTTGCGAAACAGGCTTCGAAAAACTCGATCCCGTTCGGCAGGGAAATCGTGACGAAATCATCCTGCTTCACGCCCAGCTTCTGATAAGCGCGCGCCAGACGATTGGTGCGCGCTTCAAACTCCGCCCAGCTGACCTCCTTGCCTTCATGGCTGAGAACTGTCCTGTCCGGCTGCTCGGCCGCCCAGTGCGCAATGATGCGCGACAGTGAAATGATCGCCATGAATGTTTCCTCCCGTTTCCTTTTATTCGCACCAGGTCAGATGCCGGCGCGCTTCAACAATCTCTGAAATCCGCCCCAGAACTCCGCCCGGCGATCATCCGTCTCCATCAGGATCTCGTGCATCGCGCCGTCCACGGTAATGTGTTCGCAGTCCTTCAGACGCGCCGCGATGCGGGCATGGGCGGCATTGTCGATCAGCTTTTCGTCTCCGGCCGAAGCAACGAAAACCGGAACCGTCACCGTTGCCAGCGTCTTGGGCTTGGAGAAGGTCGAGAAGATATCAAGGGACGCTCCAAGCCATCCCCAGGTGATCGGGCCAAGCTCCAGATCTGGATGCGCGTCAATCAAGGCCCGCTGCAAATCCCAGCGGCGCTTGTCATGGGTCACGATATTCGTCTCAAATCGCTCTGGCGGGCCAGGCTGCATGGCATAGTCGCCGGAACGGCCGGTCGCCCGCATCGCCCAGACAAGGTAGCGCATACCAAGGAAAGGCGATTTCAGCCCCCACATGGGCGCGCAGAAGGCTGCTGCTTCCACCTTCACCAGGCCCTTGGCAATCGCCGCCAGCGCAATTGCGCCCCCCATCGAATGGGCGAGAGATACGTACGGCCGGGGCAGGCGGCTTTCCAGGGCATCAAGCCCCTTTGCCAGCGCCGTCATGAAAGTTTCGAAACGGTCGATATGCCCCTTCTTGCTGTCAGGCAGCAGCCGGTCAGAGAGGCCCTGCCCCGGCCAGTCCAGAATGACGAGCGCAAACCCCATCTGCTGGAGTTCGCGGCCCACCTCGAAATACTTTTCGATGAACTCGGTTCGCCCTGGGCAGACGATGACCGTGCCACGTGCCTTTGCCGGTGAAAGCGCGGGGGCAATGCACGCTCTCAGCCGCCTGCCCTCTGATCCCTCAAACCAGACGATCTCAGCGCCCTGCGGCGGAGGGTTCCCCGGCACTTCGACAAACCGGCGGCTTCTGTCGCTTGAGGGCGTCACCATTCAGTGTCTCCAGAGGCCAGATAGATTGAGCCGCCCGCAGGTCTCCCCGGGGCGGCCCAATGCGTCAAGCGATCTGTATCAGATGGCTCAGTCAGCGAGCTTTTTCATCAGGGACTGGAGCTGCATGGCGACGGACATGTCACCGGCAACTTTCAGCTTGCCCTGCATGAAGGCCATGGTCGGGTCCAGCGCGCCAGCGGCGAGCTTGGTGAAGTCATCCCAGTTTACCGAGATGGTGGCATCGGCTGCGCTGTCGGAATTATCGGCCACGCCTGCGGCGCCGTCGATGAACAGCTTGCCAACGCTGCCGAAGTCGAACTTAACTTTTTTCTTGAAATCGCTGCCGCCGGCAACGGCTGCTGCTGCGCGCTCAGTAAGTTGGGCGAGATCCATCAGGCTTCCTCCTTGGATTGATACCTGCAGCGGATAAAGCAAACCGGACGGGACGCGGCAAGAAGAATCCCTTGACGCGCCTTGCGGCACATCGGTCAGGTAAACTTCATGAGTTGGCAAAAAGCGATTGAAGAACTCCGCCGCCGGGAACGCCTGGCCGAGGAGATGGGGGGAGAAGAGCCGGTTTCGCGCCAGCGCGGACGCGGCAAACTCACGGTTCGGGAGCGGGTCGCCTTCCTGGCCGATCCGGGCAGTTTCCATGAAATCGGCAAGATCGCCGGCAAGGCGAGCTATGGCGCTGACGAAGAGCTGGCGGGCTTCATGCCCTCCAACTCCGTGATGGGGCGGGCACGGCTAGATGGCCGTCCAACGGTTATTCTGGCCGATGACTTCACCGTCCGGGGCGGCGCGGCGGATGCATCCATCTGGCAGAAGATGGTTCAGGCCATAAAGATGGCCGCCGAATACCGGATGCCGCTTGTCCAGATGATCGACGGCACCGGCGGGGGCGGTTCGGTCAAGATGCTGGAGAAAGATCCCCGCACCTACATCCCCGAAACGCCAGGCTGGAACGAAATCGTCCACGGCCTGACTCAAGTGCCGTTCGTATCCCTGGCGCTCGGCCCGTGCGCCGGCATGGGCGCGGGCCGCGTCGCCGCGAGCCATTTCAGCGTCATGGTGAAGGAACTCAGCCAGGTTTTCGTAGCTGGGCCGCCTGTGGCGATTGCGCTGGGAGAAGATGTTACCAAGGAAGAGCTCGGCGGCTGGAAAATCCAGGGGCAGAACGGCACGGTCGATAATGTCGTCGATACCGAAGCCGACGCTTTCATCGCAGCCCGGAAATTCCTCTCCTATCTCCCGCCTTCGGTGCATCACCTGCCTGAACGTGTTCAGCCCGCAGACGATCCGAAACGAAAGGAAGAAAGCCTCCTCTCCATCGTGCCGGAAGATGGCCGCACCCCCTACAAGCCACGCCGCATCATTGAGGCCGTGGCCGACAAGGGCAGCTTTTTCGAGATCGGCTCCTATTGGGGCCGCGGCATCGTCACCGGTCTTGCCCGGATTGACGGGCACGCCGTGGGCATCATGGCGGGCGACCCCTTTTTCCTGGACGGCGCCTGGACGGCAGATGTGTGTGACAAGGTCACCCGCCATATAGACCTTTGCTCAACCTTCCACCTCCCTGTCATTCACTTCGTGGACTGTCCCGGCTTCGCCGTGGGCGTAAAGGCGGAAACGGCCGGCGTCACCCGCGCAGGCGTGCGCGCCATGACGGCAGTTTATCAAGCCAGCGTGCCTGTCTGCTCGGTGGTCATCCGCAAGGCCTATGGGCTCGCCGGATCTGCCATGATGAACCAGTCCAGAACCAAATGGCGCTATTGCTGGCCAAGCGGCGATTGGGGCTCCCTGCCGATGGCGGGCGGAATTGAAGCTGCCTTCCGCAAGGAGCTGTCAGAAGCAGACGATCCAGAAGCATTGAAGGCGCAGCTTTACAAGAAGTTCGACGCCATCCGGTCCCCCTTCCGGACGGCGGAAAGTTTCTTTGCGGAGGAAATCATCGATCCGCGCGAGACCCGCCCTCTGCTGGTTGACTTCGTGCAGCATGCCCAGCGCGTCTTGGAAGCCGGCGAGACCCGGACCGGTTTCCGCCCCTGACCTGACGCGCTTCCCGATTCCACCCCGCTTCGGGCATGCTCTTGCCATTTTCGGGGAGATGATGCCTCCTTGAACCCGGTGATCGGGGAGGGACATCATTCATGCTTTGGAAATCTGCTCTTGCGGCTTTGCCGCTTGTCCTGGTGACCGCTTGCGGCGCACCGGGCGACAGAAGCTACTCTTCGCCCGGCGCCCCCGCGCCAGCCGAAATTACGATGAAAATGGCGGAGCCGTCTTACGAGGCCGCCAGAGACACAGCCGGTGGCGGCGCGCCCGTGGCCGAGCAGTACATCGCCTATGCCCACAGTGTCGGGATGCGCCTTCCAGTGAAAGCCATTGAACCCACGCTGCAAGGGCACATTGCCGCCTGCAACGCGGCCGGGCCTTCCGTCTGTATTGTGACCAATTCCTGGCTCAATGCCTATTCGGAAGATTCAGCCTCCGCTTCGCTGAACCTTCGGGCGACGCCCGCCTGGATTGATACATTTCTTTCGGGCGTCGAGGCCGAAGCCATCGCTGCGAAGGGCGAGATCACCAATCGCCAGACGACCGCCGAAGACCTGACCGTCTCGATCATTGACACCGGCGCCCGCCTGAAGGCGCAGCAGACACTTCAGGAGCGGCTCCAGAAACTCCTTGCCGAACGGCCGGGCGAACTGGGCGAGCTTCTGGAAACGGAGCGGGAGCTGGCGCGGGTCAATGGCGAGATTGACTCTCTCAAATCCTCCCTCGCGGCCCTGCGCCAAAGGGTGGATATGAGCCAGCTTTCCGTCAGCTACGAGACCAAGATCAATCCGGTGTCCCAGGGCGCGCTTCAACCGCTGGGCGAGGCCTTCGGCAACTTCTTCTACAACCTCGCCAGCGCCATCGCCGCCGTGGTGACAGCGTTTGCGGTCGGCCTGCCCTGGCTCCTGCTGCTGGGCGCCTTGCTCTGGATCTGGTTGCGGCTGATCTGGCCCCGCATCCGGAGAAAGAAACCGGGCGCCTGATCCGTTTCCGGATCAGGCAACCTTTCAGACGCGTTCTGCCTGCTTGCGCTTGGCGCCATCGCCCTTGCGGGCCAGCAGGATGCCGGCAACTTCCTTGGGCACGATCATCAGCATCTGGCTGAGGGTCGTCTCCCAGGCGTCGAGCAGTTCCTTGCCCCGCACCGATCCGGTCCGGCGCACATGCTCTTCGAGCAAGGCTTTCGTTTCGCCGATATATTCCTCCGGCATGTCCGCCAGCGGATACCAGTCGATCGAGTCCGGATTGGCCACCCGCTCAAACCGCTGTTGCGGATCCCAGATAAAGGCAGCGCCCCCGGTCATCCCGGCGCCGAAATTGTCGCCAACAGGCCCGAGGATAACGGCTCGCCCGCCAGTCATGTACTCGCAGCCATTGGCGCCGCAGCCTTCCACCACGGCCTTCGCGCCCGAATTGCGGACAGCGAAGCGAACGCCTGCCGTGCCGGCCGCAAACAGCTTGCCGGAGGTGGCCCCGTAAAGGCAGGTGTTGCCGATGATGGCGTCGCCCACCGCCGCGCGGCGGTCACGCGGGCGCGGAGTCACGACGATGCTCGCCCCCGAAAGACCCTTGCCGACATAGTCATTCGCGTCCCCCAGCACTTCCAGCAGAAGCCCCTGCACGCTGAACGCGCCGAGCGACTGACCGGCTGATCCCTCAAGGCGAATATGCAGACGGCCTTCAGGAAGAGCATGCATGCCGAACTTGCGGGTGATGCGCGAGCTGGCCCGCGCGCCGATTGCCCGCATCGTGTTCTGCACGCCATATTCCAGCTGCATCTTCTCGCCGCGCTCGAAGAACGGCTCGGCGTCGCGCAGGATCTGAGCGTCGAGCGTATCGGGAACTGCCTCGCGGCGGTTTGGCTTGTAAACGACCGGGCTATCTGTATCGACCTGGACCAGAAGCGGATTGAGGTCGAGGTCATCAAGGTGCGTCGCGCCGCGGCTGACCTGCTTGAGCAGGTCGGTGCGCCCGATCGCTTCGTCCAGAGACTTCAAGCCGAGCGAGGCGAGGATCTCGCGCACGTCTTCGGCGATGAAGCTCATCAGGTTGACGACCTTGTCCGGATTGCCGGTAAAGTGCGCGCGCAGGGCTTCGTCCTGTGTGCACACGCCGACCGGGCAAGTGTTGGAATGGCACTGGCGCACCATGATGCAGCCCATCGCAACGAGAGAAGCCGTGCCGATGCCGTATTCTTCGGCGCCCAGCATTGCGGCGATCACGATATCCCGGCCCGTGCGCAGACCGCCATCTGTCCGCAGGGTGATCTTTTCGCGGAGGTTATTGAGCGAGAGCACCTGATGCGCTTCGGCCAGGCCGATCTCCCATGGCAGCCCCGCATACTTGATCGAGGTTTGCGGAGAGGCGCCTGTGCCGCCTACACCGCCAGCGATCAGGATGATGTCCGCCTTGGCCTTGGCAACACCCGCCGCCACGGTGCCGACACCGGACTGCGCCACGAGTTTCACGCACACCCGGGCATCCGGATTGATCTGCTTGAGATCGTAGATCAGCTGCGCGAGGTCTTCGATCGAGTAGATGTCATGGTGAGGCGGCGGGGAAATCAGCGTCACGCCCGGTGTGGCATGGCGCAGTTTCGCAATCAGCTCGGTCACCTTGAAGCCCGGCAGCTGGCCGCCTTCGCCGGGCTTGGCGCCCTGAGCCACCTTGATCTCGATCTCACGGCACTCGTTAAGATACTCAGCCGTAACCCCGAAGCGCCCCGAAGCAATCTGCTTGACGGCGGAGTTCATATTGTCGCCATTCGGCAGTGGGCGGTAACGGGCGCGGTCTTCCCCGCCCTCTCCGGACACGGACTTTGCGCCGATGCGGTTCATGGCGACGTTGAGCGTACCATGCGCTTCCGGAGAGAGTGCGCCCAGCGACATGCCGGGCGTGACAAACCGCTTGCGGATCTCGTTGATCGACTGAACCTGGGAGAGCGGCACTTTCGGACCGGCCGCCTTGAAGTCCAGAAGATCCCGCAGCTGCAACGGATCGCGCGCATGAACGGCGTCCACGTACTTGCGGTAGATCGAATAGTCGCCGCGGTCGCAGGCTGCCTGCAGCGTGTGGATCAGGTTGCCATCAAGGGCATGAGGTTCATCCGACGCGCGCAGGCGGTAGAACCCGCCCACGGGCAGCGAAATGACATCTTCATCAAATGCCTTCTGATGACGGACGAGCGCATTCTCCTCAAGGCCCGCCAGGCCAAGGCCTGAAATCCGGCTCGACATGCCGGGGAAATAGTCAGCCACCAGCGCGCGCGAGAGGCCAAGGGCTTCGAAATTATACCCACCGCGATAGGAGGAGATAACCGAGATACCCATCTTCGAGATGATCTTCAGGAGCCCCGCTTCGATGGCTTCCTTGAAGTTCTGCACCGCCTTGCCGAGGGAAATGTCGCCCAAAAGGCCGCGCGCATGACGATCCGCGATCGCATCCTGCGCCAGATAGGCGTTGACGCAGGTTGCACCGACGCCGACGAGAACGGCAAAGTAATGCGTATCGAGACATTCGGCGGAACGCACCGTGATCGAACAGAAAGTCCGCAGCCCCTGGGCGACCAGATGCGAATGAACTGCTCCGGTCGCCAGCACCATCGGCACGGCAATGCGGCTCGCCGACTGGTGCTCGTCGGTGAGAATGATATGCTCCCGGCCCGCCCGCACTGCTTCTTCGGCCTCGCGGCGGATGCGTTCAAGAGCTTCCTTGAGCGCTGCCCCTTCGGAGGTCACATCAGCGGCATCAAATGTGCAGTCGATGATTTCCGTGCCAAGGCCGAGGCGCTCCAGAAGGCGCTCATACATACCGGTCGTCAGAACCGGACTTTCCAGCACGAACACTTCCTGCTGAGATTTATCCGTATCCAGAACGTTACCGAGATTCTTGAACCGCGTGCGCAGGCTCATCACCCGGCCTTCGCGCAGCGGGTCGATCGGCGGGTTGGTCACCTGGCTGAAATTCTGCCGGAAGAAATGGCTCATCGGCCGGTAGGCCATCGTCAGAACGGCAGGCGCCGTATCGTCGCCCATCGATCCGATCGCTTCCTTGCCACCTTCCGCCATCGGCGCAAGAATCAGCTCAAGCGTTTCGAGTGTGTAGCCGGCCGCCGTTTCCCGGCGCAGCAACTCTTCCTTGTTGAAGAGAACCGGCTCCGGGCCAGGGCCGATTTCCGGCTCCAGCTCTGTCACAGCTTGCAGCCATTCCTCATAGGGCGCCTGCGCCGCGAGGAAGTCGACAATCTCGCGATGATCGTAGAATTTGCCGGTGCCAAGGTCGGCAGCGATCATGCCACCGGCTGGGATGGAGCCTCGCCGCGTGATCTCATGATTGCCGAGCGGGCACATCCCGGTTTCCGAGCCCACCGCCAGAATACCATCCGTTGTCAGAGCGTAACGCAGCGGCCGCAGACCGTTTCGGTCAAGGCCGGCTACCGCCCAGCGGCCGTCATATGCGGCGATCGCGGCTGGTCCGTCCCATGGCTCCATGACGGAGTTGCAATAATCATAGAGCGCCCGGTGCGCCACCGGCATCACCGAATCGCGCTTCGACCAGGCTTCCGGGATGAGCATCGCCTTGGCCATCGGGGCCGGACGGCCCGACTTGCAGAGCAGCTCCCACACAGCGTCCAGCGCGCCGGAGTCCGATGTGCCATCCGGGATCACCGGCTTCACATCCTGCGTATGGTCACCGAAGGTTTCGGAAACCATGCGGATCTCGTGGCTCTTCATCCAGTTGCGGTTGCCGCGCAGCGTGTTGATCTCGCCATTGTGCGCGATCGTGCGGAAAGGTTGAGCCAGCGCCCATTGGGGAAATGTGTTGGTCGAATAACGCTGGTGATAGATAGCAAAAGCCGAGACGAACCGTTCGTCGCGCAGATCAAGATAGAAATTGTCGATGTCCTGAGCCAGGAACATGCCCTTGTAGATCAGCGATTTGTGGCTGAGCGAGCAGATATAGAATGACGGGATCGCCGCTTCGCGGGCCCGCCGCTCAATCCGCCGGCGGCAGATGTAAAGCGCCCGCTCAAGCTCCTCGGGAGAGCGGCCGCGCGCATCACGGAACATGATCTGCTCGATGGCAGGGCGCGTGTCTTTGGCTTTCTGTCCGATTACGGACACATCAACCGGCGGCTGGCGCCAGCCATAGATGTAGAAGCCGAAATGCAGCACTTCCCGTTCAACCAGCGTGCGGGCTGCTTCCTGCGCGCCAAAATCCGTGCGCGGCATGAAAATCTGGCCCACGCAGATCCGGTCATCGGTCGGGCTGTGACCGGTACGGCTTACATGTTCGCGGAAAAAGTCCTGTGGGACGTCAAGGCGGATGCCGGCTCCGTCCCCGGTTTTGCCATCGGCGTCGACGGCGCCCCGGTGCCATACATTCTTGAGCGCGCTGATTCCCATCTCGACAATCTCGCGGCGCGGCTTGCCATCAAGCGCCACGACGAGGCCGACGCCGCAAGCGTCCCGCTCGTCCTCAGGATTGTACGCTCCGGCATCGATGAGACGCTGGCGGTTCTGCTGATACTTTGTCACATAATCCGACATCTGACTTACTCCGCCGCCACTCTTGCAGCCTGCTCGGCCGCTCTCATTGCCTTGTGCATTGCTTCTGCTGCGTCGCGGCCATCCTTGATCGCCCAGACGACCAGCGAAGCGCCGCGCACGATATCGCCTGCCGCGTAAACGCCCGGCAGGCTGGTTTCCATGGTTGCATAATCCACCCGCACCGCGCCCCAGCGGTTCACTGTCAGCGAGGGCTCGTTGAACAGCGCCGGCAGGTCTTCCGGATCAAAGCCGAGCGCCTTGATCACCATATCTGCCTTCACATCGAAGGTTTCGCCCGTCTTCACCGGCGACTGGCGGCCCGACGCATCAGGCTCGCCCAGCTTCATCCGGCTAGCCCGCACCGCTTTGACCTTGCCGCCCTTGGTGTCGATGATGGCCTCAGGATTGGCGAGCCATTCGAAGACAACCCCCTCCTCTTCTGCATTCTGAACTTCGCGCTGCGAACCCGGCATATTGGCACGGTCGCGGCGATAAAGGCAGGTGACAGACTTTGCGCCCTGGCGGATAGCCGTCCGCACACAGTCCATCGCCGTGTCACCGCCCCCGATGACAACCACACGCTTACCCTCGGCGTTCAGCGCGCCGCTTTCATAAGCCTCAACCGTATCGCCTAGGCTGACCCTGTTGGACGCGGTGAGATAATCGAGCGCGGGCAGAACGCCTTCCGATCCGCTCCCGGGACATTTCAGATCCTTGGCGGCATAAACGCCGGTGGCGATGAGCACGGTATCATGCTGGCTGCGCAGATCGGCCAGGGACACATCGCCGCCAACGCGCGTGTTGAACCGGAAGACCACACCGGAAGCTTCCAAGTGCCGGATACGGCGCTCCACCACATCCTTTTCCAGCTTGAAGCCCGGAATGCCATAGATCAGCAGGCCACCGCCCCGATCATAACCGTCATAGACAGTGACCTGATAGCCCTTGCGGCGCAGCTGTTCAGCAGCGGCAAGGCCGCCGGGTCCTGCGCCGATGATACCGGCCGACTGGCTGCGTTCGCGCGGCGGCTTGATCGGCTGGATCCAGCCTTCGGCCCAGGCGGTGTCCGTGATGTATTTCTCCACCGAGCCGATCGTCACTGTGCCATGGCCAGATTGTTCAATCGTGCAGATGCCCTCGCAGAGGCGATCCTGCGGGCAGATACGGCCACAGATTTCGGGCATGTTGTTGGTGGCGGACGAAACCCGCCAGGCCTCTTCCAGCCGGCCTTCCGCTGCCAGCTTCAACCAGTCGGGAATATTGTTCTGCAGCGGGCAGCCCTGTTGGCAGAAGGGCACGCCGCATTGCGAGCAGCGGCTTGCCTGCGCCTTGGCGGCATCCGGCGAGAACTCTCCGTATATCTCACGAAAGTCCGCCGCGCGCTCCCTGGCGCTCCGCTTCTCGGGCATGGCCCGGGAAACCTTGGTGAATTGCAGCATACGCTCGGCCATAGGCTTGCCCCGAAATTACTGGAGCGATCTCTATAAGCGGCAATTTTCCGCGAGCAAGCGGCACATTGGCCAGTAAATATCACAATGATATTTTATGTCTGCGTTTTTTTAGGATCGCGGTATCTTTGAGAGCGGTTCCGCGCCGTAATATATCTTATTGATATATATTTTTTATCCTCTTCTTCCTTATGAAATGGCGGTAGCAATGTCTCAATGATTTGAATGGTACCCGGCGGCATGTCGTTTCTTCAGCTCTTCCTGATCGCGGTCGTCCAGGGCCTAACCGAATGGCTGCCGATTTCCTCCTCGGCGCATGTCCTGCTGGCGTCCGATTTCATGGGGCTGGTGGGCCGGGATGAATTGCTGATCAATGCCGCGTCAAATGCCGGCACCCTGATCGCCATGCTGCTCTATTTCCGTAAGGATGTCGGCGCCGCCATCCTGGGCGGGTTCGAGCTTGTGGGCGCCCCGGTTACCAAACGGCCCCTGTCGGCGGGCGGGCGCCTTGCCTTGTGCATCATTATCGCCACCCCGTTCGCCCTTGTCGGTGCCGTGATCTATGAGAGCATTGCCCCGGAATCCCTCTGGACGGCCCTGCGCAGCGTTTATGCTGTTGCCGCCTCTACCATCTTTTTCGGCGCGCTCCTCTGGTGGGCTGATGCGCGCGGCGGGCAGTCCCGCTCGGAAGGCGACATGACCCTTCGGGACGCGTTCCTGATTGGCGCCAGCCAGCTCATTGCCGTCATCATCCCCGGCACCAGCCGCTCGGGCATCACCATGACCACGGCCCGTGCACTTGGATATGAGCGTGTCGAGGCCGCCCGCTTTGCCATGCTGATCGGGGCGCCGATCCTTGCCGCCGTCAGCCTCTACGGGCTTATGGGACTTGCCAGCGCGCCGCCCGGCGGCGAGGGCGCCACGATTACCGACGGCCTGATCGTTGCGGCCATCGCCTTTGTCTCGGGCTATGCATCCATCGGCCTGCTCATGACGCTGGTCCGCAAGATGAGCTTCATGCCCTTTGTGCTCTATCGCTTTGCACTGGGGATCGCGCTGTTGGCCACCTCCCCTATCGTAGCTGGAGCAATCGGCTAAGCCTCAGGCTTCTCGCGCCTTGTGGAACTCGCCATAGGGGCGGAAGCGCCACAGGTAAGACGGCACAATCGCTTCGACCGATTCCAGCTGCGTGACGCCGAGATCGCTGATGCCCAGCGCCCCTTCAGCCACAACATTGTCTTTCGTCAGCAGCTCGACCTGTGAGCCGGTCAACGGCGGATCACCGAAGAAACCCCAGGAAAATGGCGGCACGAACCGCCAAACTGCGCCCGTGATGTACGCAAGGGGGCGCACCACAAAGAAAGGCAGGGGAATCTTGAAGCGCGGCCGGTCCACCGTCTTCAGAATGATGTCGTAAAGCTCGTTAAAGCTGTAGCTTCGCGGGCCGCCGAGTTCGAAGGTCTTGCCCGCTGCATCTTCCCGCTCCACCGCTTCTGCAATTGCGGTGGCCACATCCCCGGCATAAACCGGCTGGAACTTCGTCTTGCCCCCGCCGATCGCCGGCATCAGCGGCGCAAACCGCGCCATATTGGCAAAGCGGTTGAAGAACTTGTCTTCCGGGCCGAACACGATGGAAGGCCGCAGGATTACGGCCGAGGGAATAGCCTCGCGCACCGCCTCTTCGGCCGCCGCCTTGCTGCGGCCATAGGGCGAGCGCGAACCGGCATCGGCGCCGATGGCTGAGACCTGCACGAAGCGGGCAATGCCTTTTTCCCTGGCGACTTCGGCCAGCAGCCCGGCGCCATCAGCCTGTTCGCCCTGGAAGGTCTGGCGGGCGTGTTCAAACAGGATACCGACGAGGTTTACCACCGCATCTGCGCCATCCAGCGCGCGCTCAAGCGAGGCCCGGTCGCGGATATTGGCCTGAACCACATCGACCCAGCCTGGAGGGCCGGCAAGGCGTACATCAATCGCAGTATGCACCCGGCGGCAGGCAACGCGGACACGCCACCCCTTCTCTACCAGCACACGCGCGGCATACCGCCCAATGAAGCCCGAGCCGCCAACCAGAGTCACCAAGCCTTTGCTCATTGTCCTGTCTTCCTGTTTGGGCGCGGATGCCGCCCCGATTCAGCTGTTCTTCGCGCCTTTCACCATTTTGCGGCGCCGATGTCCATGCGTCCATGACGCCCGCTGCGTTCCTGGAGCGCAGGCATCCAACCCACTATACAGCGTCCGCTTTCGATCCGGTGTAGAAAGGCGCGCGCTTCAGCCTTTCATCAGGCCGGAGGCCTTGAGCAGCTTGCCCGCGCGCAGAACCCGGTCGAGCTTGTGTTCGCTGGACCGGTCGCCCTTGTTGGAATCCGGGTGGAACCGGCGCACATATTCGGCATAGCGCGCGCGGATCTGCGCCGGCGTCGCGTCTGTTTCCAGATCGAGTTCCCTGAGCGCGCGGATCTGCAGGCTTGAGCGGTGCGTATGCAACCGCTCTTCACCCGCCGGGGTATCGTCCATGTCGAAGAAACTGCGGCCCGCCCAGCGGCGCGGATCATGCGGATCGGTTGCCTTGCGCCCTCCCAGCGGCCCGGCGCCCATGCGCCAGGTGCGCTTGTGCCCATACTGCTCGGCGCGCAGGAAAGCGGCTGCCTCAGCCTCCGTCATACCTTCAAAGAAATTGAAGCTGCGATTGTAGGCCGCTGCATGGGCCTCGCAGAACCAGTGGCGCCCCCTGCCGCCCGGACGCGGCGCCGGATGGGAACCTTCCAGGTCGCAGCCGGGCTCCTCGCACACGCGCGTACGCTTGGCCCGTGCGCGCGACGTCTCGTCGGCGGGCGGCTTCACGCGTATATCCGTGAACTTCACTCGGTATCTGAACGGTTCGCCGTCTGACATGGGGCCACATAATAGGGAGCGCCGGTTAAACATGCCACAACCAAACGACAGACAAACGCGGATTGAGGCAGCGCTCAACGCTGCCTTCGAGCCTGTCTCGCTGAGCGTGACTGACGACAGCCACAAGCATGCAGGCCATGCCGGCGCCGCACCGGGCGGAGAGACGCATTACTCTGTTGAAATTGTTGCCGAGGCTTTTGCCGGCCTCTCCCGTGTGCAGGTTCAGCGCGCCGTGATGATGGTGCTACAACAGGAGTTCGATACCGGCCTGCATGCCCTCGCCCTGAAGGCACGCGCGCCCGAGGCGAGTTAGCCGATCCTTCAGTCTACCTCGATCTCCGCCACCGCGCGCGAGACATTGACCCCGGTGACCTGATTGCGCTGCCGGCGCAGAACATTGAACCGGTAGCCATGGAACACGAAGCTCTGGCCGGGCTCGGGGATCGTCTGGGCTTCATGGATCACAAGGCCGGCAACCGTCACGGCTTCCTCATCGGGAAGATCCCAGCCAGTGGCGCGGTTGAGATCGCGGATCGGCACCCAGCCATCGACATTGACCGAGCCGTCGGGCTGCGGACGCACGCCCTGCACCTGCACATCATGCTCATCATGGATGGCGCCCACGATCTCCTCGAGAATGTCTTCCAGCGTGATCAGGCCCTGCAGTTCGCCATACTCATCGATAACGAGAGCGAAATGCTGGCCGCGCGACAGGAACTGGCTGAGCTGTTCCTGCACCGGCGTCGTCTCCGGGACGAACCAGGGTTTGCGCAGGATGGAATCAAGGTCGAGCTTGGAAACGTCCCCGCCGAGCGGCAGCGCCGCGCGCAGCAGGTCCTTGGCATGGAGAATGCCGATGATCTCTTCCTTCTCGCCGCGATAGAGCGGCAGGCGGGTATGCGGGCTCGACAGCGCCTTCATGATCAACTGGCGCGGCTCAAGGTCTGCGTCCAGCATGTAGATGTTCTTGCGGTGGATCATCACGTCTTCGACGGTGAGATCCTTCAGGTCGAGCGCGCCGACGAGGCGGAGATGATCGTCCTTGCCCACGCCGCCTTCGGCCGCATGCAGATCAATGGCTCCGCGAATTTCGTCTTCAGCCGAGAGCGGGCTTGCGGCCGCCCCAACGCCGGCAAGACGGAGCACGCCGTTGACGATCATCTGGATGACCCTGATGATCCAGGAGGCTGACTTCACGACCAGAGAAATGGGGCGAGCCACGTTCAGCGCCACCGAATCCGGGCGCGTGATGGCATAAGTCTTCGGCATTACTTCGGAAAAAATCAGCACGAGTATGGTCATCACGGCCGTCGCGACGGCAAGCGCAAGGCCCCCATGCCCGAAGAGCGCGGTGAACATCGAGGTCGCCAGAACCGATGCCAGAATATTGACGACATTGTTTCCGAGCAGGATGGCGCCGATGAAATTCTCGCGGTTCGCGAGCAGCTTGTTCACCGTCCGGGCCCGCTTGTCGCCGTCTTTCTCCAGCGCGTGCATCCGGGCGCGCGAGGCCGCCGTCAGCGCCGTTTCCGATCCAGAGAAGAATGCCGATATCATCAGCAGAATGATGATGGCAATGGCATATCCGGCAATCATTGTAAGGCCCAGCTCCTGTCAGGTGGATTCGGAGAGTTCGGTGGCGAGAAAGCGTTCAACTGAGGCAAGATCAGCATCCGGATGGACATAGGCTGCCCCGATCCCGCGCGCGAGAATCAGCGGGACACGGCCGGCGCGCGCCTTCTTGTCCTGCTGCATCAGCGTGGCGAGGCGGCTTGCCGTAAAGCGCGCCCGGTCAAACCCTTCCAGCGAAACCGGCAGGCCCGAAGCGCCCAGAACCTCCTTTACGCGCGCAGCGTCCGCAGGCGGTGTAATGCCGCTCGACGCGCCATAGCGGAAGGCAAGCGCCATGCCGAGCGCGACGGCTTCGCCGTGCAGCAGGTCTTCGCGGTATTCATTTGCCGCTTCGAAGGCATGACCAAACGTGTGGCCAAGATTGAGCAGCTGGCGCACGCCAGTTTCGGTTTCGTCTTCCACCACGATCGCCGCCTTCGCCGCGCAGGAGCGCGAAACCGCATAGCGCGCCGCTTCCGGCTTCAGCGCCAGAACCTTCTGGCCATGCTCTGCCAGCCAGTTGAAGAAAGGCGCGTCATTGATCAGGCCGTATTTGACGATCTCGGCATAGCCCGCTTTCAGTTCCCGCTCCGGCAGGGTGGCGAGCAGGCCCGTATCTGCGATCACGAGGCGCGGCTGATAGAAGGCGCCGATCAGGTTCTTGCCGCGCGGCGTGTTCACGGCAGTCTTTCCGCCTACGGACGAATCCACCTGCGCTAGCAATGTGGTGGGCACCTGCACGAACCCCATGCCGCGCTTCATCAGGCTGGCGGCCAGCCCGCCCATGTCTCCGATCACGCCGCCGCCGAAGGCGATCAGCGTATCGCCCCGGTCCGCCCCGCCCGCGAGCAGCCAGTCGAGCACGCCTTCAAGATTGGAAAAGCTCTTGGTCTTTTCGCCCGGCGGCAGGCTGCACCAGTCGAGCTGTATCCCGGCCGTCTTCACCGCCGCCTCAAGGGCGCCCTTATGGTGACGCATCACGGTATCATCCGTCAGCACGAAGGCGCGGGGCCGTTTCAGCATCACGGAGAGCCGGGGCCCAAGTTCGGCCAGCGCGCCATGGCCCACCAGAATATCATACGCCCGCGCGCCCAGGTCGACACGCACCGTTTCCAGCGAAGAAGGAGTGTTCATTTCGGTTTCCAGGTCTGAAGGGCTTTCAGGATCGCATTGACGGTATGCGTATGAGGGCCGTCCTTGGAATGGACGACCAGATCGGCCTGTGAATAGAAGGGCTCGCGTTCCATCACGAGATGGGCGAGATGATCTTTGGCATCGGCCCGCTGCAGCAGCGGGCGGGTGTCGCGCTTCTGGACGCGGCGCCAGAGCGTTTCGAGATCGGCATTCAGCCAGACGGTGATCGCCCGCTCGCGCAGGATGGCGCGGGTGTCGGGATCCAGATAGGCCCCGCCTCCGGTCGCCAGCACGTGCGGGGGCAGGTCCAGCAGGCGGCGGATCACCTGTTTCTCGCCGCGGCGGAAGTCGGCCTCGCCATGTTTGGCAAAGATGTCTGAAATCGACAGGCCGGCTGCCTTCTCGATTTCATGGTCGCTATCGTAGAAATCCCGGCCCAGCTTGTCGGCAAGGCGCCGCCCGACAGTGGATTTGCCCGCGCCCATCAGACCGACAAGCGCAATCGTGCGCCCGTGGAAGGGCAGCTGCGTACTTGAAGGGTCTGAGTCGGAAGGCATCTGTTCGTATTACCCGGCGTTGCGCATATGTCCTAGTGGTGCCACATAGACGGCGCAATCGGCAGGCAGATTCGCCCTGCCACACTCGTTTTCTGGGCCGGTTTCATGCGCAAATATCTTATCCTGTTCGTTATTCTAGCAGTCGCCATTGCCGGGGGTATGTGGTGGCTAGGTCAGCGTGCCGTCAAGAACGCGCCGCCAGAAGGCGAAATCCGCATACCTGTTGAAGGCGCCCTCGAATAGGCTGAAACGCCCCCTTAACCGCGTTTCCCTAGCGTTGGCGGATGGATGACCGTTCGCGTATTGGCGCTTTTCTCGAAATGATGTCGGCCGAGCGGGGCGCAAGCCCCAACACGCTCGATGCCTATGGCCGTGACCTGCTGGACGCGTCCGAATTCTGCGGCCTGCGCCTCGTCACCGCCTCCTCGGCAGACCTGTCGAACTGGCTGGCAGACCTCGCCGCGCGCGGGATGGCGCCCTCCACGCAGGCCCGGAAACTGTCGGCTGTGCGCCGGTTTTTCCGCTTTCTCTTCCAGGAAGGCGACCGGAAGGACGACCCCACCGCCCGCCTCGACGGCCCCTCCCCCGAACGGGAAGTGCCCGATGTGCTCTCCCGCGAGGAGGTTACCCGGCTGATCGCCGCCTGCGAACCGGATAAACGCCTCAAATGCCTGGTCGAACTGCTCTATGGCGCGGGCCTGCGCGCTTCCGAACTCGTGACGCTGCGGGTGGGAAACCTGCCCCGCCGCAAGGCCGGCCAATGGATGAGCGCGGATATCATCATCCGCGGCAAGGGCGGCAAGGACCGGCTGTGCCCGCTGGGCCGCGCCGCCCTCATCGCGCTGGCCGAATGGCTGGATGTGCGTGAGGCAAGCCTGCCGGATAACCCCCTGCTGCGCAGCAAGGCGGAGGGTTTCGTCTTTCCCTCGCGCGGCAAGGAAGGCCATCTCACCCGCCGCCGCCTGGGGCAGATGCTGGAAGAACTCGCCACAAAAGCAGGAATAAGGTCAGAGCGGGTCTACCCCCACGCCCTGCGCCATGCGTACGCGACCCATCTGCTGCAGGGCGGGGCGGACCTCCGGGTTGTGCAGACCCTTCTCGGTCACGCCGACATCTCCACGACGCAGATCTATACCCACGTCCTGACCGATGAACTCGCCGAACTGCTGGAAACCGCTCACCCCATGGCAGTGGCAGGCCGCAGCCGCCGGTAAGCGTCAGGCGATCGCCGAGCCGCGCGTATTGACCCAGAAGGCGTGAATCACGCCGGGCAGCCAGCCGATCAGCGTCAGCAGCACGTTCAGCAGGAATTGCAGGCCAAGGCCTTCCTTGAGCAGAACCGCAACCGGCGGCAGGAAAATCGTCAGCAGGATCATCAACAGCGACATGGGAATACCTTTCCGTGTGGTGTGATGACCCAACGCGCCAGACTGCCGGGCGTTCCGTCACACCCGGCCGGTTTGACGCGGTGCAGCACCGCCCTTAATCCTTGCCCGGCAAGAGGGAGCCCCAGATGAGCCAGAAAACGCCGCGCAATTTCTTCAAGCCGCTCGCCATCGGCGCCCCGGAGCCTTACCGCGACCTGCCGGTGAAACTCGAGCGGATGATCCATTTCGTCCCGCCGCATCTGGACAAGGTGCGTGCCAAGGTGCCCGAAATGGCGCCGACCGTGGACGTGATGCTGGCAAATCTGGAAGACGCGATCCCGGCCGATGCCAAGGACGCGGCCCGCGCCGGGGCCATCGAGATGGCCAACATGTATGACTGGCAGGGCAAGGGCACCGGCTTCTGGAGCCGCGTGAACTGTCTCAATTCCCCCTGGTTCCAGGAGGATGTGTCCGAGCTTGTCCTGAAGGCCGGCCACCAGCTGGACGTGATCATGCTTCCCAAGGTCGAAGGCCCATGGGACATCCATTTTGCTGACCAGTATGTGGCGCAACTAGAGGCCAAGGCGGGACTGAAACGCCCCATCCTCTTCCATGCCATCCTTGAAACCGCCGAAGGCGTCGCCCGCGTCGAGGAGATCGCCCTCGCCTCTCCCCGGATGCAGGGCATCAGCCTTGGCCCGGCAGACCTTGCCGCCAGCCGCAAGATGAAGACCACCCGCGTCGGCGGCGGGCACCCCTTCTACCGCGTGATCGAGGACCCCAAAGCAGACGGCACCCCCCGGATGAGCGCCCAGCAGGACCCCTGGCACTACACCCTCGCCCGCCTCGTAGACGCCTGCCGCATGGCCGGAATCAACGCCTTCTACGGCCCCTTCGGCGATATTGCCGACCTTGATGCCTGCGAGCAGCAGTTCCGCAACGCCTTCCTGCTCGGTTGCGCGGGCACCTGGAGCCTGCACCCCAACCAGATCGCGATCGCCAAGCGCGTCTTCAGCCCCGATCCGGATGAGGTGAAATTCGCCCGCAAGATCCTCGCCGCCATGCCTGATGGCACCGGCGTTGCCATGATCGACGGCAAGATGCAGGATGACGCCACCTGGAAACAGGCCAAGGTGATCTCCGATCTGGCCGATCTGGTGGCCGCGAAAGACCCCGACCTTGCCGCCGCCTATGCGGGCTGACTAGGAAGACGAGATCAAGCCGACTCAATTCGTTGTCACTTCCGCTTTGATGATCCTGCCATCAGAAGCCAGAACCTCACAAACAAAGGTCTCCTCCGCATCCATGGGTCGGAGCACCACTCTCCACGTTAAGCCCAACTCTCTGGTTTGGAAGTCAGATAGTCGAATGCTCAGAAAATGGTTCTTGTACTTGGCGATGAAGTCTGAGCCGCCGTTGGCGTCTGCAATGCCCATTAGCGATTCAGTGGTGGTGAACTTTTCCCAGTGTCTTGGTTCAAGTTGACCGGAAACGTCTTTTGAACCTGTCGATGGAGGCATGGCCAAAAGCTCGTCCGGATAAGGGCGTGGTCTCGCATGACGGTAATGGTCTACTTCGAGAACATGTAACATATCGCCCAAAGCAAAGAACAAAAGGCCAGACTCCGAAACATCGACATGCATTTCGCGTTCGGAGATGTCGTCTGCAAAACGGAATGACCACCGCTCGACATTGGGGTGCTTGACTCTCGATGCTGACCAGTCGCCGATGGGCTTCCCAAAGTGCGCATCGTAGATTCTGCTGAATTGTGGATAGACAGGCGACAAAGCTGCCGAGGCTGCGCGCGCGGCGTCATGAAAGCCGAATTTGCCCTCTGACTGTTTTACTAGGGATGATGAAGCCCATGCACCATTTGCTGCATCGCGCACATATTGTTCAAGGGTGGGCAAGCAAGCCATCAGGAGCGTTTTGGTCTCCTGCAAGCAGGCTTCGAGCTCCTCCTTCGTGCCGTAGCACCAGTCCATGCGCCTCCGATCGAAAAACTGGACCAAATTGAATTTTGACCAGCTCCGTGGCGCATTGGGGCACCTCAAACGGATCCAAACGGTATAGGTCTTCCCCATGCCGAAATGATGGATGCGCTCGAACTCCAGATCGAGTTCAACTTCCGGCGCAATGATCAGCCGGAAGCGATGCTCATTCGAGTCGGCCTCAACAAATTTGAAGCTAGGGAAATTCTGTTTCACAAAACGCTTCAATGCGCTCGGAAGGTTTACTCGACCTACACCGCGTCCGCCAAACACGGCGTCCATGCGTTTGCCGCTACTGTCACTTGTCAGGTTGGGAAAATCCGCCCGACGATACTCCAGTTTTCGCATTTCCGCACAAACTGCAGCGTGTATCTCCAAGCAAACGGATTCGCCCAGCTCCACGCCCATGCTTTCCCCCAGTCCGAAAGGTCATATCGCTAAACTAGACGCAATCGCGAGTTGCGCAACTCCGCGCGATGGGAGTCAAGCGGCACCGGCGTTGCCATGATCGACGGCAAGATGCAGGACGACGCCACCTGGAAACAGGCCAAGGTGATCTCCGATCTGGCCGATCTGGTGGCCGCGAAAGACCCCGACCTTGCCGCCGCCTATGCGGGCTGAATTGGCCCTCGCCAAACGCCGCAGAGACGCATAGCTTCACCCTGACAAACCCTGCCCAGACGGGTCAGGAGCAGACAGGAGCATGCCATGTTGAGGACACTCGCGGGACTTTTCGGAACAATCCTGGTCATTTCAGGACACGCTCAGGCCGATGAAGTCTGGACGACGCCCGTGGGCGAGATTGTCTATGAGGCTGACCTTGAGACGGGTGAAGCGGTCCTCTCCTTTCCGGGCGAGAGCGGCGAGCGCCTGCTGGGTATCTTTCCCGGCCTGGCGGGGGTCAGCGAGGGCCGCGGCTATTTTGCTGGCATCTGGATCGATCCGGATGCCGCCACCGAAGGCCCCTGCCCCGGCGCGATGGCCGACCCGGTGAATGGCGGAATAACCTATAGCTGGGGCCGGATGGACCTGATCTTCACCGAGCCGGACTTTCCGGCTGGGTTCGTCGTTGTGAAAGGGGCCTGTTTCGACCCCCCGACAGACTATCTGATCGCAGAACCGATGGTGGGAGAGTAGCGCGATGACGGGTTCCGGTCACACGATTGCCCTGAGCGGCTGGTCTCCCAACACGCAGGCCTGGTTGGACTGGATGCTGACCGACCATTCTGCACAAGGCCTCGCGAAGATCCTCGCCGAAAGCGTGGTCTTCAAAAGCCCCGTCGTCCACACGCCGCAGGAGGGCAAGGCCATCACCATGGCCTATTTGCTCGCCGCCGGCGAGACGCTGGGCAATGACAGCTTCCGCTACACCCGCGTGTTCGATTGCGGCGACCGCGCCGTTCTGGAATTCGAGACGATGATGGACGGCATCCTCGTCAACGGCGTGGATATGATGGAATGGAACACCGAGGGCCAGATCACGGATTTCAAGGTGATGGTCCGCCCACTGAAGGCCATCCAGATGGTTCACGCCGCGATGGGCGCGATGCTGGCGAAGATGAAAGCGGGTGCATGAAGGCGCCTGTGCTTGAGACCGGGCGTCTGGTACTGAGAGCCGCCGAGCCCCGTGACATTGACGCCTCGGCTGCCATGTGGGGCTCTGACGAGGTTACCCGTTTTATCGGCGGCAAGCCGCGCTCGCGTCAGGATGCCTGGTTTGGCCTGCTGCGCGGCATTGGCCTCTGGGAGATGAAAGGCTTCGGCTACTGGGTGGTCACCGACAAGGCGACCGGCGCCTATCTCGGCGAAGCCGGCTTTGCCGATTTCGAGCGCGGCTTGCCAAGGGATCTCATCTGGGGGCCGGAGGCAGGCTGGGCCTTCGGGCCGCAGGCCTGGGGCAAGGGCTTTGCCACCGAAGCCGTCCGCGCGATCCATGACTGGCTGGACGGAACAGAGTTCACCAGCAGCTGCTGTGTGATCGAACCGGACAATTCCGGATCAAGGCGCGTGGCAGAAAAGCTCGGCTACACCCATACCGGCGAAACCCTGCTGGGCGGGGTGACCGTCTACACCTACCGGCGCGGGGCCTGAAAGGCTTCGGGGCTGCCGGTCTCGTCATTGGCGCCCAGCGGCTTCCACGCGCGCAGAAGTTCGAGGAAGGCCTGGTCCGGCAGGCCGGGGCTGTAGAGGAAGCCCTGCGCCATGGTGCATCCGCGCCGCCGCAGGAAGTCTGCCTGCTTGGTCGTCTCCACGCCTTCAGCCACCGTTTTCAGCCCCAGCGTTTCGGCCATCGCCAGGATCATCTCGACAATCGCCGGGGCCTGACGGTCTGTCTCCAGCGCGGAGACAAACTGCCGGTCGATCTTGAACACATCGAAGGGCAGCTGGGTCAGCGTGGCGAGGTTTGAGTGGCCGGTGCCGAAATCATCGATGGCGAGTTTGGTGCCCATCGCCCGCAGCGGCGAGATGAATTCGGCCACGCGCGCCGGATCAGACACCGCCATGCTTTCGGTGATCTCCAGCTCCAGCCGCCGGGGATGAAGGCCGGAGCGGCGCAGCGCGCCCATCACGGTTTCGGTCAGGTCATTGCGCTGGAACTGGCTGGGCGAGACGTTGACGGCGACAGTCACGTCATGGCCCTCAAGTTCCCAGGTACGCGCCGCTTCACAGGCCGCTTCGAGGATCTGCTTGCCGATCTCTTCGATCAGGCCAGCTTCCTCCGCCACCGGAATGAACGCAGCCGGCGAGATCAGCTTGCCATTCGAGCGCCGCCAGCGCGCCAGCGCCTCGGCGCCGACAATCCGGCCCGTGGCAAAATCGATCTTCGGCTGGAACACAGCCTTGAACTCGCGGTTCTCCACCGCGTCGCGCAGCTCTGCCTCAAACCGGTAGCGCCCCTGCACGATGCGGGTGAGGCGCGGGGTGAAGAAGCGGAAGCCAGACTGGGATTCGTTCCGTACAAGGCGCAAAGCGAGCTTGGCATTCTGCATCAGCTTCTGCGGCGAATCGGCGTCTTCCGGCGCCATCACGATCCCGCCCGAGAGCGACATGGTGACCGGGCGGCCAAGGATCGTGAACGGCTCATTGAAGGCATTGCGGATGGCGCGGGCAATTGCGATCACATGTTCACGGCTGCCGGCATTCGGCATGAACAGGGTGAACTGATCTGCCGTCAGCGCCGCCAGCATGGAGCCGCGCAGCGCCGAGGCGGAAGGATCGGGCACATCGCTCAGCGCCTTGGAAATCCGCTGGGCGGCGGCATGGATCATCATGTCGCCATGCCCTGCCCCCACCTGTTCCACCAGATGCGCAAACCGGTCGATATCCAGGAGAATGAAAGCAGCCGGCCGCTCGAAGCTGGCGCTGGGGAGGAGTTCCCCGATGCGTTTCTCCGCGGCGATGGCATTAGGCAGGCCGGTGCGGCTGTCGCGATAGGCGATCTTGCGAAGGTAGTCATTCTCCCGTTTCAGCTTGCGCACCGTGCGCGTGGTGGCCACGCGCAGGCGCCGCAGCTCCGGAAACTGCAGGGAGTAGAGGTCTGCGTCTACATCCCCGCGGGTCGACAACATGTAAGCGGTAAAGCGCAGGAACACGTCCTGCAGAGGCCGCGCCAGCAGGTAGCAGACGCTGGCCGATGTGATGATCGTGAACAGCAGCATGGCGATGATGACTGGCACAGGCACCGAGAAGCCCACCGGCGTATTCTCGCCTCTTGTGCGGAAAATCACCTCAATCGCAACGATGAGGACGAACAGGAAAATGGATAAAACCCCGCCCGCGATCCCGGCAAATGCCGGAATGGTGAGGCTGCCGGTCAAACGGCCGATGAGGCTTGCCTGCTTCAATCCATTGCCCGCCACGGGTGCCCACTCAGTAATTCCCGCAGAAACTGCCCTATAGATGTTTAGGAATCCGTGAACATTGATGCGCTAGCTGTAGCGCCTCCGGCAGTTTATATGGCCTTCCATGACCCAGACCCGCACCGCAGACGTCACCCGCAGCACAAAGGAAACCGATATCTCGGTTTCTGTTAACCTCGATGGCACCGGCAAGGCCGACATCGAGACGGGAATCGGCTTTTTCGATCACATGCTGGACAGCCTGGCGCGCCACTCGCTGATCGACCTGAAAGTACGCTGCAAGGGCGACACCCACATAGACTTCCACCACTCGGTCGAGGACACCGGCATCGTCATCGGCCAGGCGATTTCAAAAGCCCTCGGCGATTTTGGCGGCATCACGCGCTTTGGCCATGCCTATATCCCGATGGACGAGACGCTGACCCGCGCCTCGATCGACCTGTGCAAGCGGCCCTATCTGGTCTGGAAGGTCGACTTCCGCCGCGACAAGATCGGCGAGATGGACACCGAACTCTTCAAGGAGTTCTTCCATGCCCTGGCGGGCAATGGCGGCATGTGCCTGCACATCGAGAACATCTATGGCGAGAACAACCACCACATCGCCGAAAGCTGCTTCAAGGCCACCGCCCGCGCCCTGCGCAAGGCAATCACGGTAGACCCGCGCCTTGGCGGCAAGCCTGCCAGCACCAAGGGCAGTTTGTAGTCCATGCCTACCATGCATGGACATATTGCGGGCGTGATCTAAGCGACGCGCGCTGAGGTGCTTGTTTCGACGAGAGCAGGCATCCGGTCGCGCGCGCAGGCGCCGTCTTCGGGTCGGAAACGACTGCGCAAACCGGGCTGCCGTCCGCGCCGCTTGCAACACCTCAGTTTCACTGCGCGACATCATGAAGATGTCGCGATCATTCGCAGGTAGAGGTTCAATGCCTCCGCTGCTGCTTGTCGAGGGTCACCGCTAACGCGCCATTCGCGGAAGTGGCGATCAACAGCCATGCGAGCAAGTCCATAGACGAAAGCACGCGCGTTCACGACAAGGTCATGGGCGGACGCGTCGCCGCGAATCGCGCCGGCAGCTTGGCCGATTGTCACTTGCTCGAGCATCAATTTGTAGATGGCGTCGTTCTGCTCGACCAGCGTCTTTGAACTATGGAAATCAATGAGCGTTCGCGAGCTGATGATCTGGAAATGGGTTGGGTTGCTGAGCGCCCAGTTCAGATAGCCCCGACCGATGGCGCCCAGCAGCGCCACTGGGTCACCGCTCGTCTGCGCTGCCAACGAAGCGTTCACCGCCTGAGTCAACCGCAGCATGGATTGCTCAGCGACTGCCTTCAGGAGTTCGGATTTAGTCTTGAAGTGCCGGAACGGGGCTCCGGGCGATACACCGACCTTCTTCGAGACCGCGCGCAGCGAGAGCTTCTCAACACCGTACACCTCTATAAGTTCGACTGCCGCATGGACGAGTGCGTCCACCAGACTGCCATGATGGTAGCTGCGATCAGTTTGCCTATCGGTCGGTGCGGGCGACTTGTCCATAATCAACCATACCACCTCGCTGTATGTAATCATCGATTATTTTTCATTGACAGTCGCTCAACCGCGAAGTAATCACCGATTACACTCAAACCGTGGATCATAAGACATGCCCGAAGCGCCCCCGTCCGCAAGGCTGCCTGAAACCGGCTTCTGGCTGTCAGGCGTGCTTTCATTGGTTCTCGTCGGCGCTTGCCTAGCCGCCTATTTGCAAGGGGGTGGCTCGCTCGAAGCGGTCCGGTTCATCGGACGGTGGACCATTCGGGTTGCGGTCGTCCTATTTTCGCTGGCTTTCATGGCGGCAGCGTTGGCTTCCTTGTTGCCAGGTCGAACCACGAAGTGGCTGCTCGAAAACCACCGAAACATCATGGTCGCGTTCTCGGTTGCTTTCGCCCTGCACCTATGTGCGATCGCTAGGTTCTTTTCGCTGGATCAAGGACTGTTTTGGTCGGTTAGCCCTGTTTTCTTGATCGTACTGCGAGGCATCGGCGTCGCTTTCATAGTGCTCACATTGTTCGCATCTCTAGGAGGCGGGCGGCGCGAGCGTTGGACTTGGCTGACCGCGCTCGGGTACTATTACGTCTGTGGCGCATTTTTGGCCGGCTTTGCCAAGCGGATACCACAAGATCATTTCTACATTGCGCCGGTCGCACTGTTGTCGTTGGCGTTGGTGGTGAATTTGCTGTCGGTGGTCAAGCAGCGCAATATGCGAGCGTCACAGCGGTCAATCGGGTCCAGCGACCACGAATGAGCTGCTTTCAGCGAAGTCGGATCGACGGCACATATCCATTCCGGCCCGCCGCTTAGCGCCTCAAAGTACCGACGCGTCCACCACGGCGTCGATCAGCGCAGGCTCGGCCGGCACCTGTCCGTCGAGCATCAACATGGCGAGGCCATGCACCAGCGCCCAGGATTTCAGCCGCCGCATCTCCCGCAGGCGCGCGGGCATATCCGGGCCATAGAGATCATCCAGCGCGCGCACCAGCATCGTCATGCCGTCTTCAGGTCTGCCTTCGGCGCAGGGCTCCGGAGCGCGGACAGGGCCCGCTCCCGGCTGTGCCATCATCAGCCGGAACAGCGCAGGATGGGCGAGCGCAAACTGCACATAGGCCCGCCCCATGGCCACAAAGGCCGACAGGGAATCCCCCTTGCCAGTCATCGCCTCCCGGAACGCTCCGGCCATCATCCCATGGCCTTCCATGCAGAGGGCGCCCAGAAGGGCCGCCTTGTCCGGAAAGTGGCGATACACCGCCGTCGCCGACACCCCGGCATTCCGCGCAATCTCGCGCAGGCTGAGCGCGTCTGCCGGGCCTGACCCGATCAGCTTCAGCCCTTCCGCGACCAGCGCCGCCCGCAGGTCGCCATGATGGTAGCGGTTTTTCTCCGCGCCCATGTTGACAGTGTTATCATTCTCGGTCATGTTGTCACCGTAAACATTGTTCCCGTCATCCGCAACCTGTCTGCTTCAGAGGAGCCCCCCATGCCCAGCCCCGTCGAGACCGCCATCCGCAGCGTTGTTACCAAAGGCATCATGGGTGTGGCGGGCTTCAACCGCGCGCACCGCAAATCCAGCGCGCCCAATCCTTACCTCACCGGCATCCATCAGCCGATGGAAGCCGAATACACCCTGACAGACCTGAAAGTGACCGGGGCCATCCCGCCTGCGCTGAATGGTCTCTACCTGCGCAATGGCCCCAACCCTTTCAGCCCGCCCAATCCGGCCACCCATCACTGGTTTGTGGGCGACGGGATGCTGCATGGCGTGCGCCTGGAGGGCGGCAAGGCGCTCTGGTATCGCAACCGCTGGGTCCGCTCACCGGAGATCAGCGAGGCTCTGGGCGAGCCGCCCGCCCCCGGCCCGCGCACACCCGCTGGTTCTGAAAGTCCGAACACGAATGTCGTCGCCATGGCCGGGCGCATCTGGGCACTGGTTGAGGCCGGCGGCCTGCCGGTGGAAGTGTCCGACACGCTGGAAACCCGTCTGCGCAGCGATTTTGGCGGCCTGCTGCGCAAGGGCTTCACCGCCCACCCCCACCTTGATCCGCTGACCGGCGAAACCCACGCCATCTGCTATGGCGCGCAGGACCACACCACGGTCTGGCATACCGTCATCTCCGCAGATGGCACCGTCCGGCGGCACGAACCCATCGCCGTGGAAAACGGCCCCTCGATCCATGACTGCATGATCACCCGCAACTATGTGATCGTGATGGACCTGCCGGTCACCTTCTCCATGGCCGCGCTGATCGGCGGGGCGTCCTTCCCCTATCGCTGGAACCCGAAGCATACCGCCCGCATCGGCCTCCTCCCCCGCGAGGGCAAGGGCAGCGACATCATCTGGTGCGCCGTGGAGCCCTGCTACATCTTCCACCCGGCAAACGCCTATGAAACCGAAGACGGCAAGGTGATCATGGATGCCTGCGTGCATCAGGATATGTTCGTGGACGGAAAAACTGGCCCCGACGGCAGCATCAGCGCCTTTGAGAGCCTGGAGATCGATCCCGCCAGCCGCAGCGTCACCCGCAGGATCATCGACGACGCCCCGCAGGAATTTCCGCGCCCGGATGAACGCCGCATCGGCCAGCCCTACCGCTATGCCTACACCGTCGCCCTGCCCGCCCATGGCGATCCGGGCTTCCTGGGCGACCCGCGCCTCTTCAAGCATGACCTTGGCGCCGGCACGCGCGAGGTCCACGATTTCGGCCCCGGCCACATGCCCGGCGAATTTGTCTTCGTGCCCGCCCATGAAACCGCCGCCGAGGATGAAGGCTGGCTCATCGGCTATGTCATCGACACCGCGGCAGACACCACCGACCTCGTGATCCTCGACGCGCAGGACTTCACCGGCCCGCCGGTGGCCAGCATCACCCTGCCCCACCGGATTCCCCCCGGCTTCCATGGCAACTGGGTGCCGCTCGGCTGACAGCGCCCGGCGCCTGTGTCGCAAACGCGCTTGATTGCCATGGCCCCCCGCCCCCGCTAAGAGCGCGGCCATGACCCGCGTGGCCCTCATCGATTACGGTTCCGGCAACCTGCATTCCTGCGCGCGCGCGCTCGCCGCCGCCGCAGGCGACGCCGCCGCCGTAGAGGTCACCGCCCGCCCCGAAGACATCCTCGCGGCCGAGCGCATCGTGCTGCCGGGCGTTGGCCACTTTGCCGATTGCGCGGGCGCGCTGCGCGCCATTCCGGGCATGGTTGAGGCCCTGGAAGAGGCCGTACTGCGCAAGGGCCGGCCTTTCCTCGGCATCTGCGTCGGCATGCAGCTGATGGCAGACACCGGCCTTGAGGATGGCGAAACCGCCGGTCTTGGCTGGGTGCATGGCATTGTCGAGGCGCTGGAGCCGGCGCCCGGCCTGCCCGTGCCGCATGTCGGCTGGAACGAGCTGATGATCCCCGCGCCCCACCCCGTTCTCTCGGGCCTCGGCGAGCGGCCCCACGCCTATTTCACCCATTCCTACGCCTTCCGCCCCGAAGACCAGGGAGAGGTCGCCGCCTGGACTGACTACGGCGCCCCGCTCGCCGCCGCCATCGCCCGCGACAACCTCTTCGGCACGCAATTCCACCCCGAAAAAAGCCAGCGCCTCGGCCTGACGCTGCTGGCAAACTTCCTGGAGTGGAAACCTTGACCTTCTAGCCCCCTCTCCCCTGGGAGAGGGGGTTGGGGGTGAGGGCGCGCAACACCGCCCCGCCGCCCCCGGCCAGACTGTACCACCCCCTCACCCCTGCCCCTCTCCCGAGGGAGAGGGGTTCAAGCAGAAGACGCACCCCATGACCTTCACCCTCTATCCCGCCATTGACCTCAAGGACGGCGCCTGCGTGCGCCTGCTGCGCGGGGAGATGGACGCGGCCACCGTGTTCAACACCGATCCCGGCGCCCAGGCCCGCGCCTTCCATGAGATGGGCTTCACTCATCTGCATGTGGTGGACCTCAACGGCGCCTTCGCCGGCGAACCGGTGAACAGGGCGGCCGTCGAGAGCATCCTCAAATCCACCCCCGCCCCGGTTCAGCTTGGCGGCGGCATCCGCACGCGCGCGCAGATCGACGCCTGGCTCGAGGCGGGCATCTCCCGCGTCATCCTCGGCACCATTGCCCTGCGCGATCCTCAGCTCGTCAAGGACGCCGCCCGCGCCCTGCCCGGCCGCATCGTCGTCGGCATAGACGCGAAGGATGGCATGGTCGCCGTGGAAGGCTGGGCCGAAACCAGCGACATGCGCGCCACCGAGCTCGCCAAGGCCTTCGAAGGCTGCGGCGTCGCCGCCATCGTGGCGACAGACATCGGCCGCGACGGCCTCAAGACCGGCGTCAATGTTCCGTTCACGGCAGAACTCGCAAACGCCGTCTCCATCCCCGTCATCGCCTCCGGCGGCGTCAAAAGCGTAGACGACATCCGTGCCCTGAAGGCCAGCGGCGCCCCCATCGCGGGCACGATTTTGGGGCGGGCGCTTTATGATGGGGACATTGTGGCGAGTGAGGCGATTGGGGCGGCTTCACATTAAACACTAGTCAAGATTTGAGAGAGCTTCTTTTATCGCTGGAACGTTCTTCAATCTGATGGCTTCATTCAGAGCTTTCCATTCTGCCGCCTTATCTCCAAACCAGCCAGTTTCTCCTATTGCCTCGATCATCTGCTCCACTGTTCGAGATTTACGAAGCGGCCTTGGAGCAAAAAGCTGGATTCGCTGGATTGCAGCTTTGATGCCATCCGTATCTGCGGCCTCAGCCTGCAGCATTGGCCCTTGAGCAACTTGTAGAAGTTTTCTCTTCACTCGCTCCAATCGACCGAGATCCTCCTGAGAAAACTCTGGGGATGGGCGCACCGACCTAAAGCCGAACCGCTTTGTATTTGTCCAATTTGAATTCAGTTCGGTTAGAAGAACACTGTCACGAACTGATAAGTAAGTCTTATAAAGATCACCGAATTCTTGGCGGAGCCGCGCTGCCTCCTCCTGCGCAGCAAGCCCAGCTACAAATGCAAAAGTCCTCTGCGCTTGAAGACGTCGCCAGTTCTGAGAGAATGCAAATATTATCGGAGTAACTACCAAGACCGCAAAGGCAGTCGAGAAGTTTGAACTTAGCACGAACCAGCCCATCGCACGCGCGGTGCTTAGTTCAAAATCGTTTATGGACGCATCGCAAAACAAAAGCCAAATGGTCATAGCAAGAGAGGCTATCAGAAGCCCCCACGCCAACCATTTGAGAATTTGCCTATCTGCCTCTTTGAAGGCACTCCATGTTTTTATCTGACCGCGGAGATCGCTGGCGTTCTCAGGTCTGGTTAAAAGCACGCGTTCGTTCTCTTGAATAAGACCCGAATGATGCTCAAAGTCTTTCGCACGAAGACCGTCTCTTGAGCCAAACACCCCTGAAGCTGCGCAAACGATCATTGTGATGAACAGCCAAAGCCAGCGCTCAAAAAGTCCCGCTTCATCCCATTTTGACTTGCTATGTGTGTCAGAGATTTTTTCAGCGGTTATCTCTTTTCCATCCTGTTCCTTCGCCCTGTCGACACACGTCGCCAAGCTTTCTGTAACCGGATCATTTCCCACAGGTAGTATCTGCACGTTCAAATTGGCGCGCGGCAATAACTCTCGAGCCACAGAGCAGAAATCTAGGCCGCAGTCGGGTGTTTGGTGCCCGTCTGTAATGATGAAAACATCAGCGGGATTGTCGCCTATCTGCGTAACAGCAGATGCGAGAGCATTCCCCAACGGGGTGTAATCGTTGTTTCCAGAAACAACGAATTCCCGAACACTGTCTGATGCAGGCACCGGGTTTGCGATTGTGATCGGATGAGAGCAGAAATCCCGATTAGGAGCTTTGAAATAGGTTCTCGAAACTGGGGCGTTGGGGTTGATCGCTTTTATTTTTTCTAGGGTTTTGGAGACTTCCAATTCAGCCTTGTTTGCAATCGTCCGTTCATTCATCGAGCCACTTGCATCTATGAGAAAGTAAGTGACCCTCTCCGCAGGCGCGTGTGCATCAACTACCTGCGCCAGCGAAACCGAAGAGAATGCCGCGACAACAGCGACAAGTAGGGCGAACCTGCGCATGTAACACTCCGAATACGGAATCATGTTCGCAGAATGTTCTGGCCGATTCCTGGATTCGTTCAAGTGGAATCTGCTGCTAGCTATTATCGAAGACGGCGCGACTGAGGAGGGCGGAGAGGCTTTCCTGGCCCGTTTCGCGGCAGAGGCCGAGGCTGATGGTGACCCTGCGGGTCAACACGTTAGCAAGCCCCTTCGTAGGGTGGGTTAGGCGAAGCCGTAACCCACCATCAGATCGTGCGGCTTGAAAACGGTGGGTTACGGCTTCGCCTAACCCACCCTACGGGCACGGAACAGCCCCTCCCCTCAACCTTGGCACGCATCTCGCATAGCGCCTGCCATGACCCCGCAGCGCCCCAAACGCCCGTCTGAGAAAACCGCGCAGGATCTGGCGCAGGAGGCCGGGTTTCAACTGCTGGTGGGCCAGATGCGCCAGGCCCGCGCCGCGCAGGCGCGCTTTGCCGGGCGGATGGCGGCGGTCTTCACCGGTGCCGGCATCGCCGCTGTTTACCTCTTCGTCTCCAGCCTCTCCAAATAGGCCGCGCCCCCACGCCGCCTTGCCAGGCGCGCGCTTTTCTGGTGCCCTCCCCTGCCTCCCCCTGAAGTTGTCCGCAGGTTTGCCAGTGAAACGTCCCCTCGCCTTCCTGATGGCCGCCGCGCTGCTGGCGATGCCGCTTGCCGCCCCCGCCGGGGCGCAGGGCGTGCTGGTCGCCACAGCGGCGGAGTTGACCGCGCAGGCAGAGACGCTCCAGCCGGGAGACTGGGTCTGGGCGCCTGCCCTCTCCCCGGCCGGCCCGGTCACCGTCTTCGTGGACCTCACCCGCCAGACCGCCACCGTCTATCGCAATGGCGTGCGCATCGGCGTCTCCACCATCTCCTCGGGCAAGCCCGGCCATGAAACGCCCACCGGCGTGTTCGTCATCCTCCAGAAGGACGCTGACCACCGGTCAAACCTCTATGACAACGCGCCCATGCCCTATCAGCAGCGCCTCACCTGGGATGGCATCGCCCTGCATGCCGGCGGCCTGCCCGGCTATCCGCAAAGCCATGGCTGCATCCGCCTGCCGCTGGAATTTGCCAAACGCCTCTTCGGCGTCACCGAAATGGGCGGCACGGTCATCGTTTCCGGCATCGCCGGAGAGCCCGCGATCACGCCCGCCGCGGGCCTGCTGGCGGCCGAAGGCCCCGGCGGCGTGCCGCTGGACCATGCCCCGCTGGCCGGCGACGAGCTTTACCGCTGGATGCCGGAAACCGCCGCCGATGGCCCGCTCACCCTCGTCATCTCGCGCCGGGATCAAACCCTGGTCGCCCTGCGCGGGGGCGCCGAAATCGGCCGCGCGCGCGTCTATGTCCCGCAGGAAGAAACCGCCACCCATGTGCTGATGCTCAGCCAGGCCCCCGGCGGCGTGCTACACTGGATCCAGTTGGAATTGCCCGAAGGCAAGCCCGGCGCGCCGGTGGCGGTCCTGCCTCCTCCGTCGCCGGATGAACTGGCCGATCAGACGCTGCTGCCGCCCGCCTTTGCCGCGCTGCTGGAACCCCTGCTGCTGCCGGGCACAACCATCCTGATAACGCCTGACGCCCTCGAGGAAGGCTCCGGCGGCCAGCAGCTCACCATTGTGGATGCCATCGGCTGAGCGCCGGCAAATTCGGCCAGCGCCCGAAAGTCTTCCTCAGCGCGCCGAAGAAAGCGGCCGCCGCAGCCGGCGCCGCGTGCGCAGGGCGTGCGCCATGTCGCTTTCCCCGCTACTGGGCACGCTGCTGCCCACATCCAGCCGGGACAATCCCGCCGCCAGCCGGGCGAGCGTTTCGGCCTCGTCATTCTGCAGTCTTGCGGCGGTTTTCCGCTCTGTCTGTTTCATGTCCATGTCTGTCTCCTGGTGCTTACTTCGTCAGTTCGCTCGGTCGAGATCAGCCTCCCGTGACGTCAATATAGGTCAGCGCGCCGCCCCTTCCCACCCCGCACAACCTTAAGGATTGTTTGCATTCGCCCCGCTTTGGCGGCAAAGGAGCGCCATGCTGAAAACGCGCATCATCCCCTGCCTCGATGTCAAAGACGGGCGCACCGTGAAGGGCGTCAACTTCGTCGACCTGAAAGACGCCGGAGACCCCGTCGCCCTTGCCCGCGCCTATGACGCGGCCGGCGCCGACGAGCTCTGCTTCCTCGACATCACCGCCAGCCATGAAGGCCGCGGCACGCTGCTGGAAACCGTCAGCCGCACGGCCGAGGCCTGCTTCATGCCGCTCACCGTGGGCGGCGGCGTGCGCTCAGTGGAGGATATGGTCGCCCTGCTGCGCGCGGGCGCCGACAAGGTGGCGATCAATTCGGCCGCCGTGGCAGACCCGGCGCTGATTTCCGCCTGCGCCGCCAAGGCGGGCCGCCAATGCGTCGTCGTCGCGATTGATGCTCGCGCGGTGGATGACCACTGGGAAATCTTCACCCATGGCGGGCGCAAGGCCACCGGCATCAACGCCGTGGAGTTTGCCCGCGAAGCGGCCAGGCGCGGCGCCGGCGAAATCCTGCTCACCTCGATGGACCGGGACGGCACAAAGTCCGGCTATGACATCCCGCTCCTCAAAGCGGTGTCCTCCGCCGTCACCATCCCCGTCATCGCCAGCGGCGGCGCGGGCAGCGTGGCAGACTTCGCCCCCGCCGTACTTGAAGGCGGCGCCAGCGCCGTCCTCGCCGCCTCCATCTTCCACTTTGGCGAAGCCACCCTGGCAGACGCCCGCGCGGCGCTGGCCGACGCGGGCGCGCCGGTGCGCACCCTCTAAGCCCCTCTCCCGCGGGAGAGGGGTTGGGGTGAGGGCATCCCGCCCCATCCGCCCTGCACAAACTTTAGAGCTCAGCTCCCCCTCATCCCCAACCCCTTCTCCCCGAGGGGAGAAGGGGCTTTGAGGGTTACTCCGAAAACACCGGCTTGCGTTTCTGCATTTCCGCCATCACCGCTTCCATCTGGTTGGGTGTACGGATCACTTTCTTCTGCTCGTCGCTTTCCATCTGCAGCAGCTCGGCATCGGTGCTGTCGGCCATCGCGTTGAGCAGGCGTTTGGCGCCCTGCATGGCAGCGGGGTTCTTGCTCGCCATCAGCTTGGCCAGCCACAGCGCGTCTTCCAGCGGCGTCTCGGAAACCTTGGTGGCAAAGCCCAGCGCATGGGCCTCGGTGCCCTTGAACTCGCGGTTGGTGTACGTCAGCTCACGGAGCACATCGTCACGCACATTGCCGCGCCAGAGCGGGAAACCTGCCATGTCCGGCACCAGGCCCCATTTCATTTCCATAATCGCGCAGCGCGTATCGGGGTGAATGATGCGAATGTCGGCGCCCGAGAGAATCTGGAAGCCACCGCCAAACGCCACGCCATGGGCCGCCGCGATCACCGGCACCGGCAGCTCGCGCCAGCCCCAGGCCACATATTGGGCGAGGTTGGCAATGCCATGGCTGCGGTCGCCCAGATTGGAGGTCACATTCCCCTGCCCCGGCTTCTTGTCCTCGCTCGCGGCAAAGTTCGAAAGGTCGAGGCCGGCACAGAAGGCCCGCCCCTCGCCCGACAGCACCACCACACGCAGGCCCTTGGTGGCCTTCAGCGTGTCGATGGCTTCGGCAATGCCGGCAAACATCGCGCTGTCGAGCGCATTCATCTTGTCGGTACGAGTCAGGCGCACATCGGCAACGCCGTCATCCAGCAGGGTAATCGAAACGCGGTCTTTCATCTGGGCTTCCTCCGGAACTCTCACGATGAAGCTGGCGCCCTTCCGCTGGGGACGTCAAGCGGGCGCGCGACGCGAAAGTCCCCTCGCCCCGCTCGCGGGGAGAGGGGGTTGGGGGTGAGGGCCCCTTGCCCCTTCTCGCCCCGCTTCGATGGCGTTAAAGAAACCCCATGACCGCCAAAGCCCCCCTCGCCTCGCCTGCGCGCCTCAGCGCTGCCCTGACGCATCTTGCTGAAACCATCGATGCGCGCGCCCTTGAGGGGGACGCCGCTTCAAGCTGGACCGCGAAACTCCTCGCCAGGGGCCCGGACGCCGCCGCCTCCAAGGTGGCCGAGGAGGGCGGGGAGCTGGCAGAGGCCGTCCGCCGCGAGAGTGATGAGCGCGTGGCGAGTGAAGCGGCGGATGTGCTCTACCATGTCTTCGTGGCCCTCCGCGCGCGCGGCGTCGCGCTCGATGCTGTGGCCGCCGCCCTGGAAAAACGCCAGGGCATTTCGGGCATCGCTGAAAAGTCTGCCCGCCCGGCCAAGGACTGAAAAAACTCCAACGGCGTTGGAGTTTCTGGGGTCACGGTTGGAGTTTTTTTGGAGGGCCGTTGGAGTTTTTTCGCGCCCTTATCCACGGGATAAGCGGGCGCCTCCCCAACCCCCTATCCAACACCCTACATGTCCTTCGGAGGCTTCAGGCGGCGCTTGGTCTGATGGGCCTCGGCCTTCTCGCCATCGGGCTTCTCGCCGCGCATATAATGGCGCTGCCAGCGTTCCTTCATGGCGTTTTCCTCGCCCGATTTGAGCCGCGTGTTGAAGTCCGCCCGGCTCTCGCGCCAGCCTTCATATTCCTTCACCAGCTCCGGATTTGTCTTCAAAAGCTTGCGTTCCGGGGTGATCTCTTCCAGCCGCTTGTGTTCCATAAGCGTAATGAAAGCAAAGGGTTCGCCCTTCTTGAAGATCACCTCGCCCGGCCGCGTCATCTGCCAGTTCATGGTGAAGGGAAAGGGCAGCCAGTCGGTCTCCACAAGGCCCGTCAGCGGCGCAATGCCGTCCTTGGGCCAGTTGGGCGCGCCCGTCACCCACACGCCCCAGCCCGGCGGCGTGCGGAAAAGATGGCCGGTGTGGAAGGTCACGATGCCCCGCATGAAATGCGCGTCCGCAAAGCTGGGGATAGCGCGCGGATCGCCCGTCGTCAGAAGCTCGATGTCCTCATTCCGCGGCCCGCCATTCCATTTGATCTTGATGTCCATCGGGCAGAGAATTTCCCATCCCGTGGAGTTCGCCATCGTCAGCGGCAGGCACCGGTAGGGGTGGCGATCGGTGAAGGCATCCATCCAGTCCCGGTCAGACCGGCCAGGCACGATCTCGGGCGCAACGTCGTAAATCTTATAACATTCAAGGCGCATGGGCTGGGTTTCCGCTTCCTGGCTGCTTGACGGCAAGGCAAAGTCCTGCCCCAAAGGACACCATGCCTGCAAGCCCTGATGACCTCTTCGCCTATCTCGCCGCCCTCGGCATCGCCCACGCCACCACCTGGCACGAGGCGATGTTCACCGTCGAGCAGTCAGCCGCCCTGAAGGCAGACATGCCGGGCGCCCACACAAAAAATCTGTTCCTGAAAGCCGCTGACGGCGACCTCGTCCTGATCGCGGCCGAGGCCCACAATCAGCTGAAACTGAACCAGCTGCACCGGAAGATCGGCACAAAACGCCTCTCCTTCGGCGCGCCCGAACTGATGACGGAAGTGCTCGGCGTCACGCCCGGCTCGGTGACCGCCTTCGCCCTGATGAATGACCGCCCGGCCCGCGTGCGGTTCCTTGTCGACGCGGTCCTTGCTGGGGCAGACATCGTGAATTTCCACCCGCTGACCAATACGGGCACCACCGCCATCAACCAGGCCGATTTCCGCCGCTTCGTGGAAGCCACCGGTCACAGCTTTGAAATCGTGGATTTTTCCGAGCTATGAAGCGGAAAATCCCGGCCAGCGGGTGGCTGGCCGGGATCTGAAAACTGGACAGCGTGGTCCTCGTTACGCTTTCGCGTGGGCCGTCTCCGGCTTGATCACGCCGCGATTGAGCAGCTCTTCGGCAATCTGCACAGCATTGAGGGCGGCGCCCTTGCGCAGATTGTCCGACACGCACCAGAAGGCGAGGCCATTGGGCGTGGTGGGGTCATTGCGGATGCGGCTGATATAGGTCGCCCACTCTCCCACACACTCTTTCGGCGTGATGTAGAGGTCTTCCTTGGGATCATCGACCACCATCAGGCCGGGGCTTTCGCGCAGCAGGGCGCGGCATTCATCGGCGGTCATATGGCCGATGGTCTCGATGTGAACGGCTTCGGAATGGCCGACAAAGACCGGCACGCGCACGCAGGTGGCGACCAGCTCGATGCTCTCGTCGACGATCTTCTTCGTCTCGACGCGCATCTTCCATTCTTCCTTGGTGTAGCCGTCCTCCATGAACACATCGATCTGCGGGATGAGGTTAAAGGCGATCTCCTTCGGGAACACCTGCGGCGCGGGCTCGTCATTGACAAAAATGCCGCGCGTCTGGTTCCAGAGCTCGTCCATGGCTTCCTTGCCGGCGCCGGAAACAGATTGATACGTCGCTACGACCACCCGTTTGATGCCAACAGCATCATGGATAGGCTTCAGCGCCACAACGAGCTGGGCGGTCGAGCAGTTGGGGTTAGCGATGATGCCCTTTTTCTTGTAGCCCATCACGGCGTCAGCGTTCACTTCCGGAACGACCAGCGGCACATCCGGGTCCATCCGCCACTGGGACGAGTTATCGATGACAATCGCGCCGGCCTTGGCGATCTTCGGTGACCAGACCTTCGAAACAGAGCCACCGGCCGACATCAGGACGAGATCGACCTTGCTGAAGTCGAACTGTTCGAGGTCATGGCATTTCAGCGTGCGGTCGCCATAGGAAACTTCCTTGCCGATGGAGCGGCGCGAGGCGACGGCATAGACTTCATCGGCCGGAAACAGCCGCTCATCGAGAATATTGAGGAGTTCCCGCCCGACATTGCCTGTGGCGCCGACAACCGCGATGCGTGTGCCCATGATAATCTCCTCTTATGCTTGCTCGCGGGCTATATGGCCCATCTCGCCCGCATCTTAAAGCGGCTTGTGCAATTCCCCCGCGTCGGGCAGGACAGGCCCGGGCTTAACTGGGTGGAGCTGGCAACATGCTCGACGAGATCATTCGCAAATATATCGCCGCCTATAATGAGCGGGATATCGACGCCATGCTGTCCTATGTGACCGAGGATGTGGTGTTCGAGAACATCTCCAACACCGGCCAGTCAATGCGCCTGGAAGGCAAGGACATGATGCGCCAGGTGGCGGAAGTTTCCGGCAATGCCTTCTCCTACCGCCGCCAGCGGCTGATCAATCTCGTCTCCGGCGCCGGCAAGGCCGCTGCAGAAATCGAATTTGAAGGCCGCGCCGCCGTTGACCTTCCGACCGGCGTGAAAGCCGGCCAGTCGGTCAAGGTGCGCGGCGCGAGCTTTTTCGAGTTCCGCGGCCCCCTGCTCTGCCGGATTGCTGATTACAGCTAGGCCGGGAAGCGGGCGTCATATTCCGACCGCAAGCGGACCCAGTTGTCCCAGTGAGGCGCTGGTTTGGTGCCGCCAAGTTTTGCTTCCAGAACATCCACATGCGCATGCCAGCCGGCGGAGACGCTGAGCAGGACGTCGCGCGTCGGCGGGCGGCGGTGGGTGATGGTGAGGAGCGTATCCGCTCCCTTCTCGGCCAGTTCGAACAGGACATCCGACTGGACACCCCAGCTGATGAACAGGCGGCGCGGCGGCTCCACTTCGAGGATCTTGCAGGTCATGCGGTTTTCAGCGCCCATGCCCTCTGGCCGCGCGCCCGGCGGATCGGTCAGCTCATCATTGCGCCAGATAAATTCAAACTCTGTGCCGGGGGTAAGGTCCATTTCGCCCGAGGCGAGCCATTGGCGGCGCAGTTCGCTCTGCGTGAGATAGTCCCAGACGCGGGCGACCGGGCCAGGCAAAAGGCGCTCAAGCTTGAGGACCGTCGGCTCAATGAGTTGGCCGTAGGCGGAGGGTTTCGTGGTCTGGGTCATGATTTCTTTCCTTTGGGAGGCAAAGCGCTGGCATCTACCTCGCGCAGCAGGCGTTCGAGGGTATCGAGGCGGCCAGTCCAGAAACGTTCATAGAAGGCAAGCCAGGACGAGGCCTCCGCGAGGGGGCCGGGTTCAAGATGGCAGACATGGGTGCGCCCGCGCACTTCGCGGCGGATAAGCCCCGCCCCTTCCAGCGCCTTGATGTGTTTCGAGGCCGCAGCAAGCGACATTTCGAACGGCTCGGCAAGCTGGCTGACGGTGCGGGAACCTTCGGTCAGATCACGGAGCATGTGGCGGCGGGTAGCGTCTCCCAAGGCGTGGAAGACGGCGTCGAGGCGGGGAGCATCTAGTTCAACCATGTGGTTGAATATAGACGCCTCACCCCAATAGTCAACCATTTGGTTGAATTTATATCAGCCCGCCGCTTTCAGCATTGGCCGGCGCAATTCCGGGCTGAGCCCTTCGCCCATCAGATCAATGAAGTTTTCCGAATAGAAGCCGGTGATCTGGGACGGCGTGCATCCGGCAAGCGTTTCATCAAACCGTTTCAGCGGGTTCCGGCCGCCCTCGACATGCGGATAGTCCGACGAGAAGATGCAGATCTCGTCGCCAGCATTCCGGATGATCCAGCCGGCATCCTCATGCGGATAAGGCGCAGCGCGGAACTGGCGGCGCACGATTTCGGAAGGTTTCGCAGAGAGCTTTTGCAGGCGCTCCTCATTGCGAACGAAAGCATGCGCGGCCGAGTCCATGGACCGCATCCATCCGGGCACCCACGCGGCGCCAAGCTCGATCGCGCCCCATTTCAGCTTCGGGAAGCGGTCAAACACGCCGTCGAAGATCAGCGTGGCAAGCGTCTGCATCGCGGCGTTGGGAATGGGCATATAGGAAACGGAGGTGAAATTGTCGTCGCCGCCATGGAAATCCGGCACCGGCGGAAGCCCGTTCTCCTTGTAGACCGGGTTCATTTTCTCCTCTCCGCCCACATGCAGCAGGATCGGCAGACCCGCCTCCTCTGCCATGCGCCAGACCGAATCAAGACCGATATGGCTGGGCGAATGCTTCTGCGGGCAGAGCGAGGGAACCATCAGCGCCTTGGCGCCCAGCCTTATGGCAAGTTTCGCCGTTTGCTCCGCCCTCTGAAAATCCTCCAGCGGCACATAGGCGACCGCCAGAAGCCGTGGGTCGACCACGCAGAAGTCCGTCATCATCCGGTTATGCGCATCAGCCGCTGCGTAGCAAAGCTCCATGTCGTCTGACTGGTCGAGCCCGAAATTGCCGAGGCAGAATGTGGTGAAGACAAGCTGGCTCGCAAAGCCGAGCCGGTCGAGTGCCGCTGGCCGGTCTTCGCGCCGGAATGCGCCGAGCGCCTCATAATTCTTCTTCAGCAGGATGGCCTCGCCCGCCGCTGCCCGGTAGGCGGCGTCTTCATGCCGGGCGCGTTCCTCATTCATCCAGCGCGCGTGGGAATGTTTCTCTTTATAGACCGGCAGCGCGTGATAGCGCTCCAGCAGTCGGCGTTCGAAATAGGGATCGAGCACATCCGTCATCTCCATCAGATGACTGTCAGCATCATGGATCAGCCGCCCGGCAGCATAAGACATCGCTTGGTTCCTCCGCTCTTCTTTTGAGCGGAGGATGTCACAAGGCAGATGGAATGTCCAAATCCAGACCAGGCCGTCAGATCAGAGCGCGGCGAGGATCGCGTCGGCCATCTGTCGGGTTGTCAGGTCCCCGCCAAGGTCGCGCGTGCGAGCGCCCCTGTCGAGCGCCTTGCCAACAGCCGCAAACAGCGTGTCAGCGGCTTTTTCCTTGCCGAGGGACCAGCGCAGCGCCATTTCCAGCGACAGGATCGCCGCGCAGGGGTTGGCGATACCCTGGCCAGCGATGTCAGGCGCCGATCCATGGACCGGCTCATAAAGGCCCGGCGTGCCCGGCGTACCAAGTGAGGCCGACGGCAGCATGCCGATGGACCCTGTCAGCATCGCCGCCTCGTCGGAGAGAATGTCGCCGAAGAGATTGTCCGCCAGGATGACATCAAACTGCTTCGGCGCCCGGACAAGTTCCATGGCGCAGGCATCGGCGTACATATGGGAAAGCTCCACACCGCCGCCGAGCGCGGCATGGGCGAGTGTCACTTCCTGGCGCCAGAAGAGACCCGATTCCATGACATTGGACTTCTCGACCGAGGTGACACGGGCCTTGCGGCCACGGGCGATCTCGAAAGCCACGCGGGCGACGCGCTCGATTTCCGGATGGGTATAGACGGCAGTATCATAACCCCGGCGCAAGCCGCCCTGCTCATCAATGCCGCGCGGCTGGCCGAAGTAAACGCCGCCCGTCAGTTCCCGGACGATCATGATGTCGAGGCCCTCGACACGGTCCTTCTTCAAGCTGGAGGCTTCCACCAGCGCCGGAAAGCAGAAAGCCGGGCGCAGGTTTGCGAAGACATCCAGACCCTTGCGCAGGGCAAGCAGGCCTGCTTCCGGCCGCTTGTCGCGCCCCACGCTGTTCCATTTGGGACCGCCCACGGCGCCAAGCAGAACCGCGCTCGCCTTGCGAGCGCGGTCCAGAGTTTCTTCAGTCAGCGGCGTCGCGTGCGCATCGAAGCTGGCGCCGCCAACGAGCCCCTCCTCGATCTGCACATCGGGCACAAGCGCCTCAGCAATACGCCGCGCCTGCGCAACAACTTCGGGGCCAATGCCGTCGCCCGGCAGCAGAAGGAGGGTCTGTTTCATGGGAAATCAACGCCTGCAATGTTTCAACATTGCGGCGGGTCTTACTGCCAGGCAGCCGATTAATCAAAAAGAATTCGGATCGACATTCTGTTTTGCGCTTGCGCTGGCGGCTTCGGCCTGAGCGGCCTGTTCCTGATCACGCTTTGCCCAATCGGAAACCGTCCGGCATTCACGCTTGGCAATTTTAGAGCCGGTAATATCGAGCGCGCGGCACTCTCTCTCTTCATTTGCGGCCATGCCGTCTGGTGTGCCGGCGCACGCAACTACTGAGAGCATGGCGATGAGTGGCAAACTGCGCAGTGTAGAACGAACCATAATTCCCCGCTTTCTGAGTGAAAAATATTGTAGGAAACACAGTTTGCCAGGGCAACGGATAATCGTTGCTTCCTTCCTTTTATGGACTGGAAAATTATTCCAACGGCGAACCGGACCCGCACTGCCGGAATATTCATCAGCAAGTTGCCAAAAGCCGCCAGGCCACTGCTCTTGAAAAATCAGCGCGCCCGTTCCAGCCAAGGCGTCGACAGGCGGCGCTGATCTTCGAACCGGTCGATCTCGGAGGCCGCGGTCAGCGAAGCGCCGATTTCATCAAGGCCTGCAATCAGGTTCGATTTGCGGCCAGGATCAATGTCGAAGCGATGCACCTCGCCCGAGGGCGTCGTCACCGTCTGGGCCTGCAGGTCTACCGAAAACACATGGTTGGGACCGCCCGCTTCCGCCACGAGTTTTTCGCAGACCTCTGCCGGAAGACGGACGGGCAGGATGCCGTTCTTGTAGCAGTTATTGTGGAAGATATCGGCAAAGGACGGCGCGATGATGCAGGTGATGCCCTGATCTGCCAGCGCCCAGGGGGCATGTTCGCGCGAGGAGCCGCAGCCGAAATTCTCGCCCGCGATCAGAATGCTCGCCTTGGCGTATTGCGGACGGTTGAGCACGAAGTTGGGGTCTTCGGAGCCATCGGGCCGCGTTTTCAGCTCATAGAAGAGGCCCTTTGCCAGACCGGTACGCTCGGTCGTCTTCAGGAACTGTTTGGGGATGATCATGTCGGTGTCGACATTGGACATGGGCTTGCCCTTGTCCATGAGCGGCGCGGCGGTTCCATCAAGGCGTGTAAAGGGGGTCATGGGCTGAGCTTTTAAACCGTCTCGTGGGCAATGAACAAGGTCGGCACGTTCATAGTACCGTTGCGGATGGTGAAGACCCGGCTGCCGGGCTTCCTGCCCTTGCGGATTTCAGAAATATCAAAGCCGCTGCCGGAGAGGCGCTTGTGAGCCGCCTCGATATCCTCGACCGCCCAGGTCAGCCCCCAGAAGGTATCGGGCCGGGAGGTATCCTCAGGCTCGGACAGTCGCCGCGCGACCTCAATCGTCAGCCCGCCCGTGCGGAAAAAGATCAGGCGCACGCCCCAGTCCGGGTTGGTCCGGTCCATCGCCAGCCGCAGCCCGAGCTTCGCGCCATAAAAGGCGAGCGCCCGGTCAGGGGCAGCGGTGTTGACCACCGCATGATCGAGGCCGTGGACCGCATCCGCCGCCGCGGGCGCCGGTGAAAGCACGCCCTCCCCCGGCTCGACGATGAACACCTTGATCCCGCCAGCTTTCTCGTCGGGGAGGCGCAGGCTCTGCGACTGGCGCTGCGCCCCAGTTTCAGAATGCGTGGACTGTCCTTGCGTGACGGCACCTGGCTCGAGCCCCCGGCGAAGGAACGTCTCGCGGTCTGCCGTAAGGCCATCGCTGCCGAAGGCGAGCGTCGTCAGCCCCGGCCCGTTCGCCTCGATCAGCTCTGCAAGACGATCACCCAGCGGCCCCTCCCCGGCCGGGGCCAGCAGTTCGAGCGAGGTATTGCCAAGGCGGAACAGGGCCGAAGCGCCACCCCCTTCCACCTCTGCCCGCCAGTCTGCCTTCCGGCCCAGAAGCCGTTCATAGACCGCCACGCCGGAGTCGATTTCCGGGCAGAGCAGCACCAGATGGTCGAGTCCGGTAATCACGGCGCTTTTACACTGGCTTGTGGCAGGCAATCCTGCGGCCCCTTGAACCCGGCAAGGTCTTCCACACGGCCCATCCATTTGCGGACATTGCCGACCCCCTGCAGGTCGATCTGGGCCTGACCGGTATAGGCGGTGATGCCATAGATATCGAGGTCAGCAATCGTAGCGCCGCCGCCGACCAGCCAGCTGCGCCCGGCAAGCAGGCCGTCGAGCTCCTTCAGCGCGCCAAGCGCCGATTGCAGGTTTGCCGCCTGAACCTCCTCCGGAAACTTGAAGAAACCCAGCTTCACCGCCCGCGTGCGATAAATGCCAGTGGTAAGTGGGCCTGCGCCCCAGAACTGCCATTCGCGCGCGCGCAGGCGCTCAGAACGATCCTTGCCGCCGAACTGGCCTGTTTCATCGGCGAGGTAATCAAGGATCACCGAAGACTGGGAAAGACAGATGTCTTTCTCATGATCATCCAGCACCGGCACCTGACCATAGCGGTTCTTCGCCAGGAAGGCGTCCGCCTTGTGCGCGCCGGCCCGCAGATCGACATGCTCGTAATCATGCGGCGTATTGGTCAGGCGCAGCATCAGGCCGACCTTGTAGGTCGGCCCCGACGGCCACATTCCGTGAAGTGTGTAGCGCGCCATCGGGTTCCTCCAGTGATGTGTCTGCTGGCGGCACTTATCCACCAGCTGCCGGAGATTGGCGAGCCCTGCCGCTGCGAAGCCCCTGGCCGGTCAAACCCCGTCGAAAAGGGCGGTCGAAAGGTAGCGCTCGGCAAAGCTCGCCAGGATGACGACGATGGTCTTGCCCGCCATGTCCGGCCGCTTGCCGATGCGAACGGCCGCGGCCGCCGCGGCGCCCGACGAGATGCCGCCCGGGATTCCTTCGGTCTTTGCGAGCTTGCGGGCTGTCTCGAACGCCTCATCGTTGGAGACCTTCACGATCTCGTCGATGAGACCGGTATCGGCATTGCCCGGGACGAATCCGGCGCCGATGCCCTGGATCATGTGCGGGCCGGGCGCGCCTCCGGAGAGGACCGGCGAGGCTTCCGGCTCGATCGCGAACATTTTCAGGCTGGGCTTGCGCGGCTTCAGGACGCGGCCGACCCCGGTGAAGGTGCCGCCCGTGCCGATGCCCGAAATTATGGCATCAACGCCGCCGGCAGTATCGGCCCAGATTTCCTCGGCAGTGGTCTTTTCGTGGATCGCCGGGTTTGCCGGATTGTCGAACTGGCTGGGGCTGACCGCGCCGGGAATTTCGGCAAGCAGTTCCTTGGCGCGCGCGATGGCGCCGCCCATCCCCTTCTCTTTCGGTGTCAGCACCAGCTCTGCGCCGAGATAAGCGAGCATCTTGCGCCGCTCGATCGACATCGATTCCGGCATGGTGAGGATCAGGCGATAGCCCTTGGCGGCGGCGACAAAAGCAAGGCCAATGCCGGTATTGCCCGACGTTGGCTCAACCAGCACGCCGCCGGGCTTCAGCTTGCCGTCTGCTTCAAGGCCCAGGACCATCGCCAGACCGATCCGGTCTTTCACACTGGCGAGCGGATTGAAGAATTCGAGTTTGAAGAGAAGATCTGCCCCGACGCCTTCGGCCTTGGCGAACTTCTCGGCGCGAACCAGCGGCGTGGATCCGACCGTTTCAAGGATCGAGCCATAGACCCGCCCGCGTGGGCCATCCAGCGTAACACCGCCCTCAAGCTTGACTGTTCCGGTCATGACTTTCTCCCTTCAGATCTTTTCTGAAGGGAGAATATCGGGCCGCGCAGCCGGAATGGCAACCAAGGCAGCGTTTAGCGTATCTAAAGGCTGATCAGCAGGTCGCGCAGCTGCCGCCCACGGATTCCAGTAGTCGGGCGTCCTTGTCCATCGCCGGGTTGGCGGTGGTCAGCAGGCGGTCTCCCACGAAGATCGAGTTGGCGCCGGCCAGGATGCAGAGCGCCTGACCTTCCGGGCTCATGGTTTCGCGGCCCGCCGAGAGGCGCACCCAGCTTTTCGGGAATACGATGCGGCAAACCGCAATCGCGCGGGCGAGTTCCAGCGTGTCGAGCTCTTCGCTGTTTGCCAGCGGTGTGCCTTCGATGGGCACCAGCTTGTTGACCGGAACGCTTTCCGGATGGGGGCTCAGCAGGGAGAGTTCATGAATGAGGCCCACCCGGTCAGCGCGCGACTCGCCCATGCCGAGGATACCGCCGCAGCAGAGTTTGATGCCGGCCTGACGCGCGCGGCCCAGCGTTTCGATCCGGTCGTCAAACGTCCGTGTCGTGACGACCGTGCTATAATACTCTCGCGAGGTGTCGAGGTTGTGATTGTAATAGTCAAGGCCGGCTTCTTTCAGCGCTTCGGCCTGGCCTTCTTCCAGCATGCCGAGCGTCACGCAGGTTTCGAGGCCTTCAGCTTTGACGGCAGAAATCATTTCGGCGACTTTGGGCAGGTCACGGTCTTTCAGGGAGCGCCAGGCGGCGCCCATGCAGAACCGGTCAGCGCCATTGGCCTTTGCGCGGCGGGCGGCGTCGACGACCTCTTCCACCGGGAGCAGTTTTTCAGCCTTCAGGCCCGTCTTGAAGCTCGCCGACTGGCTGCAATAGCCGCAATTCTCGGCGCAGCCGCCGGTCTTGATCGACAGGAGCTGGGATTTCTGCACGGCCCCATCTGCCCAATGGGCAGCCTTCACGGCAAGCGCGCGCGCAAAAAGCTGATCGAGGGGCAGATCATAAATGGCCGCGATTTCCTCGCGGGTCCAGTTCTGGCGGGGGGTGAGGTCAGAAGACGTCATGAAATGATCCTGATCAGTTAACAGATTATCCGAGGACGCCGTTGATGGCGGCCCGGGCAGCCAGTGCGGGGCTCATCAGATGGGTGCGCCCACCCCTGCCCTGCCGGCCTTCGAAATTGCGGTTGGATGTGGAGGCGCAGCGCTCACCCGGCGAAAGAATGTCCGGGTTCATGCCGAGGCACATGGAGCAGCCCGGTTCCCGCCACTCAAAGCCAGCTTCCATCAGAATGAGATCGAGCCCTTCGGCTTCCGCCTGGGCGCGCACGAGGCCAGAGCCCGGCACCACCATGGCGCGCACGCCCGGCGCCACCTTGTTGCCTTTGGCAACTTCGGCGGCGGCGCGCAGATCTTCGATCCGGCTGTTGGTGCAGGAGCCGATGAAAACACGCTGCACCGGCGTTCCGGCAATCGGCTTGCCGCCTTCAAGGCCCATATATTCCAGCGCGCGCTCGCAGGCGGCCCGCTTGACCGGATCGGCAAAATCCTCCGGCTTCGGAATAAGGCCGGAGAGGGGAATGCCTTGTTCCGGGCTGGTGCCCCAGGTTACAGTCGGCTCGACTTCTTCGCCCTTGATGTGGATCACCGTATCGAACACGGCACCTTCATCAGAGAACAGCGTGCGCCAGTATTTCTCGGCGACCTCCCAGGCCCCGCCCTTGGGCGAAGACCGGCGGCCCTTCATGTAGTCGAACGTCACGTCATCCGGCGCGATGAGGCCTGCGCGGGCGCCGCCTTCGATGGAGAGGTTGCAGAGCGTCATGCGGCCTTCCATCGAAAGCGCGCGGACAGCTTCGCCGCGATATTCGATGACATGGCCCGTGCCGCCCGCTGTGCCGGTGATGGCGATGACATGCAGGGCGAGATCCTTGGCCGTCACCCCGTCGCGCAGGCGGCCGGAGACTTCCACCGCCATATTCTTCATCTTGCGGGCGCGCAGGGTCTGCGTGGCCAGCACATGCTCGACTTCCGAGGTGCCGATGCCATGGGCCAGCGCGCCGAACGCGCCATGGGTGGAAGTGTGGCTGTCGCCGCATACGATGGTCATGCCCGGCTGGGTGCGCCCCTGCTCCGGGCCGACCACATGCACGATGCCGTTATTGATGTCGCCCATCGGAAAGAATTCGATGCCGTGTTCGGCAACGTTCCGCGTCAGCGTTTCAAGCTGGTTGCGGGCTTCAGGGTCTTTCACGCCGGCAAGGCCGAGGGACTGGTTCTCGGTCGGGGTATTGTGATCGGCAACGGCCAGCGTCAGCTCCGGGCGGCGCACCTTGCGGCCGGCGGATTTGAGACCTGCAAAAGCCTGAGGCGTCGTCACCTCATGGATCAGGTGAAGATCGATATAAAGGAGGCTCTCGCCCGACTGCGCGTCGGTGTGGACGACATGGGCATCCCAGATTTTGTCGTAGAGCGTCTTAGGGGACATTTCGGCCTCTCACTTTCGCGGCGCACCATAACGCTGACGCGCACATAGGGAAGCCTTGCCCATGCGAAAACGCCCTCCACGAAGGGAGGGCGTTTCACATAGCTGATATGTTTCAGCCAGAAGCTTACGCTTCACCGCCCTCGGCGGGAGCTTCTGCAGCGGCGGCGGCTTCAGCCGCAGCGGCCTCGGCAGCAGCAGCGTCAGCCTTGGCCTTGTCGGCGCGGGCCTGGGCAGCGGCTTCCTTGCGGTTTGCCTTCTCTGCGTCTTTCTGGCGGCGGCGCTCGGTTTTCGAGACAGCGACTTCCTGCACCTCGATGCCGTGACCGGTCGTACGCTCGGCGATACGGGCGCCTTTGCCGCGCAGGTCGCGCAGATAGTAGAGCTTCGCGCGGCGGACGCGGCCCTTGCGGAGCACTTCGATCGAGTCGATCAGCGGGGACACCAGCGGGAAGACCCGCTCAACGCCTTCGCCGAAGGAGATCTTGCGGACCGTGAAGCTCTCATTGATGCCACCGCCGGAGCGGGCAATGCAGACGCCCTCATAGCGCTGGACGCGCTCACGGTCGCCTTCCTTGATCTTCACGTTCACGGCGAGGGTATCGCCGGGCGAGAATTGCGGAATTTTCTTGTCGCCGAGGACACGGGCCATTTCGGCGGTCTCAAGCTCTTTAATCAGGTTCATCGCCAGTCTCCGGCGCAGTAGGGGTCGGGGTTTCGGAGTAAGCGGCGTATAAATCGGGGCGGCGCTCAAAAGTCAACGCCTTTGAGCGGCTGATTCGCCACTCTTCTATCCGCCTGTGGTCGCCGGACAGCAAAACTTCCGGGGTCTTGTGGCCTTCCCACTCTCTGGGGAGGGTATATTGGGGGTATTCAAGCAGGCCATTCTCGAAAGATTCCCCTGTAATTGAAGCAGAATTTCCCGCCACGCCGGGCAGAAGACGGATCGCGGCCTCCAGCATGGCCATGGCGGCGACATCCCCGCCTGCCAGGACGAAATCGCCGAGAGAAACTTCCTGCATATCCCGCGCTTCGATGGCGCGTTCGTCCAGCCCTTCAAACCGGCCGCAGAAAAGGATGACGCCCGGCCCGGCGGCCCACTGGCGGGCCATTTCCTGGTCAAACCGGCGTCCGCGCGGGGACAGATAGATGACAGGCCGGGACACTTCCTGGACAGTTTTGGACAAATCCGGACACTTCCGGACACTATCGACCGCTGCGGCGGCCACATCCGGACGCAGCACCAGCCCTGCCCCGCCCCCGGCGGGCGTGTCATCCACCTTGCGATGCCTGCCGAGGCCGAACTGGCGCAGATCGACCGTTTCGAGATCCCAGATGCCTTCGGCGCGCGCCCGCCCGAGGATGGAGGCGCCGAGGGGCCCCGGCCAGGCTTCCGGGATGAGGGTGATGGCAGTGGCCTTGAACATGGGCGGGGTTTAGCGGCGCTCGGACCGCCAGACAAATACCTTCTTTCCCAGGATACCCAATCAGCCACAAATATCGTTTCGGTTTCAGAACGATCCAGCCTAGGGTATATATTTGTATTATGGGAAGTTGGGGAGGCTGGGATGACGGTGAAAAGTGGTACTATGGCCCTTTGCGGGCTGATCATGCTGGGCGGGTGCGCGACGGTAAGTTTTGCCCCGCCGCGGGAATGGGCCGACGCTGCTGGCAAAGCGAAAACCCTGGATACTGGCCTGACCATTCTAGGTGATGCGACAAATGAATATTCGCAAGCTGCGAACGAACTCGCAAACGGCCGGCAGCTTTTTGATGTGCCGCTGTTTTTGGCCGCCGTGGGCGGCGCCACTGCGGTTGCGCTGGGGGCTAATGCCGATGTGGCTATTGGCGTCGGCGCGGTGAGCGCGTTGTCGACTTCCGGAAAAACATACTATCAGCCAACGGAGCGCGCCGCGATCTACACAGATGCGGTTTCAGCCTTCGCCTGCATGCAGCGAGAGACAATTGGCCTAAATGAGAACTGGACCAACGGGCTGAAACTTCGCGGGCTGTCCGACGCATCGCTCAACAACGAGCAGCGCGCATTTGAGCTTCTGATGAGCGCGATCTACGAAGTTGAGGGGACGGTCCGCACTCGCCTGGCGCAAAAAGGAAGTATCACGGACGCTGCGTCCATTGCCGCGCTGGTTGGCTTATACCAAGCCCAAATAGATGAAGCGGCGAAGAAAGACACGGCCGCACCCAGCGGGTTCGTTGCGCTCAACGCCAATGAATACCGTATCAATCTGGAAGCCCTGGCACCAAAGCTCTCGATTTGCGCGCTTCGGGCGCGGGGGTGACGTACTGCCGCTTAGCCTTCGTTCTTCTGATCCAATTTGGCATTCAGCGGCACAGCGCCGCCGCCATTGCCGAACATCAGTTCGCGGCCGGCAAACGTGCCGCCGGTGAGCTGGAGGGCGAAGCGTTCCTCGTCGCGGCGGCGGACTTCTTCGATGGCATCGGCGATGGCGTCTTCCGGCTCCCCGAGCCGGTCGAGCGCGGCATGGGCGAATTTGAGGGCGGATTCGAAGGTTTCGCGGACGGGATAGTCGACCCCGGCCTTGACCAGTTCGAGGCCGTGATCGCGGTCATAGGCCCGGGCGAGCAGGAGGGCGCCTGGAAATTCGTGGCGGACAAGCTCCACAATCTTCGTGGCGGCGGCCTGATCATCGACGCAGACCAGCACGAGGCTGGCATGATGGGCCCCGGCCGCATGGAGAATGTCGAGCCGGGCGCCATCGCCATACCAGACCTTGAAGCCGAACTGCCCTGCGACACGGATCATCTCGGGGTCGTTATCAATCAGCGTGATGGTGTAGCCGCGTGCCAGAAGGGGCTGGCTGACCACCTGGCCGAACCGGCCAAAGCCGATCAGCAGGGCCGTGCCGCGCGCGTCATGCGGGGTTTCGACGCCCGAAGCATCGACCTCAACTTCCGGCATCAGCCGGTCATGGATGAGGACGAAGAGCGGCGTCATCAGCATCGACACAATGATGATGGCCGTCAGCATGGCGGAGCCTTCCGGATCAATGATGCCGACAGCGAGCGCGGCGGCATAGAGGACGAAGGCGAACTCCCCGCCCTGGGTCATCAGGACTGTCCGCTCGATGGCTTCGCGGTGGCCAGCCTTGAACAGGCGGGCTACGCCATAGACCCCGGCGGCCTTGAGCAGGGTGAAGGCGACGACGCTGATGGCGATGACCTGCCAGTTGGCGGCAACGACGTTGAGATCGAGCGACATGCCGACGGCGAGGAAGAAGAGGCCGAGCAGCACGCCGCGGAAGGGTTCGATGTCGGCTTCAAGCTCGTGCCGGTAGGACGATTCTGACAGGAGCACGCCGGCCAGGAAGGCGCCCATCGCGGTGGAGAGGCCGCCAAGCTGCATCCACCAGGCCGCACCGAGCACGAGGAGCAACGACGCGGCCGTCATCACCTCACGGGCGCGGGCCGCAGCGAGCACGCGGAAGATGGGATTGAGGAGGTATCGGCCCGCCAGGACGAGGCCGAGAATGCAGCCAAGACCGATGGCGACGCCCTGCAGGCGCTGGCCCAAAGAGACCTCCCCGCCTCCCGGCGCCAGGAAGGCGACGAGCGCGAGCAGCGGCACGATGGCGAGATCCTCAAACAGCAGGATGGAGACCATCTTCTGCCCGCGCGGCTTGGCAAGGTCTCCCCGCTCCTGCAGCATCTGCATGACGATGGCGGTGGAGGTGAGGACAAAGCCTGTGCCCGCGATCAGCGAGGTTTGCGCCGGATAGCCGAGCGCCATCCCGACCCAGCAGAGCAGCAGGATGCAGACGCCGACCTGGGCCAGGCCGAGGCCGAAGATTTCCTTCCGCATGGACCAGAGGCGGGAGGGCTGCATCTCCAGCCCGATGATGAAAAGGAACATGACGACGCCAAGTTCGGCGACATGCAGGATGGCCGTAGGCTCTGTGAACACACGGAAGCCGAAGGGCCCGATGACGAGGCCGGCGGCGAGATAGCCGAGCACCGAGCCAAAGCCGATCTTCTTGAACAGGGGCACGGCCAGGACGGCAGCCCCGAGCAGAATAACGACTGGGGCGAGATCCACCGCATGGGCGGCGTGTGTTTCAGCGGCCATCAGTTTCCCCTGCGGTCTGCCTGAGGGGTAAGTCTTAGAGGGATTGGCGCGCGGCGCAACGCCTGCCTCGCCAGGCGGGCGGCCCGCGCAGCATGGGTGGCAGGCGCCCCGATTTGCGGTTATGAGGCGGGGGTCTCCACAAGGCCAACCCATGAGCCCAGCGCCTCAGCTTACCGTTCTGATCCCCTTCTTCAATGAAGCCGGAAACATCCATCCGGTGATTGATGAGGTGCATGCGGCCCTTGCCGGGATCGATTTCGAGATTGTCTGTGTCAATGACGCCTCCGCCGACGCGACCGGCGCGGAACTGGCCGAAGCCAGGGCGCGCCATCCGGAGACGGTGACCGTGCTGACCCATGTGCAGCGCCGGGGAAAATCGGCCGCGCTGTTCACCGGCCTCAAATCCGCGCGCGGGGACTGGGTGCAACTGCTGGATGGGGACGGGCAGAACGACCCGGCCGATACCGCCCGCCTGTGGCGCGAGATCATCGCGCCGGGCGCGCCGCCACGCCTGGGCATCATTGCCGGCAAGCGCAACAGCCGGAACGATTCAGGCTTCAAATGGGTGCAATCGCGCATCGCCAATGGTGTGCGCCGGTTTGTGCTTCAGGATGATGCCAAGGATACCGGATGCGGGTGGAAACTGATCCGCACGTCAGCGTTCAGAGACCTGCCCTTCTTTGCCTCGATGCACCGGTTCCTCCCGGCCCTGATCAAACGGGCCGGGTGGGAGGTGCGCGAAGAACTGGTGAATGATCGCCCGCGCCTGGCCGGGCAATCCAAATATGGCTTCCTCGGCCGCCTGGGCGCGGGGGTGTTCGACCTGATCGGCATGTTCTGGCTGATCCGGCGGGGCGGCTATGGAATCGCCGCCGAGTGGGATGATCCGCGCGCGAACGGTTAATCCGGATCGCGGCGGGGGCCATCGCCTCTGGAAATGCCGCCGCCCCGGCCTTCTCCACCACGGCCGCCCCGTTCTACACGCGGAGGTGGCGCCGGCCGGGATACGGCTGTCGGCGGCGGTGGCGGCGGGGAGGCTGACGCCGCAGGGGCGGACGCGGCGCCGCCATCGCGGCGGCCACCATCTCCACGCCAGCTGCCTTCGCCGCCACCACCCCGGCGGGGCGTATCGGCGACCGGGCGGCTGCCCCCACCATCGGGCGCGCCGAGGAGGGCGCCATCGCCGCCAGGCCTGCGGCCTTCACCGCGAGACCCACTGCCGCGATCCGGACGGCCTGAGGGGGGAGAGCTGATCACGGGTGGGGAGGAGGGCGTTACAGTGCCGGCATCGCGGCTCCCCCGCCAGTCGCTTCTTCCGCCTTCACGGCCGTCGCCTCTGCTGCGGCCATCGCCGCGCCGGGGATCAGTCGGGATTGTGCTGGTCTCAGCGCGCGGGGGACGGCCGGTGCCTGTGCGTGGGCTATCTGACCGGGGCGCGTCTGCGCGGGGGCCGTCTCTGCGGGACCCATCCGTACGCGAACCATCAGTGCGCGGGCCATCGCTGCGCCATCCGTCACGGCTGCCGCCGGTCCGGCCGCCATCACGGCCGCCCCGGTCCCGGTCACGGTCGCGGTCCCAGCCATCGCTGCCCCGGCCCGGGCTGCGGCCAGGGTCTCCGCGCCAGTCAGGCTTGCGGCGCCAGTCGTCCCGGTGGCCGCGGCGGTCCCAATGCTTGTGGCTCGAGCTCCAGTGCGTTTTCCAGTAGGTGTTGATAATGACCGGACGCGGATGAACGCGGTAGGTGTAGGAGACATAGCGCGGGCCACCGACGGGGCGCCAGGCAAAGCCATAGGGATCATAGCCCCAGCGCGGATCGTAATAGCCAAAGCGCCAATAGTCGGGCGAATAGCCGTAATGCTGGACACTTATACGGACGGTGCTGGAATAGCCGTAATTCCAGGTGTCATAGCCATAGGACTGGTTGTGCGCGTAGCGGATGTAGCCGTTATTGTCGCGCGTGAACATGAGGCCGTGCTGGGCCTCGGTATATTCGAAAATCGGGCGGATGGAGGAGACGCGGCCGTTGAGGTCAAACCAGCCGAGATCGGGCACATCTTCGCGGATGAAGACGCAGCGGCCGGTGAAGTCTGCATGTTCGCAAAGCTCCCACTGTCCGGCGAGCACCGCGACGGAGCGGGCGCGGTCGTTGAAGGCAAGGTCGTGCAGCGAGCCGAAGGGGTCGAAGGCTTCGCGCACGTCGCCCTGGAAATTCTGCGAGGAGAAGAGGGCGATGGCGGCCGGGGGCTGGTAGTCGTCATAATAGCCACCCTGCGCGAAGGCCGGCAGGGCAGCAGCAGCCGGAAGCGACAGAACAAGCGCGAAATACCGGATCGAGACCCGCATGAGGGCTCCTTTCGTCCATTACGCCCTCAGAATGACATGGGCGACCTGAATGGCCCGCAACAAACTGCAATTTTTGTGCAGCTCGCCTGTCAGGCGTCCTCGTCATCCGGATTGGCCCAGAGGGCGAGTTCGGGGATGACGATGCGGCGGGCGGCCATGTCGATCACCGGCACATCGGCCCGGGTGAACGGTACGTATACGGTGGCCTGAGCGCCGGGGATCTCGATCTCGAGGAGATCATCCGAGCCGAAATTCTGCACCGCGCGGACACGGCCTTCCGGCGTGTCCCCGACAGTATAGACGGGCATGCCGATCAGGTCTTCGAAGTAGAACTCGTCATCATCGGCTTCCGGCAGCTGGTCGCGGGAGACATGAACGAGGCAGCCGCGCAGCGCGTCCCATTCTTCCTTCTGGAGGTTTTCCTTCGGGCGGACGATGAAATGATCCTTGCCGGGGCGGGCGGAAAGGGGCGTCACGAGCACCTTGCCGGCCTCGTCCATCAGAGGGCCATAGGTGAAGAGGGCGTCCGGGTCGGCGGTGAAACTCTTCACCCGCACCTCACCGCGAACACCATGGGCGCCCTTCAGGACGCCCATGGGAATAAGTCTGTCAGTCTTTGCTTTTGCGCTCATGGCGCGCTTGTTAGCGGCAAACGACGTCGGAGAGAACGGGGCCAGGTGCTTTATAGACCGCTTCATAGAAGCCCATGCTCTGGCAGAAGCGGGTGGCAGCGCCCGAGCCGTCATTGATGCGGCGGCCATTGGTGGTCGGCGTGGGGAAGAACACCGTCTGCTCGCCCCGGAAACCGCCGCGCGTATCCTGCACCGGGCCGGTGACCGGCGGGATGGGACGGCGCCACGGGCCTTCGCGGCGCACATCATAGCGGCGGAAGGAGGTGATCTTGTCGTTGAGGCCGAGGCTGGCGAGATTTCCGGTGGACGCCTCAAGCAGTTCGCACTGGCCGCGATAATCGGCATGCTCACAGACGAGCCAGGTGCCCCGGTTGATCATGATGGAGCTGGCCGCGTCATTGAACCGGTATTGGGAGAGGTCTGCCACGCCTTCGTCAAAGCCGACAAAGGCGCCGCCATAATTCCCGTCAGCGAAGAGGGCGATGTCATAGCTGCGCGGGCCTTTGTCATAAGGCAGGCGCTTGGCCGAGGAGATGGCGCCGGAGAGACCGATCTCCCCGAGATTGCGCACGGTGCGGTCGATATATTCGCAGCGGCCCTTATAGTTGCCATCGGCGCAGACCATCCAGACGCCGCCGCGCACCTCGATGCTGCGAGCCTGGTCGTTGAAGTGGATGGTGTTGAAGTTGGGCTGGTCGCCGGTGAGTTCCACCGCATTGCCGCGCAGGTTCGTATCCGAATAGAGCGTGATGCCGGGCGGGCCGGACGGTGTATCCGGGCGCCCGCCGCCGCCCCGCTGGGCGAGGGCAACAGGGCTGATCGCAGCGGCGGCAAGGCCGGCGGCCAGAAGCAGGCGGGACAGGGCGGACGTGGACATGAGCCAGGCTCCTTTTGATCTTCAGGGCCAGCTTTGGCACGGATGATCTGAACAGTCCGTGCAGCCGGCGTTGGCCTGCGTTCAGCCGGGGCAGAAAAGAAAAGACCGGCGCCCCGAAGGGACGCCGGCCGTTTCAGGAGATGGCAGAGGCCGGGAGCTTAGCCTTCGCTGGCTTCCTCGGCAGGGGCCTCGGCGGCCGCAGCGCGGGCAGCGGCTTTCTCGGCGCGCTCTTTGGCGCGCTCCTGGGCTTTCTTGCCCGGCTCGGCTTTCTTCGGGTTGTTGCCAGCGGTCCATTTGGCGACCGGCTTGCCGTCGACTTCGACTTTCGAGAGGAAGCGGGCGACGCGGTCAGTCGGCTGGGCGCCTTTCTTGATCCAGTCGGCGGCTTTTTCAGCATCGACCTTCACGCGGTCCGGAGAGTCTTTTGCGATACGCGGATCATAGGTGCCGATCTTCTCGATGAAGCGGCCGTCCCGCGGGGCGCGGGCGTCAGCAACGACGATAGAATAGAAGGGGCGTTTTTTCGAGCCGCCACGGGCGAGCCGGATTTTGAGTGACATGGGGATCTCCTGTAAGTCTTGTCTCTCGGGGTTTCTTATTCGGCCTCTTGGCCGCGGATCTGTTCATGATGGCGGATGACTTCCGCCACGATGAAATTGAGGAATTTTTCGGCAAAGGCCGGATCAAGCCCGGACTCCTTGGCCAGATGGCGCAGACGTTCAATCTGCTGGGCCTCGCGGGATTTGTCCGCAGGCGGCATATTGTACAGCGCCTTCAGCTTGCCGACCTGCTGGGTCAGCTTGAAGCGCTCGGCGAGCGTATGGATGAGGATCGAGTCCAGATTGTCGATGGACGCGCGCAGCTGGCCAAGCTGGAACTGGGCGAGGGCCTGATCAGGGTTGGTCATTTCTTCTTGTTCCCTCCAGGAAGACCGGGAAGGCCACCGGGCAGGCCCGGCAGGCCGTTGCCGCTGAGGCCGGGCAGACCGCCGGGGGGCAGCGCGCCGCCGCCCATTTTCGCCAGATCAGACTGGGAAATACCCGCCTGCTGCGCCATGCCGAGCAGGTTTTTCATGCCGCCCTTGGTGCGCATCTTCTTCATCATGGTGGCCATCTGAAGATGCATCTTCAGCAGCTTGTTGACGTCCGACACCTCAACCCCGGCGCCGGCGGCAATGCGCTTGCGGCGGGAGGCGTTTAGGATGGCCGGCTTGCGGCGCTCCTCGCGCGTCATCGAATAAATGATCGCCTCCTGACGTTTCAGGATACGGTCATCAACGTTCGCGTTGGCCATGGCTTCCTTGGCTTTGCGCACGCCGGGCATCATGCCCATGATGCCGCCAAGCCCGCCCATGCGCTGCATCTGGCGCAGCTGGTCGGCGAGGTCTTCCAGGTCAAACTCGCCCTTCTTGAGCTTGGCCGCCATACGCTCGGCCTTCTCGGCGTCGTAATGTTCGGCGGCCTTTTCGACGAGGCTGACGATATCGCCCTGACCGAGGATACGGCCGGCAACGCGCTTGGCATCGAAAGCATCGAGGCCATCGAGTTTTTCGCCAACGCCGAGGAATTTGATCGGCAGGCCGGTGACCGCGCGCATGGAGAGCGCGGCGCCGCCGCGGCCATCGCCGTCCATCCGTGTCAGGACAAGGCCGGTCAGCGGCAGGCGTTCATGGAAGCGGCGGGCGGTTTCCACCGCGTCCTGACCGGTGAGCGCATCTGCCACCAGGAGGACTTCGGAGGGGTTCGCGATGGCGGCGATCTCTGCCGCCTCAGCCATCATCTGCTCGTCAATCGAGGTGCGGCCGGCAGTATCGAGGATCAGGACATCATAGCCGCCGATCTTGGCCGCCTGCAGGGCGCGGCGGGCGATGTCTGCCGGAAGCTGGCCGGGGATGATCGGCAGGGAGCTGACGGTCTCACCCGCTTGCCCCGCCAGGATCGCCAGCTGTTCCATGGCCGCCGGACGGCGCACGTCGAGCGAGGCGAGGAGGACTTTCTTCTTGCCGCGATCGGCCAGGCGTTTGGCGATCTTGCCGGTGGTGGTGGTTTTACCCGAGCCCTGAAGGCCCGCCATCATCACGACCGCCGGGGGCGTATCAACGCGGAGGTGGTTTTCCTCCTCATCGGCGCCGAGCATTTCAACGAGGGCATCATAGACGATCTTGATGACCTGCTGGCCGGGTTTCACCGAGCGGATGACCTCTTCGCCAACGGCGCGGGTTTTGACCTTCTCGACGAATTCCTTGACGACGGGCAGGGCCACATCGGCCTCAAGGAGGGCAACGCGGATTTCGCGCAGGGCTTCGCTGACGTCCTTGTCGGACAGCGCGCCACGGCCGGTGAGACCGTCGAAAATACTGCCAAGGCGTTCGCTCAGTGCATCGAACATACCGCGTTACTCCTCATTCTGCGCGCAATAGACAAAAGCCCCGCTGAGCGAAACTTCGCCGGGCGGGGGCCCCGCTGGCCTCCCGTTCCTGTCATATAGGAACTTGTGCCGGTCAGGGCGCGCTTATGAACTGCGCGGAATTTGGGCGGCCTAAAGCACGCCGCAATCCACAGGTCAAGCTTTGGCGGCCTCCAGGGCCTCCACATGCTGGCGGAGGCTGGCGATCGTGCGGTCTATTTCCGGGCCGATCAGGGAGAAGGCCGCCACATCGGCCCAGAGGCCGTTGGCCGTGCGCATATAGTGGCGCAGCGTGCCTTCGCGGGCCGCGCCGAAACGTTCCACCGCCGCGATGGCCTCCTTGTTGGCGACATTCACCAGGAATTCGATGCGCTGGAAGCGGCAATCGCGGGCCCGCTGGATCAGGGCCAGGGAGGTGGCCGCCGAGACGAGGCCGCCGCGCATTTCGGGGGGATGCCAGCGGTATCCGATGCGCAGGCGCCGGTGCAGCCGGGCAATATTCATATAGGCCACCACCCCGGCAAAGGCGCCATCGGTGGTGCGTTTGACCGCAAAGGGCACCATCCGGCCATCGCGGGCGTCCTGCAGGGTCTGGTCGAAATAGGCGTTGAAGCTGGTGCCGGTATCCATCAGCGGCATCCAGTTCCACATGGCCTCGATGGCGCCGGAAGCCGCAAGAATTTCCCGGTGCGCCTCGCTCACACGATCCAGGCGCACGTTTGCCACCACAAGTCCGGGCGCATCGAGCTTCATGGCAGGGAGTATGCCACAATCGGGATGCGGCGGCAAAAGAAAGCCAAGAAGAAACGGGCCGGAATGACCGGCCCGCCCTCGAAAGTCTGCCGGCGGAGGGCCTGCGCCCTGCTGGGATTAGTCAGCCGCCGCCTTCGGGAAAAGCTGACGGGTCAGATAGGTATATTCCAGCGCCGAGCGCTTGGCCCGGGCGGTCTGGTCAGCGGCGGCGGCGTGGCCGCCATCCATGTTCTCGAAATAATAGAAGGGCAGGCCTGCCTCCTCAAAGCGCTTGGCCATCTTGCGGGCATGGCCGGGATGGACGCGGTCGTCCTTCGTCGAGGTGACGAAGAAGGGCGTGGGATAGGGCTTTGCCGCATCGAAGTTCTGGTAGGGCGAGATGGTTTCGAGGAAGGCGCGCTCTTCGGGCACTTCGGGCGAGCCATATTCATCGACCCAGGAGGCGCCCGCCAGCAGGAGATGGTAGCGCAGCATGTCGAGCAGCGGCACCTGAACGACGACAGCATTCCAGAGATCCGGGCGCTGGTTGAGCATCACGCCCATCAAGAGGCCGCCATTGGAGCCGCCCATAATGCCGAGATGTTCGGGGCTGGTGATCTTCCGTTCAATGAGATCTTCGCCCACGGCGATGAAATCGTCATAGATGCGCTGACGGTTCTGTTTGAGGCCCGCCTGGTGCCAGTTGGGGCCGAATTCGCCGCCGCCGCGGATGTTGGCGAGGACATACGCCCCGCCCTCTTCCAGCCAGAGACGGCCGCTGACCGGGCTGTAGCCGGGTGTCATCGACACCTGGAAACCGCCATAGCCGTAAAGCAGCGTGGGCGTCGTGCCATCGAGGGTCATGTCTTCGCGGTGGATGATGAAATAAGGCACGCGGGTGCCATCTTTCGAGGTGGCGAAGAACTGTTCCACCTTGAGGCCGGTGGCATCGAACTTGGCCGGGAGGGATTTCAGCGGGGTAACGGCGCCGGAGCCGACATCATAGGTCAGCAGTGAGCTGGGGGTGAGGAAGTCTTCATAATTGAGGAAGACGGCGGTTTCATCCTCATCGGCAAAGGCGATGCCGACCTGGCCTGTGCCGGGGAGTTCCACCGGAGATGTGGTCCATCCGCCTACGGACGGCTCGATACGCAGCACCTTGCCCACGACATTATCGCTGATGGAGAGGAGCGCCGCGCCCTTGGCGATGGCGACACCGTTGACGGCCTGGGTTTCCGACGGGCGGAAAGCGAGGGTTACCGGCGGCAGCGTGCGGGTTTCCAGGAACGCGGCAAGGTCGAAGGAAAGCAGGTCGCCGGCCTTGAAGGCATCCTGGCCTTCGGGCGTCCAGTCCTGCTCGATGGTGAAGAGGAACTGGCCCTTATAGATGCCATTGGGCGTGGCTTTCAGGGGCAGCGGCCAGCGGACAGGCTCGGTCTCCCCTTCCGGGAACCAGAAATATTTCTGGGTAAAGAAGGTTTCCGCCTGCACCGCGCCCTGCAGGACGCGGCCATCTTCCAGTTTCATCGTCATCGGCCAGACGCCGACATCGGTTTCCTTGCCGCGGAAAAGCTCGACCGCCTCTTCCACCGGTGTGCCGCGTTGCCAGCGCTTGACGATGGAGGGGTAGCCCGATTCCGTCAGCGTGCCTTCGCCCCAGTCCGTGGCGATCAGCAGCGTATCGGGGCCCGCCCAGGCGATCCCCTGCTTGGCTTCGGCGGTGACGAAGCCACCTTCAACGAACTGCTTTGTGGCGAGGTTGAATTCGCGGTTGATCACGGCATCCTTGCCGCCGTCTGACAGCGAGACCAGGCAGCGCCATTCGCCGCCCGGCGCCGGGCGCAGGCAGTTGGCACCCTTGTAGACCCAGTTGGCGCCTTCATCGGCCGACAGCTTGTCGAAATCGACAATCGTTTCCCAGACGGGCGTTTCGGTGGCGTAGCTGGCCAGCGGCGTGCGGCGCCAGAGGCCGCGAACGTTCTTTTCGTCCTGCCAGAAATTATAGACATAGCCGTCGCGCACGCTGCCATAGGGAATGCGCTCGGACGAGTTGAGCACTTCGAGTGCCTCGGCCTCAAAACCGGCATAGCGCGGATCGGCCTGAAGCTCGGCCAGCGTCCGCTCGTTCTGCGCTGTTACCCAGGCAAGCGCGTCTGCGCCCTCAACCTCTTCCAGCCAGAGATGGGAGGCTTCATCAAAGGGAACAGCGGCGGGGGAAGTGTCAGCGGTCAAATTCGTCTCCGATTGGGGGCCTGAAGCACAGGCGGCAAGAAGCAAGGCGCTCAGCGACACGAATACGGTGCGCATGAATTCTCCTATTTCTGAATATATGGGCCGGCAGCCTGGGCATATGAATGCCCCCGGACCCTCTCAAAAGATAAGGTTTGATACCGGCGGAGCGAAAGCTGTGCAACCGGCTTCCCCGCCGCATGACGCCAGCTCAGGGCAGGCGTTCCAGCACGATGCTTTCCAGAATGATGGCGCGCGAACCTTCAGGCGCCGCCGGGCGGATGGCGATGTAGTCGACCCCCTGCTCACCCTGAAGTGGGGGCACATCATATTCGAAGCTTACCTCTGTGAAGCCCTGCCCCAGATCCAGCGTCTGCCAGCCCGAATCCCCTGCCCGGCCAGCTGAATAATTCATCTCGACCTGGCTGGCGCCCCTGGCGTCTGCAGGGCGCACACGGGCGGTAACGCGAATGCGGCGCCCGGCAAACTGCATCTCGACATCGGCCGCGATCCGGAAATGCGGGTTGAGTTCCGGGGCAGCGATCAACTCGTCTGCAGCCGCCTCGATATAGAGGAAATAGGTGCCCTTGTCCCGGATCAGCTGGGCGCTGGCCTCGGTGCCCTGTACGATCTTGTTGAGATAGGTGTCGTCAATCACGATGCGCGAATAGTCCACGCCATCTCCCGCTACGGCGCCCGTCGGCAGGCGGCCAATGCCCGGCTGGATTGCCAGGAAAATCATCATCACGGTCAGCAGAGCCGCGAGCGGGAAGAAAAACTTGTCGCGCATCGGCGCTCCTGCATTGCCTGTCGGGCGCTGGCCAATCTGTCAGGCTCCTGTTAGCAGGTGGACGCAGATATTGGCGAGCCAATTGCAGCGTTAGTCCGGGGGGAAGGCAACACCTTATGTCTGTATCAGCGCTTCAGAGGCGGGCCCGTGAGGCCAGAAGCTGGCTGTTTGACAGCTGCTTCCCGCTTTGGGCGGATCACGGCGTGAATGAAGCCGGCCTGTTTCCCGAAGCGCTGACCATGTCGATGGATGAAGTGCCTGCCGACATCACCCGCGTGCGCGTGCAGGCCCGGCAGACCTATATGTTTTCCGAAGCCTGGAGAATGGGCTGGAAGCGCGACACGGCCGCCCGCCTGGTGAATGCCGGCGTGGCAACACTCGCCGGCCCGGCCCTCAATGCACAGGGGCTGCCGGGGCGTGTGCTTTCCTGTGCCACCGGCCAGCTGACCGACCCGGCCTTCGATCTTTATGACACTGCCTTCGCCCTATTTGCGCTGGCAGAAGCAGCCCGCGGCCCCGGCCCTGCCGAGCCGGCCCTGGCCGCCGCCCAGGGTATCCTTGCCAGTCTGGAGCGGGAAGCGCGCGACAGCGTGAATGGTGGCTATGCCGAGACCCTGCCCTCCCCTGCCCAACGCCAGCAGAACCCGCACATGCACCTGCTGGAAGCCTGCCTGTCGCTGCACGCCCTTCAGCCGGGCGGCGGGCATATGGAGCGGGCCGAAGCGCTGTTTGCTCTTTTCGAAACGAAGTTCACGGCCGGAGAGCGGGGACTGCTCGGCGAATTCTTCGCGCCCGACTGGAGCCCCCTGCCAGGCGAACCCAGCCGGGTCGTTGAACCGGGCCATCAGTTTGAGTGGGTATGGCTGCTGCACGCCTATGCCCGGGCGCGCGGAGAACCGGTTTCGCCAGCGGCCGAGCGGCTTTACGCCTATGCGCTGACGACGCTGGATGTGGATGGGCGCGCCATCCAGTCAGCCGCGCGCGGTGGCGCGCCGGTGGACGCCTCCCGCCGCACCTGGCCGCAGACTGAAGCCCTCAAGGCCCACCTTGCCATGCTGGAGTCCCGGCGGGACGAGCGCTACGCGGCGGCCGCCTGCCGCAGCTTTGACATCCTGATGGACGAATATCTCACCGAAGACGGCGGCTGGATTGATCATTTTGGCGCCGATGGCGCGATCCTCTCTTCCAGCATGCCCGCCTCTACCGGCTATCATGTGGTGCTCGCCTTTGCAGAGCTGATCCGCGTGATGGGCGCTTGATATTCGGCAGATTTGCAGGAAAGAGAGCGGCAAAACCCGGCAGCCTTGAGCCTGGCTGCCCAGAAATTGAGGAACGTCATGACCAAGCTCGTCCTGATCCGGCACGGCCAGTCTGCCTGGAACCTTGAAAACCGCTTCACCGGCTGGTGGGACGCAGACCTGACGGAAAAGGGCGAAGCCGAGGCCCGCAAGGCCGGCCAGATGCTGGCCGCGCTCGACGCCGATTTCCGCGCCGGCTTCACCAGCGTCCAGACGCGCGCCATCCGCACGCTTTGGCTCGCCCTCACCGAAATGAAGCGCGTGTGGCTGCCCATTGAGAAAGACTGGCACCTCAACGAGCGCCATTATGGCGGCCTCACCGGCCTCGACAAGGCAGAGACGGCTGCCAAGCATGGCGAGGATCAGGTTCACGTCTGGCGCCGCAGCTATGACATTCCGCCCCCACCGCTGGAAATCGGCAGCCCGCATGATCTCACCCCGGATCCGCGCTATTACGGCATCGACATTCCGAACACGGAAAGCCTGAAGACGACGCTGGAACGCGTGCTGCCCTATTGGGAACAGCGCATCGCGCCTGAGCTGATGGCGGGTAAGGACACGCTGATCGCCGCGCATGGCAATTCGCTGCGCGCGTTGGTGAAGCATCTCTTCCAGGTGCCGGATGACCAGATCACCGGCATCGAGATTCCAACCGGCAATCCGCTGTTGATCGAGCTGGATGCCAATCTCAAGCCAATTTCCGTACGCTATCTCGACGAAAGCCGGGCCCAACCGCTGCCGCCGCTGCCATGAGCAAGCGGCGTGACCGGCGGATGATGGGGCGGGCCTTTCAGCTTGCCCGTCTCAATCAGGGGCTTACGGGCAAGAACCCTTCCGTGGGCTGCATACTGGTGGACCCGGCCGGGCATATCGTTGGCGCGGGCGTCACCGGCACCGGCGGGCGGCCCCATGCCGAAGAGATCGCGCTGGAAGAGGCCGCCGGGAAAGCCAAAGGCGGCACGGCCTATGTAACGCTGGAACCCTGCCGGGAGCGCTCCAGCGGGGCGGCTTCCTGCTCACGCAAGCTTGTGGATGCGGGGATTGCGCGCGTGGTGGTCGCCATCGAAGACCCCCACCCCACCGCGCGGGACGGGCTGGCGATCCTCCGCGAAGGCGGCGTGCGCGTGGAAACCGGCCTTGGAAAACACGCCGCCGCGCGGCTTTACCGCTGGTTCTTCGCGGCGTCTCAGGAACACTGATCAGCCGGCGAACGGCCCGGCATGGGCGCGCACGCGCTCATAGAAAGCAGCCGAATCACGCTGGAAGGCGGCCTTGTTGAACTGCGCCTCATAGCTGGCGCGGCCACCTTCAACCAGCCGGGCGGCAAGGGCCTTGTCGGTGATCACGCGGGTCAGCGCATTGGCGAGGGCATCCACATCATTCTTCGGAATGAGGAGGCCATTGATACCGTCTTTGACATAAGCCGCCGGGCCAACCGCATCAGCGGCCACCAGCGGGCGCGAAGCGGCCCAGGCATCCACCGTCACCGTGCCGAAGGGTTCATAGCGCGAAGGGAAGGCCACCACATCGCAGGCTTCCAGCAGCGCGCCGCGATCATTCCGCCAGCCGAGGAAACGCACCCGGTCATCCAGGCCAAGGCGTGTGCAATGGGCTTTGAGGTCTGCTTCCAGCGGCCCCTCCCCCGCGATCCACACATAGAGCCCGGGCACCTTGGCAGTGGCGTCGAGCAGCGTGTCGAGCCCCTTCTTCTCATGCAGGCGGGCCAGGGCGAGGGCCACGGGCGCATCTGCCGGTGTGTTGAGGGCGGCGCGGTCTGCGGGCGCGGAGCCAGTGAAATCCGCATACGTATGAATGATCCCCGAGCGATCTTCCGGCACGCCCTGCTCGCAGATATGGCGCAGAAGGTCGATGGTGAGGCCGACATGCCATTCGCAATGGGTGAAGCGGGCCAGCTTGTAATAGCCGCCATACCAGGCAACCGAGCGGTTGCGGTAAGCCTTGGGCGCGAACTGGCCGGCACGGCCCATCCAGTATTCGATCACATCCGGCTTGAACGCCTTGATGGCCCGGCCAAGAACGCTGCGCGTGGGGAAGGGCCAGGCATTGTTGAAACTGGCGGTATCGACGCCGATGCCGGCCTCCTTGAACTTGCCGATGCGGAACTGATTGTCCGGGCGTGTCACGACATGCTGGGTGTATCCGGCCTCGGCAAGGGCCAGCACCGATTCCAGCATGATGTTCTCTGCGCCGCCTTCAGCTGCGCCCGCCATGACATGCATCACCCGCATTTTTCGTCTCCCGGAACCGTATTCCTGTTGCAACAGCGCATACCGGGGAACAGCGATTGCGGCAAACTATGCTTGGCAGCGGGAAATGAACTGCCTAGAGAGACCCCATGTTTCCCGAGAGATTTTTCTGATGGCTGGCTACAGACTCTTTGGCGCTGACACGTCGCCCTACTCTTTCAAGGTGCGCGCGGCGTTGCGTTACAAGGGGCTCGACTTTGAATGGGTCGCGCGCTGCAGCGCCAATGAAGCCGAATTCCGCGAGCTGGCCAGGACACCCACCGTGCCGCTGCTGGTCTCGCCGGAAGGCAAGGTGAACCAGGATTCCACGCAGATCCTGTCGATCCTCGACAAGGCCCATCCGGAACCCGCGATCCAGCCGGAAGACAGCGCGCTGGCACTTCTGTCGCTGATCCTTGAGGATTATGCGGACGAATGGCTGAACAAGGCGATGTTCCAGCAGCGCTGGGGCCAGATGCCTGACCGGGACGCGGCCTCCATCCGCGTGCTGGTGCAGCTCAATGGCGGCAAGCGCCCGCGCGCCTACAAGACCCCGGCCAAGCAGATTGCCGAGCGGATGCTGGCGCGCCTGCCGCTGGTGGGGGCCGAAGCCCAGAATGCCGGCGCGCTGGAAGCCTCCTATCGCCGCTTTGCGCTGCGCCTGAACGACCATCTGAAGGAGCATCTGTTCCTGCTGGGCGGGCGCCCTTCTGCGGCTGACTTTGCGCTGGCCGCGCAGTTTCAGCAGATGCTGACCGATCCGACCCCCGCTGCCTGGCTGAACGACCGGGCGCCTTTCGTGGTGGCCTGGTGCGAGAATATGGCGGACCCCAAGGCGGGCGGGCCGTTTGCCGAGCTGGACGCGCTGAAGCCCACGCTGCTGGCGCTGTTCGAGGAAGATGTGGCGCGCGCCTATCTGCCCTGGGCAAACGCCAATGCGGCGAGCGCCGGGCGTCAGGCCAGGCGGTTTTCGGTGACGCTGGAAGGCGGCGTATTCGAGCAGGCGACGCAGAATTATGCCGGCCGCTCTTTCCAGAAACTGCGCGACCGCGTGCGCAGCGCCAAGGAGGCCGAGGGCCTGGATGCCTTCCTGGCCGAAGCCGGAGCGGCGGCGTTTTTTGCCGAGCCGCGCGCCAAGGAAAAAACCCCCGCAGCCTGAGCTGCGAGGGCCTTCGTTCCGTCGCCTCACGGCAAACGCTGTAAGCTGATTTAAGCTGCGTTGTCTGTGGCGGACTTCTTGCCGATCAGTTTCGGACCCTTGGCGGGGACACCGGTCCCGATTTCGATCTTGCGCGCTTTCTTCTCTTCCGGGATCTCCCGGATGAGGTCGATGCGCAGCACGCCATGCTCAAGACTTGCCCCGGTCACGAGAACGTGATCGGCCAGCTGGAAGCGGCGGATGAAGCTGCGCTGGGCGATGCCGCGATGGAGGAAATTGCGGCCATTGCCATCTTCGGTTTCGCCTTTCTTGCCGGCGACCGTGAGCAGGCCTTCCTTGGTTTCGATTTCGAGGTCAGCCTCGGTAAACCCGGCGACGGCGATCTCGATGGCGAAGGCGTTTTCGTCTACTTTCTCGATATTATAAGGGGGATAGCCCTGCGTCCCGTCGAGGCGGGAGGCCTGATCAATCATGCCGGCGAGACGGTCAAAGCCGACCATGGTGCGATACAGGGGGGTGAGATCGATATTGCTCATTTAACAGTCCTCTCAAAAGCAACTGTGGTTGGAGTTTTTCGGAGGGGAAGCGAGACCCCAGCCCGTTGACGTGGCGCTGGCACTTCTTCCGGCCCCGGCCCGCTCTGCGGCACCGTGACAAGCCCTATGTGGGTAGCGTAGGAGGGGTATCAAGACCCCTGGGATGGAGACGTTTGATGAAAAAACTGATGCTGATGGCCGCTTCTGCGGCGATGCTGGCCGCCTGCTCTCAGGCAGCGCCGCCGGCAGAAGCGCCCGCAGACGGCGCCGGCGCCGAGACCGCCACAAGCGAGGCCGCCCCGGCCGTGAGCCTGGCCGATATCGTCAATTCCGACCTGCGCTCGGCCGAGGAAAAGGCGCGTGACCAGTGGCGCCACCCGGTGGAGACGCTGGAATTCTTCGGCATCGAGGCAGATGACAAGGTGGTCGAGATCTGGCCGGGCGGGGGCTGGTACACCAATATCCTGGCGCCCTGGCTGGCCTCGGGCGGCGGCACGCTGGTGGCGGCCGGCTTTGACACGGCCTCGGTGGAAGATCCTGAGCGCCGCGCCCGGATGGAGGAGCGCCTGGCCGAATTCAAGAACGCCTATGCCGATCCGCGCTTCGGAACCATTGAATATTCAGCGTTTTCTGCCACCTCCGGCCCGCTGACCGAGGCCGGCACGGCCGATGCCGTGCTGACCTTCCGCAACATCCATAACTGGATGGCGGGCGGCTATACCGAGAAATTCTTCACCGACGCCTATGCCGCGCTGAAGCCCGGCGGCACCCTGGGCGTGGTGGAACACCGCCTGCCCTCGACCGCGATGCAGGACCCGACCGCCTCCAGCGGCTATGTTCACGAGGACTTCGTGAAGGGCCTCGCCACCGCCGCCGGTTTTGAATTCGTGGAAGCGAGCGAAATCAACGCCAACCCGGCCGACACCGCCGACCACCCCTTCGGCGTGTGGACCCTGCCGCCCAACAGCGCCACCGCCGGCCGCGACGGGGTGACCATCGAGGGCTTTGACCCGGAGAAATACAAGGCCATCGGCGAGAGCGACCGGATGACCCTTAAATTCCGCAAGCCGGACTAAGGGCCACTTCCCTTCCCCAACCCAAAGCCCGCCCGGACCCCCGCGGCGGGCTTTCCTTTTGGGGGACAAGCGCCCGGAAAAAACTCCAACGGAAACTCCAACGAGGAGGGCAAAAACTCCAACGGGGCTTCAACTGCATTTGGATATAACGACGATCGAAAGTTTGAACCGGATGGGGTGGAAGGCAAGCGCCTTGCGGATAGGCGGATGGTGCGGCCGGTATCGCATATTCAGATGGTGAAGCGCTTTAAGTGCTGGCATGCTAAACAGAATAAAACGTGAACATGGGGAATCGACTCAGGGTTGCGAATCCGCTCCTATGAGTTGCCGCCGAATCGCCCGCCAGCGACCGGGGCTTATGTTCAAACGTTGGAGTGCGATTGGTCTTGGTTAGAACCCCACCTTTTGGAGCCGGGACTCAGGGTCAATTAACTCTGCAACACAAGGAGTTCTCAGTGACCGAGAAGAGCCCTTCGCAACAAGGAATTGTCATAAAAGGCAACACCTTCAAGCATGTCGGAACCGCCGCTCTTATCGACGGACGTACAGACGTTTCGTACGAAGACAACGTTCACATCCATACACAACGGGGTCTGGTGGTTTCACGGGAACCAATCGAACCTGATGGCCAAGTAATCGAAGGCTTCTACAAACGCGCCGCAGCAGGCTGGATAAAGCCAATCGTGATTACCGCAGTAGGCGGCGTTATTGCTGGCTTGGGCCTGATTTTCTTTGGTGCTGGATCTGGATAGCGTCACTGCTAACCGTTTGGGGGCGGAATTTGGCGCCCGCCCTTTCTTGCGGCGGTGACGGCGATACCGACTTGGTGGTATGTATTCTTCGATAAGCATCCACCCGTGGCTCAAATCCCAAGCATCGAGTCAGATCGCGCCACCTAGGTCGGATAGAGGCTGGGAAGCCGAAATCCGGCGCGCACGGGCGCCGTATTGGGTGATGGCGGATTTCGCTTTGCTCTATCCGCCCTACGGGTTGGGAACCGGCTTTGCCTTCCGCTTGACGGCAATACCGACTAGTTGGTATGCTTCCCGTCAAGGAGCACCCACCCATGGCCCGGAAGGCGAATCCGCAGACGCGGGACAATCTGATGGAGGCCGCTTTCGGGCTGGTGCGCCAGCAGGGGCTCTCCGCGACGAGTGTGGATGAGATCTGTGCGGCCGCTGGCGTGTCGAAGGGCGCGTTCTTTCATCATTTCCGCAGCAAGGAGGAGCTGGCCGCCGCCGCCGCCCATCACTGGAGCGAGGTGACCGAGGCCTTCTTCGAGACCGCGCCTTACCATGACGCGGCTGATCCGCTGGCCCGCGTGCTCGGCTATATCGACTTTCGCCGCGAGATGATGAGCGGGGAGATTGCCGAATTTACCTGTTTTGTTGGCACGATGGCGCAGGAGGCCTGGGCGACGAGCGCGCCTGTGGCGGCCGCCAGCTGGGACAGCATGCGCCGGCATGGCGAGCGGCTGGTGCCCGATATTGAAGCGGCGATGGCCGCGCGCGGCATTACGGGCGGCTGGAGCGCGCAGGGCCTGGCGCTGCATATCGTGGCGGTGACGCAGGGCGCGTTCATCCTGGCCAAGGCGAGCGGAGACGCCGCGCCCGCGCGGGAGAGCCTGGATCATCTGCGCCGCTATGTGGCGCTGCTGTTTGCAGCCCCTGCCCTACCCGCAACAGAATAACCGGAGGAAACGCCATGCTATCGGCCATTCATCTGCACCGTGTGCTGACGGCCAATCCGCAGAAGGTGTACCGCGCCTTCATCGCGCCTGATGCGATGGCAAGCTGGCAGGAAGGCCTGGAGAAACTGGCCTGGCCGGCGGGGCCGGGGATCAATCAGTAGACGGAGCGCGCGATGCGGAAGATAACTCTACTCGAATACATCTCGCTGGACGGGGTTATCCAGGCGCCGGGCGGGCCGGGGGAAGACAGCGATGCGGGCTTTGCCCATGGCGGATGGGCCGCGCCGTTTGATGATCCGATCCTGGACGAGGCCGTGGAGACCGCGCATGCCGACCGCTTTGACCTGCTGCTGGGGCGCAGGACGTATGACATCTGGGCAGGCTACTGGCCCCATGCGGGCGAAGGCCCGCTTGCCACGAAGTTCAACGGCGCGACCAAATATGTGGCGACCCACCGGCCGGAAAGCCTCAGCTGGGGGCCGGCAGAAAGCCTGGGGACGGACATTGTGGCCGGTATCCGGCGCATAAAAGAAACGCGCGGGCCGGACCTGCTGGTCTGGGGAAGCTCAAGCCTCGCCGCCGCGCTGCTGGAACACGGGCTTGCAGACGAGGTGGTGCTGATCGCCGTGCCGGTGCTGATTGGCACGGGAAAGCGCATCTTTCCCGACGGCACCCCGCCCAGAGAGCTGAAGCTGATCCGGACACGGACGGGAGAGACCGGGCTGATGATCCACACATTTGAACCTGCCGGGCCGCTGCGCACCGGACGCTATACCTAGAGGAGACGGCCCATGACCGGAACGATTAGCACGGCAGAACCGAAATTCGCCCTGACCCATGAGCGCGTGATGGATGCGCCGGTGGAGAAGGTGTGGCGCTGCTGGACCGAGCCTGCCCTGCTGGAGCAGTGGTTTTGCCCCAAGCCCTGGTATGTGAGCGATGCGCGGATGGACCTGCGCCCCGGCGGGGAAAGCTATAGCGTGATGAATGGTCCGGATGGGGAGCGGTTTGAGACTCTCGGCGTGTTCCTGGAAGTGACGCCGATGCGGCGGATCGTGACGACGGATGCCTTCCTGCCGGGCTGGATCCCGTCGGAGCGGCCGTTCATGACCTGCGAGACGGTGTTTGCCGATGCCGGGGAGGGCCGCACGCATTACATCTGGCGCGCGCTGCACTGGAACGAGGAAACGATGAAGGAACATGAGGCCATGGGCTTTCATGAGGGCTGGCGGATGGCGGCCGATCAGCTTGAAGCCCTCGCCAAGGGATTGTAAGGGCGCGGGGAGCTTTGGAGGCCCCTGCCCATGCGCGTTCTGTTTGCCACCCGGATCGAGGAAGTGAAGCTTGGCAGCGACGCCCTGCGCGAGGGGCTGGAGCGATGCGCGTGGCTGCTGGAAGAGGAAGACGTTGCGGGGAATGAATGGTGCGAGGCGGAGGGGTATGATGGGTATACGTCCTATGCCTCGCTCGACGACCTGCCGGCACGCTTCCCCGAATTTGCGGAGCTGAAGAAGCATCTGGACAAGGCGGCGGCGAAGTTTGCCCGCGATCACCATTGGGACATGGAGGGGCTGGCGCTCAGCCTTGATGCGATCTGGGTGAACATCCTCGGCGAAGGCGGGCATCATTCGGGGCACATACATCCCGGTAGTGTGATCTCGGGCACCTATTATGTGCGCGTGCCGGATGGAGCCGGGCGCATCAAGTATGAAGACCCGCGCCTGGCGATGATGATGGCTGCCCCGCAGCTGACGGACGGGGCGCCGGAAGACGCGCGGCGGTTTGTGTATGTGGCGCCGCGCGAAGGCCATTGCCTGCTCTGGGAAAGCTGGCTGCGGCATGAGGTGATGCCAAGCCGGACGGACGAGGCGCGCATCTCGGTGAGCTTCAATTATGGGCTGAAGCGCAAGGGCTAGGCGAAAAGCAGGTCCAGCCTCAGGGCGCCCCAGATCAGATGCCACCAGGCATAATAGCCAAGCCGCATCAGCAATGATGGCAGGAAGCCCCACACCCGCAGGAGGTGGAGGGCGAGCAGGTTGAAGGCGAACACGTGCAGGAAGGTAAAGCCGCTGATGGGCGAAAATGCCCCGGCATGGCTGATCTGGAAGAGGGGCTCAACAAGGGCTGCGGCGAGCGCGGCCGGCAGCCAGGGCAGGGGCCGGCCGGCAGGACGCGTCAAGGCGCGGCGAAGACCGGCGATCAGCGCAGCCGGCAGGATATGGAAACAGATGACGGCGACCACCGCCATTGCGGGGTAGAAGACCGCCCCCGCCCCGCCGGTGAGGTTGATCCCTTCCGGAAAGCGAAAGGCAAGGTCTGCCAGCGTCACGGCCACGCAGAATGGAAGGGCGCAGGCGAGGGCGAGAATGGCCTGGATGGCGGGCCGGGGCCTGCTGCCGGCAAGTGCCCATCCGCCGGGCGCGCGCAGGAGGCGCAGGCCGAGGAGGCCGGCGCCGGTAATGGCCAGGACGATCGGCAATGGGTGGAGCCCGCCGAAGAAGCGCGCGGTGCTGCCGGGCGCGATGTGGTGCAGCACGCCGAGCAGGATGGCTGCGCCCAGACCTGCCGAGAGGAGGTGCCAGCGCTCGCCTGTCATCTTTCGCCCCCCAATGACGCCGCCTTGTTCATACTACCCCGGCCGGGAATTTCCGAAGTCTCAAACTCAGATCAGGCTAACGCAATTTGCCCCTTGACGAATTCCATATTTCGACGATATTGGAAATATGGAATCGAAAACCGCTCTTGCTCAACTCTCTGCGCTGGCTCAGGCAAACCGGCTGGCCCTCTTCCGTCTGCTGATCAAGGCGGGCCGGGACGGGCTGCCAGCGGGGGAAATTGCCGCCGCGCTGGGCGTGCCGCCCAATACGCTGTCCTCACAGCTGACCCTCCTCTCCCATGCCGGGCTGATCGAGGGCACGCGGCAGGGCCGGTCGATCATCTACAAGGCTCAATACGAGGCCATCAGCGGACTGATCGTGTTCCTGATGGAAGATTGCTGCCAGGGGCGGAGCGAAGTTTACGCCCCTGTGCTTGAGGCGGCGCAGTCGCGCTGCTGCTGACATTCCGGGAAGAAAGGAAATCCCATGAAACGCCTGCATGTTCACATTGCAGTGGATGACCTGTCACGCTCCGTGGCGTTCTATTCCACCCTGTTTGCCACCCAGCCTACGGTGCTGAAGGATGATTATGCCAAATGGATGCTGGATGATCCGCGCGTCAACCTTGCGATCAGCGCGCGGGGCGCGGCGGCCGGTGTCGAGCATCTCGGCATCCAGGCGGAGAGCAGCGAGGAGCTGGCCGAAGTCTATGCACGCCTGAAGGCAGCCGATGCGCCGGTTCTGGAAGAAGGCGCGACGGTGTGCTGCTATGCCAAGTCAGAGAAAAGCTGGATCAGCGATCCGGCCGGCGTTCCCTGGGAAGTGTTCCACACGGTTGGCGAAAGCGCCGTCTATGGCGGTGGGCCGGAGGTTGCCGGCGGACGCCTCGCCGCAACGCAGACCGGCATGGCGGTTGCAGCCCCTGCCCCCAAGGCGGAGGCGCCTGCCGCCAGCTGTTGCGGCTGACAGGACAGCAGCGGCCGAAAGGCTGACTGCGGGACTGAAATTCAGGGTTGGCGCGGGGCGAGGAAACGTTAGCCTCCGGGCATGAAGACTGTTTCCTGCTTGCTTCGCGCCGCCTGCCCGATGCTTTGTGCGGCTGGGCTGTTGCTGCCTTCGGGCGCGGCGATGGCCGGGGACCTTTCAAACCGGTATGAGATCACCGCCCGCTTTGATCCGGCCAGCGGGGCGATATCCGCTGACGGAACATTCACCGTGGTGGCCGATGGCGATGTGGCGGAAATCCGGCTGTTGCTGAATGCGGGGGTGGATATCACCGCCTTCACCTTCGGCGCGGGCGAGGCCGCGCGCATAGAGCCGGTGGCCACCTTTGGCGGCGAGGTTCTGGAAAAGACGCAGGCGATCATCGTGACGCCTGTGCCTCCCCTGACGAGAGGCGACACGCTGGAGATGGCCTTCTCCTATGCCGGCCATATCACCACGGACGACATCTTCATCGGGCGGGGCGTGGTTTCGCCCGGCTGGACGGAGATGACGCTGGAAACGCTGTGGTATCCGGTCTGGCTGGAAGAGTCGCTGGTGCGCTCCCGCGTCACGCTGGAGGTTCCAGAGGCGTATGAGGTTATCGGGCCGGGCGAGGCCACGCAGATTGCGCCGGGCCGCTGGACGCTTGATCCGGGCGGGCCGGTGGGCGGGCGGATCACCTTTGCGATGTCTGACAGCTGGGTGATGGAAGCGCGCGCGCTGGGCGGCGGGCTCTCGGCCCGGCTCTACAGTGTTGTGGCCGAACCCGAGGCGGATGAAATTCTCGGCACGGTCAGCGCGGCCTACAGCTATTATGCCGGCATCTTTGGCCCGCCGCGGACGGATAAATCCACGATCACCCTGCTTTATCCCAATATCGACCCCGGCCTTGTCTATCCCAACCAGGCCTATGCCACGGCGGGGGATTTCATCGTGATGAACCTCTCCAATCTGGAGGTGCAGCTCGATACGCTCAACCATGAGATAGCGCATCTCTGGTGGTCGGCCGGACAGCCGGGCACCGCGGACGAGTTTCTGTCAGAATCCGTGGCCGAATATCTGGCCATGCGGCGGGGAGGAGCGGCCTGGGGAGAGAGCTGGCTGGCAAAGCGCCGCAGCACACTGGACGCCGCCGCAGCCGAGGCTGAAGGCTCCATCCTGACCCTCGACGGATTTGGCCACGCCCGGCAGAGCCTGCTCTACGAGAAGGGCCCTTCCCTGCTTTGGCAACTGCAGGATCATATCGGCGAGGCAGCGATGGACGGCCTTTTCCGCGATGCCTATGATCGGCGAACCGAAACGCTGGAGAGCTTTCTGAGCCTTTTGGCCGACCGCGAAGGCGAGCAGGTCGCCGGCTGGTTCCGGGAAGCGCTTTGAGCCCGGATTTCCAGGCGCTGCGCGCCAATAACCCGCCTAGTTAACGATCCGGGCCTTGACCTTAAGCGCTGGCAGGTTCATCGGAGCGCCGAACTTTCCTGCCCTCCCACAGCGAAGGATGCGACGCGCTATGGACCTTTCCAAAATCTCCGCCGGCCACAATCCGCCTGACGACATCAACGTGCTGATCGAAGTGCCCCTCGGCGGCGACGCGATCAAATACGAGATCGACAAGGCCTCCGGCGCGATGTTCGTCGACCGCTTCCTCTACACCGAGATGCGCTATCCCTGTAATTACGGCTTTGTGCCCCACACGCTGAGCCTCGATGGCGACCCGGTGGACGTGATGGTGGTGGGCAACCGGCCGCTGGTGCCGGGCTCTGTCCTGCGCGCGCGCCCCGTGGGCGTGCTGATGATGACCGACGACAAGGGCCAGGACGAGAAGATCCTCGCCGTGCCCCACCCGAAACTGACGGGCTATTACGACAAGATCTCGACCTATCACGACCTGCCCCAGACCCTCTGCGACAAGATCCAGCACTTCTTCGAGCATTACAAAGACCTCGAGAAGGGCAAATGGACCCGTATCGACGGCTGGCAGGGCATCGAGAAGGCGCGCGAGCTGATCCGCGAAGCCGTGGCCCGCGAGCAGGCCAATACGAAGTAAGACTTCGCCCTTCAGAAACGAAAACGGCCCGGAGGGATGATCCTTCCGGGCCGTTTTGTTTTGCCCCCTGCCTTGGCGGGTTCAGGGCGCGACGATCTCGAAGCGTTTCGAGCGCGGGTTCCGCCAGTGCAGCTCGCCATGCTTGATGGCAAACCAGGCCCCATGGATTTCCAGCGCGCCGGCTTCGACCTTCTCGCGCACGAAGGGGAAGGTCATCAGGTTCTGGATGGAGGTTTCGATGCCTTCCAGTTCCAGCGCGAATTGCGGATTTACCGGCTGGGTGGCCAGCACACGCTCCCGCGCGTCATCCAGCAATTTAACCCAGGGGGCCACAAACTCGCCGATCAGCGGGCTGTCATTCTTGGTGAGGGAGGCGGTGACGCCGCCGCAACCGCCATGGCCCATCACCACGATGATCTTCACCTTGAGAATATTGACGGCAAATTCCAGCGCAGCCGAAACCCCGTGCAGCCCGCCATTGGGCTGATAGGGCGGCACGAGATTGGCCACATTGCGCACCACGAACATCTGTCCGGGGGCTGCATTGAAAATATCAGACGGCTCCGCGCGGCTGTCGGCGCAGCCGATCAGCATGATATCCGGATCCTGCCCATGACCGAGCTTCTGGTAGAGTTCTGCCTGCTCGGCGTACACACCGGCCCGGAAGCGCCGGTAGCCGGTGATCATGTCATCAACGGTTTTCATCCCAGTTCTCCAAGCTTTCGGAGGGGCGGATCGCCCAAAAACTGCTGGGGCGCAAGCAATTTTGAAACGAATTCTCCCTAACACGGAACGGTCAGTCTCGCCTGAGCGCCGAATCCGGTTTATCAAGGCGGGCCCCATGGAGAAACCAGACATGAGCACGCCGACCGAGACCCCGAGCACGCCTTCGCGCTCCCGCAAGGGCCCGACGCGCAGCGAAGTGTCCAAAGCGGCCATCCTCGAAGCGGCGCGCGACGAGATGGCGGAGAATGGCTGGCGCGGCTTCAGTGTCGATTCCGTCGCCAAGCGTGCCAGCGCCTCGAAACAGACGATCTATCGCTGGTGGCCCTCCATCGGCGCGATGTGTGTCGACGCTGCCCTGGCCCTGATCCCCGACGCCCCGGAGGGCGGGCGCGACCCGCAGGAGCGGATCACCGCGCTGATCATCCCGCTGGAGGCAGCCGCGCGCACCGGGCATGGCCATGCCGTGCTGCGGGTGGCGCTGCTGGCGGCGGCCGATGACAAGGATGCCGGGGAAGTCTGGCGCGCCTGGGTGGGCCGCGACATTCGCCAGCCGCTGCGCATGCTGCTGGCGGAATTGGCGGCAAAACGCGTGATCCGGCGCGATTTCGAGCTGGATGACGTGCTGGAACAATTGCTGGGACCGATCTTCCACCGGCTGACGATTTCCCGCGCGCCGGTCAAGGAAGGCTTCTGCGCCGAGCAGGCGACCGCCTTCCTGCGGACCTACGCGCAGTTCTGAGGGGTTGAATACTGAGGTGGGTGAGCTGCGCGCTATTTCGCGCGGCGCCAGATCATCAGCGGGTCAAACGCGCCGGTATCGGCCGCTTTCTGAAGCGCGGCCATCTGTTGGGACACCGGATTGGCCGCCCCAGCCGCGCGGCCGGGCTGGTAGAGGGCTTCATCCAGGCGGCAGATCTGTTCGAACAGCGCTTCGGCCCGGCCGACGAGTTCGAGGAAACGCGGCGGCAGGCCCCTGCCCTCCTGCATGGCCGGATCAAGGGCGGGTTCGTCCCGGCGGATGCGGTATTTGCGGGCGCTGGCATCTTCGCGGCGCATGTCACCATCGCGCACGGCCTTCTGCATCACCAGCCAGGAGGCCGCCTGCATCAGGCGCGTGGTCAGCTCCATGCTCCAGGCCGCATAGGTGAGGCTGGCTTCGCGGGGCAGGCTTTTTGACTGCTCGCGGCCGGGGCCATCGAGATAGGCGGCGGTTTCCTCAACCAGGGCCATGCCGCGCGTGAACACGGTGTCGAACAGCTTGCCACCCGTGAACGGCTCCAGCGGCTGTGGGGGAACCAAATCGCGCTCTGCCATCACATCTCTCCACGCGCTCTCGCGGCATATCTCCGCAGGTTTACCCTGCAAGCCGTTTCGGCCCGCTTAACTGTTACCACCAAACAGGGCATCTGCGGCGCGTTTCTGCGCTTTCTTTTTCTCAATCTCGGCCTCGCAGGCCAGAATTTCGGCTTTCAGCTGGCCGATGCGCGTTTCGAGTTCATCAATCGACATCTGGTCGAGGGCCTGCGCCTTGCGCACCAGGACGGGCTCTTCATCATTGAGGGCCATGGCTAATTCTCCGGGGAATGTCTCCGTCTCACTGGTTTCATCAAAGCAGAAAGCCGGGCTAGAAGCGACTCCGAGACCCTTAATACTGCGCAAGGAGTTACCCCGATGACCGCACTCATGACCGCCGCCCATGGCGAGCCTGGCGCGCCGTTGACACTGATCGAGCGGCCCCGGCCGGTGCCCGGCCCCGGCGAAATCCTGATCGAGGTGGCCGCTGCCGGTCTAAACCGCGCCGACCTTGCCCAGCGGGCGGGCCGTTACCCGCCGCCGCCGGGGGCTTCGGACATACTCGGGCTTGAGGTTTCCGGCGTCGTTGCCGGGATCGGACCTGGCGCGGCGCGCTTCCAGATGGGAGACCGCGTGTGCGCCCTGTTGGCCGGTGGGGGTTATGCCAGCCATGTGGTGGTGGATGAGGGCTCTGTGCTGCCGGTGCCGCAAAGCATCGACCTTGTGACGGCGGCCTGTTTTCCCGAAGCGATGATGACGGCCTGGGCCAATGTGTTTGACCGGGCGGGCCTGAAACCGGGCGAGACCTTCCTCTGCCATGGCGCCACCAGCGGCATCGGCGTGATGGCGATCCAGATGGCGAAGGTCTACGGCGCCTCGAAAATCTTTGGCACGGCCGGATCAGAGGAAAAATGCGCGCTGGCCCGGGATCTGGGCGCCGACATCGCCATCAATTACCGCGCCGAGGATTTCGAAAAGGTGGTGAAGGAAGCGGGCGGCGCAGACGTGACGCTGGACATGGTGGGCGGCGATTACATCCAGAAGAATATCGGCGCCGCAAAAGCCGATGGGCGGATCATCAACATTGCCTATCAGAACGGGATGACGGCGACGGTGAATTTCGGCCTTGTGCTGATGAAGCGCCTCTCCCTGATGGCAACCACCCTGCGGGCCCGGCCTGTGCCGGAGAAATCGCGCATCCGGGCAGCCGTGGAGGCCGATTTCTGGCCGCATGTGGCCAGCGGAAAGATCCGCCCCGTGCTGGATACGGTCTATTCGCTGGCCGAAGCGGAAGTGGCCCTCGCCCATATGGACAAGGGCGGCCATTCGGGGAAAATCCTGCTCAGGGTGTAGGCAGACTGGCGGGGGGCAAGAGTTCAAACCGCCGCGCGCCGAAATCGATCACATAGCCGGTGGTGGCGTTGAGGATGTCCTGGCCGATCAGGCCGTGGCGCCCATCGGCCGCATCGTCCAGGACATGAATGTCGCTGAGCGTCACGGTCTGTCCGGCGATCTCAATCTCAAGGCGGGGAATGATGGCGGCGTCTTCAAACACGCGTTCTCCCCCTGCCCCGCCGATCCGGGTGCTGTCTGACGTGGCCCCTTCCAGCAGGGCCGGGTAATCGAGCACCGCACGCGGCGTGAGATGGCTGGTGGTGGCGCCGCTGTCGATGAACATGCGGACCGGGGAACCATTCGCCTTCAGAAGCGCGATGGGGCTGAGGCCGCTGAACACGAGATTCGAGCCCTCGGTCCAGCCTTCCTCCGAGGCGGCATGGCGAAGCCATTCAGTCTCGCCTTGCTGCTCGAAGCTGACCCGGCCGAGCGCGGCGAAAACCGGGAGGCCGATGATCGCCGGTATCGTGTAAGCCCCGTCCGCAAATGAGAGCGCCTCATCGGGCAGCACGATGAAGACCACATCTGTCATCTCGCCGCCCGCCAGAACGAGATTGCTGGCAATGCCGATCCGTCCGGCTACGGAATCGTTTGCCGAGGCGCCGACGGAGATATCCCCCTCCAGCAGATGCACGCCGAGCGCTTCGGCAACCGAGGCCATGATGGTGGAATAATTGGCGCCGGTATCGAGCACCGCGTCCTGCGGCTGTCCGTTGATCAGGGCGGTGGCACGGGGAAGGCCCGCCAGATCGCGGGTGATCTCTGCTTCACCGGTATCGGCAACATGGGCGCGCATGGCGGCTGCCGGTGCGGCCGTGCGGGCAAAGTCGCGCGCCTGGGCCGCGCTGCGGGCCGCCTCTTCATCTGCTTCCGGCAAGGCCGCGTCGGCAGCCTCGAAAGCATCGGCCGCCTCGGCAAAACGGCCCTGCCGGAGATAGACACCCGCTGAGACAGACCAGGCGGCTCGCTTCAGGGGGGCTGCCATCGCGTCATCTTCGGCAGCTGCGGCAAGGATTTCCAGCGCGGCATCATCTTCCCGCCGCAGCGCCGCCAGCGCGCCCTGCGCCACCGCGCTTTCTTTCCCATCCGACCCCGCAACCGCCTCGATCACGGCCAGATCATTCTGACGGATGGCGGCGGCCAGATCGGGCGGATCCGCCCAAGCGGCAGAGGCGAAGAAAAATGTAACCGGCAGGGCAGCAAGCAGGGGTTTCATCGCAGCACTCCTTCTCCCGCGATTAATATCGATAAACGATAATGATTGCAAGCCATGAAACCCTGAGTGTCAGATCCGGCGAGGTTGCATCCCTTCGCGCTTCCCAAGGGGACGCATTTGGCCTATAAGCCTTTCAAGGTTCACAGTTTGCCTGAAACCTCATCCCGCCCGGCACTCGCGTGCCGGGCGGCTGCATTTCAGGCCCCCAGTTTGGAAAGATACAGGAGACTTCCATGGCCGATGTCCTGATGCCCCGCGCCACCGCCGTCTGGCTCCTCGACAACACGACGCTGACCTTCGCGCAGATCGCGAAATTCTGCGGCCTGCACCATCTCGAGGTCAAAGGCATTGCCGATGGCGATGTTGCCGAGAACATGCGCGGCGTTGACCCGATCGCCGGCGGAATGCTGTCGCGCGAAGAGATCGCCAAGGGCGAGAAAAACCCGGATTATGAGCTGCAGGTGGCCAAATCCAAGATCGCCCACATTCCCCAGCCCAAGCGCAAGGGCAGCCGCTATACGCCGGTGATCCGCCGTCAGGATAAGCCCGACGCCGTGGCCTGGTTCATCCGCAACCACCCGGAAGTGACCGACGCGCAGATCATCAAGCTGATCGGCACCACCAAGACGACGATCAACAATGTGCGCGACAAGTCTCACTGGAATGCCCAGAATATCCGCCCGGTTGACCCGGTGACGCTGGGCCTCTGCAGCCAGATCGAGCTGGATGAGGTGATCTCCAAGGCATCCGACCGCCGCCGCAAGATGGACGCCGAGCGCGCCGCACGCGGCGAAGGCCCCGGCCTCACCCCGGCCAAGGATACGGCTGACGCGTATGAGGTTGAGGAAGAGGATGTCCGCAAGAAGGACGTCTCGGCCGCAGACGTGTTCCGCGACTTCGACTGATCCTCCGGTGTCAGACAAATTTGAGAGCCGGGCCTTTCGGGGCCCGGCTTTTTTATTCCATCCGCCTCAGGAACACATAGAACGCGCCGCTGCCGCCATGCTTGGGATGGGACTCGGCATAGCCGGAGACGAGCGCGCGCGCCTCCGGGCTTTCCAGCCAGAGCAGGAAATTGCGCCGCAACACCCCCTGCCCTTCCCGCCCCTTGCCGGTGATGACGAGAACGCAGCGCGCCCCGTCCGCCTGCTGAGCGATCAGGAAGCCTGGCAGCGCGCGCGAAGCGCTGATCTGCGTATGCCCGTGAAGATCAAAGGTGGAGGCAATATCCAGCTTGCCGCGCCGGACGCGCTTTTCGCGGCCACGGTCTGCGGGCGGGACCGGCGCTCGCGGCGCGGGCTGTTCGGGCGGAGCAGCGCGGGCGGGTGTTTTGCGCGCAGGCTTTTTCTCGTCCCGCAGCTCGGCTTCGCCTGCTTCGAGCGCGGCCTGGAAATCCGGCAACGAGGCTTCGCGTGGGCCGATGCGCTTCACCGTCGAGGCGACCTTCGCCCAGGCGCGGACCTCTTCTTCGCTGAGCCGGCGGCCTTTCACCGGTTCAGCCCATGTCCGGCGCAGTCTCGAGCGCAGCAACAGGACGCGCGCCAAGATTGTGATAGAGCCGCTCAGCCACCTTGCGCGGCAGGAGCACCCACAGGCGGCCCTGCGCATTCATCGTGCCGGCACGCTGGCCGGCGTCAAATCCGGTGCCGAAATAGATGTCGCCGCGCACGGGGCCCTTGATGGCGCCGCCCGTATCCTGCGCGATCAGCAGGCCGGACCATGCCCCGCCGAGGCCCGGCGCCGTAGTCTGCACGAACATCGGCACGCCGAGCGCATGGAAGGAGGGGTCCACTGCCATGGAGCCGAGCGGGGTGAGCGGTACATTGTGCGCGCCATTGGGGCCGAGCGCCGCGTCGCCTTCGGGCAGCGCCTGGAAGAAGACAAAGCGCGGATTGATGTTCATGGCCTGACGCACTTCATCCGGGGACGCACGGTCCATCCAGGCGCGGATGCCCTGCATGGACCCTTCCCCGCGCGTGATGCGGCCAGTTTCGATCAGCCAGTTGGCGACCGATTTGAAAGGCTGGCCATTATGCGCGGCATAAGCGGCGCGCATGGTGTGACCGTCCGGAAAGATCAGGCGGCCGGAGCCCTGCACCTGCAGGAAGAAGACATCAGAGGGATGCGCCCAGGCGATGACCGGCGCGGAGACATTCGAGGCGATCTCGGCCCGCGGCGGATAAGGCCGGGTGGTGCCATTGGGCAGGCGCTGGAGCGGGCTGTCACCATTGGCCACGAAATCTGACGGCAGGGCGAGCACAGGCTCGGTGAACCCGGGCTCGGGCGTGCGGCGAGCTTCGTACATCGGCTCGAAATAGCCGGTGAAGCGGGGCTTGCCTTCCGGATCGATGATCTCGACCGGGACGAACAGGGATTCAAACACGCGCCGGGCGGCCGCGTCATCCAGCGGGGTGGAGAGCGAGGCGCAGGCGGGCGCCCAGTCTTCGGCAGTTCCCGCCCAGGCGGCATTGCGCGAGAGCGGCGCGTCCCAGGCGCGGCGGGAGAAACGGTCGCAGGTGCGCCGGAAGGCTTCGAGCGAGGCGGCAAGCGGGGCGCTCTGCCAACCGGGCAGATCGCGGTAGCTGGCGGGGCTGGAGGCGGGCGGCGGCGTAAACAGGCCGGGCACCTGCTGGCCGGGGCCCGTCACCGGTGGCGCGGGGCGCGGCGCGGTCTGACAGGCTGCCAGAAGGAGTGCGGCGAAAAGAAGCGAGACAAGACGGATCATGGCCCGCCGGTTATGCCGCGAAACCCCTTAACTTGTCATCTGAGAGATATGTCAGGCAGCAACATCCACATCATCCAGCAGCCAGTTCGGGTCGCTGGAGGAAACATTGCGCATGAAGGTCCAGATTTCGCGCGCGATGCGGGTTGTCTCGCCATCGCCCAGTTCGGCCTCATAGCGCACCATCACGCGGGCCATCGTGCCATCCAGTTCGGCACGCTCGATCTCGGCTTTCTTGATGCGCAGCAGCTCGAACGGACGGGCGCCGCTGGCATCGCGCGCGGCGATCGCCGCGTCCCAGGCTTCATACACGTCATCATCCAGCAGCGGACGCAGGGCATTGCGGTCGCCCTTGGAATAGGCGGCCACAATCATCTGATAGGCGGCCTTGGCACCGCGCATGAAGTCTTCAGCGCGGAAAGACGGGTCGGCATTATAGATGTCTTCGAGGCCGGCCGCGGCGGGGCCGGTAAAGATCGGGCGCTCATTATCGACCCGGCGCTGCATCGGCACAGGGGCCTCTCCCTGCGGGGCGCGTTTTTCCGGCGTCGGCGCCGGGCGCTGCATCGGGCCTTCATCCCCTCCCCGGCCAAGGGCGGAGTAGAGCCGCCACAGAACGAACAGGGCGACAGCCGCAAGGATAAGGACTTCAATCAGCGGGTTGGACATTTTAGCGGCGAAATCCTTCAGTGCATTTACAGGGTCTCCGGCACACATAGTGCCACTACCGTCCTGTTGCCAGCCCATGCGTTGCACCTGACGGGGCTGCATGCTAGGCGCGAGACCCTAACTTCAGAGGTGGATAATGACAGATACGAGCGCCCCCGGAAACCCCACCCCCGGTCAGCAGCCCGCCAATCCGCCGAGCCTTCGTGTGCTCGGCCAGTATGTGAAGGATCTCTCTTTCGAGAATCCGGGCCATGCACCGGTTCAAACCCAGCCGAATATCGATCTGGGGATCGATGTGGGCGCCACGCCGCATGCCGATGGCAACGGCCTGTTCGAGGTTTCCCTGAAACTCTCGGCCAAGGCGACGGCTGGCGAAACTGTCCTGTTCATTTCTGAACTGGACTATGCAGGCCTGTTCCAGCTGCAGAACGTGCCGGAAAACCAGATTGAGCCGATGCTGCTCATCGAATGCCCGCGCCTGCTTTTCCCTTTTGCCCGCCGCATCATTGCCGAGATCACCCGTGAGGGCGGCTTCCCGCCCCTGCTGATCGATCCGGTCGATTTTGTCGCGCTGTATCAGGCGCAATACCGCCGCGCCGCAGAGCGCGTGCAGAACGGAAATGGCGGCGCGAACTGATCGCCCGTCAGAGATACGACTTCCAGAGCGCGTCCGGCCCAAGCTTCTCGACAAGCGCAGCATGGGCGGCGCGCTCTGCCTCGGTCACCAAAGACGGCAGCGGCTCTGGCCGCTGTTTTGCCGCAGGGCGCTTGTAGCTGCTGCTGTCAAAGGCCGGCTCGAACGCGAAGGCGCGGGCCCGCCCGCCTAGCAGTTCCAGATAGACGCTCGCGAGCAGCTGGCTATCGAGCAGCGCGCCGTGGAAGGTGCGGCTTTCCAGAGAAATGTCGAACCGCTTGCAGAGCGCGTCCAGGCTGGCCGGGGCGCCGGGATAGCGTTTACGCGCGATCCGAACCGTGTCGACCCAGCGCTCTTCCGGAATAATGTCCCGTCCGCAGCGTTGCAGCTCCATATTCAGGAAGCCGCGGTCGAAGCTGGCATTGTGCGCGACGATGGTGGCGTCGCCCAGGAAATCCATGAAAGCATCTATAATGTCGGGATGCTCGAAGGGCGGCTTGTCGCGCAGGTGATCATCGGTGATGCCGGTGATGCGGATCGTGGCTTCGGATACCGGCTTGCCGGGATTGATCAGGCGGCGGAAAGTCTTGCCCGTCGGGATGTGATTGATCATCTCGACCGCGCCGATCTCGATGATCCGGTCGCCTTCATTCGGATTGAGGCCGGTGGTCTCGGTATCGAAGGCGATTTCGCGGATACGGTCTGTCATGACGCCTCTCCGGAAGCGATTCGCTGCATCAGGGCAATGATGGCGCGGACCTGGTCGCGTGCAAAGTCGAAACCATGGGCTGTCGACAGGATAAAGTCGGCGCGGGCGCGCTTGTCGGCGTCTGGCATCTGGCGGGCGAGGATAGCCTCGAACGCATCTTCCGTCATGCCGGGCCGGGCGAGCACGCGGGCGCGCTGCACATCGGCCGGCGCGGTGACCACCAGCGTGTAGGTGCAATGCCGGTTGCCGCCGGTTTCAAACAGCAGCGGAATATCCAGCACCGCAAACGGCGCGCCCTGTTCTTTCGCCCGGCGGCGGAAATCAAGCTGGGCCTCTCCGGCGAGCGGGTGAACGATGCCTTCCAGCCGCTTCATCGCGGCGGCATCATCCAGCACGCGGGCGCGCAGCTTCTGCCGGTCTATGGCGCCCTTCTCGGCGACGCCAGGAAAGGCTTCCTCGATCGGGGCCACCGCTGCGCCGCCTTCGGCATAGAGCGCGTGAACGGCGGCATCGGCATCATAGACCGGCACACCGGCGTCGCGGAAAAGGCCCGACGTGGCGGACTTGCCCATGCCGATGGAACCGGTCAGCCCAAGGATGATCATGAGGTTGCCTCCACAAGTCTGCGGCAGCGGGCATGGGCTTCGGCCATATCCGGCATGACGCCGAACCAGTGATCAAAGCTGATGGCTGCCTGGGCCACCAGCATGCCCAGCCCGTCCAGCGTGCGCCAGCCCTTGGACTTGGCTTCGGCCAGCGCGGCAGCCGCGCCTTTGCCATAGCTGATATCATAAAAGATGCCGCCAGCCGATTGGGGCAGCTCCAACTCTCCGCCCGAATGGCCCAGGCTGAGCGTGTTGACGGCGAGCGCCGCAGAGGGAAGCTGGCGCAGCCCCTCTTCCAGCGAAAGCACGCGCGCGCCGGGCGCGAGTTCCCGCGCCAGGGCTTCTGCCCGCGCCACCGTCCGGTTACAGATCGTCAGCTTTGCGCCGCGCTCAGCCAGCACAGAAGCAACTGCCCGCGCAGACCCCCCTGCCCCGAGCAGGAAAACCGCGCGGCCGGAGACATCAATCTCGCCATAGTCAAGCGTCAGTCCAAAGCCGGGGGCATCTGTATTGTCGCCAATCCAGCCATTGTCGCGGCGGACGAGGAAATTCACCGCGCCGAGGCGCTGGGCGGTTTCACTGACCGATGCAGAGAGGCGCAGGGCCTCTTCCTTGTGCGGAAGGGTGACGTTGAGGCCGATAACGCCTTGCCGGGCGAGCCCCTCCAGACCGGCAGCCAGTTCGCCCGCCTTGACCTCGAAGGCCGAGTAAACCGCGTCAATCTGATTGCCGCGCAGCCACCCATTATGGATGAAGGGCGAAAGCGAATGGGCGATGGGATCGCCCACCACGCCGAGAAGATGTGTCATGTAGGAAGCACTTTCCGGATACGGAGGTAGTCCAGGAGCGGCAGCAGGGGCAGACCGAGAATGGAGAAATAATCTCCCTCGATCCGCGCAAACAGCTGCGCGCCCAGACCCTCGAGCTGGTAAGCCCCCACAGTCGAGAGAAGCGCGTCGCCACAGGCCGAAACATAGGTTTCGATGAATTCTTCCGTGAGCGGGCGCATGGTCAGTTTCGGCCGGGCTAGGTGGCGCCAGACTGGCGCGCCATCCTCGCAGACGACAATCGCGGTTTCCAGCGTGTGGGATTTGCCCGACAGCTGGCGCAGATGGTTTTTCGCCGCCTCAAGATCAGCGGGCTTGTCGAAGGCCTGATCGCCAAGGGCGAGCATCTGGTCCCCGCCGATCACAAGACCGGGGCGCTGGGCTGATACGCGCATCGCCTTGAGCTCCGCCAGCTGCATCGCCTGCTCGCGCACGGGCAGCCTGTTGGCGCGCATCGCGTTGCGGAAGGCTTCCTCATCCACATTCGGCGCGGCGCTCTCGGCTTCAACACCGGCAGCGGCCAGCAGCGCGCGGCGGCTCTTGCTGGTGGATGCAAGCGTGACGGCAAGGCTCATGAATGCCCCCAGCGTTCATGCAGCATGTTGAGAATGCCGGCGGCAGTCTCTTCCACCGAGCGGCGGGAGACATCTATCGTTTTCCAGCCATTGCGCTGGAACAGGCGGTTGGCCTGGGTGATCTCGTCGCGCACGGCTTCTTCGTCAGCGTATTCGGTGATCTCGTCCTGGTTCAGCGAGATGAGCCGCTGACGGCGGATCTGCACGAGGCGTTCGGCGGAAATCTTGAGGCCGACAACCAGCGGGCCCTTGTCGCCCAGTTTTTCCATGAAGTCCGGCAGCGGCACGCCGGGCACCAGCGGGATATTCCCGGCCCTCACCTTCCGGTTTGCCAGATATACGCAGGTTGGCGTTTTCGACGTGCGGCTGACGCCCAGGAGGATGACATCGGCGCCGATCAGGCCTTCCACATTCTGCCCATCATCATGGGCCAGGGTGAAGTTGATCGCTTCCATCCGCTCGAAATAGTCTTCGTCGAGGGCGTGCTGGCCGGCGACCCGGTTGTTCGGGGCCACACCCAGATGGCGGCTCAGCATGGCAATTGACGGGTCCAGCACCGGCAGGGTGGGTATGCTCCGCTCACGGCAGAAGGCTTCCAGCCGGCCGCGCAGCGCGCCGTCCGAAATGGTGTACCACACCACACCGGGGGCCGCCTCGATCTCCTTCATCACTCTTTCAAGCTGACGTTCGGAGCGAACGAGGTAATAGTTGTGTTCCAGCGGCTGCACATTCTCGAACTGGGCGCAGGCCGCGCGCTGGATGGCGTTGAGCGTCTCGCCCGTACTGTCGGACACGAGATGCACATTGAAGTAGATGCTGGGGCGTTGAGGCTGGGTCACGGATGTCTCTTGCCGGTCTGGCGCCGATTTCACAAGGGGTGTGACTCCCATGTGGAATTCCAAATCACACACACGGATTCACAGGCGACTCACAATTGCAGGATTCTCACCTCTGGAGAGTCACGCTGCGTTCTCCTCTGTGATTCCAACACGGACGTTTACACCCTGTTAACCATTGACTCATTTCGGATTTGAAACGCCACAGCATCGCGGGCCAATCTGTGACTCGCCTGTGGATTTGCCGGGATAAAGCGTTAACAGATGGGTTATCCCTGAATCCCTCGGGGTTATAATCATAAGCGCCCTGACGGGCATTTAGATGAGATTGGGAAGGGGACTTCGTGGCAACGTCCGTTAAGAAATTGCTGGCTGTACTGTCAGGCGAGGCTGTGAAACCACCTCCGGTGTGGATGATGCGCCAGGCTGGGCGCCACCTGCCCGAATATCTGGAGACGAGAGCGAGAGCGAAAGACTTTCTCGATTTCTGCTACACCCCGTCCCTTGCCACCGAAGCCACGCTTCAACCCATCCGCCGCTATGGCATGGACGGGGCAATCCTCTTCGCAGACATCCTGCTCATCCTGGATGCGATGGGTCTGAAAGTGGCTTTCGAGAAGGGAGAAGGCCCGCTGGTCGAACAGATTTCCGGCCCATCCGATCTGGGAAGGGTCACGCCTCAGAAAGCGGCCGACCGTCTCGCGCCTGTCTATGAAACCGTTTCCCGCGTGAAAGCCGCCCTGCCTTCGTCCACCACGCTGATCGGATTTGCCGGTTCACCCTGGACGGTCAGCCTCTATGCCGTCGAGGGCCGGGGCAAGACCGACAAGTCCACCGCCTGGCGCTGGGCCCATGGCCGGCCGGAGGATCTGGCAGCCGTAATGGATCAGGTCACCGAAGCGACAGCGCATTATCTTTCCCGCCAGGTCGAGGCCGGCGCCGATGCGCTGATGCTGTTTGACAGCTGGGCCGAGGGCCTTCCGGACAACATCTTCCGCGAAGTCGTCATCCAGCCGACGAAGAAGCTGGTCGCCCGGCTGCGGGAAATGGGCATCACGGTGCCGGTGATCGGATTTCCGCGCGGCGCGGGCGTCATGCTGCCCGAATATGTGCGGGAAACCGGGGTCACAGCTGTTGGGCTGGACACGGCTGTCTCGCCCGCCTTCATCAATGCGCAGTTGCCGGCGGGTTTTCCGGTCCAGGGGCATCTTGATCCCCTCCTCCTGATCGAAGGGGGCGGGCGACTTGACGCACGCGTCCGCGAATTGCTGGACGCCTACAAGGGACGGCCCCATATCTTCAATCTCGGTCATGGCATTCGCCCCGAGACCCCGATTGCGCATGTCGAACGTGTGCTGGAACTGATCAGAACCGAATAGAAAGTGAGGGCCGAAATGGGCCGCCGGATCGCTGTTGTCTTGTTCAACCTGGGTGGCCCGGATACCGGTGACGACGTTCAGCCTTTCCTGAAAAATCTATTCCGGGATCCGGCCATCATCCGGGCACCTCTTCCTATCCGCTGGCTGATTGCCCGGCTAATTTCTTCCCGGCGTGCGCCGATGGTGAAGCAAAACTATGCCCTGATGGATGCCGGGGGCGGCTCTCCCCTGCTCCGCGAAACCAAGAAACAGTCTGCGGCGCTTGAGGCGGAACTGGCGAAACGGCTGCCGGGAGATGAAATCCGCTGCTTCATTGCGATGCGCTATTGGCACCCCTTCACCGAGGAAGCCGCTGCCGAAGTCCAGAGATGGGGCGCTGATGAAGTCGTCCTCCTGCCGCTTTATCCCCAGTTCTCCACCACCACGACGGGATCCTCCCTGACCGCCTGGAACACTGCATACAAGGGCAAGAGCCGCACGGTCTGCTGCTATCCTTTCGAGGAGAATTTCGTTTCCGCCCATGTCGACCGGATCATGGAAGCTTGGGAACGCGCCGGCCGGCCGGAAAAGGTAAACCTCCTCCTCTCCGCGCATGGTCTGCCCGAAAGCGTGGTGAAGGCCGGCGATCCCTATCAATGGCAGTGTGAAACACTGGCTGAAATGGTTGCCGGCCGTGTGCCGGCCCATTGGGAGGTCAGCGTCTGCTATCAGTCGCGCGTGGGTCCGCTGAAATGGATCGGCCCGGCGACCGAAGGAGAGATCGAGCGCATTTCCGAACAGGGCGGCAATATCCTGATCGCGCCGATTGCCTTCGTTTCAGAACACATCGAAACGCTGGTTGAGCTTGGTGAGGAATACCGCCTCATTGCCGAAAAGCACGGCGCGGCGAGCTATACCCGTGTCGAGGCGCTGGGCATCCATCCCGGCTTCATCGCCTCGCTGGCGGGTGAAGTGACCCAGGCGCTGGCCATGAAAGAGTCCATTCGCTCCTGCGCCGGCGGGCGCCTCTGCCCTTCCGGCTGGAGCGGCTGCCCCCATGCGGAAACAAAACAGAAAGCCGGCGTCCGTATTACGGAAAAAGCCGTCTAGCGGGGAGCGCAGGCATGGATCTCTATAACTGGCTGAAAGCCGGGCATGTGGTATTCGTCATCGCGCTGATGGCCGGATTGCTGGTCTATCCGCGCTACAAGATCCACCAGCTCTCCAGCCAGCCGGGCGAGCCCCTCTTTGAAACGATGAAGAAATCCTCCGGCCAGCTCCGGATGATCATCCTCAATCCCAGCCTTATCCTTGTATGGGTCTTCGGTCTGGCCATGGTTTATGTCGACTGGCAACGTGGCGGACAGCTCTACCTTGAGGGATGGTTTCACGCGAAACTTCTGCTCGTGCTCATCATTTCCGGCCTGCACGGCTATTTCATCGGTCTTGGCAAGAAGGTCGACCGGGTGACAGGTACGGTTCAGGCTAGGACCCTGCGGATGATGAATGAGGTCCCCTTCCTGCTAATGATCGGCGTCGTGATCCTGGTGATCGTGAAGCCTTTCTGACAGGGCCAGGGCCACAATCCCCTTATGGGCGCTTGACGGGCAACCGGTTTGTGGCGGATAAGGCACGGGCTGGCCCGCCAAGTCCTTTGGCGCCGCGATGTATTTTCGCCCGGCCCCTCCCCTTTTGACTATTCCAAGTCCGGATACTGCCCGAATGGCTTCCACGATGCTCGACAACCTTACCAGTGTGACTCTGCGCGAACTCAAGGCGAAGTCGCCTGAAGAACTCCTCGCCTATGCCGAGGAGCTCGAGATCGAGAACGCCTCCTCGATGCGGACGCAGGACATGCTGTTCGCGATCCTCAAGGAACTCGCTGACAGCGAAGTCGAAATCACCGGCCAGGGCGTGCTCGAGGTTCTCACCGACGGATTCGGCTTCCTGCGCTCGCCGGAATCAAACTACTTGCCCGGCCCGGACGACATCTATGTCAGTCCCGAAGTGTTGAAGAAGGCCAACATCCGCACCGGTGATACGGTCGAAGGCCCGATCGTCGCCCCGCAGGACAGCGAGCGTTACTTCGCGCTGACCGATGTGAGCCGCATCAATTTCGAGGAACCGGAGAAGGCCAACAAGAAGGTTCACTTCGACAACCTCACCCCTCTTTATCCGGAACAGCGCCTCAAGATGGAGAGCCGCGATCCGACCAAGAAAGACCGTTCGGGCCGCGTCATCGACATCGTCTCGCCGATCGGCAAAGGCCAGCGCGCCCTGATCGTTGCCCCGCCGCGCACCGGTAAAACGGTTCTGATGCAGAACATCGCCGCGGCCATCGAAGAAAACCATCCGGAATGCTACCTCATCGTTCTGCTGATCGATGAGCGCCCGGAAGAGGTGACCGACATGCGCCGCACGGTGAAGGGCGAAGTTGTCGCCTCCACCTTTGACGAGCCGGCGACCCGCCACGTCCAGGTGGCCGAAATGGTCATCGAAAAGGCCAAACGCCTTGTCGAACACAAGCGTGATGTCGTGATCCTCCTCGACTCGATCACCCGTCTTGGCCGCGCCTATAACACCACCGTCCCCTCCTCCGGCAAAGTGTTGACCGGCGGTGTGGATGCCAACGCCCTGCAGCGCCCGAAGCGTTTCTTCGGCGCCGCGCGGAATGTCGAGAATGGCGGCTCGCTGACAATTGTGGCCACCGCCCTGATCGATACCGGCAGCCGGATGGATGAAGTCATCTTCGAGGAATTCAAAGGCACCGGTAACTCCGAAGTCGTTCTCGACCGGAAGATTGCCGACAAGCGGACCTTCCCGGCCATCGACATCATGAAGTCAGGCACGCGGAAAGAAGAACTCATCACGCCGCAGGACCAGCTTTCGAAGATCTACATCCTTCGCCGCATCCTTGGCCCGATGGGCACGACCGATGCGGTCGAATTCCTGCTCGACAAGCTGAAGCAGACGAAGACCAACGAAGAATTCTTCGAAGCGATGAAGAACTAGAGGAGCGGCCCGATGGGCGCGCGCGACACAATCTGCGCTCTCGCCTCGGGCCCTCCGCCGTCGGCCATTGCCATCATCCGCATTTCCGGCCCGGCGGTTGCCGAGGTCGGAGAGCGATTTCTCGCGTCCGGATTGCCGGAACCCAAACGCGCGGCGCTGACATATATATATGACGCCGCCGGCGAGCAGATCGACCAGGGCCTCGCGCTCCATGCGCGCGCCCCAAACTCCTATACCGGCGAAGATACACTCGAGCTCTACCTGCATGGTGGCCCGGCCGTCATCGATCATGCCCTCCGTGCACTGACATCCGTTCCCGGAATACGTTTGGCTGAGCCCGGGGAGTTCACGCGGCGTGCCTTTGAAAATGGTAAACTGGATCTTACCGAGGCCGAGGGCGTAGCTGACATCATCGAAGCGGAAACGTCCGCGCAGAAATCCCAAGCCCTTCGCCAACTCGGCGGCGGCCTCACCGAAATCTATGAGGCCTGGCGCGAGGAACTGACCGGCGCGCTCGCCCTCATCGAAGTGATGATCGACTTTCCCGATGAAGGCGATGTCCCCGAAGATACCGCCGCCCCCATCCTTCAGCGCCTCGGCAAGGTGATCGCCGAGATCGAAACCGCCCTCGGCGACCGGGGGGTTGGCGAGCGCATCCGCGATGGTTTTCGCATTGCCATTGTCGGCCCGCCGAACGCGGGCAAGTCGTCCATCCTCAACCGGCTTGCCCGGCGCGAAGCGGCCATCGTCACCGACATCGCCGGCACGACGCGCGACGTCGTCGAGGTGCGGGTGATCCTCGGCGGTCAGGTTGTCTGGATTGCAGACACCGCCGGTCTGAGGGAAACCGAGGATGTGGTCGAGGCTGAAGGCGTCCGCCGGGCAATCCGCGCGGCGGCCGAGGCGGACCTCCGCATCCATGTGATCGATGGCGCGGCCCCCTCCCCTCCCCCCGGCCCGATCGAGACACAGGATATTGTCGTCTTCAACAAGGCGGACGCCCGGCCGGGCATCCGTGGGCCCGAAGGCGCGCTGCCCCTCTCGGCGGCAACAGGCGAAGGCATGGATACGCTCGAAGCCTCGATTGCCGGTTTCGTCTCCCAGCGGGCCGCCTCGGTCGAGGCGCCGGTCATCACCCGCGCGCGTCACCGGGAAAAGCTCGCTGCCGGTCTCGCCAGCCTGGTCTCTGCCCGCGACGCCCTCACCCAGGATATCGGCGCCGAACTTGCCGCAGAAGACGTCCGCATGGCTCTGCGCCAACTCTCCTCAGTCATCGGCAAGGTCGATGTGGAAGATGTTCTGAGCGCTGTCTTCTCCAAATTCTGCATCGGAAAATGACCCCTAGGGTTTGAGGGCGCCCGGCGTTATATAGCCGCCTCAAGCAGCGCTTAAGGGTTGGTTAATGCCGGACTTCCCGGATTTCGACGTTATTGTCATTGGTGGCGGCCATGCCGGCTGCGAAGCGGCGGCCGCGTCCGCCCGCTTTGGCGCGCGCACCGCGCTCATCACCCACAGGCTGTCGACGATTGGCGAGATGAGCTGCAACCCCGCCATCGGGGGGCTCGGCAAAGGCCATCTCGTGCGCGAGATCGATGCGCTCGATGGCGTCATGGGCCGGATGGCGGACAAGGCCGGCATCCAGTTCCGGATGCTCAACCGGTCCAAGGGCCCGGCCGTCTGGGGGCCCCGCTCGCAGATCGACCGCAAGCTCTACCGCGAAGCGATGCAGGCCGAGCTGGCCGATTATCCAAACCTCACCCTCATTGAAGACGGCGCCGAGGATCTGATCGTCGAGGATGGCACCATCCGGGGCGTGATCGGCCTCACCGGCAAACGCTATTCAGCGGCCAGGGTCGTCATCACCACGGGCACCTTCCTCAAGGGCGTGATCCATATCGGCGCCAAACGCATTCCTGCCGGCCGGATTGGGGAAGCGCCCGCGCTTGGCCTGTCTGACCGGCTCTATGCCATCGGCCTGCCGATGGGCCGCCTCAAGACCGGTACGCCCGCCCGCCTCGACGGCCGCACCATCCATTGGGACCGGCTCGAGATGCAGCCGGCCGATGACCAGCCGATCCCGTTCTCCTTCCTCAACTCCGAGATCACGGTCCCGCAGGTCCAGTGCGGTATCACCTGGACGACGCCGGAAACCCATTCGATCATCGAAGCCCATATGGAAGAGTCCGCAGTCTATTCCGGCGCCATCTCCGGACGCGGCCCGCGCTATTGCCCTTCCATCGAAGACAAGGTGAACCGCTTCGGAGACCGCGACCGGCATCAGGTGTTTCTGGAGCCAGAGGGCCTCGACGATCACACCGTCTATCCGAACGGCATCTCCACCTCGCTTCCCGAAGAGGTCCAGGAGAAGTTCATCCGGACAATCCCCGGGCTGGAAGAAGTCACCATCCTCCAGCACGCCTATGCGATCGAATATGACTATGTCGATCCGCGCGCGCTGAGCCCGGCGCTGGAAGTCAAACTCATGCCGGGTCTCTATCTGGCGGGCCAGATCAACGGGACAACCGGATATGAAGAAGCCGGCGCTCAGGGCCTGATGGCCGGCCTCAACGCCGCGCGCGCCGCCGCCGGAAAAGACCCGGTCATTTTTGATCGGGCTGAAGCCTATATCGGCGTCCTGATCGATGACCTGGTGACCCGCGGCGTGACTGAGCCCTATCGGATGTTCACTTCACGCGCCGAATACCGGCTTGCGCTGCGCGCCGATAATGCCGACCAGCGCCTTACCCAGAAAGGCATCGAGGCCGGTGTCGTGGGCGAGAAACGCGCCGCAATGTTTCACGTGAAACATCGGGCTCTGGAATCGGCCCGGAATCTTCTGAAAAGTCTCAATCTCAGTCCGGCGGCTGCCGCACGTAATGGATGGGCGGTCAATCAGGATGGCCGCGTCCGCTCAGCCTGGGAATATCTCTCTTATAAGGAGATCAGCTTCGCGCATCTGGTGGCCGTCTGGCCCGAGCTTTCTGAGCTCCCTCCAGACATCATTGCTCAGATCGAAATCGAAGCGCTCTATTCGGCCTATCTGGATCGCCAGGCTGAGGATGTGGCCGCGCTCCGCCGCGATGAAGCGCTGACCCTTCCCGCCGATCTCGACTATGACCTGATCGGCGGCCTCTCGAATGAGGTCCGCCAGAAGCTGAAAGCGGTCCGTCCGGGCACACTCGGTCAGGCTGCGCGGATTGAAGGCGTCACACCGGGCGCGCTGACGGCGCTACTCGGCCACGTCCGCCGTGTCCGCAAAGCGGGGTAAAAGATGAGCGCGCAAGACGACCGCGCGGCCTTTCTGGCCGCCAATGATGTTTCACGTGAAACATTGGACCGTCTGGACCGGATCATTTCGGAGCTCGATGTCTGGCGGCAGAAATCCAATCTGATCGGCCCGAAAGAGTGGCCCCAGATCTGGACGCGCCATGTCGGCGACTCCTGGCAGCTTCTGGACCATATCCCCGAAACCGCCCGCGTGGTGGATCTCGGATCGGGCGCCGGCTTTCCTGGCCTCATCATCGCGGCGGCCCGGCCCGGCGCCCATGTCACGATGATGGAATCGGTCGGCAAGAAATGCGCTTTCCTTCGCGCGGCCATCGAGGCGGCCAGTCTCAACGCCGCCGTTTATCAGGGCCGGATTGAAGCAGCGCCGCCCAGCAAAGCCGATATCGTTACCGCACGGGCCTTTGCGCCAATGTCACAACTTCTGGAATACGCATCTCCCTGGCTCCGAAAAGGTGCAACGGGGGTTTTCCCGAAGGGCGAACGCTGGAAAGAAGAATTGACTGAAGCCCGCCAAAGGTGGAATTTCGCTTATGAAGCGATTCCAAGTCGCAGTGGTGGGTCAGGCGTCATTTTGATTGTCAGGGAGGTCTTACGTCGTCATGACTAGGCCCAGAATCTTCGCTGTGGTGAATCAAAAGGGAGGTGTCGGCAAAACGACGACCTCCATCAATCTCGGGACCGCGCTCGCCGCCGTCGGCCGCCGCGTTCTGATCGTCGATTTCGATGCCCAGGGAAACGCGTCCACCGGTCTTGGCATTTCACGTGCCGAGCGCCTGATGACCTCCTATGATCTGGTGGTCGATCGCGTGCCGCTCGAGGAGGCTGTCCTCTCGACCATCGTTCCGCGTCTCGACATTGTTCCGGGTGATGAGAACCTGTCCGGGGTCGAAACCGAGCTTGCCGGCGATGCCCACCGGTCATACCGCCTCAAGGAGTCGCTGCACTCCTATATCGACCGGGTCGAACAGGGCGGCCTCGTCAAGTATGACTATGTCCTGATCGATTGCCCGCCATCGCTTTCGGCGCTGACCGTCAATGCGATGACCGCCTCGGACGCGCTGCTGGTTCCGCTCCAGTGCGAGTTCCTTGCTCTGGAAGGTCTGACCCAGCTTCTGCGCACCGTCGAAGTGGTCCGCTCCGGCCTCAATCCGACGCTCGAAATCCAGGGCGTCGTGCTGACCATGTACGACCGCCGCAACAGCCTGTCAGACCAGGTGGCCAATGAGGTCCGCGCCTTCTTCGGCTCGAAAGTCTATAATACGGTCATTCCGCGCAATGTCCGCCTGTCGGAGGCGCCGTCCTTCGGCAAGCCGGCGCTCCTCTATGATTATCGTTGCCCCGGCAGCGAGGCGTATATCCGTCTCGCCTCCGAAGTGCTGCAACGAGAAAAGGCGAGGGCGGCGTGAGCGATCCGGCAGAAGACAATCGCGGACGCCCCAGCCGGCTCGGCCGGGGTCTTTCTGCGCTGATCGGCGAAGTCGAGGCGATGAATGTCCGTCCGGTGGCGCAGCCTGCGGCGGCGTCGTCTCCGGGGGAAGCGGTCCCGGCTGGCACCAATGCTACCCCTGGCGGGCAAGGGGCCAGCGAGATCGCGCTCGACAATATCCGGCGCAACCCGGCCCAGCCGCGCCGGACCTTCACCGAGGAAAACCTGCGGGAGCTGGCAGAGTCGCTGAAGGCAAAGGGCGTGCTTCAGGCGATCCTCGTCCGTCCTGATCCCAAGGAAGAAGGCAAGTATCAGATCATCGCCGGGGAGCGCCGCTGGCGCGCTGCGCGCATGGCGGGCCTCACCTCCATTCCCGCCGTGATCCGCAATGCCGACGAGCTGGAACTGCTCGAGATCGGCATCATCGAAAACGTCCAGCGTTCAGACCTCAACCCGATCGAGGAGGCTGAGGCCTATGAGGCGCTGATGAAGCGCTTCGGCCGGACACAGGAAAGCCTTGCCTCCAGCGTCGGCAAGAGCCGCGCGCATATCACCAACACGCTGCGTCTGCTTCAGCTTCCCGACGGCGCACGCACCCATGTCCGTGAAGGCCGGATCAGCGCCGGCCATGCCCGCGCCGCGCTCGGCGCGCCAGATCCCGAAGGCCTGATCGAGCTGGCGGTAGAGAAGGGGCTCAGCGTCCGTGAGGTCGAGGCGCGCGCGCGCGACGCCCGCAACAATGCGCCGATCGAAACCAAGTCGATGGACAGCCTGGCCCCGCCGGTCAAGGACATCAACACCGAAGCGCTCGAGGCAGACATCAGCCGCACGCTGGGCCTCGATGTCGATATCCGCCACGGCAAGCATGGCGGCGAGATCCGCATCAAGTACCGCGACCTGGAACAGCTCGACGAGGTGTGCCGCCGCCTGACGGCCAAGCGCCGCGCGCCGGAGTGAAGCGCCTGGCAGGCCTGCGGAATAAATAATCCGTTAACGAACGTTTTCGGCAGCCCTTGCCAGATCGTTAATCAGCAGGCGGATCACGGGATCGCCCGTTGGTCCAGCGAGCTTCGTCTGACGCTCGGCATCATGGATGCGTTCCATCACCCGCATCAGGCGGCGCGCGGGCCATTTGCTAAGGCGCGCGCGGAAGGCCGGCCATTCGTTCGGCCAGACTTGCGGGCGGAGATACTTGCCGGGGTTTCCATCCCCGCCGGCGATCTTCTCATGTGCGCTCAGCATCCGGAGCACTTCCATCTGAAGCGAGCGCAGGATCGAGATGCCACTCGTTCCGTTCTCGGAAAGCTTGTCGAAGGCAGTCTGCGCTTCGCCCGGCCGCCCGTCCAGCGCGGCGGAGACAATGCCGGAAATCGCCTGTTTCACATCCGTTGCCGAAAGCGCGCGGACATCTTCCAGGGTCAGCGGCCGGCCGAGGCCGCGGGCATAGAGGGCGAGCTTCTCGATTTCCGAATTGGCAAGCCCCCGGTTTCCGGGAAGATCACCCACGAAAGCGTCGAGGGCAGGGGGGTCTATCACCGCGCCTTCGGCCAGAAGCGCAGTCTTCACGCGGCTGGCCACATCGGCTTCTTCTTCGGCGAAGAACTGCAGGCAGGCGGCGCGTTTGGCGCTTTCGGCCGCCGCGCGGAGTTTGGACCGGGCCGGAAGGCTGCCCGCTTCGATCACCAGCTTTGCGGCAAAGCGCTGGGGGTCCTTGTCGCCCGCCTCGATCGCTTCGCCCAGGAGAGCGGCAATCTTGTCGCCGCTGGTGCGCACGCGAACGGCGCGCGCATCCCCCAGCAACGAGACGGCCTCCAGCGCATCGAAGAGGAGGGCGGGTTCTTTCTTGATCGCGTCGTCATCGAGCACGGTCACATCCATGCCCTGCTTGCCGCCCCAGCTGGCGATCAGGCTCTGCCCGGCATCGAAGGAGAGCCCTTCATCCTCGCTGAAGGCGAGCACGGCCCAGACTTCCGGATCAGGCCGCCGGGCGAAACCCTCCGCCGCGCGTCCCTTGTGCAGCATCAGGGGCTCGCAAATTTCAGGCGGATATCGTCGGCAATCTGTTTGGCCAGAACCCGCATCGCGCGGTCACCCGCATCGGTCTGGGCGGCAATATCGCCATAGGGCGAGTCCGGTACAAGGAAGCCGGTTTCGACATCGGACCGTCCCGTCACCCGCACATTCTCGCCTTCAAGCCGGTAGCTTCCGCTCGCCATGATGCTGGAGCGGGACGCTGCCCCGTCGGGCAACAGCGCCAACCGGGTAAGGTCGCTCTGCAAATTGACCGTCAGCGTGACCTGCTCGGTGAGACCCGGCAGCCCCACGGCCAGCTCTTCCTGAAGCGCGCGGCGGAGCATATGCCCCTGGCGGCCTTCAATGGGTGAAACCGAGATCAGGCCGGATTCGGCATGCTGTCCGTTGACCGGCGCATAGACCGGCTGAAAGCCGCACGCGGCGGTAGCAACGAGCAGCAGGGCGGCGACGACGTGCTTCATGCGACCACGATATTCACAATCCGGCCGGGCACAACAATCGTTTTCTTCACGCTCTTGCCCTCGATGAAGCTGGCCACTTCCGGCAGGGCCCTGGCGGCTGCCTCCACATCCCCGGCCGCCATGTCCTTGGCAACGGTGATTTCTCCGCGCCGCTTGCCGTTCACCTGAACCGCCAGCGTCACGTTATCATCAACCACCAGCGAAGCGTCCACCTCCGGCCAGCTCGCCTGTGAAACAAGGCCCGGCTTGCCGAGTCGTTCCCAGCAGGTTTCGGCCAGGTGCGGCATGAACGGCACCAGGCAGCGGGCCAGCATGTCGGCCCCTTCGGCCCGCGCGCCGAGGGTCGCCGGATCAGACTCGGCCTTCTTCAGCGTGTTCACCCATTCATGCACGGTGGCGATGGCGGAGTTGAAGCGGAACTCTTCGATGGCCTTGTCGATGCTGGCGACGGCCTTGTGGCTTGCCTTGCGAAGCGCGGTCGAGGCGTCATCGCTGGCGGGGGCAGGGAAGGGGCCCGTCTCGGGCAGAGCGTCAACGAAGGACCAGACCCGCTGAACGAAGCGCGCCGCGCCCTCGGCGCCAGACTGGGTCCACTCCACATCCCGCTCGGGCGGAGAGTCAGACAGAACGAACCAGCGCGCCACATCGGCCCCATAGGTGGCGACGATGGCGTCGGGATCGACCGTGTTCTTCTTGGACTTCGACATCTTCTCGATGGCGCCGACCTTCACCGGCTTGCCGGTGGCAATCTCGAACACCTTGCCGTCCTTCCGTTCGATGGCGGAAGGCTCCAGCCATGTTCCGGCCTCGGACTTGTAGGTCTCGTGCGTTACCATGCCCTGCGTGAAGAGACCCGCAAAGGGCTCGCCCGATGGCAGGTCCAGCTCGCCCACATCCCGCATCGCGCGCGAGAAGAAGCGCGAATAGAGGAGGTGCAGCACAGCATGCTCCACCCCGCCAATATACTGGTCCACCGGCAGCCAGTAGGCACGCTCGGCCGGATCGGTCGCGCTCGCAAAGCGGGCATAATACCAGGAGCTGTCGACAAAGGTGTCGAGCGTATCGGTCTCCCGGCGCGCGGGCTTGCCGCAATTCGGGCAGTTCACATGCTTCCAGGTTGGGTGCCGGTCCAGCGGATTGCCGGGCACATCAAAGGTCACATCCTCCGGCAGGCGCACCGGAAGATCCGCCTGCGGAACGCCCACCACGCCGCACTCCTCGCAATGGATCACGGGGATCGGGCAGCCCCAATAGCGCTGGCGCGAAACGCCCCAGTCGCGCAGGCGGTAATTCACCTTGCCTTCGCCCTGGCCGTCAGCCTCGATCTTCGCAATCGCCGCGCGCTTGGCGTCTTCGATGGAGAGCCCGTCGAGGAAACCAGACTTATATATATGTCCGGGTCCGGTATAGGCTTCGGTGCCCACCTCAAACGCTCCGGCATCCGCGCCCGGCGGCAGCACCACCGGGAATACGTCCAGCCCGAACTTGCGGGCAAAGTCGAGATCGCGCTGGTCATGCGCCGGGCAGCCGAAGATGGCGCCCGTGCCGTATCCCATCAGCACGAAGTTTGCGACCCAGACCGGAACCGTCCGTCCCGGTTCGAACGGATGAGCGACCGTCAGGCCGGTATCGAAGCCCAGCTTCTCGGCCTTTTCGATCGCTTCCTCGCTGGTGCCGACTTGGGCGCATTTCGCGCGGAACGCTTTCAGCGCATCAGACTTTTCCGCCAGCTGGATCGTCAGTGGATGATCCGGCGACAGAGCAACAAAGCTCGCCCCGAACAGCGTGTCCGGCCGTGTGGTGAAAACGGGGATGCCCTTTTCAAAGCCGGCTGGCGCGGCGCCCTCAAAGGCAAAGGTCATCTCCAGGCCTTCGGACCGGCCAATCCAGTTGGCCTGCATCGTGCGAACCTTCTCCGGCCAGCGCTCCAGCTTCTGAACCGCGTCGAGCAGGTCATCCGCATACGCGGTAATCTTGAAGAACCATTGCGTCAGCTCGCGCTGCTCGACCAGGGCGCCCGAGCGCCAGCCGCGCCCGTCGATCACCTGCTCATTGGCCAGCACCGTATTGTCCACCGGGTCCCAGTTCACCTTCGAGGCCTTGCGATAGACAAGGCCCTTCTCGAACAGTTTCAGGAACAGGGCCTGCTGGGCGCCATAGTATTCGGGATCACACGTCGCAAACTCCCGGCTCCAGTCGAGTGACAGGCCGAGCTTGCGGAACTGTGCCTTCATCGACTCGATGTTGGCATACGTCCATTTGCCGGGGTGAACCTTGCGTTCCATGGCGGCGTTTTCCGCCGGCATGCCAAACGCGTCCCATCCCATCGGGTGAAGCACATTATAACCCTTGGCGCGCTTGTGCCGGGCCACCACGTCGCCCATCGCATAGTTGCGCACATGGCCCATATGCAGGCGGCCGGAAGGGTAGGGGAACATCTCGAGGACGAACGCTTTGGGCGCGCCGGGCGCCTCGGCTGGCACCTTGGTCCTGAAAATGTCGGCCTTCTCCCAGGCTTCACGCCAGCGGGGCTCCGCGCTCTGCGGATCATAACGGGTGGCCATCCTGGGCTCCCTTGAATGGAATTGAATTACGTAAGTCTTCTATCGGGGCTTTAGCGGATCTGAGAGGTCCGAAGAAGTCGCGCCCGTTCAAGAATCTTGTTTTCCAGCTGGATGGCCGTTTCCGGGTCAGCGGCCGCATCGGTCCACTGGCCCTCGGTGTTCACCTGGCGGTGAACGGTGACCTTCACGCCATCGGCGCGCAGGCGCGAGTCCAGAATGAACACGGTGGCCTTCACGCGCTCGTTCGGCGTGTCCGGAAAGCTTTTCCAGTCATAGGAAATGATGCCGCCGATCGGATCGGTGGACTGAAGCGGCAGCGTGGACAGCGTATCCAGCGTGGCGCGCCACAGATACGGGTTCGATGCGCCGACCGACTGGACCACAAGCGGGCCATCATTGGCTTTACCGCGCGATTGGCAGCCCGAGACGAGCAGCAGGCCGGCAAAGGCGGCGGTGAGGATCGGCTTGATCATGTTCATTTTCCGCATGCAATTCCTTGTTGACCCGGCGTGTATAACAAGGGGGTTCTGGCCTCGCCAGTATTGTTATGCGCTTGGCTGAGTCAGCCGCAGCGCCCGTGATGGAGCCGCCCGTGATGCTTAACGCCCGCCTGCTTGCCTTCGCCCTTGCCGCGCCGATGGTGGCGCTCGCCCCGGCGGCTTCGGCCCAGGATGTGTGGGATGATCCGGGCGGGGTCGAAAGCGAGGCGGGCGTGGAGATCGCGCTGGTCGCCGCGCCCGATGCAGATGAAGCCATCCTTGGCCTCGCAAAGGCCCGCATGGCGATCAACTATGTGCTGATGAACGGGGCCGAGATCGGCGCGGTCGGCGGGCTGGAGCTTCAGCGCGACCATCCCGCCCGCGCGGGGTTCAGCGGCGTCTTCCCGCCCTCGGCCGGGGCAGGGGCCTCCTCAGGCGGCGCGTTCAGCGGCCTTGCCCGCGGCGACACCCCGGCAGACCGTGATCTGCGGATCAGCCTGGAGACGGCCTACATCTATATAGACGGCGGTTATGGCGAAGCGCGCCTTGGCGCGGATGAAGGCATCGCCACCCGCTTCTTTGAGGGTGGCCCGGCGCTCTTTGCTCATGCCGGCCTCGTCAATCCGGCGCTCGATCCCACCGGCCAGATCATCGCCCGCACCGATCATGATCTCACCGGCCCGGCCGCCAAGATCAGCTACGCTACCCCCCGCATCCTCGGCCTGCGCGGCGGGGTCTCCTACACACCCACCGCTGATCGCCGGGGCGTGGACCGGGACACTGAAAGCGACTTTCCAGGATCGCCCCGTCCCCAGATAGAAGACGCCTTCGAGGTGGCGCTCAATCTCTCCCGCCGCCTGCCGCAAAGTGGGGTCCGCCTGCGCGCGGCCGCCGCCTACAGCCAGGCCGAAGCCCGCTTTGCGCCAGACCCCACCCTCTATGGGACGGTCGAGACCTGGTCGGCGGGTGCCTCGGCAGAGTTCTCCCGCCTGCGCCTCGGCGGCAGCTATCTGGAATCAAACAATGGCATTGCCGCCGGGCCGGGGGACTATTCGGCCTGGGCCGTTTCGGCCGCCATTCCGTTTGGAAAGCTGCAGGCGGTCGCGGAAGTCTCTGGCGCAGAAGATGAATTTGCCGGCCTCAGCAGTGACAGCTGGCAGATCGGCCTGGTCTGGACGCCGAATGAGGACTGGCGGCTTGCATCCGGCTGGCGGGACGTGGATACTGGATACCTGAATTCCGGCGGGCAGATCCCCTCCACGGGGGGGAGTCGCAACGGCATTGTGATCGAAATCACACGTTCCCTGTAATTCCTCGCTTTATCAGAAACTTAATCTTCCATTAAGCGGACCCCCTCACTATCATCAGTGGTTGGGAGTTACTATGCGCGTAGACCTCGTTCTTTCTTTCGCCCTTGCGGCCGCAGCCTTCACGCTGCCGGCTGTTGCGCAGGAACGCGTGACGAGCGAATTCATCCGCGTTGAGGCCCCCACACTGTCGGAAACCAATTCGGCCCGGTCTGAATGGTATCGCCAGTTCTCCGAAGGCAAGCCCGCCGAATCGCGTCTGCAATGGCAGGCAGAGCCCAATCAGGACTTCTCGGTCCAGATCGGCAAGGATTCCCGCTGGCAGCTGAATTTCGACAAGGTCACCCGTCCGGGTGAAACCTATCTTCCGCGCGAGGAAGTTCAGGCCGGCGCCACATTCCGCGTCACCCCCCGCTTCTCGGTCGGCGGTGAAGTGCGGTTCGGCGCCGATGAACTTGATTCGTCCAAGCGCTGGGAAAACCAGGATGTCGAAGCCGGCATCCGTCTGAAGTCCGCCTTCAAGTTCTGATCTTCTGAAAATCTTGGCTGCCTGAAGCGCGCCTCTCTGGGCGCCGCTCGCTTTTCTGCGTCTTGCTGTCAGACCCTGAAACAGCCCCACCCATCAATCGCGGCCATCCCGGCTGAATCCGAAATGGAGAGTGCGTTATCCGGATTCACGCCGCCCAAGGCATAGACAGGGAAGGGCAGGGAAGGGACCAGCCGCCGGAATCGCTGCGCGCCCATGGCCGTACCCGCGCTGGCGCTGCGTGACGCAAAGACGGCCGAAAACAGCACCGCCTTGACCGGAAGTGTCCGGAAGTGTCCGAAATTGTCCCCTCTGTGTCCGCTCATGGTCTGCAGTTTGAACCGCCCGCGCCACTTGCGGGAGGCGCCCGCCATCCTTCCCGGCCAGTGAACGCCGTCCGCCCCGATCTTCGCGGCCAGCTCGGCATCAGCCCCGATCAGTAGCCGAAGTTTCCGCGCCCGGCACAGCTTCAGCAGCCGCCGCGCCACGATTTCCCGGTCCGGCGCCCCGAAATGCCGGTAGATCACCCCCCAGCCTGCCGGAAGCCCGGCCACTATCGCTTCCGGGTCCGGCGTCCGCGCCGGATCGGTCAGGAAAAACGCCGGCGGCAACCCCTCCGGCAGGTGGCGCGCCGCCACCCGCGCGGCCATCTGCGCCTTGCGCCTCGAACTGGATTGGAGTTTCTCGATCATCATGACGACTGATAGCCTGAACCAGGACATTGCCAACCGCCGCGCCGGGATCCTCGCTGCGCTTGCTGCCGCCAGCGCCTCCGCGCCGGAGCTGATCGCTGTCTCCAAATCCCAGCCGGACGCGGCCATCGAGGCGATTCTCGCCGCAGGGCAGCGGGTTTTCGGGGAAAACCGCGTTCAGGAGGCCCAGGCGCATTGGGAAAGCCGCCGCGAAGCCTATCCGGATCTGGTCCTGCATCTGATCGGCCCCCTGCAGACCAACAAGGCGGCCGATGCCGTGCGCCTTTTCGATGTCATCCAGACGCTCGACCGGGAAAAGCTCGCCGATGCGCTCGCCGCCGCCATGGATAAGGAAGAGCGCCGCCCCCAGCTCCTCATTCAGGTGAATACGGGCGAAGAACCCCAGAAAGCCGGGGTTATCCCGTCAAAAGTGGGCGATCTGCTGCGATACGCCCGGGAGCAGGCAGGGCTGGAGGTAGCCGGCCTGATGTGCATCCCCCCGGCGGATGAACCCGCCGGCCCGCATTTCGCGCTGCTGAAGAAGATCGCCCGCGATTACGGCCTCGGCCTCCTCTCTATGGGCATGAGCGGGGACTATGAACTCGCCGCCCGCTATGGCGCCACGCATGTCCGCGTCGGAACTGCCCTGTTCGGGGATCGCAGCGCCGCTTAGGCCCGGATTTCGATCACCGACCCGCCCTGAAGCCGTTTCAGCACCGCGCGAAGATCGCCCTCTGCCAGCGCCACGCATCCTTCCGTCGGCAGATAGCCTGGCCGCGCCACATGCACAAAGATGGCGCTGCCTTTGCCCGCCACGGGCGGGTCATCATTATACCCAAGCTCGACAATCAGATCGTAGAGCCCGTCCGCCCGCCACAGCCGCTCATGGCGGGCAGGGCAGGGCAGGGGCACCCATTGATTATAGCGGGCATCGCCCGGCGCGTCGCACCAGCCATCTTCCGGCCGCAAGGCAATCGCCGGAATGCCCGTTTCCGGCGCCGGCCCCTTGTCCGGCCTGTACCAGACGCGGCGCACCGGCCAGATACCGGCGGGCGAAGCGCCGTCACCCTCGCGCTTCTCCGCCGCCGGCAAAACGCCGCCTTTGCCCAGCGCGCAGCGCAGGGAAAGCCCGCCGCCTTCCAGCCGCCCGTCTGAAAACGCGATGAAATGCGTCACCTGGCTGCGCCTCCCGTTCTTGTTATTGGATAAACAGGCGCCACCTTTCTATGCAAGCGGCAGGCGCGATCGGCGCTGATGAGGCGGGATACGCAGATGACGGCCAAAAAGTTCATTCTCATCGTCGATGACGAGGAAGATCTGCGGGAAACCCTCGCCGAGCAGTTCGCTCTGAGCGATGGCTTCAGCGTGCTGACCGCCGCCACCGGCGAAGACGCCCTCGCCAAACTGGCCGAAGAACGCGTTGATCTCATGATCCTGGATGTCGACATGCCCGGCATGAGCGGCCGGGATGTCTGCCGGAAGCTGCGCGAGGCGGGCAACCGCGTCCCCGTCATCATGCTCACCGGGCGTTCCGGCGAAAGTGACACGGTGGCCGGGCTTGAGGCCGGCGCGAATGATTATATCGCCAAACCGTTCAGCTTTGCGGTGCTGCTCGCCCGCGTCCGCACCCAGCTGCGCAGTTTCGAGCAGACCGAAGACGCCACCTTCGACATTGGCCCCTATGAATTCCGCCCCTCGATGAAGGTGCTGCGCACCAAGGAAGGCCGCCGCATCCGCTTGACGGAGAAGGAAACGGAGATCCTGAAATTCCTCTACCGGGCAGGGGGCAAGGCGGTTGCGCGGGAGACGCTGCTTTCAGAGGTCTGGGGCTATAACGCGGCTGTCACCACCCATACGCTCGAAACCCACATCTATCGCCTGCGCCAGAAGGTCGAGCCTGATCCGTCGAACGCCCAACTGTTGCTGACCGATACCGGCGGCTACCGCCTCAGGCCCTGAGGCTTACCGTCACCGGCGCATGGTCTGACGGTTTCCAGCCGCTCCGCCAGGCTGGATGGATGCGGTAGGAGCTAACGTCCACATCCTCCATCGCCGCCTTGTTGGCCCAGATATGGTCCAGCCGCCGGCCCCGGTTGGAGGCCGCCCAGTCTGCGGCGCGGTAGCTCCACCAGGTATAGAGTTTCTGCTCCTCCGGCACGGCCAGGCGGGCAATGTCCTCAAAACCGGCGGATCTGCGCGACTCCTCCAGCCGCTCGGTCTCCTGCGGCGTATGCGAGACGATGCCCAGCAGCTGCTTGTGGGACCAGACATCATTCTCATGCGGGGCGACGTTGAGATCGCCGACGAGAACGCGTTTCACGCCCTTTTTCAGCTTCTTGTAGCCCGGCCCCAGCCGCTCGAGGAAATCCAGCTTGTGATCAAACTTGTCATTCACATGCGGGTCGGGAACATCCCCGCCGGCAGGCAGGTAGATATTGTGGATCTCTAGGCCCGAAGGCAGGCGCGCGGCAATCACCCGCGCATGGTTCTCCCGGCAGAGGTCAGGCACATCCACCTTCTCCAGCGGCAGCCGCGAGGCGATCGCCACCCCGGCATGGCCGCCGCGCTGGCCCCGGATCACCAGATGCGGCAGGCCCATCTCCTTGAAGGCTTTCAGCGGAAACTCGCCGTCCTGGCATTTGGTCTCCTGCAGGCACACCACGTCCGGCTTTTCAGCCGCCACGAAGGCTTCGACATTCGGCGCGCGCAGGCGGACGGAGTTGATATTCCAGGTGGTGATCTTGATCGGGCGGGTCATGCGCCTCTGGCTAACATCTGCCCCTTAAACGTCAACGCGCCCGAACGCGGGGAGTTCGGGCGCGCCGGACGCTTGAGCGTCTTGATGTCCGGACAGCGTGTATCCGGTGTCGAGCGGCAGGAAGGTATCGCAGCGGGGGGGTCGGTGCTGCGCGGTTTCCTGTCCGCCGATGTGTCTTTTATGTCACGCCGGGCCGAAAACCTCAAATTAACTCGGCGTAACAGCTATCACGCTTTCGTGTATCAGTTGTTGTCGAAGTCCCGCAGGATGAACAGGCGGGGATTGAGGCGTGCGCCCGTCTCCACATTGGTCAGCGTCACCGAGGTATTGCCGCCGTTGGCATCCGTGGTGCGCCAGCCGACCAGCGAATTATCCGCCGAGGCCAGCACCAGGGTCAGCGTGCCTTCCATGTCGCCGCTCTTGTCCTGAACGGTGATGTTGGTCCGGCCATTGGCACGGCGCACATCAATCACATTCGCCTGGCTCTCGAAATCCAGCCGGTCGCTCAGCAGCAGCGACAGCGGCGTCGATTTCAGCGGCACCCGGTCGGTGGTTTCCAGATCGCTGTCCTGCAGGGCAACGGTCGTGCCATCGCTCACCATTAGCAGCGGGACGGGATCATCATAATCAAACCGCACCTTGCCGGGGCGCTGCATGGCAAACTGGCCGGTGGAGAATGAGCCGTCCGGCGAATACTGCTCAAACCGGCCGCGCGCCGTCTTCACAGTGGCGAGCGCCTGGGAGGCTTCCTTCAGCAGGGCTGCCCGCTCGGCGCCTGACAGCTGGGCTGCGGCCGCCGGGGCGGTAATCGAGGGGCTTACAGGCGCCTGTTTCAGCGCCGGCAGCAGGGGAGAGGCCCCGGCAATCATCGCGGCAGCAGCAAGCGGAGCAAAGAAATTCATCATCGTTCTGGCCTCCTTTATATGACCATACGGGATCACGCCTACACTTAAGGGGCTGAACCGGGCCTAAACAGGGCGCATGGCAGATTTTCATCAACCGGCTGCGGCGCGCGGCGGCGTGCCCGCTTGCGCTCGTCTTTCTGCAGTCCCATCTTTGCGCCCGAAACAAAGGGATTCTTGCAATGAGCAACGCTGAACTCCAGCACGTAAAGGAAGGTACCGATCAGGGCTTCATGGCCGATGTCGTGGAAGCCTCCATGACCCAGCCGGTGATCGTCGATTTCTGGGCCCCCTGGTGCGGCCCGTGCCGCACGCTCGGCCCGATCATCGAGAAGGTGGTCGAAAGCAAGAAAGGCGCGGTCAAGCTCGTCAAGATCAACACCGAGGAACACCAGGCCTATGCCGGTCAGCTCGGCGTGCGCTCCATCCCCGCCGTCTATGCGTTTGACAAGGGCCGCCCGGTCGATGGTTTCCTCGGCGCGCTGCCGGAAAGCCAGGTCCGCGCCTTCGTGGAAAAGCTGCTCTCGGGCACCGATGACGCGCAGATGATCGCCGAAGCTCTCTCCCAGGCCGAAGCGGCCAGCCAGAAAGGCGATATCGCGCTCGCCGCTGAAATCTACGCCGCCATCCTGCAGCAGGATCCGGAAAACATCGGGGCGATTGCCGGGCTTGCCCGCTGCCACCTCGCCAATGGCGACAAGGAAGCGGCCGAAGCCACGCTCGCCATGGTGCCGGAAGCCAGGAAGAATGACAGCGCCATCAAGGGCATCCGCATGGCCATCGAGATGATGGCCGACGCGCCCCCGCCGAGCGAGCTGGACGCGGCCCTCTCCGCCGTGATGGCAGCGCCGGGCGATCACGCCCAGCGGTTTGAACTGGCCGAGCAGTATGCCGCCCTCGGCAAGTATCAGGACGCGGCCGATCACCTCTTGATCATCCTCTCCGCCAAGCTCGACTGGGAAGGCGGCAAGGCAAAAGACAAGCTGCTGAAGATTTTCGAAGCCGCCGGTCCGACAGATCCGGTCACCATCGAGGGCCGCCGCCGTCTCTCCTCGCTGATGTTTGCCTGAACCCCCTGATGGCCAGCCCGCGCCGGGCGAAAGGAAAAGATCATGGCGCCCTATCGCAAGACAGCCGACCTGCCTGCGACCCTTGCCGTGTTCCCGCTCCCCGGCGCGCTGGTTTTCCCGCGCTGGCAGCTGCCGCTGAACATCTTCGAGCCGCGCTATCTCAACATGATCGATGATGCGATGAGCGGTTCGCGGCTCATCGGCATGGTGCAGGCGGTTGGCGGCCCGCGCCAGTCGCCGCTGATTGCCGAGGTCGGCTGCGCGGGCCGCATCACCAGCTACACCGAAACCCCCGATGGCCGGTATCTCATCTCGCTCACCGGCGTCTGCCGCTTCGGGGTCGTGCGCGAGCTTGATGTCACCACGCCCTACCGGCAGGTGAAGCCGGACTGGGAGCGCTTCGCCCAGGATCTGGTGCTTCCGCCGGAAGGGGAGGGGAGCGCGCGCGAGACGCTGATCGCCGCCTTCCGCCACTATGCCGCTGCCAATGGCCTGGAGACGGACTGGTCCGCCCTGCAGGAAGCTTCGCTTGAAACTCTGGTTCATGCGCTGGCCTCGGGATGCCCGTTCGAACCGATGGAAAAGCAGGCCCTGCTGGAAGCGCCCAGCCTCGCCGAGCGTGCGGCTGCCTTGACGGCGCTTCTGGAGTTCGGCAGTGCCGCAGGTGGCGAAGGCCCCGTCCAATAGGAGCAGACATGAGCGAATTGCCCGGCGATGAGCCAAGGGACGGCATTGTCCCCTTCGAGCATAACGGCGTTGATCCGCGCCTGCTCGAAACCCTGATCTGTCCGCTGACGCGCCAGCCGCTCGCCTATGACCGGGCCCGCAATGAGCTGGTCTCGAAGAATGCGCGCCTTGCCTATCCCATTCGCGGCGGCATCCCGATCATGCTGCCGGAAGAAGCGCGTGATCTCGATGAGGCTGAAGAGGCCGCCGCGCCATGAGCGCCCAGCCCTGGCCGGTCAAACTCACCTTCCGCGCCGGCGCGCAGGAACTCGTTGCCGAATTTGATGATGGCGCCTCCGGCCGGGTGGATTACCGCACGCTCCGGCTGGAAAGTCCGTCTGCGGAAGTGCAGGGCCATGGCCGGGGTCCGAAACCGCCGCCACCCGTGGTGCCGGAAGACATCCGTGTCCTGAAGGCAGAGCCGGTGGGTCGCTACGCCGTGCGCCTCTTCTTTTCCGATGGCCATTCCAGCGGGCTCTACACCTGGAATGTGCTCCGCGCGCTGACGGTGCGGGATTAGCGCATCAGGCTCGGCAGATGGTCCTGGTCGGCGCTGGCCTGGCGGGCAAGGGCCTGGCGGATCGGGGCAATCCTGTTGGCCGCAGTCAGGGCGAGCGCCCGCAACGGTTTGAGCATCACATTGTCATTGGAGAAGGTCCGGTCCACCGCGTCCATGAACAGCGCGGTGGAGGCTGAATCAAAGCGCCGCCATTCGCGGTAGCGCGCCAGCACGGTCTCGCTGCCCGGATCAAGGCCCACCTCGCGCGCCTCCAGGATCACATCATAGAGAGCGGCAACATCCTTGAAGCCAAGGTTCAGGCCCTGTCCGGCCAGCGGGTTCATCCGGCGGGCCGCGTCGCCCAGCAGCGCCACGCGCGGCCCCGCCATGTCGCGCGCGATCTTCAGCACAAGCGGATAGGAGAGGGGAGGGCCTTCCAGGGTCATCGGTCCTGCAAATTCGGCAAAGCGGGCATTGAGTTCTGCCTCGATTGCTTCCTTCGGCATCTTGGCCAGCGTCTCGGCCGCGCCGGTCTTCATATACCAGGCAAGGTTTGCCCGGTTATCGGGCAGGGGCAGGGTGGCAAACGGGCCTTCCGGTGTGAACAGCTGGCGGGCAATGCCGCCATGCTGCCGGGAGAGTTTCACGTCTGCCGCGAACACAGACTTGCCATAGCTGCGCCCCTCGGTGCCGATCCCGGCAGCCTCGCGCACGGCAGAATGGATGCCGTCACAGGCGGCAATCACGGCGCAGCGGATGCTTTCCCCACCCTCAAGATGCACCAGCGCGCTCGAAGGGCCCGCCTCATAGCCTGAAAAACGGGCGCCGCGCTTCCAGACGAGGCCTTCGGTCTCGCCTGCTTTCCGGTCGAGGGCGGCCTGAAGCGCGCCAGCAGGCACCAATTCGCCCAGTGCTTCGCGGCCGCCCTCGGGCAGGTCGTCATTGGAAAACGCCGCCCAGGGCGCGCCAAACCAGTGGGTGCCGCCATCGACCGCTTCCAGCCCGTTGAGCGGCTCGGTCAGGCCGGCGAGATCGCCGTGAACCCCGGCCGCGCCAAGCAATCGCCAGCTGCCCCGCACGATCGCGAAACTGCGCGTATCTGCAGCCGGCGCAGCACTTTCAGGGCGCACGTCCACCAGCACTGTGCGCAGGCCGGCCTTGGCCGCCAATACGGCAAGCGACGTGCCGACAGGGCCGGCACCGATCACCGCAAGGTCTGCGTCCAGGGGGGCAGGAAACACGGTTTCAACCATGTGACTGAGGTAGCCTCGAGAGGGCGTCTGGTCCAGCGATGGCGCCGGTTTGGGCGATTGGCCGCATCTCTGCACAAGTTCTGACCACCTCAGAGCAGAATCGAAGCTCGCCTCTGCGTCATGTGCGACTTTTCCGGGCAGGCACAATCATATCGCGGTGGGAGAGCGCTGGGGGTCACCGGGCTCTGCGTGATGAAGATGGCAAGTAAGGAGGGGCCAATGGGCCAACTGATTGGACGATGGATCCGCGGGGCGACACTCGCGCCGCTGGCACTGCTCACGGCAGGCATTGCATATGCGCAGGAAGACGATGTGGCGGCACGTCTGGCCGCGCTGGAAGAAGCGGTGAGCGGCAGCGCCAGCGCTTATGTGGACAACAGCTACCTTTTCCTTATCGGGGGCCTGATCGTCATGTTCATGGCGGCCGGCTTCTGTATGCTGGAAGCAGGTCTCGTGCGGTCCAAGAACGCCGCCATGCAGGCCACCAAGAACGTCACCCTGTTCGCCGTCGCCGGCCTGATGTTCTGGGTTGTCGGCTACAACATGGCCTATCCGGGCGCCACCACGCTGATGGGTCTCCTCGGCACCACGCCCGGCCCCTGGAGCGGCGGCGATCTCTCCGTCGAATCCGATGGCGGCTATGCCCCGGCGTCTGACTGGTTCTTCCAGATGGTGTTCGTCGCCACCGCGGCCTCGATCGTCTCGGGCACCGTGGCCGAGCGTATCAAGATCTGGCCCTTCCTGATCTTCACCGCAGTTCTGACCGCGTTCATCTACCCGATCGTGGCCAGCTGGGAGTGGGGCGGCGGCTATCTCGACAGCGTATGGGGCTTCTCCGACTTTGCCGGCTCGACGCTGGTTCACTCCACCGGCGGCTGGGCAGCCCTCACCGGCGCGATCATCATCGGCGCCCGTAAAGGCAAGTATTCCGGCGGCCATGTGAACCCGATGCCGGGCTCCAACATCCCGCTCGCAGCCCTCGGCACCTTCATCCTGTGGTTCGGCTGGTTCGGCTTCAACGGCGCCTCGCAGCTTGCTGCCGGCACCGCCGCTGACATCAACTCGGTCGCCCAGATCTTCGCCAACACCAACATGGCTGCCGTCGGCGGCGTGCTGGCCGCGATGGTCACCACGGCGATCCTTTACAAGGGCAAACTCGACGCCACGATGATCTTCAACGGCGCCATCGGCGGCCTCGTCTCGATCACGGCTGAGCCGCTGGCCCCGTCGATGGGTCTCTCGGTCCTGATCGGGGCTGTCGGGGGTGTCCTGGTCGTGGTCTCCGTGCCGCTGCTCGACAAGTTCAAGATCGACGACGTGGTCGGCGCCATCCCGGCTCACCTTGTCTGCGGCATCTGGGGCACGATGATTGTTCCGCTGTCCAATGGCGATGCGACCTATCTCGGCCAGCTCGTCGGCGTGGCTCTGACCGGCGTGTTCGTGGTCGTCGCCTCGGCCATCATCTGGCTGGCCCTCAAATTCACCCTCGGCGTCCGCCCGAGCGAGGAAGACGAGGAAATGGGTCTGGACCGGGCAGAAATCGGCCTGGAAGCCTATCCGGAATTCTCCAACCGCTAATCAGGATAGAATTCCACAGACCTTTGGCCCCGGCGGAGCAATCCGCCGGGGTCTTTCACATTCCACTCTCCGGCGTAACCCCCGCGCGAATTGCAGATTCTTTCAAATTTCAGCCGATCCGTTTGCAGGGCGTTAAGCCTAACGGGGCCATGGTGAAGACCCGCACCAGAGTCCAATACGGAGCGTCCTCCCCGATGACAGATTACGCCAGCCGCGATTCAGAACTCCGCACGGTGAGTGACCCCGTCTGGAGAATTCTGACAGGCGCTGCCGCCTTTGGCGCAGGGGTCTTCGTGTGCGGAGCCGTGGGCTCCTACACGCCCACCGATCCCAGCTGGAATGCGGCCACAGGCGCTGCCGTGCAGAACCTGTTCGGCTCCAGCGGGGCTGTCTTCGCAGATCTTGCCCGCCAGACGCTCGGCTGGTCGGGCTGGATTGCCGGCCTTGCCCTGATGATCGGCGGCGCGATGCGCGCTGTGCTCGTCGGCAAGCCGCGTGTGCGCCGCTGGGTGATGGGGGCTATCTCGGTGCCGCTTTCGGCGGCCTGCTTTGCCTCCTGGCCCGTGCCGGAATCCTGGCCGCTCAGCGCCGGTCTCGGCGGCATGCTGGGCGATGGCCTGTTCAATCTCACCGTCCTGCCCTTCCGCGTGCTGATGCTGCCCTCTCCGCAGGTCTGGGCCGGGCTCCTGATGGGCGGCCTTGCCCTCTGGACCGCGCTTTCCGCCCTCGGCTTCGGCCGCCGCGACGCCCAGCTGCTTCAGGAAACCGCCACCCGCGGTGGCCGCCATGCTGCCCTTCAGGCGCGCGGGGCAGGGGATATGCTGCTGCGCATCGGCCAGAAGCTTGTCACCCGCGAACCCGCCCTGCCGCACGACACGGCCGCTCCCGCCGCCCCGCGCGAAGAACGCACCCTCATCATCAAGTCGGACGAGGATTACGTCCCCACCTCGCGCTATCTGCGCGATCTCGATGACGAAGACGAAGACTACGCCCGCAACGAGGACGACGAGCGTTGGGACGATGAAGACGACGAGGACGGCTATGAAGCCGCCAATGACGAGGATGAAGACGCCGCTCGTCCGCCGCGCTTCACCTTCTCCAAGCCTGTCCAGGCGCCGCGCTCGGCTTCCGTGCCGAAAGTCGCCCAGCCCGAGCGCCGCCGCGCCGCCGCCACGCGCCTGCCGCCGATCGACCTCTTGCAGGAACCCGAGGAGCGCCGCGAGACCATTGATGAGGAAGCCCTCATCGCCAAGGCCGCGCGCCTTTCCGAAGTTCTCAAGGAATTCGGCATCCGTGGCCGGATCAAGGAAGTGCGCCCCGGCCCGGTGATCACCCTGTTCGAGATGGAACCGGCGCCCGGCGTGAAATCTTCCCGCGTCATCTCCCTGGCAGACGACATCGCCCGTTCGATGAGCGCTGTCTCCGCCCGTGTCGCGGTCGTGCCCGGCAAGAACGCCATCGGCATCGAGCTGCCCAACGAGGAACGCGACACGGTCTGGCTGCGCTCGCTGCTCCAGTCGGACGCCTATGCCGGCAGCCGCTCCAGCCTGCCCATGGCACTGGGTGAAGACATTGGCGGCCTGCCCACCGTGGTTGACCTCGCCAAGATGCCCCACCTCCTGATCGCCGGCACCACCGGCTCGGGCAAGTCGGTCGGCGTCAACGCCATGATCCTGTCACTGCTCTACCGGCATACGCCCGAACAGTGCCGCTTCATCATGATCGACCCGAAGAAGCTCGAACTCTCCGTGTACGAAGGCATCCCGCACCTGCTGGCGCCGGTCGTCACCGAAGCCGACAAGGCCGTCAACGCGCTCAAATGGACCGTGCGCGAGATGGAAAGCCGCTACGAGCTGATGTCGAAAGCCGGCGTGCGGAATCTTGCCGGCTATAACGAGAAGGCCGCGAAGTATCGCGCCGCCGGCGAAGAGATGACCCGCAAGGTCCAGACCGCTTTCGATGATCGCGGCAAGCCGGTCTATGAAACCGAAGTCCTGCCTGTGGACCATATCCCCAACATTGTCGTCGTCATCGACGAGATGGCAGACCTGATGCTGGTTGCCGGCAAGGAAGTGGAAAGCTGCGTCCAGCGTCTCGCCCAGATGGCGCGGGCCGCCGGTATCCACCTGATCACCGCCACCCAGCGTCCGTCCGTGGACGTCATCACCGGCACGATCAAGGCGAACTTCCCGACGCGCATCTCCTATATGGTCACCAACAAGGTCGACAGCCGCACCATCCTCAACGAACAGGGTGCCGAGCAGCTCCTCGGCATGGGCGACCTCTTGTACCAGGCCCCCGGCAAGAAATCCCAGCGTCTGCATGGCCCCTTCGTGGCCGATGAGGATGTGGGCGCGGTGGCCGACTGGCTGCGCGAGCAGGGCGAGCCTGATTATGTGATGGACATCCTCGAGGCGCCGGACGATGGCTCCACCGGCTCGGCCGTGATGGACGCCATCCTCGGCACCGGCGGCGGCGGCGATGATGATGAAGGCCTCTTCTCCCAGGCCGTCCAGATCGTCGTCCGCGACCAGCGCGCCTCCACCTCCTATCTCCAGCGCCGTCTGAAGGTGGGCTATAACAAGGCTGCCGGTCTGATTGACCGCCTCGAAGAAGAAGGCGTCATCTCCGCCCCCAACCATGCCGGCAAGCGCGAAGTCCTCGCCGGCGGCGGCAACGGCAAGGCCAGCGCCGCTTAACTCCCGATCTCTCCAGCCATGGTGGGGCCCCGCAAAGGGGCGGCCCCGGCCTTCCGAAGAAGAGGGCGGGGCCATCCCTTTTCTGGATTGTTTAGTCCAGTGCCCGGCTCATGATCGGAAGAAACGCCCTCTTTCCCCTCTCCCTCTGGGAGAGGAGGGGCCCGCGCCCAAAGGGCGTGGGAGGTGAGGGCTCACCCCATCGGATAGAGAATCTCCCGCGAGACCTTGTCACACGCCTTCATCACATCTTCCGGCAACACAAGATCGGCCGCCGCCAGAATATCCGCCAGCTGATCAAAGCGCGACGCCCCCACAATCGTGGACGCCACAAAGCTGTGCTGCTTCGACCAGGCTGTCGCCAGTGTCACCGGGCTCATGCCGGCCTGTTTGGCAATCTCCATATAGCGCGCCGTGGCCGCCAGGGTTTTCTCATTAATGAAGCGCTGCGTCATCGCCGTATGGCGCCCGCCCTTGTTGGCATAGGCGGAAAAGCGCGCGCCTTCGGGGAACGCCCCGCCCTGATACTTGCCAGAGAGCACGCCGCCGCCCAGGGGCGAATAGGGGATAAGGCTCACCCCCTCGCGATCACAGATCTTGGAAAGGGCGTCCTCGAAGCGGCGATTGTTCAGCGAGAAATTGTTCTGGATCGTCTGATACCGGACCGTGCCCAGCCGGTTGGAGGTCTCGATGGACTTCATCAGCCCCCAGGCGTCTTCATTGGAACAGCCCACGATGCGCACATAGCCTTCGCGCACGAGGTCATCGAGGGTTTCCATTGTCTCGTCGAAACCGGTGCCATGGTCGGGCCAGTGGGTCTGGTAAAGGTCGATATAGTCGGTCTGCAGCCGGGTCAGGCTCGCCTCCACCGCGCGGCGGATATTGTGCCGGTCCAGCGCCGTCATGCCCGCGCGCTGCGATCCCTTGATCCAGCCATGCGATGGCCCGCACACTTTCGTGGCCAGGATGATCGCGTCCCGGTCCTTGGTCTTCATCCAGCGCCCGAAGATTTCCTCGGTCAGCCCGCCATATTTGAGGTCGGGCGGCACCGGATAGTTTTCGGCGGTGTCGAAGAAGTTGATCCCGGCGTCCAGGCTTGCGTCCAGAATGCGGAAGGCTTCCTTCTCGTCGGTCTGGGTTCCGAAGGTCATCGTCCCCATGCAGATGTCAGAGACATAGATAGCACTTTTGCCGAGGCGGCGGTGTTGCATGGCGTTTGCTCCCATAAGGCTTGTCGCTGCCCACCCTAGCGCCGCCTGCGCCAAGCGCCAGTCATCCCGGCCCGCGCTCTCCCCGCGTCAGGCAGCCTTCAGCCTCCAATATGTCCAGCGCCGGCTTTAGGCCGGCCTGATACCGCCGCCAGCGGCCAAGGGCGGAAGTATACAGCGGCTCGCGCACCTGCGCCGAAGAGGCGGTTGCCACCGGCGCAGCATTCTCGTGGAACGCAAGGCAGCCCGCCTCGAAGGGCAGGCCGCAGAACGCCAGAAGGCGCCGGGTCTCTGCTTCCTGAGCGGTCACCACCTGTTCGTAGTGCACGACCGTGAAACGCCCCGGCGGCAACACCTCTTCATAGCGCCGCACCAGCCGGTCAAACCCGGCATAATAGCGGGCCGTGTCCTCCAGCGTGTAGGCATAGTTGTAATAGGAGAAGCTGGTGGCAAACATCTGCCGGTAGTTCGATAGCACTGTGTCTGCCGGATGCCGCCGCAGGCAGATCACCCGCGCGCCCGGCAGCGCCGCCAGGATCACCGGTGCCAGCAGGATATTGAGTGGCATCTTGTCGGTGAACATCCCGGCAAGGCCCAGCGAGGTGCGCACGCTGTCCAGATAGGCTGCTCCGAGGACGGAGAGATCAAGGCTGCCCGCCGCCGCCAGCGTCTCCGGGTCCAGCACCAGATTGGAGGGCGTCTTCGCCTGCCGCTTCAGGCAGAGCGCAAAGTCTGAAAGCTCCCCTGCCGGGGTGACGGCGCTGTGGCTTGTCAGGATGCGGTCCACCAGCGTTGTGCCCGTCCGGGGCATCCCGCAGATGAAGACCGCGCCGTCGCCGGCCGGGGCAGGGGATACAGGCAAGGCTTCTGCCAGCGCGCCGGCAGCAGCGAACAGGGCCTTGTCCCGCTCCGGGTCGTGCCGGATCAGGCGGCGCTTGCCCGCCTTGGCGCGGGAGAGCCAGGCAAGGGCTTCTTCCGGCTGTTTCAGATCCTCATGCGCCTTGGCCAGCGCGTGACCGATGCGCAAGGCTGCATCAGCCTCCTGCGCGTGGCGCGCAAACATCGCTTCCAGCGCGGCGATGTGATTGTCCTCTGCCGTCTGACGGGTGATCTGCACCAGAGACGGCAGGCCGCGCGTATCGCCGGGATCGGCGGCGGCGCAGCTCCGGTAGGCGTCCCGCGCCCGCGCCAGGTCTCCGGCAAACTGCAGCGCGGCGGCATGGTTATACTGATAGTTCGCATTCCCCGGCTCTGCTTCGGTCGCCGCCGCATAGAACGGCAGGGCTTCGCCATGCAGGCCGGCCCGGCTCATCACCACGCCAATCGTGTCACACGTGTAGGCGTCCTGGGGGCCCAGCGCTGCCGCCGCCCGGATGGCGGTCACCGCGTCGCTGCGCCGGCTCAGCGCCAGAAGGCAGCGCGCCTGCTGGGCCAGGGCGCCGGCATGGGCCGGATCGAGGCGCGCAGCCGCCGCGAAGAGTTCTTCCGCCTTGCCGGTATTGCCATGGTCCAGCGCCAGCTGGCCGAGCAGGTAATAGGCCTGCGCCGTCCCCGGCGCTTCCTTCAGCACCGCCAGGCACAGGGCATGGGCCTCCTGATAGGCCCGCGCCCGCAACAGACGCGCCGCTTCTGCCAGCTTCGGCCCGGTCAAACTTGGGTCTGAAAACGTCTTCTGCAGGGCAAGTCTCTCCGGCTGCATCAGAATTGAGCATGCCCGATGCACTTTGCTGCAGCCGGGCGAAAAATCAAACCGGCCTTTGCCGCGCCTCTTGCTGCAGGCTGGGACTGCACAGCTTCTGGTCAGGTCGAGGGGACGTTTAACGACATCGCAGAGGTACACATATGATCCGGAAATACCTGCTCCTGTCCGCAAGTGCTGCGGTGCTGGCCAGTGGATTGCCCTTGTTAGCCCAAGCCCAGGAGGCCGCCGATAGCGAGCTCCGTGTAGAGGCGGTGACGGTGACCGCCACCCGCCGCGCCGAAAGCGTGCAGGACATCCCCATCAACATTTCCGCCATCGGGGATCAGCAGATCGCGGAGCAGGGGTTTGATGAACTTGCCGACATGCTGGCTTATGTGCCCGGCATCAACGTGGTTGACCGGGGCGGGCGCCAGGGCAACCCGCTGATCGTGCGCGGATTGAATGCCGATGGCCTCGGCTCGGGCGATGGCAACAATAATGGCGGCGGCACGGTTGCCACCTATATCGGCGAGATTCCCGTCTATCTGGATCTGAAGCTCAATGACCTGGAGCGGGTGGAGGTTCTGCTTGGCCCTCAGGGCACCCTCTACGGCGCAGGCACCCTCGGCGGCGCCATCCGCTACATCCCGAAGAAGCCCGACTTTTCGGGCGATACGCTCGACGTGCGCACGGAAGTCTATCAGTATTCGGAAGCTGACGACCTCTCCTATGATGCCGGCTTCACCATCAACAAGGCGCTCGCGCCAAACTTCGCCCTCCGCGCGTCGATCGATTACGAGAATGATTCCGGCTTCATCGACTATCCCTATGTCGTGCGTGAGATCGGTGTCTCCAATCCGGACCCGGATTTCACAAACCCTGCAGATGTTGCCGCAAACCTCCGCCGCATCACCGACGCCGACAGCGAGGAAACCCTCTCTGCCCGCGTCGCGGCCCGGTGGGAGCCGCTGCCCTGGCTTGATACGACGCTCACCTATTATCTGCAGAAGTCCGATATCGGCGGCCGCCGCGGCTCCAGTGCCCGCTCCACTGTTCCGGCAGGGGACTATGAACTCGCCAAGCGGGTGGAAGAGCCCAACGAGATCACCAACCAGCTTCTGGCGCTGGAAATGGTCGCAGACCTCGGCTTTGCAGAGCTCACTTCGGCCACCGGCTATTCCCGCTTCAACGACAACGGCCAGCGCGATCAGACCGATCTGCTGATCACGCTGGAATACAGCTATGAAGCCTTCCCCACCTTCACGTCCTTTACTCAGGAAAAGGGCCGGGAAAGCCGGATCAACCAGGAACTCCGCCTTGTATCGACCACGGAGGGTCCGCTGAGCTGGATCGTGGGGGCGTTCTACAACCAGTTTGAAGGCGCCGGCTATTCGGCCGAATACACGCCCGGCTATGCCGCCTTCGCCGGCTTCAATCGCCCGGACGACCTTGAATACTTCTCCCAGTCCTTCTCCAAGCTCGAAGAGTCGGCCTTCTTTGGCGAGCTTAGCTACGACATCACAGACAGATGGTCCGTCACCGTAGGCGGACGATATTACCAGTATGACCTTGAATCCTTCAGCGATGTCGATTTCCCGCTGTTTGATCCGGGCTTTGCCCGGGTCGGGGTCAGCGCCCTGGAATCCAGCCTGCGCTCGGACTTTGCCGCCGGCAGCCCGAACGGAACTGAGCGCACCAGCCAGTCGGATGAAGGCACGCTCTTCAAGTTCAACACATCCTACAAGCTGACCGACGATATTCTGGGCTATTTCACCGTCTCGGAAGGCTACCGCATCGGGAACCAGAACGGCATTGCGGTCTGCCCGGATTATGACCCCACCAATACCCAGCAGGGCGCCTGCGCGCTGCTGCCGGGCCAGCAATACGGGCCGGGCGCCGGAGACATCTCCACACGGGATGAAAGCCAGTACCTGCCCGACAAGACGATCAATTACGAGCTTGGCTTCAAATCGACGCTCGCCGGTGGCCGCGTCACGCTCAACGGCGCGATCTACTATATCGAGTGGAAAGACCCGCAGCTGACTTCGGCCACCATCAATGCGTCCATCCCGATCACGGTGAACGCCGAAGGCGCCGAAACCAAGGGTATTGAACTGTCGGGCAACTGGCGGGTCACCGAGGCCTTGTCCGTGCGCGGCAGCTACAGCCATTCGGAAGCCTCGCTCACCGCGCTCGCGCCGGGCCTTGTGGGCACCATTTCGCCGCCGGGCTTCAGCACGATCCTTCTCGACGGCCAGGACGGAGACCGGCTGCCGGGCTCTCCGGAAGACCAGTTCTCGATCTTCGGCTCCTATGTCTACCCGCTGCCTTCAGGGCGCACGCTGACCTTCAATGGCGGCTATTCCTGGCAGGGCGATGTGCTCAGCCGTACCGGCGGGCGCGGCGGCGGGCTGACGCTGGACAGCTATGGCGTGGCCAATGCCTCGGCGGTCTATGATGCCGGCAAATGGCAGGCGACCCTCTTCGTCAACAACCTGTTCGACGAGTATTATGAGACCGGTGTTGTTTCCACGCCGCTCTCCAACCAGATCGTGGCGGATGACAACGGAGACCCGGTCTATATCCGCTCCTTCTACACCTATGTCGGCGCGCCGCGCGCGATCGGCATCCGGGCCAGCTACAAGTTCGGCCAATAGGGGCAGGGCAGGAAACCTGACGGAAAGCCGCGCCGGAAGGCGCGGTTTTCTCCATTGAATTTCGCTCCATGGCGGTTGAGCAAAATCCGGGTGGCGGAAGGGTGCGGCCGGGCCTATAGCACGCCGCCATGAGCCCCGCCCTTCGCCTTGGTTTTCCCGCCGCCCTCCTCTCCTACCTGATCTGGGGGAGCCTGCCGCTCTATATCCGCGCCATGCAGCATACCGGCGCGCTGGAGCTGCTCGCCCACCGTGTCCTCTGGTCGGTGCCCACGGCCATCCTGTTCATCGCGGTCGCCGCCAACTGGCGCGATGTCCGCGCCGCCTTCACGGGAAGTAATCTCAAATGGCTCACCGTGTCCGGCCTGCTGATCGGGGCGAACTGGGCGATCTATATCTGGGCGGTCAATGCCGGGCGCACGATGGAAGCCTCGCTGGGCTATTACATCAACCCGCTGGTCAATGTGCTGTTCGGTATGCTGATCTTCTCGGAAAAGCTGCGCCCGGCCCAATGGGTCGCCGTCGCCATCGCCGCCATCGGGGTGGGCGTGATGACCTTCGCCTTCGGCCGCGTGCCCTGGGTGGCGCTGATCCTCTGCATCACCTTTGCCTGCTATTCGGTGATCCGGAAGAAGGTCGCCATCGACAGCCGCGCCGGTTTCCTGGTCGAGGTGGCGCTGCTCGCGCCCGTTGCCCTCGCCTGGCTCACCTGGTTTGCCACCACCCAGCCCGGCGGCCGCTGGCTCGGGGAAGGGGGCTCAGACATCCTGCTGCTGATGGCGGCGGGCCCCATCACCGCCATTCCGCTGATCCTCTATGCCCTCGCCGCCAAGCGCCTGCGCTTCTCCACCATCGGCATGATGCAGTATATCGGCCCCACCATTCAGTTCCTGATCGCGGTGCTCGTCTTCAAGGAAAGCTTCGGGATGACCCACGCCCTCGCCTTCGGCTTCATCTGGACGGCGCTGATCGTCTTCACCGCCGACAGCCTGATGGGCGACGCCAAGGCCCGGCGCCTGGCGCGCACGGCCCGGCCCGCCTGACGCGGCACAAGAAAACAGCGGCCTCCCTCGGGAAGCCGCTGCAAGGTAAGTGCATGACGGAAATGGAGCCTTCCAGTTCCGAAGCTGCCTCTGCAATGCGTGTGCCAGCTATCGCTCAGAGACAGCCATAGGCCGCCTCCACCAGCGCCGCCGCGCGCGGATCGCCCACCAGAGAGGACGACTGCCGGTTCATCACATAGGCCGCCGCCAGCTCCCGCGCGGGGTCCGCAATCGCCATAGACCCGCCCCAGCCCGAATGGCCCAGCGTCTCCGGGTTGGGGCCAAAACTGCCATGGCTGTTGATCATGATGCCCGCGCCAAACCTGGTATCCATCGGCAGCACCAGGTCCGGCCCGTCCACGCGCGGGCGGATCAGCGCGTCCAGTGTGTCGCGCCGGATCAGCGTCTTGCCCCCGGCAATCTGCCCGCCGCGCGCATAGGCTTCATAAAGGCTCGCCACCGCCAGGGCCGCGCCATGCCCGTTCGCCGAGGGGATTTCGATCTCGCGCCAGGCCCGGCCCGCCCGGTCGGGCGAAGACCATTTATAGACAAACGCCGCCTTCCGCTCCGGCGTCAGATTGCCCAGCGGCGCCAGCGCCTTGGGCCGCAGCATGTCGCCCACGCGCGGCTCGTCGGCTTCGGGCAGGCCGATCTGGAAATCGATGCCCGCCGGGCCGCAAATGTCTTCCTTCAGGATCGTGCCCACGCTGCGCCCGGTGATACGCTTGACCACCTCGCCCAGCATGTAGCCCCAGGTCAGCGGGTGATAGCCATGCGCGCTGCCCGGCGGCCACATCGGGGGCAGGGCGGCAATCGCGGCGGCGCAGGCGGGCGGGTCGAGCCACAGCGCCGGGTCGATCTCCTTCTCGAAGCCCGGCAGGCCCGCCTGATGGCTCACCATCTGGCCAATCGTCACCTCGCCTTTGCCTTCGGCGGCAAATTCGGGCCACACATCGGCCACCGGCGTTTCATAGCCTGCGGGCAGGGTCTCCACCGCCATCGCCAGCACCAGCGCCGAGATGCCCTTGGAGGCAGAATAGATCGGCACAATCGTCGTCTCGTCCCAGACGCGTTCCTTGCCCCGGTCGGCCCAGCCGCCGCGCAGGTCCACCAGCGTCTCTCCGCCGATGCGCAGGGCAAAGCTCGCCCCATGCTCCTCGCCGCTGGCAAAATTCGCCTCGAAGGCTTCGCGCACCGGCTCGAAACCGGGGGCCACATGGCCTGAAATGGGCGTATCAGTCATTCTTCGGGCTCCCTGTCACATTGATTTCGGCCCGGAAACAGGCCACCCCTTCGACCGCAAGAGACCCCATACCGTCAAGGAGGCAAAGCCCCATGTCCACCAAGCACCGTCCGCGCCGTTCCTGCCTCTATATGCCCGGCGCCAATACGCGCGCGCTGGAAAAGGCCCGGGAAATCCCGGCTGACACGCTGATCCTGGACCTCGAAGACGCCGTCGCCCCCGAAGCCAAGGAAGAGGCCCGCGCCGCCATCCTCGCCGCTGTCGCCCAAGGCGGCTATGGAAAGCGCGAGATCGTCATCCGCATGAACGGCCTCGACACGCCCTGGGGCCATGATGATCTGAAAGCCATCGCCACCTCCGGCGCCCATGCCGTGCTCGCGCCCAAGGTCACCGGCCACCGGGACATCGAACGCCTTAACACCCTGCTGCGCGAGGCGGGCGCGCCCGATACAATGGCCCTCTGGGTGATGATCGAAACCCCGCTCGCCATCCTCAACATCAAGGATATCGCAGCCGCTGCCATCGGCACACATCTCGCCGCCTTCGTCATGGGCACGAATGATCTGGCCAAGGAATACCGTGCCCGGATGACGGCTGACCGGCTCGCCTTCCAGACAGCGCTGCAGCTCACCATCGCGGCGGCCCGCGCCTATGGCCTCACCGCGATTGATGGGGTCTATAACGACATCAAGAATGAAAGCGGCTTCCGCGACGAGTGCGAGCAGGGCCGTGATCTTGGCTTTGACGGCAAGACGCTGATCCATCCCAGCCAGGTGGACGAGGCCAACCGCATCTTCGCCCCCAGCCCGCATGATGTCGAACAGGCCAAAGCCGTCATCGAAGCCTTCGCCGATCCCGCCAATGCCGGCAAGGGCGTGCTGAAGGTGAACGGCAAGATGACCGAACTGCTGCACCTGGAAGAAGCCCGCCGTGTGGTCGAGATGGACGCCGCCATCCGCGCGCTCGCCTGACGGGGACGGCCGGGGGAGGGGCGCCCATAAGGCCGCTCTGTCCCCCGTTTTCGTGAGATAAAAGTCCAGCCGTGCCAGGGCGTTATCAGAAAAATGGGCGCATCTTATCCACCCCCGCCGCGCCCATGGTATTTTCTGCGCCATGGACACCGAAGATCAGATCCCGGAAGAAGATGCCCTGAACTACCTGCTCGGCCGGGCGCGGTGGTTCATCCTCAATCTGATCGATTTCATTGACACTGCGCTTGCCCGGCTGCCGGCCTCTCCGCCGCGCCAGGCCATCGCCTATCTCACGCGCCGCGCGCTGCTTCCGGCAGAAGCGGCCCTGCGCCGCGCCATCCTGCTGATCGCCAGCGAGATGGAAATGCCCGTCCCCCGCGCGCCCCGCGCAAAACCCACGCGCCCGCCTGCGCCGCCGCTGCGCAGGCAAGCGCCTGCCGACCGCGCGCCCATCTTCCGGATGAGCGAGCCCCCGCCGCGCCCCGCAAAGGCTGAAAGCATTGTTCCGAAGGCAGACTATCTGCCCGAACACCTTCTGCCCCGTATCTGTATACTGACAGACGACGTTCTGGGCGCGCCGCCTCCGCCGCCCCTGCCTGCGCCGGCAGCCCGCGATCCGGGCGCCCGCTTCTTCCGGCGGCTCGCCGCCCTGCGCCAGGCCTATGACGATCCCCGGCGCGAAGCCCGCCGCTGGCTGCGCCGCAATGCGGCCCCCGCCCCGCGCCCCGCGCCGATCATCTCGGAGAAAATCCCCGGCATGCGCCGCGCCCTCGGGCCAGACGCCCAGGCCCTCCTCCGGGAGCTGACAGAAAAAGCCCTGCGCACCCTCACCCCCAACACCTCCTGACCTGGCTTTGAATGCCCTAGGCCGTCATCCGCCTCCTCTGCTGCGCAGGGGAGGATAAGGGCGTTTCGCCGCCGCCCTCGACACGCCCCCAAAGCCCCCTAAGTCAAAGCCTGAAAAAAGCTCAGGAGGCCCCCATGACCTACATCCTCATCCACAATCCCGGCTGCGGCTCGTCGAAGAAGGGGCTGGAGCTTCTGAAAGCCAACGGCGTTGAGCCGCAGATCCGCAAATACATGTCCGCCGCCGAACGCCTCAGCGTCGAGGAGCTGAAAGACATCGCCAAAAAGATGGGCGCCAAATCCCCGCGCGCCTTCCTGCGGGAGAAGGACGCCGCCGCTGCCGGCCTCCCCGAAACGGCCTCCGATGAAGCGGTCTATGCCGCCATGGCGGAAAACCCGAAACTCATCCAGCGCCCCATCGGCCTCAACGGCAAGAAGGCCGTCCTCGGCCGCCCGAATGAAAAACTGCTCGAGATTGTGTAAGCGCCAGAAGGGGGCAGCCCCTCTCCTCCGTCATCCCGGAATTTGCGCAGCAAATATCCGGGATCCAGCCTTGCGCCACTGGATCCCGGTCTTCGCCTGCGGCGAAACCGGGAAGACGGCTGCTTTGGATCAGCCAATCGATCAAATTTCACCGATTGGCTGAAGGGGATGTTTGCCGGGAAGTGCCATAACCGGCCCCATGTTGCTTATCGCCCTCTCAACTGCCGGTCTCCTCCTTGCCTTTTCGGCCTTCGCCGCCTTCGGGCTGCCCTGGCTTGTCATGGGGGGCCGGGCTTTTGAGGAGTTCCCGCAGCGGCGCGATCAGCACGTAATGGCCGGCATGCTGGCCACCGCCGCCCTCTGCCTTGCCTGCATGCCCCTGCTCGGCTCGGCGCTCACCGCCGCCAGCCCCCAGCTGCAACTCTTCGCCGAGACGGTGCTGGCCGTGCCGGAACGCTTCTGGAGTTAACCGCCGGAAGCGGCTAAAGCCTCGCCCATCAGAAGATGAGGGCAAGCCATGGCGACCAGCACGAAATCCAATCCCGGCAACTTCTTTGAAGATTTCAAGCCCGGCGAAACGCTGATCCACGCCACCCCGCAGACCGTCACCGAGGGCGACATCGCCCTCTATCGCGCGCTGACCGGCAATCGTTACGCCCAGTATTCTTCCGCCGAATTTGCAAAGGCCGCCGGCCTGCCGGGCCTCTGCGTGGACCCGCTCCACGCCTTCCACATCGTCTTCGGCAAGACCGTGCCGGACATCTCCCTCAATGCCGTCGCCAATCTCGGCTATGCCGATGGCCGCATCCTGCGCCCGGTCGAGCCCGGCGATACCCTCCGCGCCAGCTCCGAAGTGATCGGCGTGAAGGAGAATTCCAACGGCAAGACCGGCGTGGTCTGGGTCCGCACCAAGGGCGTCAACCAGCGCGCCGAGGAAGTCATCACCTATGTCCGCTGGGTGATGATCAACAAGCGCGATGCCGCCTCGCCCGCCCCGGCAGAAGTCGTGCCCAGCCTGCCCTCTGCCGTCGCCCCGGCAGACCTTACCGGCTTCCCGGAAATGAAGGCCTGGCCCTTCGCCCAGTCGGGCAGCCGCCATGTCTTCGAGGATTATGAAGTGGGCGAGAAGATCAGCCATGTCGACGGCATGACGGTCGAAGAGGCCGAACACCAGATCGCCACCCGGCTCTACCAGAACACGGCCAAGGTGCATTTCGATGCCCATGGCCAGAAGGCCAGCCGCTTCGGCAAACGCCTCATCTATGGCGGCGTGGTCATCTCGATTGCCCGCTCGCTGGCCTTCAACGGTCTTGAGAATGCCGGGCAGATCCTCGCCATCAATGCCGGCACCCATGTGAACCCGCTGTTCGCCGGTGACACGATCTATGCCTGGAGCGAAGTGCTCGCCAAGGCCGAGCTGTCGGAAACCTGCGGCGCCCTGCGCCTGCGCCTCGTCGCGGTGAAGGATGCAGACCCCGGCGTCTTCATCTACAAGGACGAGACCGGCAAGCACGACCCCCGCGTGCTTCTGGACTTCGACTATTGGGCCGCCATCCCGCGCGCCCGCTAGCGCAAGCGCACCGCCACCCTATATTCGTCCGATGGGCGGCTATCCTCCATATGCGGGCTTCACCGAATTTGCGATTGCGCTCGGCGTGATCCTCTCGGCCATTGTCAGCCTGCTGGGCACTTCCAGCCGCAAGCGCGTGATCGCCCAGGGCGAGGCGCGCCTGCAGGATCTCTCCGAAATGACGGGGATTCTCGATCCCAAACAGCTTTTCGCCGTGTTCGGCCCGCCGGATATGGGCCGGGTCTGGCGCAGCGTGACACTGCTGGACATCCGCCGTGCCCGCACGCCCGCCGGCTGGCTGATGTCGAGTGATCTTGTGGACTATGCCTGCATTCTGGCCGCGTTCATCGGCATGGCCATAAACTACTGGCTTGTTCCACTGCTTTTGCTTGGCGCATTGGGGGTACAGGCCGCTGGCTGGATTGTGTCGGCCCGTGTTCCGAAATAAGGGGCAGGGGGGAGCGCTGTTTCGCGCGTGTGGGGAAATCTAGGAAGCTGCCCATGAAGCTCTGGAAGATGAACGGCGCCGGCAATGCCTTTGCCATTTTCGATGCCCGCTCGACGGCATTCACGCCCACTGTGGAGCAGATCCGGAAGATTGCCGCCGATCTGAAAGCCGATCAGGTGATCGCGATGGAGCGCGACGCCACCAAGGACGTCTTCATGCGCATCTGGAACTCCGATGGCTCGGAAGTCTCCGCCTGCGGCAACGCCACCCGCTGTGTCGGCCTGCTGATGCTGGACGAGACCGGGAAAGACCGCGTGACGATCCAGACCGAGGCCGACATGCTGCGTGCCTCCCGCGCCGAAGGCGGCCTGATCACGGTGGACATGGGCTCCCCCCAGATGGGCTGGGAAGATATTCCCCTGTCGGAAAAGATGGATGTGCGCGGGGTGGACGTGAAGATCGGACCGATCGACGCGCCGATCCTCTCGCGGCCGGCGGTTGTCTCCATGGGCAATCCCCACGCCGTCTTCTTCGTCAAGGATGTGGACGCCTATGACATTCCGGCCATCGGCCCGCTGGTGGAATGGCACCCGCTCTTTCCCAAGGGCACAAATGTCGGCTTTGCCCAGGTGATTGACCGGGAAACCATCCGCCTGCGCGTCTGGGAGCGGGCTGCCGGTCTCACCAAGGCCTGCGGCACCGGCGCCTGCGCCGCCCTCGTCTGCGCCGCCCGCGCCGGGCTGACGGGCCGCAAGGCCCGGATGATCCTCGATGGCGGCGACCTCTTCATCGAGTGGCGCGAGAGCGACGACCATGTCTACATGACCGGCCCGGTCGAGCTGGAATTTGAAGCCGAGATCTGATCCCCCGGCTCAGGGGATTGCGCTGGAGGCTCTCCCGCGCTCAATCTGCACGGCACTTATCAGAGGAAACACTCCCATGCGGCCTGCCTTGACCCTTGCGACCCTCCTTCTCGCGGCGGCGGCCGCCCAGGCCCAATCCATCTCGGTCAACAAGGGGCAGTGGTCCGTCACCCAGGATATGTATTACGAAGTCAGCGCCGCAGGCGAAGTGATCGACATTCCATCCGAACACTCCGCCATCGAGGAATGCTGGTCGCTGGACGAGGAAGTCCTGATCGACGAAAGCATGGTCGAAATGTTCGATGGCTGCGTCTCCACCGGGGCCACCGCAAGGCAGTTCGGCCTGGAAATCGGCCTCGCCTGCAATTTTGACGGCATCAATGTCGATGGCGCCGCGCTGTTCGCAGTCTCCCATGGCCGGGACAGCTTTGCCGCCCAGATTTACCTTGCCAGCCCCAGCGGCGATGAAATCGATTTTCAGAGCCACATCCTGATGATCGGCCACCGCACCGGCACCTGCAAAGCCCCCGGCTGACGCTCAGCAGGCCTATCTGCTTGCAATTTGGCCCCATCGGCGCGATCTGACGGGCTCATGGCTGACACCGCCCCACCTTCCGGCCCGACCGTCATCACGCTCGGATGCCGCCTCAACACCTACGAGTCCGAGGTGATGCGCCGCCATGCGCAGGAGGCAGGCCTTGGCGATGCGGTCATCGTCAACACCTGCGCGGTCACCTCCGAAGCCGTGCGCGGCGCCCGCCAGGCCATCCGCCGGGCCGCGCGGGAAAATCCCGGCGCGCCCATCCTCGTCACCGGATGCGCCGCCCAGACTGACCCGCAAGCCTTCGCGGCCATGCCGGAAGTCACCCGCGTCATCGGCAATCATGACAAGATGAAAGCCGAAACCTGGAAACCGGCAGACCTGCTCGGCGGGGAAGAGAAGGTCCGGGTGAACGACATCATGAGCGTGCGCGAAACCGCCGCCCATCTGATCGATGGCATGGAAGGGCGCGCGCGCGCCTATGTCCAGGTCCAGAATGGCTGCGACCATCGCTGCACCTTCTGCATCATTCCCTATGGCCGCGGAAATTCCCGTTCGGTGCCGGCAGGGGAGGTGGTCGCCCAGGTCCGCACCCTCGTCGCCAGCGGACATCATGAAGTGGTGCTGACGGGCGTGGACCTCACCAGCTGGGGCGCAGACCTTCCGGGCACGCCGCAACTCGGCAATCTGGTTCAGCGCCTCCTGAAGCTCGTGCCGGATCTCCGCCAGCTGCGCATATCCTCCATCGACGCCATCGAGATGGATGAGGCCCTGCTTGAGGCGATGACAGATTCGCGCGTCGCGCCTTACCTTCACCTCTCGCTGCAGCATGGCGACAATCTCATCCTCAAGCGGATGAAACGCCGCCACAGCCGGGAAGACGCCATTCAGCTTACGGAACGTCTGCGGACCTTACGGCCAGATATTGCTCTGGGGGCGGACATCATCGCCGGTTTCCCCACGGAAACCGAAGCGCATTTTGAAAACTCTCTCCGCCTGGTGGAGGAATGCGGTCTCTCTTTCCTGCACGCCTTCCCCTACAGCCCGCGCCCCGGAACGCCGGCGGCTAGAATGCCCCAACTCGCCAAACCCCTGATCAAGGAACGCGCCGCACGCCTGCGCGCAGCTGGTGATGCCGCGCTGATCCGGCATTTTGATCGCCATCTCGGAGAGGTGCGCGAAGCCCTTGTTGAGCGCGGCAGCATGGCCCGCCTTTCAGACTTCACCCAGGTAAAACTCAGCTGGCCGGATGGGGCAGGGAATGATGCGGCTGGACGTGTCGTCCCCGTACAGATAACCGGCCATGACGGCAAACAGCTATTTGGAACACCCCTCCCATGATCCTCTGGTTCGGTAAGAAAAAGAAACTCGAAGAAGCCAAGGCCGCTGGCGAAGCCATGAAGGCGCCGGAGCTGACGGCCGAAGAACTCGCCGCGCAAGAAGCTGCCGCTGCTGAGAAGGCAGAGATCGAGCGCAAGGTCGCCGAGGCCAACCGCGCCTGGGAAGAGCGCCAGCGCCGGGAAGCTCAGGAGGCGGAGGATGAAGCTGTCCGCGCCAAGGCCGCCGCCGAACTGAAACTGCTGGAAGAGCGCCGCGAGCATGAACGCCTGCGCGCCGAAGCCGCCGAGGCCGCGCGTCTCGCCGCAGAAGCCGAAGCCAATGATCCGGGCCTCTTCGGCCGCCTCGGCGAAGGCCTCGCCCGCTCCACCGCCAAGCTCACCGAAGGCATCGCCGCCCTTGGCCGGCGGAAGCTCGACGAGGAGACGCTGGAGGAGTTACAGGACCTGCTCATCACCTCCGATATGGGCGCCAAGGTCGCCGCGCGCGTCACCAAGGGGCTCGCCAAGGGCCGGTTTGACAAGGAAATCTCCGGAGACGAAATCCGCCTCGCCCTGGCCGAGGAGATCGAAGAGATTCTCAAACCCCGCGAAAAGGTGGTCGACTTTTCAGACGGCCCGCGCCCGCGCATCGTTTTGTTCGTGGGCGTCAATGGCTCTGGCAAGACGACGACCATCGGCAAGATCGCCTCCAAACTGAAGGATCAGGGCGCCAAGGCGCTGCTGGTTGCCGGCGACACCTTCCGCGCCGCCGCCGTTGAGCAGCTCAAAGTCTGGGGCGCGCGCGCCGACATTCCGGTGCTCGCCAAGGAAACCGGCGCTGACGCGGCCGGCCTCGTCTATGAGGCGGTGGAACGGGCCAAAGCCCAGGATCTCGATCTTGTCCTCGTCGATACCGCCGGCCGCCTGCAGAACAAGGCGGAGCTGATGTCGGAGCTTGCCAAGGTCGTCCGTGTCGTGAGGAAAATTGATCCAGATGCCCCGCATGACGTGATCCTGGTGCTCGATGCCACTGTCGGCCAGAACGCGCTCTCCCAGGTCGAAGCCTTCCGGCACACGGCAGGGGTGACCGGCCTCGTGATGACCAAACTCGACGGCACCGCCAAAGGCGGCGTCCTGGTCGCCATCGCCGAAGCCCACGACCTGCCCATCCATTTCATCGGCATCGGCGAAAAGGCAGAAGACCTCCGCCCGTTCAGCGCGGAGGCCTTCGCAAAGGCGCTGGTGGGGATCAAGGCGCCGTAGGCTTACTCGGCGGCCTTTGCCACGCCCCGGCCATCGTCAAATATCTCTTCAATATGCCGCTCGAACAAACGGGCGATGGCGAAGGCGAGCGGCAGGGAAGGGTCATACTTGCCGGTTTCGATGGCATTGACCGACTGGCGGGACACGTCCAGCAGGTCAGCCAGGTGCTGCTGGCTCCAGCCACGTTCTGCCCTCAGGGTACGGATATTGTTTTCCATGGCGCGTCCCCTCAGACGATCTTGCCAAGAGACTGGCGGAGATGGGCAAGCCCATAGAAGAAGAAAAAGCCCGGTCCGAACAGGAAGAGGGGAATGTCGGGGATCACGTTGAACCGCTCAAGGAAGCCCAGAATGAAGATGGCCCCGGTCAGCATCACGCCGCCCTCCGACAGGGCCTGCAATTGCCGCATCCGCGTGTATTCGTCTGTCTCCCGCACCAGCCGCAGGATGGCCATCAGGATGGCGATCAGCGGAAGGGCGATGGCTATGGCCGCGCCCATGCGCACGCCGGTTGAGGCGGTGTCTATGTCAATAAAGGTGAAAGCCACGGCGATGGCGACACAATAGAATGCCATCATCGGGACGAAGATCATCAGGTAGCGCTTGTTGGCGGTACGAAAGCCTTTGGGTTGGGTCACTGGGAAAGCTCCATGTCAAGTTTCCTTGTCTATATGACAAGCATCCTTGTCATGTAAAGGGACCTTTACAAAAAATCTTTGGTGCCGCCTTGGCAAAGAAAATCCCGGCGCGGCAGGGCCGGCCGGGATGATCAGAGTCCTTTGGGAAAGGGGCGGGGCCTATTCCGCCGCCATCGCACTCGCAGGCGCCGCCCGTGCCCCGCGCACCAGGCGGCCGGGCAGCTTGCCGGTCGGGTCGCCGTCGCGGTGGGTGATCTCGCCCTGGAGGATGGTGGCGGTATAGCCCGAGGCGCGCTGCATCAGGCGCCGCCCGCCCGCCGGCAGATCGTGGATCACATTCGGCAAGTGCAGCTTCATATTGGCAAGATCAATGACGTTGAGGTCAGCCCGGTATCCCGGCGCAATCAGGCCCCGGTCCCAGAGCCCGATCCATTCGGCCGTCAGCCGCGCCTGGCGATGCACGATGCTCTCGACACTGAGTTTCTGGCCCTTCTTCCGGTCGCGCACCCAATGGGTCAGCATGGTGGAGGTGAACGAGCCGTCGCAGATCATGCCGACATGCGCGCCGCCATCAGAGAGGCCGGGCAGGGTGGCCGGGCTCTGCATCATTTCAAGAATCGGATCGAGGGTTCCCTGCGCATAGTTGAGGAAAGGCAGGTAGAGCACGCCGCTGCCCTCCCGCTCCAGCATCAGGTCAAGCGCCACGGCCTCAGGCGAAACGCCGCGCGCCTCGGCCATGGCGGCCAGCGTGCTTTCCGGGCCGGGCTCATAGTTTACAGGGTCTGACAGCTGGAAGATCTTGCCGAAATTGCGCACCATCGATTTCAGGAACGGATTATCCGTCTGCGGCGCATCGGCCAGAAGGCGCGCGCGGAAGTCGAGGTCGCGCAGGCGCGTCACACGCTCCGCCAGCGGAAGATCGGCAATCTCCCGATAGGTCGGGTGGGCACTGAAGGGGTTCAGCGTCAGCTCCAGCCCCAGCAGCACGCCCACCGGGCGCGGCGCCACCTGCGCGCGGATCGGCACGCCCTCGGCCGCTGCCGCCTCAATCGCGCCCAGCAAGTGCCGCCAGCCATTGGGCGCCACATCGGACTGTGCCAGCGAAACAGAGAGCGGCCGGCCAGTCTTTTCCACGATCCGGCGCAGCATCGCGGCTTCCTTCTGCGGATCGTCAAAGTCCGACACGAATTGCAGCACGCCCCGGCCCGCTTCCGCCAGGCCCATGCCGATACCGGTCAGCTCGGCTTCCGAGGCGGTCAGTGTCGGCGTCGGCTGGCCATCCGAGGTGCGGTGGTTCAGCGTGCGCGACGTGGAAAAACCCATCGCGCCGGCCATCACAGCCTCCTTGGCGAGCTTGGCCATGGCGGCAATATCGTCCGGGGTCGCATCTTCCCGGTTGGCGCCGCGATCGCCCATCACGAACACGCGCAGCGCCGCATGGGGCAGCTGCGCGCACACGTCTGTGTCAAAGCGGCGGGTGGATAGGAAATCGAGATAGTCCGGGAAACTCTCCCAGGTCCAGGGAAGGCCCTGCGCCAGAACGGGGAAGGGGATGTCCTCCACGCCTTCCATCAGGCGGATGAGGCGGTCATGGTCCTCGCTCTTACAGGGGGCAAAACCCACGCCGCAATTACCCATCACGACGGTGGTGACGCCGTGCAGGGAGGAAGGGCTGATCGCCTCCCCCCAGGTCACCTGGCCATCATAATGGGTGTGCAGGTCCACAAAGCCTGGCGTCACGATCTGTCCGCGCGCGTCGATCTCCTCGATGCCCTTGCCGCTGACCTTGCCGACCTGCGTGATGACGCCGCCGGAAACGGCCACATCGCCCTCGAAGGCCGGCCCGCCGCTGCCATCGATGATGGTGCCGCCGCGAATGATCAGATCCTGCGTTGCCATGGGCTTAGTCCTCCGGTCGTCTTTATCTGCGGTCAGGATGCCTCAAGGGCAGGGGGTGTCAAACCCTGACGCCGCGACCCCCTCTGCCAAAAAGGGTGCCCGAACGGGAAAGCGCGGAGCAGGCTGGCGAGCCGCTCCGCGCTTTGGATGTCTCAGCAGACGCGGCTTAAGGCGCGCTGATCAGCCGGTCTTCCAGCCCATCCCGCTCGCGGCCACCGAACACGGCGGCGCCAGCGGCCACAAAGGCGCCGATCATCATCGCCAGCGCGGTGGCAATGGCCAGCGTCGCGCTGGCGGCGCGGGCCGCATCGACTTCATCCCGGGCTGCCTCGCGGGCCTCGGCGATCTCGGTGAAAGCCAGCTGCACGCGGGCTTCGGCTTCGCTGTCGCTCATCCCGGTCCATTCGATCACGTCGGCGGTGAGCCAGGCGCGGTCTTCTGCGGTCACGGCCTCTTCATCGGCAATCGCGCGGATGACCAGTCGGCCTGCCTGCTCGCGGGCACCGTCCAGCGTGATCGGATTGCCGCCGGGGAGGCGGTAAAGCCGGTCGGTGATCACGACGGGCGGGGCAAGCGCGTCGTCCTCGGAGGCAACGGCGGCGGCAGTGACGGCCGTGGCCGCTGCCGATCCGCCTGCTGCGGCAAGTCCGGCCACGGCAAACATGAAGGCGCTCGCCACGGCCCAGGTGAGAAAGCCGTGAACACTGTCCCGGAAGAAAACCTCGTCCCGGTGGATCGTCCAGCGGCGGCGCATACGGCCAGCGAGATAACCCCCGGCGATGGAGGCAAAGATCTGGGTGAAGATCAGCCAGATAACGGTGACAACGCCAATCGTCGTCAGCGACAGCCCATCTTCGGCGAAGGGCGACATCGCGCCAAAGCCAAAGGCAGAGCCGAGGACGACAAGAACGATCGTCAGGCCGAGCGCGGCAAACGCGCCGGCAAAGATGGCAGACCAGCTGATCGCCGGGCCTTCCCAGCGCGAAGGGTTTGCGCCCGCAGGCGCATGAATGGGTGCATCGGTCATGATGTGCGCCTCTGTTAGAAGATGAGAAGAATGAGAAGGATCAGCGGGATCGGAACCCCGAGAAACCAGAGTAAAATGCCCTTGCCCATGATGGGTGTTTCCTCCTGTGACTAACCCACGCCCGCCACGTCTCGTCGAAAGGTAACGCCCCGCTCTCCGTTAGGTTCCCGCCTGCCTGCCCGCCTGCCTGTGACCGCAATCGGGGGCTTCGTCCGCCAAAGGAGGAAACGCAGGGCGCAGAAGGGGAGGCGGCATGTCTCTACGCCTTGCGCCGCCGCTTCCCTCTGCCCGCAAACCGGCCTAAGCGGGGCGCCGATGTCTGCTTCGCTCCTCCCGGTTGTTCTCTGTCTTCTCTCTGCGCTGACCGTCGCAATCACCAATGTGATGGTGAAGCGCGGCGGTGATGTGCTCACCGCGCGGGCGATTGTTGCCATCGTCATGGGGCTCAGCGTCCTGCCGCTCCTGCCCTTCGCGCCCCTGCCACCTCCGGAGACCTGGCCGCTGATTGCCGTCTCGGTCGTGGTGCACTGGTTCTATCAGTTCTCGGCCATCCGGGCGCTGCACCGGGGCGCGCTCTCGCTGGTGTTTCCGGTGATGCGGGGCCTCGGCCCGCTGGCCACAGCGGTGCTCGCCGCCATCTGGCTGCGCGAAAGCCTCTCGCCCATCCAGATTGCGGGCCTCCTCGTGGCCTCGCTCTCCATCCTCGTCTTCGCGCTGCCGACGGGACTTACCGAAGCTGCGCGCCGTCTTGACCGGGCGGCCCTCTTCTGGGCGCTGATGACGGCCATCGGCGTCGGCCTTTATGCCGTGGCCGATACGCGCGCCGCCCGCGCGATGGAAACGCCGCTGACATTTGTCGTCTGGCTGTTCCTGCTCGACTGGATCGGCGTCACGCTGGTGCTCCTCTGGCAACGCAAGGGCAGGGTGATCGCCTGCCTGCGCAAGGAAGCGCGCGCCGGCGCCATTGGCGGGGTTGCCGGCTCGCTCTCCTATGGCATGGCGATCTATGCCTACACGCTGACGGACGCGGCGATGGTAACGGCGCTGCGGGAAACCTCCGTGGTCTTCGCCGCCGCCTTCGGGGCCTGGCTGCTGAAGGAAGGCTTTGGCAGGCGGCGCATCGTGGCAGCGGCCACGCTTGCGGCCGGGCTCGTGCTGATGCAGGCGGCAGGCTGACGGAACCTTTCATTCATGAGAAGACGGTAGCGAGCTGAACTGGAAGCTGCTCCCGCGCGTAAGGAATGCCATGACCGAGATGACCCCGCCCCCTTCGCCCGCCAATGGCATCGGCACGGCCGCTGACAAGGCCAACCAGATCTGGGGCGACTTCATCCCCGTGATCGGTTTCATCCTTACTTACAACGTGTTCCGCCGCGTGGAACTGCTCGACGGGCTGATCAACAAGGACACCGCCATCTACTGGGCCACCGGCGTGCTGATCGTGCTGATGCTCGGTTTCCTCGGCAAGCAGATCATCGAGCGCAAGCCTGTCTCGCAGATGATGGTGTTTTCCTCCGCCATCGTCGGCGGTTTCGGCCTTATCGGCATCCTGCTCCAGGAGAAGGCCTTCATCTATGTGAAGCCGACGATCCAGCAGATTTTCATGGCCGGCATGATCTTCATCCCGCTGCTGTTTGGAAAAAACCTCTGGAAGTCGCTTTTCTCCAAAGTGTTTGATCTGCCCGATTTTGCCTGGCGCACGCTGGCCATCCGCTGGGGCCTCTTCTTCATCGCGATGGCAGTGTGGAACGAATATCTCTGGCGCATGTATGCGCCCGGCTTTGAAAGCCCTCTGGTGCTGGCCGGCATTCCTGTGGCACCGGCGGGTTCCTACGAATTCCTTGGCCTGACATTCGGCGCGAAGAATGCCGAAGATGTCTGGGCCAACTGGAAGCTCGGCAACATGGTGATCGTCTTCCTCTTCGGCGCGCTGAACACGCCCTACACGCTCAAGCACCTGCGCACGGACGAAGAAGCGTAGGCTCCCTGCAGGCCCCGATCTTGCGCGATCCTCTCTGTCACACTCGATACGCTAAAAGCCTCTCGAGTGTGACGATAGAGGGAAGAGGAGCGGGCAAGGTTGCAGGCTTCCGCCAGGTCTCTTTCCCTAGCGCGAGACCTTATCCGTACCCGGCGGGTTACCAAATGGGGGGAATATCTTCAGATGCCGGGTCTGGGCAAAATGCGTCAAAGCCCATACAGCGGTCGGGAAGGCCATCTGTGACCAGGGGATGTCGGCCCAGCGGACGAGTTTCACCTCTTCGCTTTCCGGTCCTGGCGCGATGTCTGACAATAGTCTGGCGCGGAACATGATCTGCACCTGTGAAATGCGGGGCACGGAATAGACGCCGAGAACGCCGTCGAGCTCGATTTCGGCCATCGCTTCCTCGCGGGCTTCACGCCGCGCGGCGTCTTCAACGCTCTCGCCTTCCTCCATGAATCCGGCCGGAAGGGTCCAGAACCCCTTGCGGGGTTCGATTGCACGCCTACAGATGAGGATTAGGTCGTCCTTGATAACGACCGATCCGGTCACAATCTTAGGATTCACGTAATCAATAAAATTGCATCGATTGCAGATTCTCCGCGCCCGATCGTCCCCATCTGGCACATCAAGGCGAAAATCTGTGTTCTGGAAAGGAGTTGGCAATTGATCAGTCATCCAATCTTTATCCTGTCGCCTATATGGAGAATGTGTTTGATCCGCCTACGGGCCTCTTGTTAACGCCCCGGAACACGGATCGGCCCCTTTCCCAGTCCCGTCCTCCCCGGACACCTAACAATACACTAACCAATCAAGGAACCCAGTCATGAGCTTCAATCTCAACGCTTCGCCCAGCCACCTTCTTCACCGCGCCCAGCAGATCGCTGCCAATCATTCGGCCGCTGCTCTGAAATCGGCCGGCGTCACGCTGCGTCAGTTTTCTGTTCTCGCGGCCCTCTCGGGCAATGAAGGCGTCAGCCAGTCTGATCTGGTCAATGCCACCGGCATCGACCGCTCCACCCTCGCCGACATGGTTGCCCGTATGGAAACCGCCGGCCTCATCAAGCGCGCCGATTCCAAAACCGACGCCCGCGCCAAATCCGTCAGCCTGACGGCAAAAGGCAAGAAAGCCTATGACAAGGCCCTCCCGGCCGTCACCAAGGCTGACGACGCCCTCTTCTCCACCCTGGCAAAAGCCAAGCAGGACGCCCTGCTGCAAGGCCTGACCGGCCTCGTCGACGACTCCGAGAAGAAAGAAGCCGCTCCGGCTGCGCCGAAGGCTCCGAAAGCGCCCAAGGCTGCCAAAGCCCCGAAAGCTGTCAAAGCCGCTGCGCCGAAAGCCAAGAAAGCCCCTGCCAAGAAAAAGGCTGCCAAGGCTGAAGTGAAAAAAGCTCCGGTCGCCGTGAAGAAGGCCCCGGTTGCCAAGAAAGCCGCTGCGAAGAAGAAGTAAGCTTCTTCCTTCGTCAGAAGGTCATGAGCGGGGCGCCTCAAGCGCCCCGCTTACTTTTTGGGTCAGTGCTTCGTCCAGCGGCCCGCCGATATGCAGGATGATCTCGCCCTCGGCAGAGATCACGAAGGTTTCCGGAACGCCTGTCAGCCCGAAATCCAGCCCGCCCCGGCCGTCCGGGTCCAGCGCCACCTGGGTGTAGGGATTGCCCAGCCGCTCCAGGAATTTCGCCCCGTCGGCCACCTTGTCCTTGTAGAGAACGCCGTAGACCTGGCCGGGATGCTGCTCGCCGAGGGCCACAAGGTATTTGTGCTCGGCCTCACACGGCGCGCACCAGCTGGCAAAGAGGTTCACCACCACAGGCCGGCCGCCGGGGGGAGGGGCAAAGGCAATCTCGCCGCTCCCATCCATCAGCGGGAAGACATGTTCGGGCGCGGCCCGCGAGACACGCTCGAACTCGCCCTTGGTGGGGCGGATCATCTGCCAGCCGCCAAATCCTGCCACAACCACCAAAGCGACCACCGGCAAAGCGTAGAGCCAGCGTTTCATGTCCGCAGGTCCTCGTCATTGGCCACCAGCGCGTCGAGACGCTTCTTCGTCGCCCGCGCCGCCAGCCAGGCCTGAAGGCAGGCCCCTGCAATCATCAGCGCGCCGATCAGATAGCAGGCCCAGATATAGGCGGCGTTCTTGTCAAATTCCGGCATCGGCTCAGCCCTCCAGCGCGCTTGCGGTCAGGCGCGCAATCCGCCGCTGACGGATTTCCGTCCGCATATGGGTCATCACCAGGCCGCCGAAGAGTAGCCCGTGGCCAAGGCCGGAGACCAGAAGCGGGGTGAGGTAGACGGCCGCCATCTTGGGCCCATCGGCGGTGATCACGCTGGCGGGCTGGTGCAGCGAGGTGAAGAGGTCCACGGAGAATTTGATCAGCGGCACATTGATCGCGCCCACCATGGCAAGGATCGCCCCGGCGCGGGCCGCCTTCTGGCGCGAATCCATCGAGGCGCGCAGGGCCATGTATCCGAGGAACAGGAAGAGGAGGAACAGGACGGACATCATCCGTGCGTCGTCCCATTGCCACCAGGTGCCCCAGGTGGGCTTCCCCCAGATCGAGCCGGTGGCGAGGCACAGCGCCGTCCACACCGCGCCCAGCGGCGCAATCGCCTTGGCGGCAATGTCGGCCAGCTCATGGCGCCAGATGAACCAGACGAAACTCGCCACCGCGAGGGCCGAATAGCTCGCCATCGACAGCCAGGCGGCGGGCACATGGATGAACATCACCCGCATGATGTCGCCGCCCTGATACTCGTCCTTCGGCACGATCCAGAGGCCCTGCCAAAGGCCCCACAGGATGCAGAGCGCGCCCGCGCCATAGAAGAGGGGCGCCGCCACGGCGGAGAATTTCAGAAACTTGTGCGGATTGGCGAAGGCAGACCACATGGTGTTACCGAGATAGCCTCCCCTCAGTCCGCCGCCAAGCGCAGGGCAGCGGCCATGGCATAGGGCGCAACAGCGCAGGCGAAAAGGGTGGAGGCGGCCAGCAGCATCGGCGCCCCGTCCGATCCGATGCCCCCGGTCATGGCGAGGGCCCCGAAGATGGCGGTCGGCACATAGAGGGGCAGGGCGATGATCGAGATCAGCAGCCCGCCCCGGCGCACCGTGGCCGAAAGCGCTGCGCCCACGCCGCCCCAGAAGAAAAAGGCAAGTCCGCCAAGGGTGTAGAAGCCCAGATGGATCAGCAGGTCCATGCTTGCCTGCGCCTGAAACATCAGCGCCAGCAGGGGAGAGGCCAGCGCCAGCGGCAATCCCGCCGCCAGCCAGTGCGCCAGCGTCTTGGCCGCCGCAATCGCCGCCATGGGCGCGCCTGTCTGCAGCCAGAGGTCCAGCGTGCCATCCTCGGCGTCGGCCTGGAAGATCCGCTCCAGCGTCACCAGGCTCGACAGGGCCAGGGCCACCCAGATGATACCGGGACCCACCGCCTTCAGGGTCTGCGTATCACTTCCAATGCCCAGCGGCACCAGCACGGCCGCCCCGCCGAGGAAGCCGAGCGGCAGCAGCGCGCCCGCGCCCCCCGCCCAGGCCTCGGCGAACGCCTGCCGGAAAGCGGCCAGGATCGGCGCCGCGCTCACAAAGTCACCTCATTGGTCACGGGAAAGCCGGCGGCGTCATGCATTGACGCAATAATGGCCCCATTTGTCCGTAAATGTCCGGAAATGACCGCGTCCAGCATCGTTCTGCCGGCCGCGTCCAGCGCCGTGTAAGGCTCGTCCAGCAGCCAGACCGGCCGGTCCTCCAGCAGCAGTCGCCCGAATGCCGTGCGGCGGCGCTGGCCTGCGGAGAGATACCGGCCGGGCACATCAGCGGCCCGCGTCAGCGCCATTTTCTCAAGGATATCAGGGATGTCCGCTTTCGATCCCCAGGCCTGCGCCCAGAGGGCAAGATGGCCGCGCGGGGTTTCCTGCGGCTTGATGCCTTCCTTATGGCCGATCCAGTGATGGGGCGCTGCCCGCACCATCTCCCCCGCCTCAGGCCGGGTCAGCCCCGCCAGCATCCGCAGCAGCGTCGTCTTGCCCGCCCCATTGGCGCCGCGCAGCACGATGGCGTCTCCGGGGGATAGGGAGAGGCTTACGCCGCGAAACAGCACCCGCTCCCCCCGCAGGATAGCAAGGCCGCTGGCTTGGATCAGGGGCGCGGTCGATGTCGTCACCGGCGCAGGCTTAGCCTGTTCGTCTCCGCCTGCAAACGGGGCCTTGCGCCGCTATTAACGCATTGACCCTTTGTCCCAATTGCGCCGGAAGGGCAGGGCCTATATGAGGGCCGCAGCGACGAAAGCGGGCCTCCAGCCGTGAGGCCCTTCACCAGGAGGCAAGGGCCGGACATGCCGTCAAAGGACAGCTTTAAATCGAAAAGCACGCTCACAGCAGCTGGCAAGACGTACACTTACTACTCGCTGGAAGCGGCGGCGAAGAATGCAGGCCTTGGCGATGTTTCGCGCCTGCCCGCCTCGCTGAAGGTTCTGCTGGAGAACATGCTGCGGTTTGAAGACGGCCTCACGGTTGTTGAAGACGATATCCGCGCCTTCGGCGAATGGGCTGACAAGGGCGGCCAGAACCCGCGCGAGATCGCCTACCGCCCGGCCCGCGTGCTGATGCAGGATTTCACCGGCGTTCCGGCCGTGGTTGACCTCGCCGCGATGCGCGACGGCATCAAGGCGCTCAAGGGCGATGCCAAGAAGATCAACCCGCTGGTTCCGGTCGACCTCGTGATCGACCACTCGGTGATGATCGACGAGTTCGGCACCCCGCGCGCCTTCCAGGCCAACGTTGACCTCGAATACGAGCGCAACATGGAGCGCTACACCTTCCTCAAATGGGGTCAGAAGGCGTTCAACAATTTCCGCGTTGTGCCCCCCGGCACCGGCATCTGCCACCAGGTGAACCTCGAATACCTCGCCCAGACGGTGTGGACCGACACCGACACCGACGGCTCCATCCTCGCCTATCCCGACACGCTGGTCGGCACCGACAGCCACACCACGATGGTCAACGGCCTCGCCGTGCTCGGCTGGGGCGTGGGCGGTATCGAAGCAGAAGCGGCCATGCTCGGCCAGCCGGTCTCGATGCTCATCCCGGAAGTCGTCGGCTTCAAGATCACCGGCGCACTGAAAGAGGGCGTTACCGCGACAGACCTCGTGCTGAAAGTGGTGCAGATGCTCCGCAAGCACGGCGTGGTGAACAAGTTCGTCGAATTCTACGGCGCCGGCCTCGACAATATGCCGCTGGCTGACCGCGCCACCATTGCCAACATGGCCCCGGAATATGGCGCCACCTGCGGCTTCTTCCCGATTGATGACGAGACGATCCGCTACCTCCGCCAGACCGGCCGCGAGGAAGACCGCATCGCCCTCGTCGAGGCCTATGCGAAACAGAACGGCTTCTGGCGCGGCGCCGACTATGCGCCCGTCTACACCTCGACCCTGCATCTTGATCTTGGCGATGTCGTGCCGGCCATCTCCGGCCCGAAACGCCCGCAGGACCACGTTGCGCTAGACGCGGCCGCCAAGATCTTTGGCGAGTATATCGACGGCATCCGCAAGCCCCCGGTTGCCCCGCAGCAGCAGAAGTCGGACATGACGGAAGAGGGCGGCGCGCCCGCTCCGAAAACCATCCCCGGCGACGCGCCCGGCGCCAATGAAGGCGCGGTCGAAGGCCAGGACTACAAGCTGCGCGACGGCTCGGTCGTCATTGCCTCGATCACCTCCTGCACCAACACATCGAACCCCTATGTGCTGATCGGGGCCGGCCTCGTCGCCCGCAAGGCCCGCGCGCTGGGTCTCACCCGCAAGCCCTGGGTGAAAACCTCGCTGGCGCCCGGATCGCAGGTTGTGTCGGAGTACCTCAACGCCGCTGGCCTGCAGGAAGATCTCGACGCGCTCGGTTTCAACCTTGTCGGCTATGGCTGCACCACCTGTATCGGCAACTCCGGCCCGCTCGCGCCGGAAATCTCCAAATCGATCAACGAGAATGATCTCGTCGCCGTCTCGGTGCTCTCGGGCAACCGCAACTTTGAAGGCCGCATCAGCCCGGACGTGCGCGCCAACTATCTCGCCTCCCCGCCGCTGGTCGTTGCCTATGCCATCGCCGGTGACATGAACATCGACATCACCAAGGAGCCGATCGGCACCTCGAAAGACGGCCAGCCGGTCTATCTGAAGGACATCTGGCCGACGACGAAGGAAATCGCCGACATGGTCCACGCCACGGTGACCCGGCAGATGTTCATCTCCAAATATGCCGACGTGTTCAAAGGCGACGAGAAATGGCAGGGCGTTCAGACGACGGACGCTGAAACCTATGACTGGCCGGCCGCTTCGACCTACATCCAGAACCCGCCCTACTTCCGCGGCATGTCGGCCGAGAAGGGCGACATCAACCCGATCAAGGGCGCGCGGGTCCTCGCGCTTCTGGGCGACATGATCACCACCGACCACATCTCCCCGGCCGGTTCCTTCAAGGCCAACAGCCCGGCCGGCAAATACCTGACCGAGCGCCAGGTGCCGGTGAAGGATTTCAACTCCTACGGCTCGCGCCGCGGGAACCACGAAATCATGATGCGCGGCACCTTCGCCAACATCCGCATCAAGAACGAGATGCTTGACGGCGTTGAGGGCGGATACACCCTGGGCCCCGATGGCCAGCAGACCTCGATCTATGACGCGGCCATGGCCTGGATCGACCAGGGCGTTCCCCTTGTGGTCATCGGCGGCATCGAATACGGCGCCGGCTCCAGCCGCGACTGGGCGGCCAAGGGCACGAACCTGCTCGGCGTCAAGGCCGTGATCGCCGAGAGCTTCGAGCGGATCCACCGCTCCAACCTCGTCGGCATGGGGGTCATCCCGTTCGAGTTTACCGGCGGCGACAACCGCAAGTCGCTCGGCCTGAAAGGCACCGAAACCTTCGATATCGAAGGCCTCGGCAACGACATCCGCCCGCTCTCGACCGTTCCGTGCAAGATCACTTATGCGGACGGCACGGTGAAGACGATCCAGATCAAATGCCGGATCGATACCGAGATCGAGGTCGATTACGTCAAGCATGGCGGCGTGCTGCATTATGTGCTGCGCAACCTTGCCCGCCCTTCGTAAGCCATTGAAAACCCCGCCACAGATCGTCTGCGGCGGGGTTTTTGCAGCCTCTCACGCGGCTGTGACTGTCGGCGCTTTGCCCCAGCGCATATAAGCGAGTTGTGATGAAGCGACTGGCTGTCCTCTTTTCCTTCCTTGTGGCTGCGATGGCGGCCCCCTCGGCGCATGCCGAAGGCCCGGTTCTTGTTGAGCTTTTTGCCTCCAAGAATTGCCGGTCCTGCCCGGCGGCCTACAAGGCGATGGACGAGCTGGAAGCGCAGCGCGACGATGTCTGCGTCCTCACCTGGCCGGTCGATTACTGGGATTATCTCGGCAGCAAGGAAAAGATGGCCCTGCCGGAGTCGAAAGACCGCCAGCGCGGCTATGTCGAGCGCTTCTCCCTGCGCGGCCCCTATACGCCTCAGGCGGTGTTCAACGGCGTGAAACAGGCGCCGGGCAACAAGGCCAGCAAGATCGAGTCGGCGCTGGCCGAGGCGCAGGCTCACCCGGATTCCGGCGTCCGGCTCGTCCGCAAGAATGGCAAGGTTTCCCTGAAGGGCGAAACCGGCAGCCTCACCGATCTCTGGTGGGTGACCTATCTCAAGGATGCGGACAACGAGACCAAGATGCCCAATCCGGTCACCTCTGCGCGCCAGATCGGCCCCTGGCTCGGCGGGCGCGCGGATATCGAGCTTCCGGCCTGCGAGTCCGGCTGCATGCTGATCGTTCAGGAAGCCGGCTTTGGCCCTGTCCTCGCCGTCATGGACGTGCGCTGATCATTCTTCTTCGGGCGCCGCTTGATCTGGCTCTGCGCCGTCAGGAGCGCGCGCGATGGAGGCTACCGCCGGCGCAAAATCCATCCAGTCGACCTGCGAGATCTGGAACGCCCAGCCCCGCGCGCGTTCATTGATGGCGGCACCGCGATGGGCGCCCTCGCCCGCTTCTATGGCGCGCAGGGTAACGAAGAAACCATCCGCCTCCCGATAAGGGCGCACCTCCACCTCCAGCCCGTCATGGGTCTGGGTGATATGGGTGCCCACGGGCCGCGTCCTCAGGGCGTTTGCCGGCCGCACACCCACCGGCTGCAGCCGCGTGAGCGCCAGGGCCGGGCCGGTCGTCACCAGCCGGTTGACCAGCTGATAATCCTGATAGGGCGGGGCGGGCGTGAAGGCGCGGTCGCTCGATCCGATCGTACGCTGAAGATAGAGCGCCGCGCCGGTCGCATCGGTCAGGCGCACGGCTGAGACAGCATCGGCATTGAGGTCGATAATGTCGAGGTCCAGCCAGGCCTGCGCCGAATAGAGCGGGGGCAGGCTGCCGGTCACGCGGTAGGCCTGCATCTCGCCGGGGCGGCGCACATAGATGTGCTCGTCCTTTCGCCCGGTCAGCAGGGCCGCCGCCACCTCGCCGTCCGGGCCGATCACTTCCACCAGCGCGCCATTGCCGCCTTCGCGCGGATCGCCGAGGCCGATGGCGTTCATCTTGCCCGGATCGCGCGTGCGCGGCGCGTCCCAGACCAGCGTTTCCAGCCCGCCCGCCAGCTCGCTCAGCCGGTCGGCGCGGATGGGGTAGCCATCCGTCCCCGACAGACGCCAGCCACCCGGTGTGGCAAAGAGGGTATAGCTTTCATCGGCCAGCGTGACGCGGATTTCGGCGGCCTCTGCGCGCACGGCGGCAAAGCCGGGCAGAACGGGCTCTCCCTGCAGGTCGCTGCGGGGGGCAGGGGCGCTGCCGAGAAGCTGGCTGGCAAGGGCGATCAGAACCAGGCCGCCGGCCACAGCCGCCATGATCCGGACCCGGAAGGTGCGCTGCTGGCTGCGCTGGGCGGTCATGCCTTGCCCCTTCGCCGCTTCGTCTGCCGGCGCCAGACGAGGAAGCCCGCCAGCGTCACCAGCAGCGGCCCGCCCCAGATATTGATGGCCTTGAGCGTTGATTCGAGCTGATCGATATCGCGGCGATAGTCACGCTCGATGTCGCGCAGGCTGGCGCGGATGGACAGAATATCCTCGCGCAGCGTGGCCAGCTCGCGGCGCTCGTCCTCGGTCAGCTCCGCTTCGGGATCGCCCGCAAAGAAACCGTCCCCGGAGGCGGCAGACTGAAGCTCCGCCAGGCGCGCCTGCGCCGTGGAGAGGCGCGATTCCAGGGCAGACTGCTGGCGGAAATACTGGGATTCGGCAGCGTCGCGCATCGTATCTATACGAACCATCGGCCGTAGGCTTGCCGCGCGCGAACGCAGCCGGGAAAGCTCGCCCCGCCCGGCCAGCGCGTCGAGGGCATTGAGCAGCAACGCGCCATTGTCCGCCACCACCATGCCGCTGCCGGGCACGACATAGAAATCATCCGCCAGGAAATCCGCGTCGGCAATCAGCACCATCTCGGCGGGGATCGCGCTGGTGGGGATGTGGGGGGGCAGGTTTGCCGCTTCGGCGCGGGCCGCTTCCGCATCAGCCCGGTCGGCAGGCTGGTCCATAGGCGGGGGCCCGTCCGGAAAGGCGGTGGGGAGGCGTCCGGAAAGGCGCGCGGCAATCACCAGCGGCGCGGGCTCGGTCATATAGCTCTGCAGCACTTCGTTCGGCCCCATGTCGCGCGCCGCGCGGGCCGGGTCGATATAGGACGGGCTCGGGCCCGTGGTGATCAGCGGCGCAAAGGTTTCGCCCGCCGGCAGGTCTCTGGCAATCAGCGCGCCGGGGGCGCCGAAATTGACCACGCGCATAAGATCTGCCGTAATCGGATCATCCCGGCTCATCGTTTCGGCCGGCACGCCCACGAACAGCGGATGGGCCATCTCCTCGATCCGCCCGCCGAAGGATTCCACCGGCACGGTCAGCGCATTGGCCGCGTCTGCCACTGCCTGCGGGGCCAGTTCCACGCCCCAGGCCGCGCCCAGCCGCCCGAGGCCGGAACGGGCGAGCGAATCCGTTGCTGAAAACATGGCCCCGGAAAGCGCCGTCTTGGCGGCGGGGTCCACCACGAAGATCGCCCGCCCCTGGCGCAGGATGAACTGGTCGATCAGCCATTCCTGCCGCACGGTCAGGGGGCTGGGATGGGCCACCAGCAGCACGTCCATCTCGGGCAGGGAATGGAAATCCTCGGGGATTTGCTCCACCGTGAAGCTGCGCCCGATATCCTGCAGCACCACATACCCGCTTTCCCCGCCCAGCGCCCGCATGCCGGGCAGGGAGCTGAGGATGCCAACTGTCGGCGGCTCGGGATTGTCCAGCCGCGCGATCATCCGGGTAAGGTCATATTCCAGCGTCGTCTCGCGCTCGGGCGCGAGGAACGGGATGATGCGCAGGTCATCAATCGTGTTGCGCCCGATGATACCGAAATAGAGCGGGTCGCTCCCTGATGCCGGAATGGCGCTGATGCCGGCGGCAAGGGCTTCGTCTTCGGCTTCGGAGAAAGGCTTAGGGTCAATCTCCCGCACGCGGACATTGCCGCCAGAGGCGGCCGCATACGTCGCCAGCAGCTCGCGCACCCGCGCCGCATGCGCCTGGATTGCCGGATAATCCTGCCCCACGCGCCGGGAATAGACATAGGTCAGCTCCACCGGCTCAGCGAGATCGCGCAGTGTCACCCGTGTGGCATCCGACAGCGTGTAGAGCTTGCCTTCGGTGAAATCGAGCCGCGCCCCCGCCAGCAGCTTCTGCGCGGCAATATTTCCCGCCAGCAGGATGATCCCCGCCAGCAGCGTCATCACCACAAGATAGCGCCGTGCCTGCATGGCTAGCCAAGCCTCCGGCGCGACGCCCAGAGGCAGTTGAGGAAAGCAAACGTCGCCGTAAAGCCGAGGAAATACGCCACCACGCGCAGCTCCAGCACGCCGCGCTGGGCGCTCTCAAACTGGGTGATGAAGGAAAACCGCGCGATCAGATCGGCAAAGCCGGTGCCAAACAGCGTCTGAACCGTGGAGAGCACCAGCGGCCATCCCGCGGCCGTGAAGACAAACGCGATCACCACCGAGATCACAAACGCCGTCACCTGGCTGCCCGTCAGCGCCGAGACCGCCGCCCCGATGGAGAGATACGCCCCGGCCATCAGGAAGCTGACGAAATAGGTCAGCGCAATGGCGGCGTTATCCGGATTGCCGAGATAGTTCACCGACAGCCACATCGGCAGGGTCAGCAGGAGGCCCGTGCCCGCCACCGTCCAGGCCGCGCAGAGTTTCCCCAGCACCAGCCCCGGCAATCCCAGCGGCAGGGAGAGAAGAAGCTCATCCGTCCCCGCCGCGCGCTCATCCGCCCAGAGGCGCATGGCGAGCGCGGGCAGGAAGATCATGTAGAGCCAGGGATGCCAGGCAAAGAAGGGCTGAAGGTCTGCCACGCCGGAATCGAAAAACCGCGCCGCTTCCCAGGTAAAGAGGCCAAGCGCCAGCAGGAACACGGCGAGAAACACATAGGCCATGGGCGTTGCAAAATAGGCGTTCAGCTCACGGCGATAGGTCGCGGTAAACCCGCTCATCTGCTGGCGCACGGCGCTGATCACAGCGTTTCCTCCTCCACCTGATCGGTGAGGCGGGCAAAGGCGCTTTCCAGCGTGCCATCATCGGTGCGCTTGGCGAGGCCTGCGGGCGTGTCATCGGCCACGATCCGCCCCCGGTCGACCAGCACGGCGCGGTGACACATCGCGGGCACCTCGGTCAGCGTATGGGTGGAGATGATGATGGCCTTGGTCGGCGCCATCCGGGCGATCAGCGCGCGCACCGCGCGTTTCTGGTTGGGATCAAGCCCATCGGTCGGCTCGTCCAGCACCAGCACGGGCGGGTCATGCAGGATCGCCCCGGCGAGGCCCACGCGCCGGCGATAGCCTTTGGAGAGCGCCCCGATGCGCTGGCCCAGCACGCCGGAAATCCGCGCATCGGCAATCGTGCGCTCGATGGCGTCCTTGCGCTGGCCTTTGGGAATCTGCCGCGCGCTGGCCAGAAAGGCCAGGAACTCCGGCGGCGTCATATCATTATAAAGAGGCGCGCCTTCGGGCAGGTATCCCAGCGCGGCCTGCGCGGCGCGGCGCTCGGAGATGATCGATTTCCCGTCGATCAGCACGTCGCCCACATCCGGCTCCAGCACGCCGGCAATCATCCGCATCGTGGTCGATTTGCCCGCCCCGTTGGGCCCGAGAAAGCCCAGCACGGTGCCTTTCTCCACGGCAAAGGATATGCCGCGCACGGCCTGCTTGTTGCCATAGGCTTTTTCGAGCGATCTGACGTCCAGCATGAATGTCCCGCGCTTCAGCGTGCCCACGTGATAGCGGGCGTCGCTCCAAGGTCAAAGCCGAACCCTCAGAGATTACCGGCGTTTCATGTCAGAAGGGTCAGGCCGAAAACCGCGCGACCTCTTCGATCACGCACTTTGCCGCCACGGCCACGATCTTCCCGCCATCTTCCACGCTCGACTGGGTCGGGTCAGAGCCGATCCGGCCATCGGGGAAGTCGCGGCGATACTGCACGGCGTCGCCAATCGTGCCGGACGGGGCAATCTTCGGGCTCATCGGCGTCTTGCTGCGTTCCCGCTCGGGGTAACCCCAATAGGTGACGGAGACCTCAGACGGCGTGGCATGGCTGCCATGGCCGGTGGGGTAAAGCTCATTGCAGATGCCCATCACTTCCTTGAAGTCCCACCAGTCGCGGCGCTTCAGGGTCAGGCCGGGGCGGTTCGTCTCCCCGCGCGGATCAAAGCTGCGGCGGGCATGGATTTCGGCGAAGGCCGCCTCGATGGTGGCGATATTGCCGCCATGGCCGTTCAGCCAGTAGATCCGCTCAAAGCCATGCCGCATCAGGCTGTCGGTCCAGTCCACCATCGCCGCAATCATGGTCGAGGGGCGCAGGGTAATCGTACCGGTAAAGCCAAGATGATGCTGCGCGCAGCCCACCGCAAAGGTCGGCCCGATGAGAATATCATCCGGCGCCAGGCTTTCGGCATGGTTGGCGATGATTTCCGGGCACAGAGCATCCGTCCCGATGAAGCCGTTGGGCCCATGCTGCTCGAACGAGCCGATGGGGATCACGATGGTCCTGGATTTCTTCAGCCAGGCTTCAATGTCGGGCCAGGTGGAAACGGGAAGGCGCATCAGTCTAGTCCTTTCGCGGGGCAAGGCGGCGGGTGATATGGCCCATCTTGCGTCCGGGCCGGGCTTCGCGCTTGCCATAGAGGGTCAGGATATCATTCTTCCCGAGCGTCTGCGGGTCAACCAGCCCGGCGTCCCCGATCAGGTTCACCATCTCGGCATCAAACAGCTGCCGCGTATCGCCCAGCGGCCAGCCCGCCACGCAGCGGATATGCTGCTCGAACTGGCCGGTCTGACAGGCTTCGGGCGTCCAATGGCCGGAATTATGCACGCGCGGGGCAAATTCATTGGCCAGCAGCGTGCCATCCGGCAGCACAAAAAACTCCAGCGCCAGAACGCCCACATGGCCGAGCGCTTCGGCCAGATGCATCGCCTTGGCGCGAGCCTCGTCCTCGACCGCCTTGCTCAAGCCTGACGGCACAACGGAGCGGGAAAGGATGCCGTTCTCATGTTCGTTGCGCGGCGGCGCCCAGCTTGTCGTCTCGCCGGTCAGGCTGCGCGCCACCAGCACGGAGATTTCGCATTCAAACGCAATCGCGCCTTCCAGGATCGCCGGCGCCCCGCCGATTTTGGCCCACGCCTCGTCAGCGTCCAACGCATCGTAAACCCAGGCCTGCCCCTTGCCGTCATAGCCCTCGCGGCGCGTCTTCAGCACGCCTTTCCCGCCCAGCTCCGCCAGCGCAGCAGGAATGTCCCCCGCCGCATTGATCTGCCGGAAGGGCGCGGTTGGAATCCCGTGATCATTGAGGAAGGTCTTCTCGGCCAGCCGGTCCTGCGACACCGAAAGGGATTTGCCCCCCGGCAGCACGCGCTTGCCCGCAGCCTCGATAATCTCGACGCTCGCCACCGGCACATTCTCGAATTCCAGCGTGATTACATCGCAGGCGTTGGCAAATTCGGTGAGCGCATTGGCGTCATCCCAGTCTGCCTGGAAGGCACCGGCGGCCACCCGGCCTGCGGGCGGGTCATCTTCGGGCGAATAGATCAGAATGTCGAAGCCGAGCTGGGCGGCGGCAGATGCCATCATCCGGCCAAGCTGCCCCCCGCCGAGTATCCCGATCGTCGCGCCGGGGCGAAGCGGGCTCATTCCTCGGGAACCTCTTTCACGCTTTCCGTTTGCGCGGCGCGGAACGCGTCCAGCTTTGCGGCCACGGCGGTGTCTTCCAGCGCAATGATGGAGGCGGCCAGAATGCCGGCATTCGCCGCGCCCGCTTCGCCGATGGCCAGCGTGCCGACCGGGACGCCCTTCGGCATCTGCACGATGGAAAGCAGGCTATCGAGGCCCTTGAGGGCTTTGGACTGAACCGGCACGCCCAGGACGGGCAGGGGGGTCATCGAGGCCGCCATGCCGGGCAGATGCGCCGCGCCGCCTGCGCCCGCGATGATCACTTTCAGGCCGCGCGCTTTCGCCGTGGTGGCATACTCGACCAGCCGCTGGGGGGTGCGGTGCGCCGAGACGATCCTCGCCTCGAAGGCGACGCCCATATCTTCGAGTATCTTCGCGGCCTCGCGCATCACTGGCCAGTCCGACTGGCTGCCCATGATGATGCCCACGACCGGAGAGCGCGCCTTGTCCATGCCTGCCTCGCCGCTGGAAAGCGCGCACCATAAGAGCGCCCGCCCGCCGGTCAACCGCTCCTGTGAGGGGAAACCGGCGGCGCGGAATACAGATATCCTCTACAAGCGCCGCGAACAGGGTTAGTGTTAACGAATGCCGACAGAGCTGCCCCCGCTGACCGATGCCGAAAAGCGCGCCCTGATCGATGCGCTCGGGGTTGACCTGGCGCGGCTGGACCTGCGCGCCCGCGCCGCCATCGAGGCGCTTGCCGAGGAGGTCATCGCCCTGCGCGAAGAGGCCGATACGCTGCGGGCAAGCCTCGCCGACGCGGCCCTGCTGGCGGATAATGACGCGCTCTGCCCGGTCTTCAACCGCCGCGCCTTCGAACGCGAAGTGCGCCGCGAAATCGCCCTCTCCGGCCGCTTCCAGACGCCGCTGACCCTGATTTTCATCGATCTGGACAACTTCAAGACGGTTAACGATGTCTACGGCCATGCCGCCGGCGACAGCGTGCTCCTGAAGGTGTCTGACATCCTGCTCGCCCGCACCCGGGAGACAGACATTGTCGGCCGCCTCGGCGGGGATGAGTTCGGCATCGTGCTGGCCCATGCCGGGCTGGAAGACAGCCGCCGTAAGGCGGCCCAGCTCACCGCCGCGATCGATGCCCTGGAAGTGCGCGGGGAGGAGGGCACGACCCTCGCGCCCGTCCAGATCGGGGCGTCCTGCGGCGTGGTGGAGTGGAGCGCGGGCCAGAGCCCGGCGGCGCTCATTGCGCGGGCAGATCAGGCCATGTTTGCTGAAAAAGCGCGCCGGAAGGCTGAAGGACGGGCATTAAGGTGAAAATGCGGCAAGATACGTGGTTCTACCCATGACTCACCTACACGAGTGTGGCATTCTTGCATCACCGGTCACACCGGACCGGAGACGTAAAGGAGACTGCCTATGTCGCTCAACGGTCGCATCAGTGAACTTGCTGCAAAGCACCGCAATCTGGACGAACAGATTTCCAACGAACAGAAACGCCCCTCTGCCGATGGCCTGGTCCTCAAGGATTTGAAGCGACAGAAACTCAGGATTAAGGAGCAGCTGCGACACCTTAAAGTCAGCTAGCCCTATTCCGGCAGTCCCGTTCCTGGGGGGCCGCAGGGCCTCAGAAGGAACGGGACACATGCCCTCCATCCAAGCCAGCCTCGCTGCCTCCGTGGCCGCCTGATCCATGGCCCAGCCTGTAACGCTTGTTCTTGGCCTTGGCCGTGAAACCGGAGAGGCGATTGCCCGCCGCTTCGAAGATGAAGGCCACCGGGTTCTGGTGGCAGACCCGTCGCTGGAGCGGATCGAGACTGCCCGCGACACGCTGGATGAGGCGATCCAGTTCTATCATGGCGACCTGTCGACCAAGCTCGGCCTGCGCAATGCCGTCACCGCCGCAATCGAGGCGTTCGGCCGGATAGACCATGCCGTCATCGTGCCGCCCTATGAAGACCCCGACACGCTGCTCGATCTGGCTCAGGAGAAGTTCGAAAAGGCCCTCGGCAGGTCAGCCCGCGGCGCGGCGCTGGCCCTGCGAGTGGTGGCAGAGCGCCTCCTGGAACAGGAAGACCTGCCCGAAACCGGGGTTGAGCGCAAACGCCAGAAGGGCTCGGTTACCTTCATTCTGCGCTATGCCGCCCAGGCCTCCATGCCGGGCCGGTTTACCGATACGGTCGCCCAGGCCGCCGTGCAGGGCGTCATGCGTGCCGGCGCGCTGGAGCTTGCCGAGCATGCCATCCGCGTCAATGCGATTGTCTCCCTGCGCCCCAGCGAGGAGCGGGCCACACCCTGGTCGCTCGGCCGCGTGCCGCTTGGCCGCGCGGTGCTCGCCGACGAGATCGCCGGGGCGGCCTATTTCCTCGCCTCGCGGGACGCGGCCTTCATGACCGGGCAAAGCCTGATCATGGATGGCGGCCGCGCCACGCTGTCGGGCGTGCTGGACTAGACCGGCCGCAGCGCCGAAACGCCGCCCGCTTCGGCCGCCGCCTCAAAGCTTGCAACCGTCTCTGTGCTGAAGGTTTCGGTATAGATGTCCGACACCTTGCGGAACACCGCCCGCGCCGTAGATGGTGTCAGCGTCACCAGCGTGTAGCCATGGCCGAACGGGTCATGCCACACCACTTCCTGGTTGGCGTCGGCAATCTGCTGGCCAAGGTCAGGCACGTTCTTCACATAGGCGCCCATGCCGGGTGAGGAGATCGACGTACAGCCAAACTCCACCCCGCGCCGGGCGCCGGAGGCGTCATAAAGCTCGTTGGCATAGGCCGTGTGCGTATCACCTGCCAGCGTCACAAGGCGGGCATTGGCCGCCGCTGCGCCCTGATAAAGCCGCTCGCGCGCAGCGGGGTAACCGTCCCACGCGTCGAGGTTCCAGGGCAGGCCCAGCGCGGTGAAGGCAAGGAAACCCTGCACTTCGGGCACATCCTGCGAAGCGATCTGTGCCGGCGTCAGCGTCTGGGTGAAATTGGGCAGCGCCACGCGCGCCATGATCACCTGATTGGCCAGAACCTGCCAGGCTGCGCCGGAGGCTGTGGATTTGGAAAGCTCCGTATCCAGCCAGCTTTCCTGCTCTGCGCCCAGCATCGTGCGGGCCGGATCGGCGGCCTTTTCAAGCAACGCCCGCGCCTTGCCGCCCACTTCCAGCGGGGAGGCGGCATTGCCCAGCGCGCTTGCCCAGCTCAGGCTTTCAGACCGCCCGGTCAGGCGCGATTCCAGCGCGTGCAGCGTGGCCACATCGCCAAAGCGGAAGCTGCGCCAGGCTGCCGAGGTGATCTCGCCGGGCTTGATGTCGCGGATCGGCATCCATTCGAAATAGGCCTGGATGGCGGCCATCTTCCGGTCGCTCCATTCGCCTTCGCCATCCTCGGGGTTATGGTTCTGCGCGCCGGTGCGATAGGCGTCATTGGCGCTTTCATGGTCGTCCCAGGTGCAGATCCAGGGCGCGGCCGCATGGGCAGCCTGGAGGCTGGGATCGGTCTTGTACTGAGCATGGCGCTGGCGATAGTCGGCCAGGGTCACAATCTCCGTGGACGGTTCATGCATCCGGCCCAGCTTGGCGGCCACGTCGCCGCCATAGCCGTCGATGCCGTATTCGTAGATATAGTCGCCCAGATGCACGATCACGTCGAGGTTCGGCTCGGCCGCGAGTGCCTTGTAGGCGTTGAACAGGCCAAACTGCCAGTTGGAGCAGGAGACGACAGCAAGGTTCACCGCGCTCGTGCCGCTGGCCGCGGGCGTGCGCAGACGCCCGGTGGGAGAGACGACATCGCCATGATCGGTCAGCGCGGTGAAGCGGTAGGTATAGTCAGACCCCGGCTGAAGGCCGGCCGCGTCCACCTTCACGCAATAGTCGCGCGCTTCGCTGGCCTCGGTCACGCCGGCGGCAACCGGGCTTTCCTGGCCGGCGCGCAGAACTTCCCAGCGCACGGGAATGGCGCCGGCGCCCGAAAGGGGCGTCACGCGCGTCCACAGGATGATCCGGTCAGGCAGGGGATCGCCGGAAGCCACCCCGTGCTGAAAGGCCACTTCGCCCTTATAGGTTTGCGGACCTGTCTTGCCGCAGGCGGCCAGGGCCACCGTGCCCAATGCTGCGCCGCCCAGCAGGCCGCGCCGTGTAACCTGTGTCATCTTGTCTGAAACTCCCCAGTTGCGTGGCGCTCTCATGGCGCGAATTTGCGACACCAGCATGACGCGCGCTGAAAGCTTCGTCTATAAGGCGGCGATGAGCATGATTGTGATTACTTCTGAGGCAGCCGATGCCGGCCAGCGCCTCGATGCGTTCCTCGGCGCCCGCGCCGAGGGTATTTCCCGTTCGCGGGCCAAAGCCCTGATCGAGGAAGGCGCGGTTACCGTGGAGGGCGTGGTGGAGAAAAGCCCCCGCGCGCCGGTCAAGGCGGGGGCCGTCTACACCGTGGCGCTGCCCGCGCCGGTGCCTGCCACGCCCCAGCCAGAGAATATCCCGCTGGAGATCCTGTTCGAGGACGCCCACCTCCTGATCCTCAACAAGCCCGCCGGGCTCGCCGTCCACCCGGCGCCCGGCAGCGAAACCGGCACGCTGGTCAATGCCCTGCTGCATCATTGCCAGGGCCAGCTTTCCGGCATTGGCGGGGTAGAGCGTCCCGGCATCGTCCACCGGCTCGACAAGCTCACCAGCGGGGTCATGGTCGCGGCCAAGACAGAGGCCGCCCATACCGGGCTCGCCGCCCTGTTCGAGCGGCATGATATTGACCGGCTCTACCGCGCCATCACGCGCGGCGCCCCGCGGCCCCTGTCAGGCACCATCGATGCGCCGATTGCGCGCTCGGAGAACGACCGCAAGAAAATGTCGGTTCACAGAAATCCCGACAGCCCGGTCGCCCGCCATGCGGTCACCCATTACCGGGCCATCGAAACCTATGGCTATAAAGACCGCGCCACGCGCCTGCCGGCCGCGGCGATGATCGAATGCCGCCTCGAAACCGGCCGCACGCATCAGATCCGGGTCCACATGACGCATATGGGCGCCCCGCTGATCGGGGATCCGGTCTATGGCCGCCAGTCCGGCATCATGGCGTGGAAATCGCCCGCCGCGCCGGAGGCAGACTATGACGCGGCCCTCGCCGCTGCCCGCGCCTTCCCGCGCCAGGCCCTCCACGCCGCCGTGCTCGGCTTCGTCCACCCGATCACCGGAGAAACCCTCCGCTTCGAACAGCCGCTGCCCGAAGACATGGCCACCCTCGCCGCCGCCCTGCGCAAACTGCCCGTGGATTAGACGCGCTCACACGCCGACACGCTCACCCCCCGTCCCGCGTCATCCCGGTTTCGCCGTAGGCGAAGACCGGGACCCAGAAAGCCCAAGACAAAAACACTAGTTCATGATATGTTCCATGTCATGAGATTTAGCTACGTCTACATCCTCGCGTCCAAGCGCAACGGCACGCTCTACACCGGTGTCACATCCGATCTCATTGTGCGTGTCTGGCAGCATAAGGAGGATCTGCTGCCCGGGTTCTCGAGCAAATATGGATGCAAGCGGCTCGTCTGGTTTGAAACCCATGACGATATTGAAGCGGCAATTCGCAAAGAGAAACAGATCAAGCGCTGGCGCAGGGCTTGGAAGCTGAGGCTGATCGAAGAAACCAATCCGGCTTGGTGTGACCTGTGGGATGATCTCAATGCGGTGCCGGAAGGAGCAATTCTTCCCGAGGCGCGCGCCCTGAACCTCTCTGGGTCCCGGTCTTCGCCTACGGCGAAACCGGGATGACAACCTTCAAAGCATCGCTCTCCGTTCTGTCATCCCGGAAATCGCGAAGCGATTGTCCGGGACCCAGAGCCCCAGAAGTATACCTCTCCGCGCGCAGACTTCAGAAAACGCCCTAACGCCCCCCGCCCGCGCCGCCGGCCTGGGCCGCGGCGGTCTGCAGCGGTTCAAAACGCAGGGTGCGGGCCTGCAGGGTCACCTTGCCGATCCTGTCGGTGTCGGCGACGATGCGCACCGGCACATGGCTGCCATTTTCCAGCGGCGCCAGATACATGCGCAGCGGGCCGTCAATGCCGGTCAGCGTGTCCTTGTTCACTTCGCCCGCCTTGTAGCCGGCGATCTTGTCCATAGTCACATGGCATTCGATCGCCTCGCCGCTCCAGGCCGGGCTCTTCACATTCGCCCTGCCCTTGTTCTCAAGGTAGAGATAGGTCAGTTGCTTGCCATCGAACACGCGGATCGGCCCGCCGCACGGGTCGGCGCCCTTGGCGCGCGGCTCCAGCGCGAAGGTGATCAGCGCGGTCAGCGGGTCATTCGCCAGGATCGCCTGTTCCTGTGTGGCGGCCGGGTCGCCCAGATCGCCAAAGCGCGGATTGGCGGTCATGGTGAAGCCATCCTTCTTCATCGACAGTTCCACGCGGCGGTTCTTCTTCCCGTCGCGGTTCTGCGAGACATAGCCGGAGGTCTTCAGCTCCTTGGCGCGGACAAAGCCGGAAGAGGCCAGCTCCATGTTATAGTTGACGAACACATCGGCCAGGCCCGTCGTGCGCACCTTGGATTTGATGGTGTAGGTATTGGGCTTGAGTTCCACATCGAAACTCGCCCGGCCGGTGGCGGGAATGATCAGGATCATGGCGCGGGCGTCCAGCTCATACACCATGCGCATGGGCTCGCCGGCCTTCACATTGGCCAGGAGGTTGCCTTTCGGCGCGACGGAGGCCGTATCGGCGGTCGAAAGGCCAGCCAGGGCGAATGTGGCGGCTGCGGCAAGGAGGAGGCGCTTCATGGGAGGGTCGATCCTTCTGGTCGGGCAGGCGCAAAACGCCTGCTTAGCGGGTGTATATAGTCGCCCTGTCCCAACGCTGCCTGAACGAACCGGCCGCCAGGATGCCGCATTCTTGAGGCCTCGCCCACTGACATAAAGTGACAGAGCGTGACATGGGAGCGCATTTCTCCGCCCGCAAGCCTGATTGCGGCGGTTGACAGGGCGCCCCCGCAGACTGTAGACGCGCGCCTTCAGATCAAAGAACACCTCTTTTTCGGAGCGAGGCCCATGTCCCGCGAATGTGAACTTACAGGCACCAAGCCGATGGTTGGCCATATCGTCAGCCACTCGCAGATCAAGACCAAGCGTCGCTATCTGCCCAACCTGGTGCAGGTTACGCTGCACTCTGAAGCCCTGAACCAGGACTTCAAACTGCGCATTGCGGCGAAAGCCCTGCGCACGGTCGACAAGCTCGGCGGCCTCGACGCCTTCCTCGCCAAGGCGAAGGAAGACGGCCTGTCGGACAAGGCCCTCAAGATCAAGCGCGACATCGCGAAGAAAGCCGTCGCCTAAGCGACCTTTCTCCGGCCTCTGCCGCTGACAAAAGTTCACGCCGGACCTCCCCGCAGGTCCGGCGTTTTCGTTTGTCTGAAAGTGTCCGGATTTGTCCGAAACTGTCCGGAAATGTCCGGGCTTTGTCACCGGAAGGGCGCGGCAAGGCGTCTGTTTTGTCCGGCAATGACTGGCCAGCGCGCGGGAACCGGTTCATGAGAAGACGCAACAGAGGGAAGGGGAACCCATGCGTCTCATCGCCATCGCCGCGCTTGCCATTGCTGCCCTGACGGCCTGCACAGACCCGGCGCCCGCCGCCCCGCCAGCGCCGGAAGGCAAGATCCGCGTCTTCACCGGCGGCACCATCTATACCGGCCTGGCTGACCCCGCCACGGTAGACGCCGTGATCGTCGGCCCCGATGGCCGGATTATCGGCACCGCGCCGCCACTTTCCCAAGACTGGAGCGAGGACGAGGTTGAGATCATTGATCTTTCCGGCGCCGTCATGTTCCCCGGCTTCACCGATGCCCATGCCCACCTTCTCGGCATCGGCCAGCGGGAGCTGACCCTCAATCTGGAAGGCACCGCCTCCATCGACGAACTCGTCACCCGGATTGAAGCCGAGCTGTGGGAAAAACCGGCCGGCACCATCCTCTTTGGCCGTGGCTGGATCGAGACCGGCTGGCCTGAAGGCCGCATGCCCTCGGCCGCCGATCTCGACATGGTGAGCCCGGATCATCCGGTGATCCTCGTCCGCGCTGATGGCCATGCCCTGGTGGCCAACACGCCCGCCCTTCAGGCGGCCGGCATCCATGACGAGATGCCCGATCCGGCCGGGGGACATGTCGAGCGCGGCCCCGATGGCAAGGCAACCGGCATCGTCATCGACAACGCCATGGCGCCGGTGATGGCGCTGGTGGCCGCGCCGGGAGAAGCGGAGATCCTTGAGGCCTATCAGGTGGGCGCGGAAACCTATGCCAGCCGTGGCTGGACCGGCGTTCACAATATGAGCGTGTCGCCCGCCGATGCGGCGCGGATGAAGGGCCTGGATGATGAGGGCCGCCTGCCGCTGCGCATCTACAATGCTTTCGATGAGGCGGGCATGGCGCTTGCCGCGCGCCGCGAATACGAAACCGATACGATCACCAACCGCGCGGTGAAGCTGTATATGGACGGCGCCCTCGGCAGCCGGGGCGCGCTGCTGATCGCGCCCTATGCCGACCGGCCGGAGACCAGTGGCCTCGAGCTTCTCAGCCCCGAGGCGCTGCGCGCCCAGATGCAGGAGGCGCAGGCCGCCGGGGTGCAGCTGGCGATCCATGCGATTGGCGACCTCGCCAACCGGCGGATCATTGAAGCCTATGAAGCCCTCGGCCTGAAGGGCGATCTGCGCTGGCGCATCGAGCATACCCAGCTCTTGCACCCTGACGATATCGACCGGATGGCGCGCAGCGGCCTCATCGCCTCCATGCAGCCAAGCCATGCCATCGGCGACCTGCATTTTGCGCCCGCCCGTATCGGTATCGACCGGCTGCGCGGCGCCTATGCCTGGGCAAGCCTCCTGGCGGCTGGCACGCCGCTGGCCGGCGGTTCGGATGCCCCGGTGGAAGTCGGCTCGCCAACAATCGAATTCTATGCCGCCGTGGCCCGCAAGGATCTGTCGGGCTTCTCCGGCGAAGGCTGGCATCCTGAAGAGGCGCTCGCGCGTCAGCAGGCGCTCGCCCTCTTCACCACCGGCCCGGCCTATGCCGCCTTCCAGGAAAAGGATCTTGGCACCATCGAAGCCGGGAAAATCGCCGATTTCACGGTGTTTGACGCCGATCTCATGACCATTCCGGAACAACAGATCCTCAAGGCCCGGCCGGTGATGACCGTGATTGGCGGGGAAGTCGTCTGGCAGGCGGAGTGGTAACGCCCCGCCTCCTCGCCGCATTGTGACAGCCGGACGGGTGGACCTTCGCGCCCGCGCCCATACCTTTCTTCCGGAAACCGGAAGGAAGACCCCCCGATGCGCCTTGCCCTCACCGCTGCCCTCGCCCTTGGCCTTGCCGCCTGCAGCAACGCTGCCCTGCCGGCCAGCGCCAAGGCCGCCCCTATCGAACGGCCAGAAGCGGCGGCCCATGAAGAGATCGCCATTTTCGCCGGCGGCTGCTTCTGGTGCATCGAGGCAGAGCTGGAGGAAGTGCCCGGCGTGCGCACCGTGCTCTCCGGCTATACCGGCGGCACCACGCCAGACCCCACCTACCGGAATATGGGCGACCATGCCGAAGCCGTCGAAGTGATCTATGATCCGGCAGAGGTCAGCTACGACCAGCTGCTGGAAGTCTTCTGGTCGAATATCGACCCCACCGATGAAGGTGGCCAGTTCTATGACCGGGGCAGCCAGTATCGCACCGCCATCTTCGTGCTGGACGAGGCCCAGAAAGCCGCCGCCACCGCCTCGCTGGAGGCCAATGCGCGGCGCCTGAAACAGCCCATCGCTACCGCTGTTCTGCTCGCCACGGCCTTTTATCCGGCAGAGGACTATCATCAGGACTATTACCTGAAGGAGCCCGAACGCTACGAAGCCTACAAGAAGGGCAGCCGCCGCGAAGAGACGCTAAAGAAGGTCTGGCAAACACAATAGAGCAGGGCCCGGCCCCGTCGCCCGCATACTTTACGTTGCGTCGCACTAGGCGCGCGGCCATCCCGTGCTAGAACCCAGAGTCTGACCTGATTTCTCCCGCTGGCGAGCTGATACCCCATGACCGTTATGTCCGACACCGATGCCCTCGATGGCCTGAAGCCAACCGAAAAAGTGAACGTCAAAAAGGTGTTCGGCCTCGACACCAACATGATCGTCCACGGCTTCAAGACGCGCACCGAATATGTGCCGGAGATTGACCCGTCCTACCGGTTCGATCCGCAGACGACGCTCGCCATCCTCGCCGGCTTCGAGCACAACCGCCGCGTCATGGTCCAGGGCTATCACGGCACGGGCAAGTCGACGCACATCGAGCAGGTCGCCGCCCGCCTCAACTGGCCGATGATCCGTGTGAACCTCGACAGCCATGTCAGCCGGATCGACATGGTCGGCAAGGATGCCATCGTCCTCAAGGACGGCGTCCAGGTCACCGAATTCCGCGAAGGCATTCTCCCCTGGGCCCTGCAGCGCCCCGTCGCCATCGTGTTCGATGAATATGACGCCGGCCGCCCGGACGTGATGTTCGTTATCCAGCGCGTGCTGGAAGCCAGCGGCAAGCTCACCCTGCTCGACCAGAACCGCGTGATCGCGCCCAACCCGTATTTCCGCCTCTTCGCGACGACCAACACGGTCGGCCTCGGCGATACGACTGGCCTCTATCACGGCACCCAGCAGCTCAACCAGGGCCAGATGGACCGCTGGTCGATCGTCACGACACTGAACTATCTCACCCATGATGCCGAGGTCGAAATCATCAAGGCCAAGGCGACTGGTGTGGACGAAGCCACCATCGCCAAGATGGTCACCCTGGCAGACCTGACGCGCAACGCCTTCATGGCCGGAGACCTCTCCACCGTGATGAGCCCCAGAACAGTCATCACCTGGGCAGAAAATTTCGCCATCTTCGGCGATCTCGGCCATGCCTTCCGCATGACCTTCCTCAACAAGTGCGACGAGCTCGAGCGTCCGCTGGTGGCGGAAATGTATCAGCGCTGCTTCGGCGTGGAACTGCCCGAGAGCCCGCTGATGGTGAAGGTCGCATAGGAAAGGCGCCGCCTGCGCGGTCGACGGATGGCAAAGGACAACACCCCTCAGGAACTCTTCAAGGCCGCGCTTGCCGCGACCACCAAGGCGATGAGCGGTGAGCGCCAGATCGAGGTCGGTTTCGGCCCCGATACCGGCGATCAGGGCACGCGTCTGGTGCTGCGTCCGCCCCCGGTGGAAGTCTCCGCAGAACTCGCCGCGCGCATAAGGGGCGAGGCCGACGCGCTCGCCCTGCGCCGCGCCCATCATGACGCCGCCGCCCATATCGCAAACCGTCCGCAGGGGGATATTCCCCGCCGCGTCTATGAAGCGGCTGAAACCGCGCGCATCGAAAGCCTCGGCGCCAATGCGATGACCGGCACGGCCGGAAATCTCGAAGCCGTGCTCGATTTCCGCTGCCGGTCCACCAATTTCGGTCTGGGGTCGGAAGATCCCGAGGCCGTGCTCGCCCCGGCGCTGGAATTCCTGCTGCGCGAGAAGCTCACCGGCCGCCCGCTGCCCGAAAGCGCAAAGCGCGTGGCGGACGTGTGGCGCGAGAAGGTGGAAAAAAACGCAGCCAACGCGCTCGAAATGCTCACCGGCCAGCTCCACGATCAGGCCGGCTTTGCCCGCACCATCCGCTCGATCATCCGGGATCTGACGGCTTCGGATTTGCCGGGCGATGAGGCCGAGGCTGAAGACGAGGCGCCCTCCGAGGAGCAGGACGAACAGCAGAACCAGTCGGGCGAGGATGACACCTCCACCGAAGAGGAAATGGGCGCCTCTGCCGAGCAGATGGAAGCGGGCGATACCGAAGACCTGGAAGGGGAGGAGGCCAACGTCTCCGTCGACCAGGACGCTGATCTCGATGCGGACGATACGCCCGACGAAGAGGAAGAGGGCACCAAGCCACTGCGCCCCAATTTCCAGGCCGGTGACGACAAGAACCGTTTCAACTACCAGATCTTCACCCGCGCGCATGACGAGGTTGCCAATGCGCCAGACCTCTGCGACGCCGAGGAGCTGACGCGCCTGCGCGCCTACTTGGATCATCAGCTTCAGGGCCTGCAGGGCGCGGTCGCCAAGCTTGCCAACAAGCTGCAGCGCCGCCTGATGGCCCAGCAGAACCGCACCTGGAGCTTTGATCTGGAAGAGGGCGTGCTCGATACCGCCCGTCTCACCCGCGTCATCACCGACCCTACCTCGCCGCTCTCCTTCAAGCAGGAAGACGACACCAAGTTCCGCGATACGGTTGTCACGCTGCTGCTGGATAATTCCGGCTCCATGCGCGGGCGGCCGATCATGGTGGCCGCTCTGTGCGCGGACATTCTCGCCCGCACGCTGGAGCGCTGCGCGGTGAAAACCGAAATTCTCGGCTTCACCACCAAGGCCTGGAAGGGCGGTATGGCGCGGGAAGACTGGGTGAAAGCCGGCAAGCCCCAGGCCCCCGGCCGCCTCAACGACATCCGCCACATCATCTACAAGCAGGCCGACGCGCCCTATCGCCGCGCGCGCCGCAATCTCGGCCTGATGATGCGCGAAGGTCTGCTCAAGGAGAATATCGACGGCGAAGCGCTCCTCTGGGCGCATGACCGCCTGCTCGGCCGGCCCGAGCAGCGCAAGATCCTGATGGTGATCTCAGACGGCGCCCCGGTCGACGATTCCACGCTGAACGTGAATGTCGGCAATTATCTCGAACGCCACCTCCGCCAGGTGATCGAGGAAATCGAAACCCGCTCCCCTGTGGAGCTGATCGCCATTGGCATCGGCCATGACGTGACGCGCTATTACAAGCGCGCGGTGACGATTGTGGACGCCGAACAGCTCGGCGGCGCGATGACCGAGCAGCTCGCCTCTCTGTTCGACGAGAACGAACCCAACCCCAAAGCCATGGCCATCCCTCCGCTCACGGACCGCACCGTCCGCGGCGCCGTCAGCGGCGCGGCCTCCGGCGCCCCCAGCTACGGCCGCAAGGTCGGCACAGGCCGGGACGTGAAGACCGGCACGCTGCCGGATGTGAAGAAGAAGAGCTAATTCTCTTCTTCCTCTCATTTCCAAAGGCCCTCACCTCCCATTGCTTTGCAATGGGCCCCTCCTCTCCCGGAGGGAGAGGGGTGAGTTGCATCCAGCCTTGCTGAACTATGAGAAGGCGCGGTGAATACCCCTCTCCCTCCGGGAGAGGAGGGGCCCGCGGCCGCAGGCCGTGGGAGGTGAGGGCTGCAACGTTGGATAAGCCACCCCCTTATTCCTACACTTCCACCGTCCCCCCGGAATTTGCGCAGGTAAATATCCGGGACCCAGAATGCTTCCCAACACCCA